>JBATDM010000040.1:0-165089 GCA_049663465.1 Pyrinomonadaceae bacterium
TACTTGTGGTGAGCTTCGTCAATCGGACGAAGGGGCTCCGGTTGTGTTGATGGGTTGGGTCGCTAAGAAGCGTGACTTTGGGGTTTTCACCTTTATTGATCTGCGCGATCGTGACGGCGTAACCCAGGTTGTCGTGAGCGAAGATACGGCGTCGGCCGCACACGCAAAGGCGAAGGGGCTTCGCGGCGAGTTTGTCATTGCGGTCAAGGGCGAGGTCGTTGCCCGTGACGCCGGTGCCAAGAATGCCAAGCTCGCGACCGGCGAAATCGAGGTCAAGATCAGCGAACTGCTGCTGCTCAACGATGCAAAGGTGCCGCCGTTTCAGCTCGAGGTCGCCGGCAGCGAGAATCTCGCGGCCGAGGACACGCGTCTGAAATACCGCTATCTGGATCTAAGAAGGCCGCAATTGCAGCACAATATTCGTACGCGCGCGAAGGCCGTCGCGGCGATCCGCGAATATTTTGACGAGCGCGGATTTATCGAGATCGAGACGCCGATCCTGCTCAAATCTACGCCCGAGGGAGCACGCGATTTTATCGTGCCGTCGCGTATTCACACGGGTAAATTCTTTGCGTTGCCGCAAAGTCCTCAGATCCTAAAACAGCTCACGATGATCTCAGGCTTTGACAAGTATTACCAGATCGCTCGATGTTTTCGTGACGAAGACCTCAGGGCCGATCGCCAGCCTGAGTTTACGCAGCTCGATATGGAGATGTCGTTTGCCCATCAGGAGATGGCGTATCGCGAGATGCAGGGGATGTTTAACCACGTCTTTGAGAAGGTTGGCGGCATTGCGCTGCCCGCCGAGTGGCCGCGAATGACGCATGCCGAAGCGATGCGACGGTACGGCTCGGACAAGCCGGACCTGCGATTTGAGATGGAGTTGATCGATCTGAGCGACAGCCTTCGTGACACGGATTTTGCTCCGTTTGCTGCAGCTCTCGAGGCAAAGGGCGAGATCAAGTGCCTCGTCGCCAGCGGTAAATCGGATTATTCGCGTAAACAGCTCGACGAACTGCAGGATTTTGTAAAACGATATGGTGCGGGGGCTTTGGCGTGGATCAAGGCCGGTGAATCAGAGGTCGGAACCGGGAGCGATAGCGACTGGGTTCTTACTTCGTCGCTGACGAAAGTCTTGGGCGAAGAAAAGATCGCCCAAGTCGCGAAAACCGCCGGTGCCGAAAAGGGCGATCTGATCCTCATCGTCGCGGGACGCAGATCGGTTGTGGCGGCGAGTCTCGGGGCTTTGCGCGTCGAGATCGGCAAACGCGAGAACCTGATCGACCGGAGCAAGCACGCATGCCTGATCGTGACGGAATTTCCGATGTTCGAGCATGATGACGAGACCGATCAGTATTTCGCCGCGCATCATCCGTTCACATCGCCGATGGACGAGGACCTCGAACTTTTTACGACCGCGGTCAACGACCCCTCGCAGCACCATCTGCTCGGCAAGGTGCGTGCAAAGGCGTACGATGCCGTGATCAACGGCTACGAATGTGCCGGCGGCTCGATCCGTATCCATCAGAAGGAAGTTCAGGCATTGAACTTCAAGGCGCTCGGAATGACGCCGGAATCGGCGCGGGTGCAGTTCGGGTTCTTCCTCGATGCCCTCGAATACGGCACGCCGCCACACGGAGGCTTTGCCGCGGGGATCGAACGGACGTGTATGATCCTCTGCGGAACGGAAAATATCCGCGACGTCATGGCCTTCCCCAAAACCGCGTCGGCACAGGACCTGATGATGGACTCACCGGGCGAGGTCGATGCGGCGCAACTAAACGAGCTAGGGATCGAAGTATCGGAACCGCCGGCGTAGGACGCGGGTTCTTTCGATCAGGCCGCCATACCCGAGCGGCCAAAGAATTCCCTGACGTAGGCCGCGACCTGATTGTCGGTCATCGAATCCGCGGTCTCGACCGCCCTGATATTCGGCGTCGGCTTCGGCATGCCGCGGATCGTGCTTTCGAGTTTGTTCTTCATGTGCGCCGGGCCAAAGATCAGCAGTTGATCGGCGTCTTTGATCTTTGCAGCAACGCGCGAACAAAAGTCTTGCTCATCGTCGTCCCGACGTGCATCTTTTGCTTTTTCGTGAGCAACGAACTGAGTTCCGAAACGGCCTTCGGGCCGGCCTTCTCCTTCGATCCGTTCTACTCCCTCGATATCGGATGTGAGTACCGTCAGGTCGGCGTCGGCGCCATCAAGCGTCGAGATCACCGCCCGCGAGCTGTCGATCCAGACCCCAGCTAGTGTGCGTTTTATCATAGTCTAAACTTCTCCTTTCGAGACTAATGTCTCATTAATGAGTTTCCTCCATTTTAACATATGGCAGGTAAGCTCAATTTTGCCTGGAAACGAGGCCCTTTATGGTCGTTTAGCGAACATTTCGTTGACAGATATCGTAAAATCTCAATAGCAATGGCTAACAAGTACGATACAAATCCGCTCGATCCGGATTTTCCGGAAAAGGCAAAGGCGGCGGCCGAGGCTGAGGTTGCGACGCAGGTTCTAAATGGCAAGGGCGCTGAGACGAGGCAGTTTGCCAAAGCAGCTCCGACCGCGGCAACCGAGGAACAGACTCGCCGATTTAATGCTGCGGATGCCTCACCATATTCAGATCCGTATAACGGGCAGTACGTTCCGGCCCATTATCAGCCAGCGAACGTGGCGGCACCGGATCAGTCCATCTCACGCAAGGTTGAAAAGATCGGCCTGCCGGAGAATGTACTCACGGCGGTGCCGTATATTCCGTGGTATATCGGTATGGTCGCCGGAATTCTGATCCTGTTTCTCGTCCCAAAAAGCGAGGCAAAGGTGCGATTTCACGCCGCTCAGGGCCTTGCGGCGCATATCGGCATTCTCATCGTGACGCTGATCCTCGGCGTTATCGGCAATATTTCGGATATCGCCGATATCGGCAGCTTCATTTTCGTTCTGGTAACGTCGATAATGCTGGTTGTTTTTGCCATCAAGGCATGGCAGGGTAAACCTGTCCACATCGAGAGCATCGACGACCTGACGAACTGGCTGGAAGAAAAGATAAGCCCCAAGTCCATCAGCTAAACAATGTACTGTCCAAACTGCGGCAACTCCGTCAATAAGAAACTCAAGTATTGCAACAGTTGCGGCGAGCGGCTGTCGAAGGCGGCTGAGATCGACAAGGACGGAATGCCGGGCAAAATGCTCGACAATGTTCTAACGACGCTGTTTTTGGTGGTTATGCTTGGTCTTGGGATCTTGGTCGGACT
Source organism: Pyrinomonadaceae bacterium (assembly GCA_049663465.1). Lineage (GTDB taxonomy): Bacteria > Acidobacteriota > Blastocatellia > Pyrinomonadales > Pyrinomonadaceae > OLB17. The sequence goes on from JBATDM010000040.1 coordinate 3,249, forward strand.
TGTTGCGGTACTGCTTGGTAACGATGTGCGTATCGAGCCCGTAGTAGCGATCATCGTTGCCTACTTAGCGGCGATCTTTGGCATCTGCTTTATTCTCGCGCGACAGGCGACAAAGCTGATCGATTTCAAGCTGAAGTCTGCTCAAAGCGACAACGACTCCGCCCACCCGCAACAACTCCGCCCGCTGACAACCGGACAACTCGAAGAATACCGCGAGCCGGCGATGAGCGTGACCGACCATACCACTAAAACTCTCGACAAAGTACCGATCGAACGCGCGTAGTACTCAAGGCGGTTTTGCCACGAATTACACGAATGACACAAATAAGACGACTCTATTAGTGCTATCCGTGTAATTCGTGGCTAAAATTCTTTTCTTCAAAATCGTACGTTACTCACAACTGTCGGGGTTAGGCCGGATCGAGGGTCTCCGGATCGCGCCGCAATTTTAGCAGGCCCGTTATGACCAGAAAGATCGCCAGTCCTATCAATGCGATCGACATCACGCCATTTACCAATTTGATGTCGAACCAATTGGTCGCCTGAAAATTGCCGATCACTATCGAGCCCAACGCCCACAGTGTGATCACCAAAACGAATAGCATCGGCAGTAATGTGAATGCGATGCGCTTGCGTGCCTTGTAGAGCCAAACGGTGATCGAGAGGAGCGTGAGGGCGGCAAGGAGTTGGTTTGAGGCACCGAAGAGCGTCCAAAATTCGACGTATGAACCGGGCTTTGCGAGGAATATCAGCGCGAAAGGTAAAGCGACGGTAATGAGCGTTCCGATCACGGCTCCAATTTTGCCGGGAATGCCGATCAATTCCTGAACGAGATATCGCCCGAGACGCATCGTGACGTCGAGCGTGTCAAAAACAAATGTCGAGAACGCCATCGCGCCGAACGTGATCGCAAACTTCAGATTTTCCTGCCCAATGATAAGCGTGAGAAAATTGCCGATGCCGTTGCCATAGATCTTGCCTGCGGGTAGATTTTTGCCGTCCGGCCCGACCAGCGAATCTCCGAACGCGATCATTACCGTAACAAGAGCAATAAACGCGACAAATCCCTCTGCCAGCATCCCGCCGTAGCCGATCGGGCGAGTGTGAGTTTCTTTGTCGATCTGCTTCGAGGTCGTGCCCGAGCAAACGAGTCCGTGAAAACCCGAACACGCTCCGCACGCGATCGTCACAAACAGGAACGGGAACAACATCCCCGTCATCCCGCCGACATCCCAGGACTTAAACGCAGGCTGATTTATCTCGTATCCGCCAAAAAATATGCCGATCACGCCCACGAGGATCGCCGCATAGAGTACGAACCCGCCGAGGTAGCCTCGCGGCTGAAGCAGCGCCCAAACCGGCATCAGCGACGCGACGACGCAATACAGAATGATCAGGACGGCCCACGTCTGATGGCTGAATATGAGCACATTCGAGAACTGTGTTCCAAGGTACGAGAGGCCGAATACGGCGGGAACGAAGATGATCGTCGAGAGCCAAAGCGGCGGCTTTAGAAATCTTTCGACCACGCCCAGCAGCAGCGACAGGCCGAGATACAACACACTCGCCATTGCGACGGCTCCGCCGGGGTTAAAGGTCGTTTCGCCGACGAGAGACTCGTCACCGGCAACAAACGTCCCGGCAGTTATGTCGGTAAACGCGACTGCCACATAGACCAGTGCGATCCAGATAAACGCCATCAACGCGCGGCCGGCTTTGCCGCCCAATTTGTCACGCGTGATCTCAGCTATCGACTGCGCTCCGTGCCGAACCGACGACGCTAACGCGCTAAAATCGTGTACAGCACCGATCAACACGACTCCAAGCGCGATCCAGATCAGACACGGCAGCCAGCCAAACGCCAAACAAGCAATGATCGGCCCCGCGATCGGCCCGGCCGCTGCAATGGCTGAGAAATGCTGTCCGAACAGATAGAATGGCCGCGTTGGCACAAAATCTTCGCCGTCATTTACCGTGTTTGCCGGCGTTTCGTTGGAATCGTCGAGTTGAAACTGTTTTGCGACCCAACGGCCATAGGCAAAGTAACCGAAGACAAGCCAAACGATGACCGCAAGAGCAATTAGCGTGAGCATAGATTTTTTGATGTGAAAACTATCGGGTTAAATTTAAGTCATTTCCCGCCGCAACACCAAGCTCCGGAATAAGTGAAAGGTGATAAGTGCGAAGTGATAAGTTCGGAACAGCTCTTACTTTTTACCTTTTACTTTTTACTTTTTACCTTTTACTTTAGAGTAACTATCGCTATGACTGAAAAACTCTCGATCCAACAACAATATTCACCAACGGGCATCTGCTTCGGCTGCGGGCCGGCGAATGAGAAAGGGCTGCACATCAACAGCTTTCCCGATGGCGATGAGGTGGTCGCGACGTGGCATGCTGAGCCGCATCATCAGGCGTTTCCGGGGATTTTAAACGGCGGGATAATCGGGGCTTTGCTCGATTGCCATTCGAATTGGGCGGCGGCATATTTCCTTATGAAACGCGACGGCAAGACGGAGGCACCGTGTACTGTCACGGCCGATTTCCACGTCAAACTGCTCCGGCCAACGCCCATCGACGGCCCGATCACTCTGAAAGCCCGCGTCGTCGAATCAAGCGAAGACCGTGCGACCGTCGAGGCTGAACTCATCGCGAACGGGAAGGTCTGCGATACGTGCCGGGGCACATTTGTCGCGGTCAAAGAAGGCCATCCGGCGTATCATCGCTGGTAGGAGTTTTTTGCCACGAATTACACGAATGAGTAGAAAATATTCGTGCTATTCGTGTAATTCGTGGCTAAAAATTCTTTTGATCTGCTCATCGTAAGTTGAGAGCAGGTCTAGTTTTGCGAGCCAATCGATTTGCTCAGCCATCAAACGCGGTAGATGGACGACGTCAGACAGGGCATAGTCAACCAGCTCGTCCGTCCAGATGCCGTTCCATTTTCGGTTGAACTTTGCTCGTTGGGTCTTGTCTAGATCGACGGCGAAGTATCGATACAGTGTCTCGGCTAGCGATGCGGATTGGCCGGCTCCGCGGGTGAGGACTCTTTCGGCGATCATCGTATCAAAGACATTTGCGACCGCGTATCCACCTTCACCGAGGAAATCGAGGTCGAATCTTGCGTTGTGAAAGATCTTTGTGATCGCGTCGTTGGTTAAGATCTCTGCCAACCGGCCGAGTGCGACGCCTTCGCTTACGGGAACCAGGACGTTAAATTCGCCGTCCGAGAATTGCACTGAGAAAAGTCGCCCGGTTCGGGCGCTGAGACCTGAGGTTTCGGTGTCGCAGCCTATGATCGGGGCTTTCGACAATGTTCTAAAAGCAAGGTCTATCGCCTCAGCGTCACGCGCGACTAGAATATCCATTACCTAAATTGTAGATTAGATAAAGACAAAACATTAATCACCAAGCCATCTATGCCCGAACAGATCACCGAAACCGAAGCCCGCATCCTGGGCTCACTTGTCGAAAAGCAGCTCACAACACCCGAATATTACCCGCTGACGATGAACGCGCTCGTCAACGCCTGTAACCAAAAAAATAACCGCGACCCCGTCGTCGCATTCAACGAGGGCACGGTGTCGAATTCGGTCGAGGCACTGCGCGACCGCAATCTGGTGTATGTCTTTTACGGCTCGACCAGCCGCGTGCCGAAGTACAAGCACATGCTGCCGAGCATCTACGAACTTGAGCCGTCGGAAACGGCGGTGATGGCGGTAATGCTGCTTCGCGGGCCGCAGACGCTCGGCGAACTGCGTACACGCACCGAGCGAATGCACGGTTTTTCGAGTCTCGGCGAGGTGCAGGAAACGCTCGACAACCTGATGCGCCGCGACGATCCGCTGGTCATCAAACTTCCGGTCCTGGCCGGCCAAAAAGAGGCCCGCTTTGCCCATCTCCTCTCAGGCGAGATCGACGTCGACGCCCTCGCCGCCCACATCGCCACCCCGCGCAGAAGCGGCGGCGACCCGGAACGCATGGAAAAACTCGAGGAAGAAGTTGCTTCCCTACGCAGCGAAATTGAGACGATCAAAACAACGTTTGAGGAGTTTAGAAAACAGTTCGAATAGACTCCATTTATTAGGAAAACATCTATTTACAAATGGAAGATAGCAATACCCTTCAACAAGGCTTAGATCAATTTCACAAAAGCAATACTAAGTATTTCTCAGAACGGTCTGTTTCTAAGGAAGGGGAAGAGTTCTTAAGATGTCACGATATAGCCCATATTGTTTTTGGGTGCGACACGACAATATATGGCGAGGGAGTTGTAAAAATATGGATCACGTTTGGTACGGCATTAGGTTTCTGGAAAGTAGTTAACGGATACAATGATGCAAGTGCTTTTGAATTGTTTAGGATGTACAGCTTTCGCCATTTGGCGAAAAATATATTGCGATATCTATTGGTAATACCGAAAACAATACTCAGAACTAAAAAGATGACCAAGCCATGGCCATTTTTAGATCACAAAGCGTATCTAAATATCCCAATTTCTGAAATAAGAAAAGAATTTAATATTCAGATTTTGTCGTAAGAATTTTTGAAGATAGATCAATTGGGTGAATACGGACATATTGGCCCACGGCGCAAAATCAAAAAGCGAACCCCAAAAGTGAGGTTCGCTCTTTTCTTGGTATCGATAGCGTCTAGGCCTCAGCGACCCTTGCAACGTTCTCCGCCTGCGGGCCCTTAGGGCCGTTTGTGACCTCGAACTCAACCTCCTGGCCCTGGATCAGGGTCTTATAGCCGTCGCCGGATATCGAGCTGTAGTGCACGAAAATATCCTGTTCACCGGGCTGTTCGATAAATCCATAGCCTTTGGCATTGTTAAACCACTTGACCTTGCCGATAGTCTTTGACATCACTTCTAAATCCTCCTAAAACTTCAAAACCACAATTTTCTTCGCCGGTATTGGCGAGAAAGCAAAAAACCGCACCTCACGCCAGTCCTTTTCGGACGACGCTCAGGTGCAGTAAAGTTCTATTTTGCACACAAATTCACCAAAAGAAAATCGATCTTAAACTGCAAGATTCTCCCGCTCTTAAATTGTTGTTGTGTTGATAGACGAAACGAAATTTAACGGAATATTAAGCTTGTGTCAAGACAATTATAGGAATTTGGCTGAAATTGGAAGAAAATTGACATAAATCTCGCAATAACAGAAGATTAAGCCAATATCCGAGGCAAAAAACGACTAACTTATGGCGAGTGAATACGGCAAAAATCCCGCTCTTTCGTACAACAAATATCTCAGGGTTCCGGAGCTGCTAGACCTACAAACGACGCTTTCAGAACCGACTAGCCACGACGAACTGCTCTTTATCGTCATCCATCAGACCTACGAGTTGTGGTTCAAGCAAGTACTGCACGAGATGGACGCAACCATTGGATGGCTCGATGAGGGACGTGCATTTCGCGTGAATCACAGCCTCCGGTCGGTCGTCGCGATCGAAAAGATAATGGTCTCGCAGATACACATTCTCGAATCGATGGCACAGATCGGCTTTCTCGAATTTCGCGATAAACTCAATCCGGCCAGCGGTTTCCAGTCGATGCAGTTTCGCGAACTTGAGTTTGTTTCGGGTCAGAAGGACGAGAAGATCCTTGAGTTTTTCAAGTTTGACGAGTTTGCATATGGGCGTTTGAAGGAGCGGTATGACGGCCCAAGCCTCGCCGATGCCTTTTGGGCATTGCTCGGACGCGAGGGGTTTACCGTCGGATCGCACGAAGAAAAGGTCGCATCCATCGTCGAGATCCTTTCGAAACCCGAAAAACACGGTAATCTGTTCATAATGCAGGACTTGCTGATCGACCATGATGAGAACATCTCGCTCTGGCGCTATCACCACGTTCTCATGGTCGAACGAATGCTCGGTATGAAACGCGGCACCGGCGGTTCAGAAGGCGTCGGCTATCTGATGTCGACCCTTACGAAGAAATTCTTCCCCGAGATATGGGAGGCGAGAACGCATCTGAAGATCGACACGACAATATAGCTTATGAAGATGATGTTTCGATACCAAGTACTTTTGTTGCTGATTCTTACCAGTTCCGCGGTTGGCCAGACTGTCCGCGTCACGATACTGCACGTAAATGACGTTTACCAGTTCGCACCGGTCGACGGTGGAAAACGCGGCGGACTTGCCCGTTTACTTACCCTCAAGAAGGCGGCGATAGCTGAGAATCCGAATACCGTTTTTACGCTAGGCGGGGATACGCTTTCGCCATCGGTCGAGACGTTGACGTACAAAGGTGCGCAGATGATCGACGCGTGGAATGCGGTCGGCATCGACTACGCGGTTTTTGGAAATCACGAGTTTGATGTAAAAACGACCGTCCTACTCGAACGGATGAAGGAGTCAAAATTTCAATGGCTCGGGGCCAACATCGTCGATGTAAAGACCGAAAAGATCTTTGCCGATACGCCGCCGTACGTCATTCGCGAGTTTGACGGTGTAAAGATCGGTTTTATCGGCCTGATCTTGCCTGAGGCAAAGCAAACGTCGTCTATGGACGACACCCTGACGGTGACTGACTATTGCACGACCGCGGGAAAATGGGTCAGCGAGATGCGCGTCAGAAAAAAGGTCGATGCGGTCGTCGGTCTGACGCACCTTTTCATGGCGCAGGATAAACAGCTCGCAAAATGCGCCGACTTTGACCTGATACTTGGCGGCCACGAACACACTCTGCTTCAGTCTTCGTCAAACGGTACGCCTATCTTCAAGATGACGGCGGACGCTCGCGAACTCGGCAAGTTCAACCTCAATTTCGACGCGAAAACCAAACGGCTCGAAAGTTTTGATTGGGAAATAGTTCCGGTTACGGACAGCATTGCGGACGCACCGGAATTTGCACCCGTTTTTGAGAAGTATCGCGGACTGCTCGAAACTCTTGCCGTCCGTGTCGGCTCGACCTCCGTCCGGCTTGACGCTCTTTCACTCTCAAACCGCACTAAGGAAACGAATATCGGTAATTTTGTAGCCGATTCGTATCGGAATGCGGTTGGTGCGGATATAGGCTTTGTGAATGGCGGCTCGATCCGCGCGGATCTGACCTACGAGCCCGGCCCGCTCACCAAACGCGACGTGCTCTCGATACTTCCCTTCAACAACCCGATCGTAAAGGTCGAGGTCACCGGCAAACTGCTCAAGCAGATCCTCGAACACGGCGTTGCTCGCAGCGGCCCCGGCGAGGACGGCGAACCCGGCCGATTCCCGCAAGTCTCAGGCTTGAAGTTTGAGTACGACGTGAAAAAGCCCGTCGGCAGCCGCATCCTGTCGATCACCGTCGGCGGGAAACGCGTGATGCACGAGGCCGTTTACACATTAGCCACGTCTGATTTCCTAGTCTCACGCGGCGGCGACGGTTATACGATGTTTAAGGAAGCAAAGATTGTCGCCGGAGCGGACGGTGCTCCGAAAGACTCTGACGCTTTTGAGGCTGCGATAAAAACCGCACCAAACGCGACGATCTCGCCAATGCTGGAAGGCCGGATCGTACGGGCAAACTGACAACGGGATTTGTGGGCTGGTCAAACAAACTCGCTGAACACTTCGTTTGAAAAGAGTTTCCCTTTGCCGGTAAGCCGCATTTTTTCCGAATCGGTATCGACCAGTCCCGCGCTTTCAAGTCGCGCGACGCCTTCGGCGTGCTCGACCAATAGATCCTGATCAAAGGTCTTTCGATAGGTTTCAAGGTCGATCCCTTCGCTGAGCCGCAAACCTAAAAACACATGCTCGGACGCCAGGTCGATGTCTTCGCGAAGAACCTCTGATGAGCCGCTATTTTCGATCATCTCGACATACTTCGCCGTGTCACGCTCATTTGCATATCTCTGTCGCCCGTCAAACGAATGAGCCGACACGCCAAATCCGTAAACCGGGTCGAGCCGCCAGTATTTTGTGTTGTGCCGGGACTCAAATCCTGGCTTGCTGAAGTTTGAGATCTCGTACTGCTGATAACCGGCGGCGGCGAGGCGGTCGAGCATTAGTTCGTACATCTCAGCGGCGAGTTCAGGGTCGGGCGTTGGCTGGCGGCCGCTGCGGATCTGTTCGGCGAGCGGCGTGCTCTCGTGAATTTCGAGTAGGTAGAGCGATAGATGCTCGGGCGACATCATGATCGCTTCGTCGAGATTCGTGGTCCAATCGTCCATCCTTTGGCCCGGCAGCCCGGCGATGAGATCAAAACTAACATTCTCAAAGCCAGCCTCGCGAAGCATTCGAAAAGTGTTTCGAGCGTCGTTGGCATCGTGGCCGCGAGCCAGCAGCTTCAACGCTCGATCATTGAATGTCTGAACACCAAAACTCGCCCGGTTGATGCCAAGTTCCCGAAACCTCGCCAACGACTCCGGCGTGACGGTCGCCGGATTCATTTCCATCGTGATTTCGGCGTCGGGCGAGATGTCGCACGTCGATCGCACTGCATCAAGAATACGCTCGACCTGCTTTGGGGCTAGCAGCGAAGGTGTTCCGCCGCCAAAATAGATCGTGTCGAAGTCAGAACCGCCTGCGTGAGCGGGCGGCGCGCCCGACTGGCATAAGCCGTCTTCCGGGGCAAGTTCGTTCCGCCCACTTACGCAGGCGGTTCTGACCCGGATCTCCTCGCACAACGCCGCGACGTATCGCTCCACCGCCCCGCTGTCACGATAGACATCGGTCGCGAAATCGCAGTACGAGCAACGCGATTTGCAGAATGGTATGTGAATATAGATTCCGGCAGCCACGTTTTTTAGATTAGGAGATTTCGCAGACGAAGTACATGGAACAGGCCTCACACTATGCCTCAATTGGCGGTTTGATCGCGGTGTTTGCACTGTGGTTGCTTTTCGCAAGCACCTTTCTGATGCGGAGGAAACCGGAAGCAACGACGGATCGGGTGAAAATCCCTAATTCTTTCATAGGATTGATCCTCCAGCTTGTCGCCTACCTGCCGGTCTTTATGATCGGACGCACGCCGTTCTTTTCGGCGTTTATCGAGGAGCAATACCTCTTGAATACTATTTTGCAGGTGGTAGCGATCGCCCTCGCTGCCGCGTCCGTCTGGCTCGCGATGTCGGCCGTGCGAGAACTCGGCAAGCAATGGAGCCTGCAAGCGCGTCTCGTCGAGGGCCACAAACTCATCACCACCGGCCCATACAACATCGTCCGCCACCCGATCTACACAGCCATGCTCGGCATGCTGATCGCCACCGGCATCGTTTACAGCTATTGGTGGACGACCGTTGCTGGAGTCGCGATCTTTATCGTCGGGACAAAAATACGCACTGTCAGCGAGGAAAAGCTGCTCACCGACGCATTCGGAGCGGCATTTACGGATTGGAAGGTGAAGGTTCCGGGGCTGATCCCGTTCGTGAAACTTTAGACTTCGAGTCTCGATCTTAGGGTATTTGTCCAGGCAGCTTCGAGATCGGCAATTGAGGCATTGATCTTCGTTTCGCTTTCGATCTGAAAAGACAGATGCTTGCCGCCGACCTTTCCAACCGTCTCAAATTTAAGATCGCCAACTATCTCACCTACCTTTTGGGCGTTGTCCGGCGAATAGCTAATCACGATTCTCGACGGTGTTTCGCCGAAAAGCAGCGATTCAGGCGACACGTCGGCAGCGGAAAGTTTGATCTCAGCTCCGACCGCATTTCGACCCAGCGACGAAAAACAGCATTCGGCGATCGCGACTGCGAGACCGCCGTCGGAGCAATCGTGGGCTGAATTGATCAGGCACTCGTCGATCAGGCGGAGGAGCGTGTCTTGAACTCGTTTTTCTTGTTTGAGATCGACGATGGGGATAACGCCATTAGCGATGATCTCTTGAGTTGAGAGACCGAGAATCGTCTGGGCATATTCGCTTGCGGCAAGGTCGTCACGGGTTTCCCCGAGAACGGCTATGAAGTCGCCTTCGTCCTTGAATCCCTGCGTAACGATCTTTCGTGTGTCATCGATCAGGCCGACCATGCCGATGACTGGAGTCGGCAAAATGCCGCGACCGTCGGTCTCGTTGTAGAACGAGACATTGCCGGAAACGACCGGCGTCTCAAATACATTGCAAGCCTCTGACATGCCGTCGATGACATCGGAAAACGAACGCATCACTTCGGGGCGTTCCGGCGAAGCGAAATTGAGGCAATTGGTGACAGCTATTGGTTTCGCACCAACACAGACAACGTTGCGTGCGGCCTCGGCAACTGCGAGTTTCGCACCTTCCTTTGCGTTGATGCCGACAAATTTGCCATTTCCGTCAAGGCACATCGCGATCGCCCGACGAGTTTCTTTCACGCGAATCACCGCAGCATCGGCGCCGGGGAGTACAACCGTATTTGTCCGCACCATCGTGTCATACTGCTCGTAAACCCAGCGTTTGGAGCAGATGTTTGGAGAGGCTAGGAGCTTTTTCAACGCCTCGGACAAGTCGGAACCGCCTGCGTGAGCGGGCGGCCAGTTTGTTGGTTTTGAATTGGCGATTCGCCCCCCCGCTGACGCAGGGGTTTCCGACATCGGTCGATGGTATTTTGGGGCCTCATCGGTCAGGGCCAGCACCGGCAGATCGGCTTCGAGGATGCCGTTGTGCATGATCTTGAGACGGTCGCCTTCGACGACCTTGCCGATAGTGACACAATCCAGGTCCCATTTGTTAAAGATCTCGACGACCTCTTTCTCGTGGCCTTTTCGGGCAACGATCAGCATGCGCTCCTGCGATTCGGAGAGCAGCATTTCGTACGCCGTCATTCCCGTCTCACGCTGCGGGACAAGCGTCAGATCGAGGTCGAGACCCGTTCCCGCTCGCGCGGCCATCTCGACCGATGAACTCGTCAGCCCGGCGGCGCCCATATCCTGAATGCCCTCGATCGCCCCCGAGCGCATTGCCTCAAGACAAGCTTCGAGAAGCAGTTTTTCCAAGAAAGGATCGCCAACTTGAACGGTCGGCCGTTTTTCCAACGCCTCCTCGTCAAATTCAGCCGATGCCATGGTCGCGCCGTGAATGCCGTCACGCCCGGTCTTGGCTCCGGCATACAAAACTGGATTGCCAATGCCTGACGCCTTTCCGAAGAAGATCTGATCCTTTCGGACGATACCGAGTGCGAACGCATTTACGAGCGGATTAAGACTATAAGATTCGTCGAAAACAACCTCGCCGCCCACCGTCGGCACGCCAAAGCAGTTGCCGTAATGGCCAATTCCCGAGACACACCCTTTCAAAATGGATTTGTTCCGATTGCCATTCTTAGCATCCTCAAGCGGGCCAAATCTCAAGCTATTCATCGCCGCTATCGGCCTAGCTCCCATCGTAAAAACATCACGCAAAATGCCGCCAACGCCGGTGGCAGCACCTTGGAAAGGCTCGATGAAGCTCGGATGATTGTGCGACTCGACCTTAAACGCGACGCACCAGTCGTCGCCGATATCGACCACGCCGGCATTCTCGCCCGGCGGCACGATCACACGCGGCCCCGTGACAGGCAGACGTTTGAGATGGACACGCGACGATTTGTACGAACAATGCTCTGACCACATGACGCTAAACACGCCGAGCTCAGTCAGATTGGGCTCGCGGCCGAGCAGATCTTGTATTTTCTGGAATTCGTCGGTGGTAAGTCCGTGCTGTTCGACGATGTCTGGTGTGATAGCGTTCATCAGGGCAAAATCAGAGGCCTAAAATAAACTCAAAAGTCTATTCGTTTCCGCCCGGATTATCAAATCAAGCTATATTTTGTAGTAGAATATTTCCGACGGGGTTTACTGTGAAATTCGCTGAGCTGGAAAAAGTAATTGAACGTGATCCGGCGGTCATGGGTGGTCAGTGGGTCTTTAAGGGGACGCGCGTGCCGCTGGCAGCCCTGTATGAAAATCTCAGGGACGGCGCCACGATTGACGATTTTCTTGAATGGTTCCCGGGTGTAAAGCGCTCACAGATCATCGCGATCCTCGATCATGAACGAGCCACCCTTTCCGAGTTAGCGGCCGCATGAAAATCCTCTTTGATCAGGGCGTACCTGTGCCTCTCCAAATCTATCTTGGCGATCATGAGGTTGATACCGCATTCAGGCGCGGCTGGCAAACACTTGAGAATGGTCAGCTTCTAGCCGTGGCCGAAGTTGCGGGATATGACATCCTAGTCACGACCGACCAAAATCTTCGCTATCAACAAAACCTGCAAGGTCGAAAGATCGCAATAGTTGTTCTGCTGTCCACATCCTGGCCGCGAATACAAAAGCATGCAGAAAAGATCGCTCTTGCCCTTGATTCGATTGCGGAAGGCGACTATTGCGAGCTCCCAGTTCCCGATCTAAGGTAGCGGATCTTGTCCGAATGCAGCCCATTCTTCCTTTGCGGGGCCGTAGATGCCGGGAACGCGAAGCCCCGCCTGACGCATCAGAACCGTCATCTGACCACGATGGTGTGCCTGATGGGCGATCAGGTAAAAGAGGGTCATGCCGCGCGACCAGGCTTCGCCGTACATATCGTCTTCGATCAGCAATGTTTCTGCGGTCCAGTTCTTTGCGATCTCATCGGCGACGGACTTTCCGCCGATGCCATAGATCCGAGCGATCTCGGACGCGCTTGTCGGGCATTCACTCTCAGGGGTCGGAGCATCGACATTCAACCCGACTAGGCCCATCATCTCATTTAGTGTCACGGCCAGATGCCAGCCGATAAAACCCAGTGTACGGCCCTCGTCACTCACGCTCTGGCCCAATGACTCATCCGTCAAAGCAAGCAGGACCTTTCCGGTCATCTCCGCCTCGTAGCCCCATGCTGTCTGAAAATCTTCGATCGTCCTATACATATTCAACCTCCAAAAAGAAACATCATCCTATCACTGCAACATTCTTGCAAGAAGTGTACAAATTATTTCGCGGCTGCACAACTTGAATGATCAAATCGAGGAAGAAAAAACGGCGGTTCCCTCGTACATAAAAACATTCTGTCGAAAATCAGCCGGTTTGATCTCGTTCTTGAGAACTGGCCCACTCGGACGAAATTCCTTCAACAACGGTTCAAAATTTTTCTCGCTATCCTTAAATTTCGTCTCGCCCGCGTAGCGAGTCACAAGAATCAGATCGAAGGCATCATTGGTTTCTGACTTTACCTCGACCAACTCATACGAGTGGATAATGCCGCGTTTGAGCGCCGCCTCACGATATATCTTCCAGTTGTTTTCGTAGTAGAACAATGTCTCGGAGCGACGTCCGTCCTTTATCTTAACGAAATCCATCGTCACGTAGATATCCGTTTTCGCCGTGCTCGGCGGGGCCGCGATCAGCTTGTCCAACTCAGCCGACATCGTCTTCACCGTTATCTTCCCTGCCCGCGAATACGCCAACTCGCCATTGGGTTTATATAGGACGGTCAGCGGAAGACTGCCGCTCCAATCCTTTGCGACCATGGCGATAGCGGCACTCTCGTCGGTTGTGCGAAGCAGGTACGCGGGCATCTCGGCCTTTTGGTCACCAAGAAACTTGGGCACCAGCGTGTTCATATCATCCAGATCGTCGAGCGATACGGTGAAGAAATCGATCTTGCCCTTATAGGCATGGTCAAGTTTAACGAGATCGGGAAACTCCTCTCGGCAGGGGTCGCACCATGTCGCCCAAAAATTGATGAGGAGCGGTTTCCCGTGCGGCTTGATCAGGGTTCTTAGGCCCTCGACGTCGATCTGGGTGATCTTGATCGGGGCCTTCTGATCTCCCTTTGCGGTAGTGGCCGGGGCCTGAGCGGCAGCTCCATTCGCAGCCAAAAGCACAAGAACGGCGCAGAGCGCCGTTCTCGCCAAAAACACCATCGAGTTGGACATATTAATCTACTTTATCTATTTTGCGTCGACCCTTTTAATGGTGCAGCCGAAGGCATTCTTTCGAGTATTCTCGATCTTCTTGCCCGATAGCGACAGGTCAAACGCAGTTCTCAGATATTGATCCGTTATCGCCTTGCCCGAGCGGTCGTTGTCGAGGGGCCCGTGGTACATCAGCACGTTCTTTGGGTTTACGTAATACGCCTCGGGCGTGACCGTCGCACCAAGAACGTCGGCAAGTTTGTTTCCTTTGTCGATAAGCATAGGGAATTTGAAATTCTCATCGCCATCGCTCTTGACCCATGCAAAATCCTCGGTAACATTCGAATTGATGCCGATAAATGTTATGCCCTTAGCCTTGTAATCGGACGCAACAGCGTTGATACGCTCGATGTAAGCCTTAACCACCGGACACTGGGCGGACAAGAACATAACGACCGCACCGTTCTCGCCCTTGAGCGAGTTCAGGCTGTGGGTTTTGCCGTCTGTGCCCGGAAGCTCAAAATTATCCATCGTCGCCCCGATGCTGATGCCCTGCGCATTGACCGCGAGTGCCATCGCAAAAAACGCAGTCAACAAGAATGCAGCTCTTTTCATATTATTTTCTCCAAGATCAGTGAATTTGTTTCGATATCTTACCAATGCCGATACCGCGAGTACAAGTTAATTCTATATTACGCATTGCCCCGCCCTACTGTTTCAAGACGGATGTTGTCATAGTTTTGTTTTGATGCAGCTTCGAAGCAAAAGGTCTATACAAAGTTGGTCCGGGTGGCAAAGCCCAAAATCGCGGCGAGAAACCAGATGGTCCTCGCCGCGATCTCCGATCTCCGATATCGGAACTGGCTTAGTTAGGCAGGCGCCCGGGCGTCAGCGGAGCCCCGGCGGCCTCAAGCGCCTTTTCAAAATTAGACAGTTCGGTATCAACGAAAGTCCTCAGACGAGCCAGAACCGGTGCAAATTCCGCACTCGACAGGTCGTACTGTTCGAGCTGTGTCTGCGTGGGCCTGATCGTTGACAGCCTTATCGTGCTCGAAATATTCCCGACCCGCTGAGCGATCGACGGTGGCGGATGCTCAGAATTTTCACGGCCGCCGCGGAGCTTATTGATGATATCGTCGATCTGGTTGTCGAACGCTTCGGCCTGGTCGATCAGCCGTTTGTTCTCAACCGGGGCCTCAGCTGCCGCACGTTTTAACAACTCGATCCGGGCCTTTGTCGCGGTTGCAACGCCATTCGCCGCACCGACCGAGCGTTGAAGATCGGAAACCTTCTTTTGAAATTCGGCAAGCAGTTTCGCATCCGCTGCGGTCATGTTTTCCTTGCCCTCGACGACCACATTGAAGCTTTGCGAACCCGGCAGCGAACTGACCACGCCATTCACACGCATAGCCATCGTCACGGTGTATTTGCCGGGCAGTACAAGCGGCCCGCCGTCGCCAAAGCCTCCGCCTCCTCCGCCACCGCCGCCGCCGGGACCGCCACCCTGGCCGCCCGCGGAAATGGCCGGTGCCGTGTAACGCATATCCCAAACGACTCTCTGCACGCCCTGACTCGCAGGAGCATTGAGACGCCGAACGATCTTGCCATCAGAATCGGTGATCGTAAAGATGATCGCCGGCGGCTGCTCTTCGGTCTCAGCCCGCAATTCGGCGGCCGTTGGATAGCGGATCGGTTCCTTTCGCCGTTCAGCCGCCCGCTCGGCTTCCTGCCGCTTTTGACGTTGCGTTCTTGGTGATTCCTTCAGGAAATAGGTTAGTGTTGCACCATACGCCGGATTAGGAGCCGTGTAGAACGACGCTCCCTGCGAACCCGTTAGCGCGATATTTGAGCGATTGAACATCAAAGCGTCCGCCACCGGAAACAGCATCGATGCCTGATTTACAGCTTCGCGTGAGATCGCTCTCAACGGAGCGTAGTTGTCTAGGACGTATATTCCGCGACCGAATGTCGCCAGAACAAGGTCATTCATCCCGGTGTGGACCGCAATATCCCTAACAGCGATCGTCGGCAACCCGCCTTTTATCTGTATCCATTTGCCGCCGCCATCAACCGAGAAGAACATCCCAAATTCGGTCCCGACAAAAAGTAGATTCGGATTTACGTGATCCTCGGCGATGGCATAGGTCGAGCCGCGTGCCGGCAGATTTGACGCGATCGAAGTCCAGTTTCGTCCTGCATCCGTGCTCTTAACAATGTATGGCTTAAAATCGCCGTTCTGATGATTGTTATAGAGCGCGTAAACCGTATTAATATCGTGCTGCGACGCCAGGACGCGCTGAACGTAGCTCAATTCCGGAATGCCCGCGATCTTGTCCACCTTGCGCCAACTGCCGCCGTCATTTTCGGTGACCTGAATGAGCCCGTCATCTGTGCCGACGTAGAGCAGGCCTTGCTTCTTGGGAGACTCGGAAATAGCGGTGGCATTGCCCCAGAGGGCTGTTGACTGGTGCTTTGCGATCGCGTCGGGTCCCCAAACCTTGCCCATCACGGGTAGTGTATTCCGGTCGATGCCGCGTGAAATGTCGCCGCTGATCACTTTCCAATCGTCGCCGCGATTTTCTGATCTGAACAGCTTGTGCCCGGCGAAATAGAGCCTCGTATGCGAGTGCGGGCTAATGATGATCGGCGAATCCCAGTTGTAACGCTGTGACTCTATTCCGACACCCTCGATCGGATCGATGCTGACGCGTTCGCCCGTTCGTTTATCGAAGCGAACAAGCCCCCCGTTTTGGCTCTCGGCATAAATAATGTTTGGGTCGGTCGGATCGACGCGGGATTGAAATCCATCGCCGCCGTTCGTCGCGAACCAATCTGAATTCAAGATGCCCGTCGCGTTGCGGGTTTTCGCCGGGCCGCCAAGCGAATTATTGTCCTGAGTTCCGCCATATACATTGTAAAACGGTGACTGGTTGTCGGTCGTCACATCGTAAAACTGTGCGACTGGCAGATTTGCCTTAAAGTTCCAGTTGTCACCGCCATCGAGGCTTTCATACACGCCGCCGTCGCATCCCACCAACAGGTAATCCGTGTTGGTCGGATCGATCCAGATGGCGTGATTATCGACGTGTTTCAAACGCTCGCCCAATGGCCGCTGCGTTCGGCCGGCGTCATCAGAAACCTGAAAAACAACGTTCGGAATATAAACGCGATCGACATTTTTCGGATCTGCGACGATCTGGCCATAGTACATTCCCTGCGCGATGCTCGAACCCATCCGTTGCCACGTCGCCCCGCGATCGCTCGAACGGAAGATTCCACTGAGGCTACCGCTTGCCTCAACCGTCGCGTAAACCACGTCGGTTTTCGCCGGCGAGATCGACAGCCCGATACGTCCAGAATCGCCCGGAGGCAGGCCCGAGCGAATGCGGTTCCACGTATTGCCGCCATCGACAGATTTGTAGATCCCGCTCTCAGGACCGCCGTTAATAAGCGTGTAAAAATGCCGGCGACGCTGCCACGAGGCAGCGTACATAATGTCGGGATTTGCAGGGTCGATGACGACGTCCGTGACGCCGGTATTCTCGCTGACGTTGATCACGGCCTTCCACGTCTTGCCGCCGTCGGTTGTCTTATAGAGTCCGCGTTCGCCGCCCGGCGACCAGAGCGGGCCTTGTGCGGCGACAAATACGACATTGCTGTCACGCGGATCGATCGCTATGCGGCCTATGTGCTCCGATGTCTTGAGGCCGACGTTTCGCCAGCTTCGCCCGCCGTCGTCCGAACGATAAACGCCATCGCCATATCCGACGCTGCGTTGGCTGTTGCGTTCGCCCGTGCCGACCCACACAGTCGCGGGATTTTTTGGGTCGAGTGCAATCGCACCGATCGAGAATGAACCTTCGCCGTCAAAAACAGGTGTCCACGTGGTTCCCGCGTTCTCGGTCTTCCACACTCCGCCGGATGCGACGGCTACAAAGAATTTCGCCCGGTTCGCCGGGTCAACGGCAAATGCCATAATACGCCCCGACGTCACCGCCGGCCCGATCGAACGAAAACGCATCCCCGAAAATACACCAGAACCCATCGGGTCCGGCGTTGGCGTAGGGGTCGGCGAAGCAGTCGGCGTAGGCGAAACCGCCACCGCCGTGGATTTTGTAGAATCGCCCGCTGGGGTTGGCGAAGCTGTCTCAGCCGGTGATTCAGCCGGCCGGCCCGAACGCGGTGGCCTCTGCCCAATAACTACAGAACCAAGTAACAACGAAAGACAAACCAAGACGAACGACAAACGCGATTTTTGCACCGTTAGAACTCCTTCGAGAACAGATTGTTATTTTGAAATATTGACTGGCAATTATCGCCTGATTTGGCCAACATTATCAAGCCAAAACCTGACCAATTCCCCCGAATCTGACTGAACGGTGCTATAATTCGGCAGAATTCCCCAAAACGAATGTATGAAACGATGCCATCAAGTGGTCGAATAGTACAAATAACTGGTCAGATGACTGGTCATTTGGTATTCTGATTGCATTATGAAAAATAAAGTGAAGACAATTAGTGCGAGCGAGTTCAAAGCCAAGTGTTTGCAGATCTTTGACGAGCTCGATGCGGAGGGAATAGTGGTCGAAAAGCGCGGAAAACCCATTGCCAAAGTGCTACCGCTTGGTATCACGGATAATTCGGGCCTGATTGGTTCGATGAAAGGCGAAATAAAGGTTACCGGCGATATTTTTTCTACCGGAGCAAAATGGAATGCTGAATCTTGATACCCATATTCTGGTGGCATCCCTTTCCGGCGACCTGAAGCCACGCGAACGGGATCTAATTACAAACGAAACCTTGGCGGTGTCGGATATCGTTTTCTGGGAACTAGCCAAATTGGTCCAGTTGGGGCGAATGGTGTTAGATTTTGACAGCGTTGCGTTTCGCCGCTCACTCCGGCATCTGACAATAATACCGATCTCGATCCAGATCGCACGCCAAAGCACAAAACTCGACTTCGTGTCCGATCCTGCAGACGAAATAATCGCAGCCACCAGCATTGTCGAGGGCATACCGCTGTTGACCCGAGACAGAAAGATCCTTAGGT
Organism: Pyrinomonadaceae bacterium; assembly: GCA_049663465.1. GTDB lineage: Bacteria > Acidobacteriota > Blastocatellia > Pyrinomonadales > Pyrinomonadaceae > OLB17. The sequence goes on from JBATDM010000040.1 coordinate 22,073, forward strand.
CACAAATCGTGCCGCTGGCAGAGTGACTATTCTTCAACTAACGAGTGAGTTCTTATGAAACGATGCCCTGAATGCAGACGGGATTATTACGACGATACGCTACTGTATTGTCTCGACGATGGAAATCCGCTGCTCGAAGGCCCGGCCTCGGGGTCAGAACCGCCTGCGTCAGCGGGCGGGCAGTTCGACGAACCCGCGACGGCGATATTGCACTCGACGGATGCACTCGGCGAGGCGCCTACACGCGCACAGATAAATACGACCGAGCAGACGGCGGTGCTGCCGTCGGGTGAGCTGGGTGGTCCGGCGAAAGCCACTTCGACAAAAAGAGGAGGCCTATTGTTTGCGGCGGCAGGAATTCTCCTGCTCGGGCTCGTCGCCGGCGGTTGGTATCTGTTTGGCGGGAAACTGTTTTCCAAACCGACACCTTTCGCAAAGATCAGCACGGAGGAACTCTTCACAGGCGACAGCATTCTGTATCACGCCCTTTCGCCGGACGGCAAACTGGTCGCTTACTATAAGCAGGCATTGAAGGACGGGAGAGATACTAAGATGCTGGTCGTCCGACAGCTTGGGTCGGGTGCTGAGAATGTCATTCGCGAGGTCGACGCTGAGACCGTCAATTTGAGGATAAATTCTTTTTCTCCCGACGGAGAATATATCTATTTTCGTGAGAGCGCGGTTGGCGGCAAGTTCAACCTTTACAAGATTGCGACGCTGGGCGGAAGTGTCCAGAAAATACTGGAGGACACCAATGCTGTTGAGATCTCGCCGGATGGAAAAAAGATCGCCTTCCGAAAGTCAGGCGGAAACAAAGATATTTATCAGGCGAATATTGACGGCTCTGGTCAGGAGGTAATTCTGGCTGCGGCAGATATTAATGCCGGCGGGATAGTTTTGGGCGATTGGTCGCCTGACGGCAAGAAACTCTCGATGTGGTACTGGCGCGCGGACCTGAGGGATGAAGCGGGCTCCAACGCCAGTCCATACTTTATTGCGGTGCTCGATACTACGGACCTGAAAGTTTCCGCAAAGGACAGGGTGAAGATCCTTCATGAAGGCATGTGGGGTAACGACCCGAGTACATTTCACTGGGCAGCGGACGGCAATGGACTCATCTTTCCGGCAAATAAGACCGGTTCACCTCTGAAGGCCGATATCTTTTATCTGTCCTATCCCGGCGGAGAGCTCCGGCAGATCACTGATGATGCCGCGAACTATCTTGATCTCCAGGTTGCGGCAGATGGGAAAAGTCTTATTGCCAGAACGGAGATCGGCCTAACCAGTCTTTGGTCGCTGGATCCAAATACCAAAGTAGCCAAACGCCTTAATTCCGAAGATAAAGCCATATTTGCCTTTTCGCTTTCTGCATCGGCTGATGGCCGGCTATTTTATCTAAAACGTGAAAAGGGTGGGGATGACTTTTACTCGATGAAGCAGGACGGGACCGATAATAAGAAACTCTTTACGCGAAAAGGTACCGTCGAGGGTTTTGAGGTAACATCCGACGGAAAATATTTCGTGGCAAATGCCTGGCCGCCCTCCGGCCCGGGAACTCACTTTTACCGAATGGATCTTGACGGATCAAATGAAATTCAGCTGACCGATGCCAAAGACACTTTTAATAGAGGGGTTCGATTGACCGAAAGCGGCAGCATCTGGTTTTTCCGGGGATCGGCGGTTGGCGATCAAAATAGTCGGTTGGAAATAATGAGAATGCCGATCAAGGGCGGCACCGCTGAAAAGGTCGAGGGGCTTGAGCCCTCGTTCCTTGATCATACTCCGTCTCCTTCGCCCAACGAGAAATATCTGGCTTACGTGGCTGTCGTCAAAAACGAGCAGGCGGGTAAGAATGAGTCTTTATTCAGAGTCGTGGAGCTAAATGACGGCGTCGCAGGCAAGAAAGTCTTGGAGATAAATGGTGATCGGCTATCGAGGATCCACTGGACACCTGATAGTAGTGCGATTGTCTTTGAAAGAGATACCGGGCATCATGATCTGTTCAAAATAGACATTGCGAGCAAAAAAGAAACACAACTCAGCGAGTTTGACACAAATATGGACACAGGCGATTTTCTCTGGTCTCAGGACGGCACAAAGATCCTGCTGTTTAAGTCGTCGGGGTTGAGCAGCCTCGTTCGGATCAAGGATATGGGCCTGGCGAATTGATCGGCACGCAAACCAACGCAAACGGATGAATCTGCCGGAATGAAGTTATGTTAGATTATTCGAGTTATGAACTTTGAACAGATCGCAAATAGGAGAGCCGATATTGATCGGATCGCCAACCGCCACGGTGCCTATAATATTCGGGTTTTCGGTTCGGTCGTTCGCGGCGATGCAGACGCACGGAGCGACCTCGATTTCCTGGTTGATCTTGAGCAAGGGCGTAATTTGCTCGATCTTGGCGGACTTCTGATGGATCTGCAGGAGTTGTTCGGCCTGCCCGTAGATGTTGTAACCGAAAAGGGTCTGCGTCCGAGAATCAGGGAACGCGTGCTCCGCGAGGCAAGATCGATATGAGGGATGACCGCGAACGGTTGTATGACATTATCGAGGCGATAGATCGCATCGAAAAATATGCTGCAAAGGGTCGTGCGGATTTTGATGAAGATGAACTGATACAGACTTGGGTTCTGCACCATTTACAGATTATAGGCGAAGCCGTTCGAGCTTTATCAACTGACACGACGTCGCTGTCTGACGACATCGAATGGCAAAAGATAGTCGGAATGCGAAATATTCTCGTTCACAACTATTCAGCATCGACACCGATGTTGTCTGGGCCGTTATCGAAAATGACCTCGAAAGGCTTAAAGCAACAATTCAAAACTTCATCGTCAAATACCCAAGGTAGGTGTCACCAGCTCTGATCTCTAGCCATATGAAACGATGCCCCGAATGCAGACGCGATTATTATGACGATACGCTGCTGTATTGTCTGGAGGACGGAGTGCCACTCGTTCAGGGGGCCGTGGCGGCGCCTCAAGATGCGGCCGATGAACCTGCCACGGCGATCCTGCACGAAACGACCCCACCGGCGGAGGCTCCGACGCGGGCACAGATCCGCACGACTGAGCAGACGGCAGTTTTGCCTTCGGGCATCGGTGCGACTGCAAAAAAGAGCTTAGATAAACGACTGCTGCTCGCCCCAGTCGCTCTTTCCGTGATAGTACTCGGCGGGTATTTCGGCTATCGATATTTCAGTTCAAGTACAAGTCAGATCAGCTCGATCGCGGTGATGCCTTTTCAGAATGACAGTACGTCTGCAGATTCCGAATATCTTTCGGATGGCATTGTCGAGTCATTGATCTATCGTCTTTCTCAGATCAAGGACCTAAAGGTCAGCCCGTCGAGTTCGGTTTTTCGATACAAGGGTAAGGAGATCGATTCGATAAAGACCGGCGAGGAACTCGGTGTTCAGGCAGTGATGACGGGGCGGATCGCACAAAGGGGAGATGATCTGATCGTAAGTGTCGAACTAGTTGATGTAAGCAATAACAAGACACTTTGGGGTGAGCGCTACAACCGGTCGATGTCTGAACTTCTTGCGACCCAGCGAGAGATCGCTAATGAGATAGCTCGAAAGCTGAGAATAGAGTTGGCGGGCGAATCCGGGCCTGGTCTGCAAAAGTCCTATACGTCGAATAGCAAAGCTTACGAACTGTTTCTCAAGGGACGTTTCCATTACGAAAAGCGAACGAAGGCCGATATTGAAAAAGGGATCGATTACTACAACGAGGCGCTGGCCCTGGATCCGAATTTCGCTCTCGCTTATGTCGGCATCGCAAATGCATATGCGGTGATGCCTTCCTATGGCTTTATGGACCCGAAGGAGGTGGGGCCGAAGGCGAAAGCTGCAGCGCAAAAGGCTTTGGAGATCGATCCGGAGCTGGCCGAGGCTCACGCCGCTTTGGCCAACGTCGCAGCCATACTCTTTTGGGATTGGAAGACGGCGGAACGAGAGTTCGTAAAGGCACTTGAAATGAATCCGAACGATGCAATCACTCACATAAGATATGGGACCAACTATCTGTTGCCGATGGGCCGGACGGGCGAAGCTGTTTCCGAGCTTAAGCGCGCGTTGGAATTGGAACCGCTTTCGATCGTGGCTGGAGCCTTGCTCGCGGACACATATCTGGAGGACGGACATGGGGACAAGGCGCTAGACCAGATCCGCGCGACTGAAAGTCTCGAACCTGGACACAATATGAGCGCCTACTGGTTAATGGTGATCTACGTCTCGAAGGGAATGAACAAGGAGGCCCTTGAGATAGCTGAATCGAGATTGCTTAGGACACCGAATGACCAGGACTCATTGGGCATCGCAGGTTCCGTTTACGCCAAGAATGGTGAAAGGGAAAAGGCCGAGAAGATCTTAGACCAGTTTCGTGAACTCTCTAAGAATCAGTATGTATTAGATTCATACGTAGCCCAAATATATGGAGCCCTCGGAGAAAAGGACAAGGCGTTCGCCGAACTGGAGAAGGCGTTTGAACGACGGGATTTCTTTATCGCGAGTATGAGAACACATCCGATGTTTAGTGACCTTCGCGATGATCCGCGTTTTGATCAGATCGCAAAACGCGCCGGATTGCCTGACAGAAAATGAAAATGACTCGGTCGTTTTCACGCGAAAGATCGTGCGAATCCCATGAATAGTGTCATATGAAACGATGCCCTGAATGCAGACGTGATTATTACGACGATACGCTGCTGTATTGTCTCGAGGATGGTGTTGCTCTTGTTCAGGGGGCGGTGCCATCGCCCGATGAGCCTGCGACGCAGATCCTTCACGAGACGGAGGCGCCCGCTGAGGCGGTAACTCGCGCGCATGTAAATAGGACAGAGCAGACAGCAGTGCTTCCAAGCGGTGTTGCTAATGTGTCGAAATCAAAGGGTTTCGATAGTCGGCTCGTCGCCTCATCGTTCGTGCTAGCGATTCTCGTTTTCGCTGGTTTCCTCGGTTATCGATATCTAAACGGTAGCGAAAACGGTCAAATTCGTTCGATCGCCGTTTTGCCGTTTGAAAACCGGAGCGGGGATCCTGATTCGGAATACCTGTCGGATGGTTTGCCGGAAACGCTGATATACCGACTTTCTCAATTGCCGAACTTGAAGGTAAGCCCAGTCAGTTCGGTGGTCCGATATAAAGGGAAAGATACGGATATCGGAGTTATTTCAAGCGAGCTCGACGTTGATGCGGTGATGTCGGGCCGCCTTGTACAACGTGGCGAGAATCTGACGATCAGTGTCGACCTCATAGACGCGAAGACGAGAAAGCTCATTTGGGGGGAACAATACGAACGTAAACTGTCTGAACTTCTTGCAACCCAACGGGATATCGCAACCGAGATCGCGCAGAAGCTGGAACTGAAACTCTCGGGAGCCGACGAACAAAAACTAGTTAAGAAGTACACCGAAAGTGACGAGGCATACCAACTGTACTTGAGGGGCCGATATCATCTCGCCAAACGCACCAAGGAAGATCATCAGAAGGCCCTGGACTATTTCCGCAAGGCGATCAAGCTGGATGCGGGTTTTGCCCAAGTGTATGTGGGCATTAGCTATCTCTATTTTACCGGGAAGCGTCTAGGGCTAAAGGACGAAAACTCAGAGTTGCAGTCTTCGGCCCTTAAAGCTGTGGAACTCGATCCCGATCTTGCCGAAGCTCAGACTGCCTTATCGATTGCGCGACTACAGGAATGGAAATGGGTTGAGGCTGAGCAGGCTGGGCGAAAAGCTATTCAATTAGATCCGAAGAGCGCAGAAGCGCACTACTTCCTTGGGCTATTGCTTGGCCGTATTGGCCGCTTCGACGAAGCTCTCGATCAGATCAAGAAGGCGGTTGAGTTGGAACCGATGTCTCTGATAATGAATGCCAACCTCGCTGGAGCTTACATGGACGTGGGGCAGAACGATCTCGCCCTGATCCAAGCGAGAAAGACCTATGATCTAGACAGGAATTTTGCTTCGGGTCGGGTCTGGCTTATTAACGCATATACCAGAAACAAGATGTACGACGAGGCGGTAAAGCTATATGAGGAAGCTGGAAAACAAGAGATCGATTCACTCGTAATGGGTCGAGTATACGCCGCAATGGGCCGTCGCGCAGAAGCTGAAGCAATAATTGAAAAAGTTCGAGAAGAAGGCTTCGAGGCCGCGCAATATTGGTCGGCGAGAGTTTATGCAAACCTGGGCGAAAAGGATAAGGCAATCGCCGAACTGGAGAAGGCCGTTGCCGCGAAGTCTGATGAGGCTCCGCGTATGAGGACCGATCCTGAATTTGCTGTATTACGAGGAGACCCCAGGTTTGACGATCTCGTTAAGCAAATGAAATTGCCCGATTAGCTGGATCGGGCCGAACGATTATGAAACGCTGTCCTGAATGCGGCCGTGAGTACGATCTCACGATGAGCTTCTGCCTCGATGACGGCAACGAGCTGCTCTATGGCCCGGGGAGCGGTTCTAACTCCCGGGAAGAACCGGCGACGGCGATCCTGCATGAGACCGGTGCTCAGGGTGAGGCACCGACACGTGCACAGATACATACAACAGCGGCAAAGCCACAAAGTGAGTCAGAAGAGCTTTCGGAAAAGCCGAGCTTTTCCGCAAATAGGGCGGCAAAGCCGCTTTTGGTATTTGCAGGTATTGCCGTGGTTATTTTCGGCGGGTTTTTCGGATACCGATATTTTTCGTCCGGAAGTTCGCAGCAGATCTCATCAATCGCCGTGATGCCGTTTGTCAACGACGGAGGGGGCGAGGATGTCGAGTATCTATCCGACGGAATGACCGAGGTCCTGATCGGTAATCTTTCGAAGATCCCGAACCTGATGGTGAAGGCGAGAAGTTCGGTATTCCGCTATAAAGGCACAAATACTGACCTGAAAACGATCGGCAAAGAGCTTAGTGTTGACGCGATCCTTAATGGTCGTATTACGACAAGGGGAGATCAGATAGCGCTGAGCCTGGAACTAATGGATGCCGCTACCGAGAACGTCCTGTGGAGCGAAAGATACGATCGCAAGCAGGGAGATCTGGCTGAGCTTCAGACGGACATTGCAAGGGATATTTCAAACCGGATCAAAACGCGGATCTCCGGGGAAGGCCCTACGAGCGGAGGGGCCGAAACCGAAGATCCCGAAGCATACAAGGCATACCTCCAGGGCCTCTTTTATTTCAATAAGCGCACTCAGAAGGACTACCCAAAGGCGATCGGCTATTTTCAGGATGCGATCAACAAAGACCCCAACTTCGCCCTTGCCTTTGTAGGGAAAGCGAACGCGCAGGGGCTTTGGTCCGAGTCGGGCCTAACGGAAAGTGAAACCCTCGCCAAAATGGAACAAGACCTAAACACCGCGTTGAGGCTGGACCCGAATCTATCACCGGCGTACACGAGGTTGGCGGGCAACGCTTTCTACTGGAAAGGGGACTGGAAGGAGGCGGAGAGGCTCTATTCCCGCGCGATCGAGTTAGACCCGGGCAATTCATATGCTCATCACGCGTACGCGGAAGCACTTTGTTTTCGAACGAGGTTTGATGCCTGCTTTGCGGAGTACGAACGCGCATTAGCGATAGATCCTCTTTCGCCGGTGATCAACAGTGATCTCGGCATGAGCTATTTCTTTTCCCGCCAGTACGATCGGGCGATCGCGCAGTTGCAAAAGAACATCGAGCTGAACCCTAGCTTTGTTCGCAACTACAAGGGACTGGCGACGATCTACGAATTCAAAGGAGAATTTGAAAGTGCGATAGGGGTGCATGAAGAGGAATACAGGCTGGAGCTTGGCCCGGAAACGGCGTCCGTGAGGAGAAAAGCGCTTGAAAAGGCCTTAAGAGAGAAAGGATCGAAGGGATATTGGAATCAGATTCTCGAATGGAACCTTGCGAGACGCGGGATCGACCCGGTGGACGGCTACTGGGAAGCGGCGGCGAATTACACAGAATTGGGCGAAAAGGACAAGGCGTTTGAGACCCTTGATCAAGCGCTCCAAAAAGTAGTCTTCGCAAAGGCTTTCTTGGCTACGACTCCCCGGTTCGACAAACTCCGCAGCGATCCGAGATTCAAAGCCCTACTTGAACAAATCGGTATGGCTGAATGATCAGTGAAGAAAAGCGATGAAACGATGCCCTGAATGTAGGCGAGATTATTACGACGATACGCTCTTGTATTGTCTCGACGATGGCAGTGAGTTGCTGTTCGGCCCGGGCTCGTCAGCGGGCGGCGGGTTCGACGAGCCGCAGACCGCGATCTTGCACTCCACGGCCGCACCCGGCGAAGCTCCGACTCGTGCCCAGATACATACGACTGAGCAGACGACGGTGCTCCCGAGCAGGGTGGTCGATCTGCCGCGAGCGAAGGGGTTTGACAGGCGCATATTGCTTGGGGTCTTGGCTCTTGCTTTGATCGTTTTGGGCGGGTTCTTCGGTTACAGATATTTTTCGACTAGCAAGCTGATCGAATCCATCGCAGTGATGCCGTTTGTCAATGACCTTGGAAATGAAGATCTTGAATATCTCTCCGATGGAATGACCGAGACTTTAATAGGAAATTTGTCCAAACTGCCAAATTTGAGTGTCAAGCCAAGCTCATCTGTCTTTCGTTACAAAGGAAAGAAAACTGACTCAAAAACTATTGGACAGGAATTGAATGTGCAAGCGATATTGAATGGTCGTATTGCTCAACGCGGGGAGGAATTGACGCTGAATCTGGAACTCGTCGATGTTCGAAAAGACGCGGTGCTTTGGAGCGAGCGATATGTACGAAAACAGTCGGATCTTGTTTCACTTCAGAGCGAGATCGCCAAAGATGTTTCAAGCCGTCTGAAAACAAGGCTAACAGGTGCTGAAGAAGAGAAAATTGCGAAAAGCTACACCGCCGATGCGGCGGCTTACAGAGATTATCTTCAGGGACGCTATTACTGGAACAAAAGGGATGGGGTGAACCTCAGAAAAGCGATCGGGCAGTTCAAAGCAGCCGTTGACAAAGATCCGAATTATGCGCTTGCTTACGTCGGTCTAGCCGATTCGTATGCTGTCTTCCCCTGGTGGGATGACGACTTTCCGGTTGATTCCTTATCAAGAGCCAGGCAATTCGCGAAACAAGCCATTGAGATCGATGATTCGCTTGGAGAAGCTCACGCATCACTCGCATACGTGAATTTATACTCGTGGAATTGGGCTGAAGCCGAAAAGGAATTCCTGCGGGCGATCGAATTGAGCCCGGACTATGCGAATGCGCACAGATGGTACCACGAATACTTGATAACGCAGGGAAGAGTCGATGAAGCCACGTTGACGCTCAAGAAAGCGTACGAGCTTGAGCCATTGTCAGTAATTGTCAATTACAACCTTGCAAATCACTACTGCGCAGACAAGCTTGATCCTCAGTCTGCGATCGAGTTTGCCAAACGAGTTGTAGAACTAGATCCCAATTTCCCCGGGGGACCTAATCTAATGGCGTGCGTATATCTGCAACAAGGACGCAATGCCGATGCCTTGGCTGAAGCAAAAAAGGCCGTCGAATTAGCAAATGGAAAGATCCGTAGAATGGTTTCTAATCTTGGGGTTGCGTATGCAAAAAACGGGCAGACGGAGAATGCAATAGCGATAATCAAAGAACTGGAAGAAGCCTATACAAAAGACAACTCAGTTGGAATTCAGATCGCCGAAGTATATACGGCACTAGGTAATAAAGACAAGGCTTTTGAATGGCTAGAGAAGGACGTTGAAAGCCGCGGTTTTGAATTGGTGTTGGTGATCAGACGGGACGCGAAGTTTGGTTCACTAAAGAGCGACAAGCGTTACGGAGCAATATTGAAGCGAATGGGTTTGCCTGAATAGAAGTTATGAAACGATGTCCTGAATGCAGACGCGATTATTACGACGATACCTTGTTGTACTGTCTAGATGACGGCAATGCGCTTCTCGAAGGGCCTGCTTTGGGAAGGCGAGAGACTGAGGACGGAGGGGCAGAGAATGAGCCGGCGACGGCGATATTGTCAGAACCGCCTGCGTTAGCGGGCGGTCCGTTGGGCGACGACCCTACTCGCCGGTTTGTCCATACGACCGACCAAACGGCGATCCTGTCAGAACCGGGAGCGGTAGCGACTGGGTTCCTTGGCGGTGAGGATAAGACTCGTGCGCAGATAGACACAACCGACCAAACCGCCATCCTTAGTACCGGAGCAAAGGCCGAGCCTCGGGAATCTTTGGGTGAACTATCGGAGAAGCGGAGCTTCTCCTCAAATAGAGCGTCAAAGCCGCTGATGATATTTGGTATCGCAGTAGTGCTTCTCGTCGGCGGGTTCTTCGCCTACCGCTATCTTGGTTCCAACGCAAAGCAGATCGATTCGATAGCCGTGATGCCGTTTCAGAACAGTAACGACTCCATCGACTCAGAGTATCTTACAGACGGCCTGGCGGAATCACTTATCTACAGTCTGTCCCAGATCGAGGGGCTCAGAGTTAGCCCGACGAGTTCCGTATTTCGATATAAGGGAAAACAGACTGATTCAGTCGCTGCAGGAAAGGAGCTCGGGGTCGAGACGGTAATGACCGGGCGGATCGCGCAAAGGGGCGACGATCTCACAATTAGTGTGGAACTTGTTGATGTACGCAACAGCAAAACTCTTTGGGGCGAAAAATATGATCGAAAGATGTCTGACCTGCTGGCGACACAGCGGGAGATCGCGGCGGAGATAGTTCAAAAACTGAAGTTGAAACTGGCAGGAGAGAGTAAAAAGGAACTCAAGAAAACCTACACAGCCGATAACGAAGCCTATCAGCTTTATCTAAAAGGGCGCTTTCACTACCTAAAGCGTACAAAAGCCGATCTGGAGAAGGGGGTCGAGTATTATGAACAGGCTATCGCCCGTGATCCTGGTTTCGCACTCGCATACGTCGGTATTTCAGAAGCCTATAGAACAATGCCGAGCTATGGCTACGTTGCTTCAAGAGAGGTCGCGGCAAGAGCAAGAGCGGCCGCCCAAAAAGCGCTTGAGATCGACCCGGGCCTCGCCGAAGCTCACGCCGCAGTTGCCGGGGTTGCCGTGAATTTTGATTGGGATTGGCAGAAAGCAGAAAGCGAATACAAGAATGCGATCGAACTCGGCCCAAATGTCGCTGAGATCCACAAAAATTACGGTTATGGATTTCTCGTTCCGATGGGGCGTTTCCGGGAAGCGATCGTCGAATTGAAACGTGCTTTAGAACTTGAACCGCTGTCGGTCATATATGTTTCGCACCTGGCTTCCAGCTATATGTACGACGGTCAACTGGACAAAGCGCTGGAGCAAACAGCGGAGGCGAACTACCTTGCCGCCGGCCATCCTACCGTTTCCTATCATTCCTGCGTCGTTTATAACAAAGCGGGTATGTACGACAAGGCGATCGAACTTGCCGAAGAAGGCCTCGAAAAAGATCCCGCCAATCAGGACAGCTTAGTCAATGCGGGCTATGCATATGCAAAGTCCGGCAAGCGGCGGAAGGCCGAAGAGATCATCGAGAGATTACGAGAGATCTCAAAAACTCAATACGTTTTGACGTCCTACTTCGCGCAAATATACGGAGCCCTAGGGGAAAAAGATATGGCGATCACCGAGCTCGAAAAGGCATTTGAGGCTCGCGACGTAGATGTTACGAAAATTAATGTCCACCCGTACTTTGATGACCTTCGCGACGACCCGCGTTTCGCCGCGATCGCGAAACGTGTAGGTCTACCCAATAGAAAATGAAACTCGAAAAAGGCACAACAATCTCGCATTACACGATACTTTCCCAGATCGGTAAAGGAGGAATGGGCGAGGTTTATAAGGCAAAAGATTCGCGGCTTGATCGCGAGGTCGCGGTAAAAGTGCTTCCGGCTGAAATGTCGGGCGACGAAGATCGTCTGCGGCGTTTTGAGCAGGAGGCGAAAGCGACATCAGCCCTTAATCACCCCAACATTCTCACAGTTTATGATATCGGCGAACACGATGGCTCACCGTTTATAGTCTCCGAGCTGCTCGAAGGCGACGAACTTCGACTGAGACTCGACGAGGGGCCGTTACCGCTTAGGAAAGCAATTGAACTCGCCCAGCAGATCGTTAGCGGGATCTCTGCGGCACATGAAAAAGGCATCGTTCACCGGGATCTGAAACCCGAAAACATATTCATTAACAATGACGGCCGCGTGAAGATCCTCGATTTTGGCCTGGCAAAACTCCGGGAGCCCAAGACCGAGATCCATGGTTCCGAGGATGCCACGAAACGAGCTCTGACAGATCCGGGGCTGGTGATGGGTACGGCCGGGTATATGTCCCCGGAGCAAGTGCGGGGACATTCGGTAGATCATCGATCGGACATCTTCTCTTTCGGGGCGATACTTTACGAAATGCTCACCGGACGCCGTGCATTTAACGGCGATTCGATGGTCGAGATAATGCATTCGATCCTGAAAGATGATGTGCCGGAGACTGCAGAAACGGGAATTACGATCCCGCCCGCCCTCGACAAATTGATGCGTCGATGTCTGGAGAAAAAGCCTGATCACCGATTTCATTCGGCCCACGATCTCGGGTTCGCCCTCGAAGCCGTGTCAATGCCGACCAGCTCGACAGGCTCCGGATTTACTGCCCGCGACGTGACCTCTGAGAGCGAAATTCCGGCGAGCCGTTGGAAAGTTCCGGCGACCGCGGCGGCTTTATTGTTTTTTGCCGCGACAGGATTTGGGTTGTGGTATTTCGGACTCTTGAGTTCGACATCGGCATCAACAGAATCGAAAGTTACTTACCAACCTCTGACCTTTGAGAAAGGATTCGTCTACGCGGCCCGGTTTGCTCCTGACGGGCGGACGGTCGTTTATAGTGCCGACTGGGAAGGCCAGCCCCGTCAGTTGTATATAACGAGTCTTGATAATCCCGAGTATCGCCCGCTCGGTTTTCCCGGTGCTGATCTGCTTGCTATCTCTCCCTCGGGTGAACTTGCCATTCTGACCGATTCACGGGTGCTGCTCGCCAACCCATACTTCCGAACCGGAACTCTCGCAAAGGCATCTTTAACGGGCGGAGCGTCGCGGGCGGAACTCGAAAATGTCCAGTTTGCGGACTTTGGTCAATATAATACGATGGCGGTAGCACGGACCGAGAACGGGCGTTCAACTATTGAATTTCCAGTCGGGACGTCAGTTACACCGCGGACGGAGGTCTCGACACTTTCGGATTACGTTGTTCCACGTATATCGCGATCAGGAGATTTCCTGGCATTTTTTGACACCACGAAACCTTCAGCTTTTCCAGTGACAATTCTGGACGGGACGAAAAAGCCGATCGCCACTAGCCGTAGTTTCTACGATTGGTGGGGACTTGCCTGGAGATCTCCAAGCGAAGTCTGGATCGCGGCGACTGAAACCGCAGGTCGAGAGGTGGGGATATTTAGTCTGGATACAGCCGGCAAGGAACGCACGATCATTCGCTTTCCCGGTTCAGTCACCTTGCACGACATTTCCCCGACGGGAGATGTACTCATGTCGGTGGATCGGAATGTTTCTGCGATCGAAATTGTAGATGGAGCGGATTCGCCTCCCAAAGATCGAACCGGGCGTGAACTGGGAAGGCTCGGCGGAATATCTTCGAACGATACCGTGATGATCAACGAAACCGGATACAGCGGCGGATCAAAGGGCTCAGTTTATATCTGGAAACCGGAAGGCACAAAGCCGGTAAAGATCGCAGATGGGATCGGTCTTGCCATGACGCCCGATGCTGCCAAAGCGCTCGTTTTAGTGCGAGAGCCGGAACTGACTGTTTCGGTAGTGCCGACTGGTCCCGGAAAACCTCAGAAGTTGAATTTGGGTTCCGTCGCTGCGATTGATTGGGGCGGTTGGCTGCCCGACGGCAGGATCTTGATCCAGGCGACAAAAACTAAGGGCGAAGATCCCGGAATTTTTGTCCTGGGTGCAGATGGGGAAAACTTAACGCCGTTTCTCCCGGCCGGTGTTTCGATCCCGGAAAGGCGTGAACGGTCAGGCTTCAGCGGGTTATCGCCTGACGGCACCCGAATGGTAGCCGCCGATACCACCGGGAAATCTGTGCTCTGCACGATCGAAACCGGCAAGTGCGAGCCCGTAAATGGAATGAATGACGCCGAAAGCCTTGCAGGGTGGAGTTCGGACGGATCGAGTTTACTGATCTATTCAAGAACGCCGGGAGAGGTTGATATCCACCGGATTGATCTTGTCTCGGGCAAAAGATCACTTTGGAAGAAAGTCAAACCGGCAAAATCTTCAGCCTCCGGCATATATTCGCTTTTTGTTTCGGCCAAGGGAACGATCGCATACGGTTATCAGGAAGAAATAAGTAAGCTGTATCTAGTCAAAGGCCTAGAGTAATACTAATTTGAAAAGCCGGAGCATCACAAACCGGATGGATGGTTGTAAGAGCATATGAAACGCTGCCCTGAATGTAGAAGAGATTATTAGGACGATACTTTGCTGTATTGTCTCGACGATGGAAATGCGCTGCGCGAAGGCCCCGCGAGTGGTTCGGATCCTGTCAGTTCTCACCCGCCATCGATCCACTGACGCAGATCAGGTGTGCGGCTGATGCTTGAGATGAGTTTTACTTTTGAGTTCTTCACACGGACAACAAGTCGATTCTGGAAATATGGTTCGAGCCGTTCGATGAAATTCAGATTGACCATCTCACTCCGGTTGAGACGAAAGAATTGTTTCGGGTCGAGCGCCTCCACGAGTTCGTTCAAGTTTTCGCTGAGAGCAAATCTGCTGCCCACATCGTCGATGGCGAAAAGTATCCCATCCTGAATTTGAAAGTAGCCGATCCGTTTTGTTTCTACCAACTGGATCCCGCCGCGCAGTTTAATTACAAAGCGTTCTTTGTATTTCCGGACGGAGATCCTTTTTTGAATTTCCTCCCACAGCATCGATTGTCCGGCGTTGAAGCTTTCCTTGAGGCTTTCGAGTTTGAGCATGACCGCTACGAAGCTCTTGTAAGTAAAAGGTTTAAGTAAATAGCCTATGCCGCTCAGCTCAAACGCCTGAAGCAGGAACTTATCGTAAGCGGTGGTGAAGATGATCGGCTTTTTCAGATTCTCTTTCTCAAAGAATTCAAAAACATTGCCGTCGAGCAGTTCAATATCCGAAAAGATCAGATCCGGCAGCTGGTTTTCACGAAACCATACGCGGAGATCCCGCAGACTTTCGAGTGTGGACACGATCTCGATCGTGCCGTCATACCGTTCGAAATAGCCGCGGAGTTTCTCAGCTGCCAGCGGTTCGTCCTCAATGATCACGACTCTCATTTTTTTATTTCCAACAACGGGATCTTCACTGTAAAGGCCTCTCCTTCACTGACGATCTCAACCAGCCGGTCTGTCAGCAGCGCATACCGATCGGTGAGATTCTGCAAACCGGTTCCGCTCGCCTGTTGCATTTTCTCTTTTGGCGATGTCTTGTTGATGACCGTCAGAAGGTCGCCCGTAACGCTGATATCTATTTGGAGCGGATCTTTTCCGCTGCCGGCATTGTGTTTGACGACATTTTCCAGCAGGCTCTGGAGAGCGGTCGGCACGATCATCAGACCGCTGGCGGAGCCGTTAGCCGGCACGCTCCAGTTAAACTCATAGGCTGCTCCAAATCGCTGCTGCAAAAGATATAGGTAGTCTCTCGCGAATTCAAGTTCTTCCCCGAGTGTGACCACCTCGGCGTTTTGAGTATGCAGGATATAGCGATAGAGCTTGGCAAGTTTATCCAAAAATTCATTTGCCGCGTTCGGGTCAAGATCGATCAGTGAAGACAGGACGTTGAGACTATTGAACAGGAAATGCGGATCGACCTTCTGCTGCAGGATCTTGAGCTCCATCTCGCTCTGCGCAATTTGAGCCGCAGATAACTTCGCGCGTATTTCCGTTAGCGTCGAAAAATAGAAATAAGAGATACATCCCAAACCAGCGACCGATTGCAGGATTAGTTGGTAAAGAATGGTCGAGACCCACTGAAGTAGATTGTGTTCCTTGCCGAAAACGAACCTCTCAAAAAGCATCGCGCCAAATACAGTGTTGAGTACGGCCAACAGAGGAATAAAGGCGAGCAGAATAAGGAAGTCCCGGCTAATTGAACGGGAATTTACGTTTAGCAGTCCCAGCCACTTTCGTAGCAAAACAAGGATCGATATTCCCGCCACGGCCTGAAGAAACAGCCAAAACGGAGCATCGACGTGAAAATAGAACCGATCAAAAGAGCCGGCTACCATCAATTTCACGTAAACAGCCATGACGTAGCAAAATGCCAGCAGGCCCAATAATCCAAATATTCGTAATTTCACTGGAAAACTCTACCTAGCCGAAAAATTGTGTTTACCGGAGGAACGGTATAGAAATCACCGTTCCTCCGATACTCGTGGTTGCCGATCGTCATTTCAAACGACCGCAACTACTTTTGCGTATTCGGAAAAGACTGGATAGCCTTGCCGGTTTCATCCAAAAAGTCCATTCTCGGATTTCCGTCCGCCGCTACCGAGATCTTGATCCGGGGATTGCCCTTAGCGTCTCTCAGTTCGAGGAAGGCTGATTTATCCCGCCCCTTGCCGAGTGCAAGCCGTTTGACCGTCATCTCGCCACTCTTCATGGACGCGTTCATTGCCGCATTTCTCTCTTTTTCGTCCTTGATCAGCTTGATCTTCTCCATCTTATCAACCATGTCGGTGATCGGCATATTCTGGTCATTGATGGAAAGTCCGGCGAAAAACTCACCATCCTTGTTCTCCAAATGCTGCAGGGCGATCGTTTGATCACTTCGGAACTTGTCGAACGTCAGCGAATTATACTGCCCCTGTCCATTGTCTCCGGAGAAGATCAGGCCGCCGACCTCATCTCCCTTTTCGTTAAAGAAAAGCATACCTGCGGGACGCTCACGCTCGAATGTTTTTCCATCCATCGTTCCCCCGTGCTGCCGCTTCTGATTCGAGAGGACCATTCTCAGTTTTCCGTCGCTCTCGACGATGTTGATCCGTTCGACGTCGATCTCCGAGAACTTCTGCTTGTTGTTTGACTTAAATCCCATAAAGAGAAGAGAAACAACTGTGAGGGTCGTGATGACGCAAAAACATTGCAGACGGAACAATTTTTTCTCTAGCTTGCTTTGTCTATCCATATTATTGATTTCTCCTGTGATTGTTTGCTGTACTTCTGATTTCTTCTTGCACACCAGAGCCTAGCCGCAAACGAATCGTACGGAAATAGAAAAAAACTGAACTCAACATATTTTCGCTTGAACGTGGGGAAAATGGTCGGGAATGATTTATAGGACTAACTTGTTCGATAGGATAAAGTCGTTTTTCAACTTTGGAAACGCGCACGCCGAACTCCTGACCAGCACTCTTGCCAATCCGTTCGTATTTTCACCTTGAACTTCGCAAAGACCTGCGATTTACGGCCTAGCTGAAATTGATGTGCGGGAGTTAACTAACCAAACAGTCTCGGCAGGCGCCGTTGTAGATTCCTTGGCAGCAGAATTTCCATAGCGTCATCGACGGTGACGATACCGGCGATGTCGCCTTCGTCGTCGATGACGGGGAGGGCGAGGAGATTGTACTCGGAGATGGTTTGGGCGACGTCTTCGGCGGACTCGGATGGGTGGGCAAAGCGGAACTCGGTCCGCATCACGTCGGCTAGTTTGAATGTCGGGTCGGCAAGGATCAACGAACGAAGGCTGATCAGGCCGCAGATCTTCCACGAGCCTTTTTCCTCGACAACATACATGTAATAGATCATGTTCGGCGTCTCGGCCATCTCGCGTAAGGATCGGATGGTCTCGCCGACGGTAAGATCTTTTGGAAAGACTACAAATTCGGTCGTCATCAACCCGCCGGCCGTATCGTGTTCGAAACGCATCAGCTCCGCCACGTCCGCCTTCTCATCATCTTCCATCAGAGCAAAAAGCTGCTCCGACTTTTCATCGTCCATCTCGTCGAGCACATCGACGGCGTCATCGGGTGACATTTCTTCGAGAATGTCGGCGGCGCGTTCCTCGTCGAGGTCTTCGAGAATGCGTGCCTGCGCCTCGGTGGACATCTCTTCGAGCGTGTCGGCGGCGATCTCGTCATCGAGACTCTCGACAACCTCGGTCCGGTGAATAGGAGAGAGCGTCTCGGCAAGCTGTGCGATCTCGACCGGGTGAAGCCGCGAAAGCTTATCCTTCGACGATTTGAGCTGTACGGTTACGGTAGCTGTATCGGTCGCCAGGTATCCAACATCAGCCCAATCCAAAACTTCTACAACGCGATCGCTGCCATAAAATCCCTTTGGCATCAACCGCCGCACAAACCCCTGCAAACTTACATCCGCACCCGACACACGCCACATATCGCCCGCGTCGATAAGCTGTACGTCATTCACACGAACCACGCGCTTACCGTCCACGTCGATCAACTGGTTATCGAGCACGTCCTTGCCCAGCAGCACTTCGCCATCGCGTCGGATAAAAGGAGTTAGATCGAGGATCGCCGAGGTCATTCGTGCGCCGTGGAGTCCAAGATCGGTAAAATCGCGGCTCGGCATAAAAAAATCCCGTCGGCGATAGCGTGCGACAAGGCCGATCACCGGCGGATAGTCTTCGCCGCCGTATTGAACGAGCACATCCCTGATGACCGCGATCTTTTCATTGCGGGCGTCAAAGACAGGGCGATTCAATATTTGCGAAACGTAAAGCATTGGTCAGTTGTCAGTAGCCAGTTGTCAGCTACGAGCTGGCAAGCATAAACCACGTGCAAATCCCCAGCCAGATATTACCACTGACGGCCGACAACTGCCCACCGACAACCGTCACACAAACATTGTTAAATAATCTTGTCTTTTGTGGAAACTATTCAGCCTTATGACTTTTTATTATTAGGTGATAGGACGAACCGGGCACGGTTCACCCGCTCTCGGGCTCCTGATCGCCCACCCACCAACCAACATGAAAAGATCACACCTCATAATCCTTGTGTCTCTACTCGCCGGCATTCCCGCCATGTCGCAAGAGCGTCCCCGCTACTTCGATAATTTTGACACTCTTCGCGGGGTTAGCGTAGTAAAACCTGCATACATACCGGTCGCGGCAACCATTCAGGCAAAATCAACCAAGGTTAGTTCGAGGCTTAACAATACGAAAAAGTATGTTAAGCCGACGGCGATATCTGCGCCGACTAAGTCCACCCGAACCGCCCGCATGGACGTTTCCGAGGGTTTGGCCGACCGCGAAATGCTAAATTCTGCTCTGAACAGCACGGGCGGAAGATTTTCGATGGCTTCTAACGCCGGGATGAAGGGCTTTACGACCGGAAACGTCGTGTTCGATTCCTACATAGTCGATTCGAGCCGCCGTTACGGCATTGACCCGCTTCTGATCTATGCGCAGATGCACCAGGAATCGTCTTTCAAGCTGAAAGCGTTATCAAATAAAGGTGCGAGCGGCCTGATGCAGTTGATGCCGGCGACGGCCCGTCGTCTCGGCGTAACAAATATTTACGACCCAAAACAGAATATCGACGGCGGCGTGAAATATATGCGAATGCTGCTGGATATGTTCAACGGCGACGTGACCCTGGCTCTCGCGGGCTACAACGCCGGCGAAGGTGCAGTGATGAAATACGGCTACAACGTTCCTCCGTATAACGAGACCCGCGAATACGTCCGCCGCATCTCGGCCCGTTACGCGTCGATCTCTGACGGAACATTTGCAAGAAATTATAAGCAGGTCAACAGCAAGACGCAGGAAGCCAAGCTCGAGAAAAAAGAATCACGGCCGCTGACGGTTTACGAACCGAACGCGATGGCCATCAGGATGGCCGACGGTCGGATGAGGCTGGTGAATCAGTAGGCGACGACAGTAGGCAGTTGCGATGATCATTGAAAGTTTTTGAAAAGATATGACAGGTGAGAAAAAAGAATGTCAGGACAACGGAGTTCTGACAACTGGCTTCTTACAATTGTCGTAACAAGTTCCCACCGAGAGTAGACACTCTTCTCCAACTTGCGGCCGATGCGATCATCGGTCGCGTTTTTGCGCCCCTGATCCCGTCGTGCATCACGGTCTCTTATATACGTCTTCTCGCTTCTGAAAGCCGTCTTTAATAACGGTGTCGTCGAGATTTTGCTTATCGACCGGGATCGGTTCGATCAGGATCGATGGGACCTCGATGACGCCGTTGTTGACCGTCCTCACGGCGTTCGGTTTTTCGCCTTTTGCGAGTGCGATAGCTGCCTCGACTGCGGCGGGAGCGAGCCGTGAGATCGGTTTGTAAACCGTCATTGTCTGTGTGCCGGCCAGGATTCGTTGAAGTGCGGCAAGCTCCGCGTCCTGGCCAGACACCAAAACCTTTCCAGCAAGATTCTGCGATTTGAGAGCTTCGATCACGCCGCCCGCCGTACCGTCATTTGAAACGACAACCGCCACCACGTCATTATTATTCTGAGTAAGTGCGTTCTCAGTGTGCTTTAGCGCTTCTTCCGCCAGCCACTCTTTTGCCCATTGGTCGGCGACGACCTTTATCGCTCCGCTGTCGATAGCTGGTTGGAGAACCTTGAGCTGCCCTTTTCTGAGCAGAGCGGCGTTGTTATCCGTCGGGGCTCCGCCGATGAGGATGTAGTTGCCGGTCGGTTGTTTATCGAAGAGATATCTGGCCTGAAGCTCACCGACGCGTTCATTGTCGAATGATACATAGAGATCGGGCTGGCTGTTTCGGACAAGCCGGTCATACGAAATGACAGGAACGTCCTGTTTCTTTGCCATATCAACCATCGCCCCCGCAACCTCGGCATTGTGCGGCACGATCACGAGGACGTCGATGCCCTGCGTCAAAAGGCTCTCGACCTGCTTCATCTGCGCATCGTCGCTGCCGTCGGCTGTCTGTAGAATGACCTCGGCCCCGAGTTCTGCCGCACGTGCGAGAAAGAGATCGCGGTCCTTCTGCCAGCGTTCCTGCTTAAGTGCATCCATAGCAAAACCGATGCGTATCTTGCGGTTGGGGTCTTTACTTTCTGCTGCGCTATTCGCGATCGGCGTTGTTCCGCCGGAACATGAAGTAAGCACTATCGCGGCAAAAAACATCAGCGCGGCCGCGACAAGGTAGATCGACTTTGGCCGACGTTCGACAGGCTGAATGGAATCAAATTGCAACATAGTTTATCTCTTAGGGAACAGCGGAAAGACCTTCTCAAACAAATACTCTTTCAGCTCACGGTCGAGGCGATCCGTAGCACCGGGATCGGCGGGCGAACCTTCACGATAGGTGTTGTAGGCGACGATATATGCAGAGCTGGTTGCCGGATTGTAATAGAAATGTGCCGAAAATGCATTCTGATGCCCGCTGTGGCCGATGAATCGCTGGCCGAAATTGTCTTCAATAAAGAATGACCGCCCGATAAAGTCTTTCCGGTTCTTGCCATCCTTTGGCTCGTCAAGGACGTCAACCACAGGCGTGAACATTTCCTCGAGGCTCAGACGCTTTAAGATCGCATCGTATTCTCCTCGGCGTTTTGGATCGCCAATGAGGAATTTTAGATACTTTGCCATGTCGGTCAGTGGTGCGTTCAGGCCGCCGTTGGAAACCGTGATTCCGGTGTCCATGTCGAAAATGCCGTCCTTTAACTTGCCATCTTTTGCGAGAAAGTAGCTGTGCGAACGATGCCGCAACAGATGAGGCGGAGTCGTGTCGTAATAGCTGTTCCGCATAGCGAGAGGCCGCAAGACGTTTTTGTCCATATAGACCTCAAAATTCTCGCCAGAGAGACGCTCGATCACTTGGCCGAGATAGACGACGCCCGGATTTGAATAGCTGTATCTACTGCCAGGTTTAAAGAGTACCTCGGTGTACGGCATCATCGCGACGAGCTGCGACCATTTTGTCGGTTCTGGCGGATGCCAATCTTTATCTCCGCCAAACGGCCATGTGCCACCGCGAAACCCAGCCGTGTGCGACATCAACTGCCCGATCGTGATCTCATCCATCGATCCAAACGGATTGTGCACCTCACGCAGCTCAGGCACGTACTTTGTGATCGGATCATCGAGTTTCAATCGCCCGCGATCGCGAAGCTGCATTATTGCGATGCCTGTCAGTGTCTTCGTGATCGATGCCCAGTGATAAATGGTATTCTCGTCCGCCGCGTATTTATTGGCGATGTGGGCCATTCCATACGACTGCTGATCTACGACGGAATCGCCGCGCACCATCACAAAACCGCCGCCAACGATACCGTAATCCTTCATGCCCTTTTGATAAAAGGCGTCAAATTTCTTTAATTCCTCACGTGCCCGTTCCATATTTTGAGCGTGTACCGGCAGCGCCGCGGCGAGCAAAGCTATGGCCACCATCGGCAAAAAGTTCCCCATTTTTATCACCATCCGCTGTGTATTTTCCACCGGTCAACGATCTCGCCGTCGTCGAGGACATTGTAATGCGTGTGCTGGGCCGCGGTAAGGCACGAGTGGTTTGCGAGAATACGCAGGCGGGAACCGACCAATATCGTGTCAAATATTGTGTCGTCCTCGACCAGTATCTCGCCGTGTTCCTGCGAGAGCGAACCCACGCGAAGCCCAAGATCGCTACCCTCAAGATCGAGAACACGGCCGTAACCGCATCCGGCGTCAAACTCGACGGCACCGCGATCCTTAGACAGAGCAATACCGCCCGCATCGACGATAATCTTCCGGTGCTGTTGGCTGACATGCGTCACCGCAGTCAAAACGGTCAATGCACAGTCATCAAAACCGCAGCTGCCAAGCGTCGCCTGAAAAGCGTCGAAGAAGATGTAATTTCCGGGCCTGATCTCGTCAATTCCGTCCAGATGGTCTATCGCGCTCATCGTCGGCGTCGAGCCGATGCTGACGGTCGGAACCTCGATACCGTCGCACCTCAAACGCTCTGAAAATTCGACCATCACGTCACGTTCCTGCCGAGCTGTTGCGAGCAACTCCTCTTTTGTCCGGGCGTGATAAGAATGACCTGCGTGTGTGAGAATACCTACAAGATCCAGATTCGTCGCATCTGAGATCGCTCGCGGTATCGCCATTGCCGCAGGTTCGTCCGGCTCGACACCGCAGCGGTGATAGCCGCAGTCCACTTTCAGAAATACGCCGATTTGAACATTCGCCTCAGCCGCCGCCGCATCCAGCAGCCCTGCAGTCGCAACGTCATCCGTAATGACGTTGAGATCAACTCCGCCGCGAATGATGTCGATCACTTCGGCAAACTTACCCTGCTCTATCGGCACGGCATAAGTGATGTCGTCAAATCCGTTAGCCGCAAATGCTCTCGCCTCGGCAAGCGTCGAGACCGTTACCCCGCCATCGTGCCCAGCCGTCTGGATACGTGCGACCTCGACGCATTTATGTGTCTTAATATGCGGCCGCAAACGAACGCCCTCGCTATGCGCGACCTCACCCATCCGCACGGCGTTTTGCCTTACTCGCCCTGCATCAAGCAAAAGGCTCGGCGTGGGCACTCGAGATAGTTCAACGTCTCTCACTAGATACCTATTATCCACATGTTCCCGATTCGCCAAAGGAAGGGTCGGATCACCGTTTTCTACTGACGGCGAACGATTGGGTGTGAATTTCATCGGAGCTGGATTAGGTTGAACCCGTTCAAGCGGAATGGTCAGCCGGCGCAACTCATGAGCTGTACCGCTTCATCGGGATAGTAAAGAAGACCGGCGGGCGATTCGAGGCACCCGCCGGGCACGGCTCACCAGTTTTGAAACGTTCGTTCCGACCGACACTGCCGTACACAACGAATGTTATTACACCCCGTTTCCCTTATCAACTCTTCAGAAAATTTGCGGAAATTGCCGAATAATCTCTGCCTGTTCGTATGATCTAATCCCATTTAGAGTTCGGGAGGAAATTCCCGTCGATAGCCAGCCGCGGAGAGACGCTATAGCTGGCTGCTACGGTAAGTCGTGTACCCGAAGGGACTGAGCAAGAGAGGGACGTGAAAGCGTTGGGCCGGGTCTTTGACGACAAAGTTGATGGTTATCGTTGGAAAGAAACACTCAATATCGTGAACTAGAAAGTACGGAGCTACCTCAAAGATCAGGCGATAGTGTCCAGGCAGGAAAGCTTCCTGTTTTGATAGCAGGTCGTCGACGCGGCCGTCAATGTCAGACATCTGTTCGGCGAGGGCTTGCCAGCCGGCGGTGTGTGTTTTGCGCTCAAGTACGACGGCGATGCCGGCCCCGGGTTTCCCCGATGTCGTGTCTAGGATATGTGTGGTGATAGAGCTCATCGTTCCAGTAGTTTTTTCAGACGCCCTCGAATGATCGAATCGTATTCGCACTCGGCGATGATAAGCTCGGTTTTGGCCGAATTGCCCAAACGGGCACGACAGATAGCGGTTATCTCGTTGCGCGATCTTCCGATCGAATTGACAATAAATATAAACCCGAAACGCTCCTCATACAAGTGGTAAACGGCGGCGAGCTCGTCGTTGGGCTCGCTTTCGCTCGATAATAGGGACGTGCCGTTCATGCCCTCCGCCTGAAATGCCTCAAGCCGAGAATCGGGCGGCACCGAGCCCCAGGTCATTTCTGCGGATGCGAACAGATCCTCTACCAGAGCGAATGGCCGGGCTTTTTCCATCCGCCGGGCCCACTCGTCGGAGCCGCAGCATTTTAGGAACAGAGCCTCGGCGTCTGCGGTATTGAGTTCGTTAAGCGAGGCAAGATTTTTGTATATTTGAAAGCCCGGCATTGCGGTTAGTTCGTGTCCTATGGCTGGCTAATTCGTAACTATATCAGCAACGGGGACAAAATAAGAGCGCTTTTGAGTTCGGACGCAAGGAAACGCATAATTATGGCAATGAACTTTCCTCGCGCCAGCGGAATCTTGCTGCACGTCACTTCCCTTCCGGGCACGTTCGGCATTGGCGATCTTGGAAGCGAGGCCCATCGATTCATCGATTCGCTCCAAGCGTCTGGGCAAACTTACTGGCAAATGTTGCCGCTCGGGCCTACGGGCCACGGCAATTCGCCGTATTCGGCGTATTCGACATTCGCCGGGAATACCTTGCTGATCTCGCCAGAAGGGCTTGTCGATGATGGGTTGCTCGCACCAGCCTCTATCAAAGATATTCCGGCATTTGCTTCCAAACGTATCGAGTTTGACCGAGTGCGCGAATGGAAAAACGGCCTTCTTGCACAGAGCTTTGAGAAATTCCGCGGCGGCGGGGATTCGTCTCTGACCGAAGAATTCGATTACTTTTGCCGCTCCAACGCCTGGTGGCTTGACGACTATGCGGCTTTCACGGCGCTGAAAGATTCTCATGACGGAGCACCGTGGTACGAGTGGGCAGAGGCTCTGCGATCGCGATCGCCACAGGCCTTGGCGGTCGTAAATTCCCAGCTTGCCCGCGAGATCCAGACTGAAAAGTTCCACCAGTACATTTTTTTTCGGCAATTGCTGGCTCTCAAAAAATACGCAAATGACAAGGGCATCAACTTTATCGGTGACATACCGATCTTTGCCGCCCTGGATTCCGCAGACGTATGGTGCAACCAGTCAAAGTTCAAACTCAATGAGGACGGCTCGCCCACGGTGGTCGCCGGTGTGCCGCCCGACTACTTTTCGGAGACCGGTCAACTTTGGGGCAATCCGATCTATGATTGGGATGCGATGGCGGCCGACAATTTCAATTGGTGGACGGCGCGGCTCGCATTCGCGTTTGAAACGGCCGATATCGTCCGGCTCGATCATTTCATCGGGTTTGTGCGCAATTGGGAAGTCCCGGGCGGCGATGAGGCGGCCGAAAATGGAAGCTGGGCCGAAGTTCCGGGAGCAAAGTTGTTCGCTACTCTGGCACAAAGGCTTGGCAAATTGCCGATCATCGCCGAAGATCTGGGGTCGATGACCCCCGAAGTAGAACATCTTAGAGATTCCTTCGGTTTCCCCGGAATGCGTATCCTGCAATACGCATTTGGCGGCGATGCCAACAACCGTGACCTGCCGCACAACTATGTTCAGAATAGCGTTGCGTACACGGGAACACACGACAACGACACGACCGCGGGCTGGTACAAGACCGCGCCAAAGAACGTAAAATCCCACTGCCGCAAATACCTTCGCTCAACAGGCCGTGAGATCAACTGGGACATGATCAGCGCGTGTCTCGCGTCAACGGCGGATACGGCGATCATACCGATGCAGGACGTGCTCGGCCTGGGCAGCGAGTCACGAATGAACACCCCCGCGACTGCCTCAGGAAACTGGGAGTGGCGGATGAACGACGGCGATCTTTCTACTGAGTTAGAAGTCCGGCTGCGGGAACTCGCAGAAATGTACGGACGCACGGCCACAGAACGC
Organism: Pyrinomonadaceae bacterium; assembly: GCA_049663465.1. GTDB lineage: Bacteria > Acidobacteriota > Blastocatellia > Pyrinomonadales > Pyrinomonadaceae > OLB17. Next base: position 48,408 of record JBATDM010000040.1, read on the forward strand.
CACGATGACAAGGCGGAAGAATAGAATCGTGTCCCAATCTACCTTCTTTTTCCTAACTTTGCGTCCTTTGCGGCTTTGCGGGATATAATCCTACGCAAAGCTGTAAAGAATGCGAAGGAAGATAATATCTACTCAATTAAGACACCACCAAATACAGCATTTATTTGACTTGCGGCCCGTTTTGACGTAAAACAATAGCGGTTTCACACAGAAAATTAACGGCATTTTGACTCTCGGCTTGATCGCGTATGGCATCTAATCTGGTTTCTATTCAAAGGCGTGGATTTGGACAGACGATGCGCAAGGACGGCTGGTGGGTCGCTCCGCTTCTGACCTTTATCGGCCTCGGGGCGTTTGTCGTCTATTCGACATGGGCGGCGTTTCAGGGCGACCACTATTCGTTTGGAAATTACCTGTCACCCTTCTATTCGCCTGAACTCTTTGGAAATTCACCGCACGCATTATTCGGGGCAAAACCCGCGTGGATACCGTCGTGGCTGCCCTTCTCGCCCGCCTTGCTGATACTGTGGGCACCGGGCGGATTTCGGTTTACCTGCTATTACTATCGCGGAGCCTACTACAAATCGATGTGGGCCGACCCACCGGCGTGCGCCGTCGGCGAACCGCGTTCTGGCTATCGCGGCGAGCGTAAATTCCCGCTCCTTTTGCAGAACGTCCACCGGTATTTCTTATACCTGGCATTGTTGTTCTTGGTGTTTCTGGGATACGACGCATGGCGGTCGATGTGGTTCGCCGGTGCGGACGGCTCGGAGCAGTTCGGCATCGGCGTCGGCACGATCGTGCTTACGGCAAACGTATTTTTCCTGAGCTGCTACACGCTCGGCTGCCACAGCCTGCGGCATCTGGTCGGCGGGGTGTTCGACGTATTGTCCAACAAACCCGTACGCAAAAAAGCCTACGATTGCGTCGGCAGCCTGAACAAACGGCATATGCTGTTTGCGTGGTGCAGCTTGTTTGTCGTGGGATTTTCTGACATTTACGTGCGGCTTTGTTCGATGGGGGTTTTTAGTGATTACCGATTGTTTTGAAAGATTTACCACAGAGAACACAGAGGACACTGAGATTAAGAACCCGTCCTATTTCTTCCTCCGTGTTCTCCGTGCTCTCTGTGGTGAGTTCTTCCTATTGACCGAATGTTCTTGACTTTTGTGCAATGGTGTGCTATCCTTGCAACGCTATGAATTCCGCATAATTGTCTTGCGGTTGAGGGAAATGACTTGTGGCACAATGTGTTTTGTTCTTTTTGAAAAATCGGCGAAAACGCCCGTGGAAAGCCTCTGTAACCTGTTGATGTATAAAGAGTTATTTGCCCGAAGATAGGCCTGGGACAAGGCTGGGACAAGCCTGGGACAAAAATAGTGGCAAATTGGGGTTAAGTGTAATAGATAGAATGTATTAACAGTGAAAAGTCTCGTTTTGTAAATGACTGATTATCCAATATTTGAACATGACGTGATCGTCATCGGAGCCGGTGGTGCGGGGCTGCGTGCCGCCATCGAGGCTTCTGGCAATGGCGTCTCGGTCGGCCTTATTTGCAAATCTCTGCTCGGCAAAGCGCACACCGTTATGGCCGAGGGCGGAATGGCGGCGGCGATGGGGAATGTCGATGACCGCGATAATTGGAAGGTACATTTTACCGACACAATGCGCGGCGGGCAGTACGTCAACAACTGGCGAATGGCCGAGCTGCACGCAAAGGAAGCTCCTGATCGGGTTAGAGAGCTAGAGGCGTGGGGAGCGGTATTTGACCGAACAAAAGACGGCAAAATTCTCCAACGCAACTTCGGCGGACACCGTTATCCGCGACTCGCCCACGTCGGCGACCGCACTGGCCTCGAACTTATTCGTACGCTGCAAGACCACGGTATCCATCAGGGAATCGAGGTCTATATGGAGGTCACAGTTCTTTCGCTACTGAAAGACGGCGACCGCGTAGTTGGTTGTCTTGCGTACGAACGGGAACACGGACGTTTTCGCGTCTTCAAATGCAAGGCTCTGATCCTCGCGACCGGCGGCGTTGGCCGTGCGTACAAGATCACGAGCAACAGTTGGGAAGGCACTGGCGATGGCCACGCTCTCGCCTATGACGCCGGTGCCGAGCTGATCGATATGGAATTTATCCAATTCCATCCGACCGGGATGGTCTGGCCACCGAGCGTTCGCGGCATTCTCGTTACCGAAGGCGTTCGCGGCGAAGGCGGCATTCTGCGCAACAGCGAGGGCAAGCGGTTCATGTTTGACGACATACCTGGGCCGTACAAAGATCAGACCGCCGACAACGAAGAAGAAGGTTGGCGATATGTGACCGGCGATAAAAATGCACGCCGTCCGCCCGAGCTGCTGACCCGAGACCACGTCGCCCGGTGCATCATGCGCGAGGTCAAGGCGGGTCGTGGTTCGCCGCACGGAGGCGTCTATCTCGATATCGCATGGATCAAAGAGAAGATCCAGAAAGCGCCTGAGCACATCAAAAAGAAACTGCCGTCGATGTATCACCAGTTCATGCAGCTGGCCAACCTCGACATCACAACGACACCGATGGAGGTCGGCCCGACGACGCACTACATCATGGGCGGAATTCGTGTTGATGCGGACACACAGGCATCGACCGTTCCCGGACTATTTGCGGCTGGCGAATGTGCGGCCGGCATCAATGGCGCAAACCGCCTCGGCGGAAATTCGTTGTCCGATCTGGTCGTGTTTGGCAAACGTGCAGGTGAATACGCGGCTCAGTTTGCAAAAGAGAATGGTGCAGGAACGATCGACGAAGCTCAAATTGAAACAACGGCAAAGGCTGCCCTCGAACCATTTGAACGCGAAGGCGGTGAGAACCCGTACACGATCCAGCACGATCTGCAGGACATGATGCAGGCAAATGTCGGTATCGTTCGCACCCACGACGAGATGATCGAGGCACTTAATGGGCTCGACGTATTAAAGGCTCGTGCGGCGAAGGCATTTGCTCCGGGCAATATCGATTTCAATCCGGGATGGCACACCGCCCTCGATCTGCACAACCTATTGACCGTCAGCGAGGCGATAACCCGTGCGGCAATCGAACGCAAAGAAAGCCGCGGCGGGCATTTTAGGGAAGATTTTGAGGCAAAAGACACTGAATACGGCAAGTTTAACTTTGCACTCAAGAAAGGCGAAGCCGGCGGCATGGAAGTAGAACGAGTGCCGATCCCGGATATACCGGATTATCTCAAGGAAGTGATCGAAGAAATGGGATGATGAAATTTAACGCAAAGACGCGAAGTAGCAAAGACGCAGAAGAACTAATTGCTGCCCTTTGCGTCTTGGCGGTCTTTGCGACTTTGCGTTAAGAAAAGCATGGCAAAAGCAACATTTAGCATACGGCGGGGCGGGCGTGAGGGCGGTGAGATGGTCGACTATCAGACCGAGATCACCGAGGGCATGGTCGTGCTCGATGCCGTTCATCAGATACAGGAGGAATCGGCTGGCGATCTCGCCTGCCGCTGGAACTGTAAGGCCGGAAAGTGCGGCTCGTGCTCTGCCGAGATCAACGGTATGCCTAAGCTGATGTGCATGACGCGCCTCGATACGATCCCGCTCGACAAACCTGTTTCGATCGAGCCGATGCGAGCTTTTCCGGCGGTCAAGGACCTGATCGCGGATGTGTCATGGAACTTCGAGGTCAAAAAGCGAATCAAGAAATTTAAGCCCCGCAAACCGGACGCCGAGGACGGAACGTGGCGGATGCAGCAGTCAGACGTTGACCGCGTGCAGGAGTTTCGTAAGTGTATCGAATGCTTTCTGTGCCAAGACGTTTGTCACGTGCTTCGCGACCACGTAAAGCACGATGAGTTCATCGGGCCGCGTTTCCTGGTCTATTCTGCCGCTCTCGAAATGCACCCGCTCGACACCGAGAACCGCGTCGATGAACTCAAAGATGAGTTCGGTATTGGATATTGCAACATCACCAAATGCTGCACAAAGGTCTGCCCGGAACACATTACGATCACGGATAATGCTATTATTCCGCTTAAGGAGCGGGTCGTGGACGAGCATTACGATCCGTTGAAGAAACTGGTAAGATTATTTAGGAAGAAGTGACGGAACGCAGGATGCCAGCCTGCGAATCAGAAAACCGGCAGGCTGGCAGCCTGCGGTTCGACAGTATGTTCGAGCTTAAAAAACTATCGATCGAGGCGATTCCTGCGGCACTCGAAAAAGCTAGTCGTTACCGTTTGCTCAACGAGCCCGGTGCTGCGGAGAGCATCTATCTCGATGTGCTTGCTGTCGATCCCGAAAATCAGGAAGCCCTAAAAAATATTGTGCTCGCGATGAGCGACCGGTTTGGCAAGGACTACGCCATCGGCGACGCCCGCATTGCGGAGTATGTAACGCGGATCAAGGACGACTATTCGCGAAGCTATTACACGGGCATAATGTACGAGCGGCGAGGCAAGGCGACGCTGGCAAAGAATGGCGTCGCTGCCTTTGAACTATTTCGGCAGGCGATGGACTGCTTTGAGACCGCTGAGGCAATGAGGCCGGTGGGAAATGAAGATGCGATCCTGCGTTGGAATGGCTGTGCACGTATCATTTCTCGCAACAATTTAACGCCGCGTGATATGCCGCACGATTTTCTTGAGTAGCGGCATTTGCAACCCGCGCGCCGTTGTGACATATTTTATTCGCTATAAAGGGGCGAAAGTCCTTATTTCACAAACTCTTTGAGGAGACATTACTATGGCAGGGAAATTTGAAGTCAAGACCGGTAGGACCGGGAAAGTTCGATTTAATTTGAAAGCTAGCAACGGTCAGATCATCCTGACCAGCGAAGCTTACGAGTCTCGCGGCGCCGCGAATAAGGGTATAACTTCGGTTAAGAAGAATTCGGGCAACGATAAACGGTTCGAGCGCAAGACCGCGAAAGACGGTTCGCCGTATTTTGTCATGAAAGCCGCGAACGGCGAGCCGATCGGCAAGAGCGAAATGTACAAAACCAAGGCGTCCATGGAAAACGGTATCGCCTCGGTTGGCAAGCATGCCCCGGATGCACCGGTAGTCGATGGCGATGCAAAGCCGGCAGCCAAGAAATAACTTTGGCACGATTTTTTTAAGACGGATGTAGCCCGAGCGGAAGCTTGGGCTATTATTTTATATATGCAGTCAAAAAGAGTTCGGCTAGGTATTGAGCGTTTGTTGGATGAGAAGATCGATGCCATCTGGGGGCAGCGTGTGGGATTGGTTTGTAACCAAGCTTCCGTGATGCCGGACAGCTTTGCCCACGCGGCAGACATTTTTCGGTCAAGCGATGAATTTACCTTGACGACGCTTTTCGGCCCACAGCATGGAATTCGCGGTGACGTGCAATACAACATGATCGAGACGCCGCATGTCCGAGACGAGCGAACGGGCATCATGGTCTATTCCCTCTACAGCGAGGTCCGCGAACCGACCGAGGAGATGCTCGCCGACGTAGATGTGATCGTCGTCGATCTGCAAGATGTCGGCTGCCGAATTTATACATTCATCTACACCATGGCCAATTGCATGCGTGCGGCCAAGAAGTTTGGCAAAAAGCTTGTTGTCTGCGACCGGCCAAATCCGATCAATGGAGTATCTGTCGAGGGCAACATTACCGAAGATGCATTTTCGTCATTCGTCGGCCAATTCGCATTGCCGACGCGGCACGGGATGACGATCGGTGAACTCGCAAAAATGTTCAATGAGCATTTCGGTATCGGCTGCGATCTCGAGGTCGTCGAAATGGAAGGTTGGCAACGCGAAATGTGGGGCGACGAAACCGGCCTACCGTGGATATTGCCCAGCCCAAATATTCCTGACGTTGATACGTGTGTCGTATTCCCCGCGACCGTTCACCTCGAAGGAACAGAGCTAAGCGAAGGCCGCGGCACCACGTTGCCGTTCTTCCTGAACGGAGCTCCGTTCATTGACCCGCACGCTTGGGCAACCGCGCTTCGTAAATTTGATTTTCCGGGTGTCGCTTTTCGCGAAGCATATTTCCGCCCGACATTCTGTGAATTCGCCGGCGAAACCTGCGGCGGCGTCCAGATCCACATCACCGACCGTAATGTGTTTACACCCGTTATCGTTGGTATCGCTATGGTCAAAACGGTTTATGACATGTACACGAAAGAATTTCAATGGCGGCAAAACGCATACGAATACGTTTTCGACAAGAATCCGATGGATGTCGTCTGTGGGACGGATAAGATCAGAAAGGTGATCGAAGGGGGGCAGCCATTCGATAAGATCGCCTCATTTTTGCGGCGGGATCTGCCGATTTTCAAAGGTTTGCGAGAGAGTTTTTTTATCTACTAATACTAACCGCCGCTTACGGCGTTGAAAATGTGAATATCGCCTGCTTTTACTTTTGTCGCCAGTCCTTTGATCCGTTTCACATCATCACTGCCTACAAAGATATTGACATGTTGCCGTATCTCGCCTTGTTCGGTTAGGACGCGATCACGTAGGGCTTGGTGACGGTCGAAAAGGGCATCAAGAACATCCCTTAAGGTAGATAGATCAGCTCCGAGAATGATCTCTGTCTCACCGCTGGAGAATGGCTTTAGATAGCCGCTGAGATGGACCGTTGTCGCCATTAGATCTTATAGGCCTTCACGCAGCAAATCTCGGGCAGCGATCCTTCGATCATTTTCCACGTGTCGCCGTCGTTGCCTGAGCCAAAAAGCTTGCCGTTTTTCGTGCCGAAGAAGATGTTCTGGCCAACCGACGCAACCGAATCTCTGAGGATCACTTCGTAGGCATTCTTTTGCGGGAGGCCTTTGGTCAGCGGTTCCCATGACTTGCCTTCATCGCGGCTGCGATAGACCCGCAGCTTTCCTTCACAAGTGTAGCGGACGCCGTCCGAGTCGAGCGGGACGATAAAGACGAATCCGCTGTCCGAGACTGTCAGCCCAAAGCCAAAGTTTGACGGCAATCCGTTCTCGATCTCTTGCCAAGTGGTCGCGCCGTCACGGCTGCGATAGACACCGTGGTGATTCTGCAGAAAATAGGTATTTTTCTTTTTCGGATGCTGCGCGATCTTATGAACGCACTGGCCAAATTCGGGAAATGGGTCAGGCAGAAAATAGGCCTTTACACCGGTGTTTGTCACCTGCCAATTCTCGCCGCCATCAGCCGACTGATAAACGCCGCCCGTCGAAATAGCGATCTTGATATCGTTGGGGTTTTTCTTATCGGTAGTGATCGTATGTAGGCACAGTCCACCAAAGCCCGGCGACCATTTCTTGCGATGCGGATGCTTCCAGAGGCCTTTGTTCAAGATCCAAGTTTCGCCACGGTCGTGCGACTCAAACAGAGCCGCCGGAGCAACACCGACATACAACGAATCGTCGCTGCCTCCAGGTGCGATCTGCCAGATATTCTCGAGAGACTTTATGGTATTAGCAGGCATCTTGATGCGGTTCTTTTCGGGCTGGTCCCAGGTCGCCCCCATGTCTGTACTCTTGAGAAGTTCGGCACCAAAATGCCAACTCACAGGCCCGGCCCACATCTCATTTCGGCCTTTTCGTTGGTCCAAAAACGCAGAATAGACTGCACGCCCTGCAAAATGCGGCCCATCAATGTTCCATTTGCTACTCTTTCCGCGCAGAATGAATAGCCCCTTCGCCGTTCCGACCATCAATAACGTCTCGTCGTTTGCCATACTCTCTACCTCTATTATTTACCAGACCGAGTGGCCATTACTGACACGCTTATGAATTCACAACATTTCTGACATCAACCTTCTTATTACGCAGATCGATGCCGCCTTCGAGGACCGATTTTAGATTGCCGAGATAGAACGCCCATCCGTATGAGCAATCGACGTAGATATCGTGGTTGGGCTCGTCGGGGATCTTGCTCTGGGTCAATTCAACCACCGTTTCGCCGTTCTCGTGCTTGATCGTAACCGTGACGAGACAGTCTTGGGTAAATGTGAATGCGAATGTGTCCTGCCCGTTTGCCTGAACGACCATGCCCTTCTCACTTACATCGTCAAGATACCCGTGCCAACGCCAGAGATACCCGTCGCCCACCTCCACCTCGCGGTCATGGTTCTTCTGTCTTCCGTCAAAACCGACGTACTCGGCGGAGCGGAGGAACCAGCGTTCGATTTGCGAGGGAATCGCCCATGCCTCGTAAATAGCGCGGACCGGGTAATTCACGGTAATTCTGCGTGTAAATGTGGTCCAGTCTCGAGCCATTGAAACATCAGTCTAGAACCATTTACTCTTGCCCTTTCCGCCAAAGATACTTCCAAGAACACCGCGAACGATGGTATTGCCGATCTGGCGGCCGATAGACGAGCTCGCGGAGCGAGCGACGCTTTTGGTGATAGACTCAGCGAGCGTATCGTTTCGGCTGTTGCTTCTCGCCGCTTTAGCTTCTTCTTTCGCCTGCTGTTCCTGCTGTTTGGCTATCATCTCGGCTTCGGCGGCGGCCGTCTGTTCGGCGATCTTGGCTTCGGCTTTGGATTGGAGCAATTCAAAGGCCGACTCACGGTCAACGGCATTTTCATAGACACCGGCGACAAGCGAAGTTGCGATCAACGCGGCACGCTGTTCCGGTGAGATCGGCCCTATCTGACCTGCAGGTGGGACAACAAAGGCACGGTCAACCATCGTCGGCACGCCTTTTTCATCGAGGGTTGAGATCAACACTTCACCGACACCGAGTTCGGTTATCACCTTTTCGGTATCGACATCCGGATTGACACGGAATGAGGACGCAGCGGCCCTTACGCCCTTCTGTTCCTGCGGCGTATATGCCCGCAGAGCATGCTGGACACGGTTTCCGCATTGGGCCAGAACCTTCTCAGGGATGTCAGCCGGATTCTGAGTGACAAAATAAACACCGACGCCCTTGGAGCGTATCAATCTAACGACCTGCTCGACCTTGTCAATCAGAGCTTGCGGCGCATCGCTGAAAAGTAGGTGGGCTTCGTCAAAAAAGAAAACAAGCTTTGGCTTGCCGAGATCGCCAGCCTCGGGAAGCGATTCGAAAAGCTCGGATAGAAGCCATAACAGAAATGTAGAATAGAGCTTTGGTGCATTGATCAGTTGATCAGCAGCAAGTAGGTTCAGCACGCCTTTGCCGCCAAGGGTCTGCATAAAATCGTCGAGCTTGACGGCAGGCTCGCCAAAAAACTGGTCGCCACCCTGCTCATCGATCTGCAAGAGGCCGCGTTGGATCGCCCCGACCGATGCCGACGAAACGTTGCCGTACTTGAGCGTGAGCTCACTCGCGTTTTGGCCGACATAGACCATCAGCGACTGGAGGTCTTTGAGATCCAGAAGCAACAGGCCGTTTTCGTCGGCGTATTTGAAAGCTATCGAGAGAACGCCTTCCTGCGTATCGTTGAGGTCGAGGAGACGAGCGATGAGCAGCGGGCCCATTTCGGAGACGGTTGCCCTCAGCGGGTGCCCTTGCTTGCCAAAAACGTCCCACAATGTCGCCGGAAAACCCTCAAATGCGGCCGGGATGCCAAGCATCTCATTGCGGGCGTCGATCTTCGCATTTCCGCCGCCGGGCTGCGTGACGCCGGTCAGATCGCCCTTGATGTCGGCCATAAAGACCGGCACGCCGCGCGAGGCGAAGCCCTCCGCGATCCGTTGCAGCGTCACCGTTTTACCCGTGCCGGTGGCACCCGTGATGACGCCGTGGCGATTTGCCATATTGAGGAGCAGGTTGAATTCGCTCTCGTCTTTTTTTGCTACTAAAATTGGTTCTGTCATATGAGTCGGAATATAACGCCTACGTGCGATTGCCTAATTGCCTTTCAAGGTGGACACACAAGCTGACACGCTTGCGTTTCCGCAGTCGGGTTTTTCAGTGTCTCGAATTATACACGATTCTCTCTGCGGATAACCAATTTCAGACCCGACCTTACGGTGAATGACTCCATGGTTTCCTCTTATCACAGAGAGCACAGACGGGAACAAGGACGACCCGATAGTTAGGAATCAAAAAGACAAAAGAGCCTATATTTTGCTTTGCGATATTTGTTAAATGGGTGCAAGTATTCGATAATCAAGAGTTTTGGACAGCAACTAGGCTCAAACGCGGCCCGGGAGCGACGAGAACTAATATGAACGAATACGTAATTTACTCAGTCCCTGCACTGGGGATCTTGGGATTGATTGTGATGGCGGTCAAATCGGCATGGGTCAGCAAGCAGGATGCGGGCGACGATAAGATGCAGGAGCTTGCCGGGTATATCGCCGACGGTGCAATGGCATTCCTGAAAGCTGAATGGAAGGTGCTGAGCATTTTTGTTGTGATCACCGCGGCTGTGCTCGCATATTCCGGCACGATCCATGAGATAGACGGCCGCGAGATCCACTCGAGCTGGATGATAAGCATTGCGTTCATCATTGGCGCCGTGTTTTCGGCGACTGCCGGTTATATTGGGATGAAGGTAGCCACAAAGGCGAACGTCCGTACCACCCAAGCTGCCAGAACGAGTTTGAAGCAGGCGCTGAAGGTTTCATTTACCGGGGGAACGGTAATGGGCCTCGGCGTTGCCGGCCTTGCGGTTTTGGGTCTCGGCGGATTGTTCATTGTGTTTCTCGCTGTCTTTGCAGGCCTTGGTGCAAATCAGGTCAAGACGGCTATAGAGGTGCTGACTGGCTTCTCGCTCGGAGCTGAATCGATTGCTCTCTTCTCGCGTGTCGGCGGTGGCATTTACACAAAGGCAGCCGATGTCGGGGCCGATCTCGTCGGCAAGGTCGAAGCAGGGATTCCTGAAGACGATGTTCGTAACCCAGCGACAATTGCCGACAATGTAGGCGATAACGTTGGTGACGTCGCAGGTATGGGAGCTGACCTTTTCGGTTCGTACGTCGCGACAATCTTGGCAACGATGGTGCTTGGACAAGAGATTCGGGTAAAAGACGCTTTTAGCGGAATGTCGCCGATCTTGCTCCCGATGGTCATCTGCGGTCTTGGCATAGTTTTCTCGATCATCGGCACGATGTTGGTGCGGATCAAGGACGAGAAATCGAGCGTTCAAAATGCCCTGAATATTGGTAACTGGAGCTCGATGTTATTGACCGTTATCGCTTCTTTCTTTGTCGTCTGGTGGATGCTGCCGGACGGTCCGATCACTTCGCGTGCGAGCACATTCACAAAGATGGGCGTATTTGCGGCGATCGTGGTCGGTACCATTGTGGGCGCGATCATGAGTTTTGTGACCGAATATTACACGGCTATGGGCAAGAAGCCCGTCTTGTCGATCGTACGTCAATCTTCGACAGGACACGCTACGAACATCATTGGCGGATTGTCAGTCGGCATGAAATCGACGGTTATCCCGATCTTGACGCTGGCCGCCGGTATTGTCACGTCATACTATTTTGCCGGATTGTACGGCGTCGCTATTGCGGCGGCGGGAATGATGGCGACAACGGCGATGCAGCTTGCCATTGATGCTTTCGGCCCGATCGCGGATAACGCCGGCGGTATTGCCGAGATGAGCCAGTTGCCGCCCGAGGTTCGTGAGCGTACGGATAATCTCGACGCTGTCGGCAACACAACCGCCGCGACCGGAAAGGGATTTGCGATCGCGTCTGCGGCCCTTACGTCGCTGGCACTGTTTGCGGCATTCGTCGGGATAGCGGGCATTGACCGCATCGACATCTACAAAGCGAACGTGCTGGCTGGCCTATTCATAGGCGGCATGATCCCGTTCATTTTCTCGGCCCTGTGTATTCAGGCTGTTGGAAAAGCCGCGATGGATATGGTCGAGGAGGTCCGGCGTCAGTTTCGCGAGATACCGGGCATCATGGAATATGAAGCGACACCAGAATATGAAAAGTGCGTGGCAATCTCAACAAAGGCTTCGATCCGCGAAATGATGATGCCTGGAGCGATCGCTCTGATCACGCCGGTGCTGGTCGGTTTCACATTCGGTCCGGAGGTGTTGGGCGGTTTGCTCGCAGGCGTTACGGTTTCGGGCGTGCTGATGGGCATCTTCCAATCGAATGCGGGGGGTGCCTGGGACAATGCTAAGAAGTCGTTTGAGAAAGGCGTAGAGATCAACGGCGAGATGGTCTATAAAGGCTCAGAGGCCCACAAAGCATCCGTCACCGGCGACACCGTCGGCGACCCGTTCAAAGACACCTCGGGCCCTTCGATGAACATCCTCATCAAGCTGATGTCTATTGTCTCGCTGGTGATTGCTCCGTATATTTACGGGATCGGGCAGTAAGATCAACAGCCGCAAAAGACGTAAGAAAGGTCCAAACTTTTGCGTCTTTTGCGGCTAATTTTTCATTAGTTCAATAAATCGTTCAAATAGATATTCCGAATCATGAGGTCCGGGTGCGGATTCGGGATGATACTGAACGGAAAACACGGGCAGGGTTTTGTGCCGCAGGCCGGCGACCGTGTGGTCGTTGAGGTTGACGTGCGTGACCTCGACATCCGAGGGCAGCGAGTCCTTTTCTACGGCAAAGCCGTGATTGTGGGCCGTGATCTCGATCTTGCCGGTGGTCAGGTCTTTGATCGGCTGGTTACCGCCGCGGTGGCCGAATTTTAGTTTGTAAGTCGAGCCACCAAAGGCTTCACCCAATAGCTGATGACCGAGGCAAATGCCGAAAATCGGGGTCAGTGAGACGGCCAGTTTTTTGATCTCTTCTACCACCGACTGCATAGACGCCGGATCGCCGGGGCCGTTGGACAGGAAAATGCCATCAGGCTTGAGGGCGAGTGTCTCGTCGGCGGTTGTCCCGGCGGGAACGACGGTTACGCGGCAGCCGAATTTGGCGAATTCGCGCAGGCTGTTCGTTTTCACTCCAAAATCGTACGCCACAATATGATATTTCTCTTCGGAAACCGCCGGGTAGTCATAGTCATTGCCGACGGTAACCGCACTGGCTAATTCGCGGTTTGCCATTTCGGGAGATGCCAGCACCTTTTCCAGCAACGATTCAGCGTCCAGGTCGATCGTTGAGATCGCCGACCGCATCGCGCCCTTATCACGAATATGGCGGACGAGCGAACGGGTATCAATGTGTTCGGTCCCGACAATATTATGGCTAGTCAAATAATCTTGCAGTGACTCGGTCGAGCGAAAATTTGACCGGACACGGCTTGCCTCGCGGACTACAAAACCCTCAACCCATGGCCGACGAGATTCGACATCCTCTTCGTTAACGCCGTAATTTCCTATGAGCGGATAAGTCATGCAGACGATCTGTCCCGCGTAACTGGGGTCGGTCAGGATTTCCTGATAGCCGGACATCGAGGTATTAAAGACCATTTCGCCAAACGCCTCGCCGGACGCGCCAAAAGACTGACCTTCAAACGTCCGGCCGTCTTCGAGGACAAGTATCGCCTTATCTGCCATAAGGAAGAGATTTTAACGCAAAGGCGCAAAGCGGCAAAGACGCAAAGTGTTTTTGGAGCAGGTCCAAATTCGCAGCGTCCCTTGCGGCTTTGTATTGAAAGATCTTTTACCTGTCGTCGGCTCTCACGTCCTGTTTGTTTGCGGGTGTTGTAGGCACAGCATTATCGTATTCGCCATGTTCGAGAAAGCCGATCTCCGATGGCTTCCAGTAGCGGAAAAATGCTTTGCCGTAGATATACTTTTCGGGTACGAGCCCCCAATAACGCGAATCGGACGAATTATCGCGGTTGTCGCCCATCACAAAATAATGGTGCTCATCGACTTTTTTCGACGGAGAGCTTGGCAGCGTCTGGTTGTATTCACTGTCGAGGTAATCTTCCTTTAGCTCCTTTCCATCAACAAAAACTCGTCCGTTTCGTATCTCGACAATCTCGCCCGGCAAGCCAATTACGCGTTTTACATAGCTTTTGTCCGGATCATTTGGATACCAAAACACAACGATATCGCCTCGCTCAATATGGCCCCAGCTTACGCTTTGGATCCTATAATAGACCATCTTATTAACAAGCAGACGCTCCCCATCGTGTAGCTGCGGCAGCATCGACGTGCCCTCGACGACCACCGGCTGAACAAAAAATACGCCAAACAAGATAAAAACAATGATGATCAAAAAAATATCGCGAAGCAACTTAAAACCCTCGGACCACAGCCCCTGCCGCGATTCTTTAGCCAGATGAGTGACTTCAATATTCCGATCATCGAGAATCGAGACAAATCCAAACTCGGATTGGTTTTTATTGCGAAAATCAAACATAATCGGGGCTTTGAGGATTGACGGCGCGACGCATCAAGGCTCACTAATAGCCATTATTATCATCCAACTTGATGGTTCGGTTTGTCAAAGCAATTTTATGAACGAATCCATACGCTCACTTTTTCCGGCCACAGCTAAATATGCGTATTTGAATAGCGCCGCTGTTTCTCCGATGCCAACAACCGCGATCGAGGCGATCAATACACAGCTCTTAGATGTAGCCTCACATGGAGCTGTTGGCTACCAAGGCTGGATCGATACGAAAAACAGGGCTAGATCTTTGATCGCCGAGATGCTTAATGTTCGGGCTGATCAGGTCGCATTTACGCGAAATACTTCAGATGGATTCGCGACGATTGCAAACGGGATTGACTGGAAACCGGGAGACAACATCGTCAGTTTCGAGCGCGAATTTCCGGCTAATTTTTATCCGTGGCGACGTGTTCGGGATGAATTCGAGGTCGAACTACGGCTCTGTCCGGAGCGTGAGGGGAGCATCGATATGGACGAATTCATTTCGTTGATCGACTCCAATACAAAAGTTGTTGCGATCAGCGCTGTGCAGTTCGCATCGGGTTTTCGCGCAGATCTTGAGCGGATCGGCAGGGCCGCCCGTACCGTTGATGCCCTATTTTGCGTTGATATTATCCAGGGTTTTGGCGCGATGCCGTTCGATCTGCCTTCTCAGTTTGTCGATGCGGCTTGCGGTGCGAGTCACAAGTGGCTATGCGCTCCCGAAGGATGCGGGATCATTTATCTCTCAGATCGGGCTCGTGAACGTGTCAAGCCGACTCTTGTTGGCTGGATAAGTGTCGAGACACCCTGGGATTTTGAAGACCGGGAACAGCCATTCAAATCAACCGCCCTGGCCTGGGAAAGCGGTACCGGCTGCGCTTCCCTGTTCTATGGCCTGGAACAGAGTCTTAAATTGCTAAATGAGACCGGAGCCGGAGTGATCGAAAAACACCTGGCTGGGCTCACAGATCAATTGTGTGATGGTTTGTTTGGGAAGGATTACGAGATGGTGAGTTCACGCCGTCCTGGCGAACGGTCGCAGATCGTCTGCATCCAGCACACAGGCGGCCTTTCACCGAATCAGATCGCAGCACATCTCGAAGAAAATAACGTGATCGTTAGCCCTCGCGGCGACCGCCTCCGCATTGCGCCCCACTTCTATAACAATTCTGCCGATGTTGGCCGACTGCTTGAGGCGTTGCCATAAGAAGGCGAATTAATCTTTCAATAATTGCGATCGTGACTCAGGAGTGAACCCATCGAGATTTAGTCGGGTCATGCCACCAGCGTCGCTAAATGTTCCTAATTTTGATCGCTTGCCATCCCTAAAGGTAAAAAAGATATAGCCGGCGAAGATCCCAACGAGTATCGAGCCTCCCATGCCGAAAACGATGACCATCGCCGTCGAAAGGAACATATCCGAGGTGGTCAAGACAAAGGCACGTTCCGCTGAAATGATAAATGGGTTGTCGCCGAGCCATTGCACCTGTTTTTCGTACTTCACCTGATCGATAAAAGCAGAGCTAGCATCTGTATCGACAACGTCAAACACCAAAACATTATAGTTACCGATCCGACGGTAAGCGATCGTTGCGTCGCCGGTGTCGGCAAGAAACTGCAAGAAATTTGTATCCGCCTCAATCGAAGCCTGCGGGCTCGTATATTCGATGATCAGCAGCTTTCCGACGTCATAAGGAGCGGTGACGGCCTCGGTTCCGGTCGAAAAATCGATCAGATCGAGGATCGGACGTTCACCGAGAGCCGTTTTCAATTGACCAATATCCGTCGCAAAGGTTGTTTGTGGACGGTGGTTCTCCCAATCCGGCAAATGTTTGATAAGGACGGGCAAGCCGTCAATTTCCGAGACTTCCTGACTTTGGTATTTCGCTGACTCGGCTGGCTGGGAAACCGCTTCGCAGATCGCAAAAGCGGTTATGAGGGTTGCGACAACCAACTTTGCTGCAAAAATACAGAAATAGCGCGAATTCATCAGTTACAACTCCCGACCGGTGCCAAACGACATTAGATTCTAGCATTTTTTTTAGAACCGCTGAGTGTCCGATAGCTTACACCAAAGCGTGTACCAAATGCGGTATGATGCGCACGGTTTGGTCTTGAATCCATGCTTGGATGAACATCGAATATAAAAATATGAATGCAAAATATGAACAAAACGCCGTTCTTACAGTGTAATAGGTAGCGCGGCGACTACGAGGGAATTTTTGGCACGGTAATTGAAATGTATAGGGCGAGGGGGGAAATACAATGACAACTGAAACATTAAATTTTCCGGTTTTTCACAGCGAACAGGGAATTCACACCGACGAGGTGCAATTTGCCGGCAAGGCAACCGCGATGGTCGATCTGAGCAAGGCAAAGGATTTTGATCTGACGCAAACGGCTGCAAAGGGAGACATGGCGGCTTTCGAAGAGATCTACAAACGTCATCACAGGCGAGTGTATTCGGTTTGCCTCAGAATGTTAAAGAGTCCGACAGAGGCCGAAGATCTGACACAAGATGTCTTCATACAACTATATCGCAAGGTCGGCAGTTTTCGTGGTGATTCGGCATTCACTACATGGCTCCACCGGATGACCGTGAATCAAGTTCTGATGCATTTTCGCAAACGGATCGTTAAGTATGAAAAGACCACCGAAGAAGGCGATACGCCCGATCAGGCGGTCACCGGAAGTGCAAACCCGGAACGCATGAGGATCGTGGACAAGATCGCTCTCGAAAACGCGGTCGAACAACTGCCCAACGGCTACAGGAATGTTTTTGTCCTACACGATGTCGAGGGATTTGAACACGAAGAAGTAGCCCGCATTCTCGGCTGCTCGGTCGGAACATCGAAATCACAGCTTCACAAGGCAAGACTGAAATTGCAGAAGCTTCTGAAGAAAAAGGCAAACCCGAGATTGGTCGGAGTAAGCGCTTGATCGTTTAACAATAGAATAATTACAAAAAAGGGGCTTCTTGGGGTGAGAAGCCTTTTTTCTATTTAACCCGAACCAGACTCATCTCAAAATTCTTCATCCACGTCTTGCCGCCGTCGCGTGAAAATTCACCGATCTCGAACCAGGTTTTTTCGTCGATCTTGATTGTATAGCGGACGGCTCCGACATTGGGGATCTGAAAACCCCATTCGTAGTGGTCACCAACGATCTTGAACTCCTGCATCCCGGAATTCCCATTGGCCAGATACGTCGAAAAATCATAACCGGACATTTCGTGATTTGCGGATAACACGGCGAGCGTTTGATGAATGATCTTGCCCTTTGGATCTACGAAATTCCCCTCGACGAGCAATGTCAGGCCATCGAGTTTTGACTGGACCGTTTCCATCCCGGCGAACGTCTCACGGGTTGGACCTCTTTGTATCCAGCCGGAACCTTTCCATTGTCCCGCCATTTTTTCAAGCTTTTTCATCTCGGCTTTTTTTCCCGCCACGAGATCTGCTTCCTGACCGGCGACTGAAAAAACTCCTGATACTATCATCAGAATTAATGCGAAGTGGACCTTCATATGTTTTACCTCTCAATTGTGTTCGAGAATTATAGTCGCTGTTTTCGGAATGTGTGTCTTGTATATTTGCGACACGATGAAACTTACTTCACCAGGTCACCATGTTCGATATTGCCGACCTTTTGAGCGAATGAATTTGGCGATCTGTTCGTCATCGCTACAAACTCGTGCGTCATATGAGCCTGATCGGCAAACCCTAGATCGGCTGCACGCTCAGCCCAATTTTGATTTCTCTCTTCGACCAGGTCGACCGCAGTCGCCCGAATACGGCGTGCCCGAATGTACTGCTTTGGGGTCAAACCGGAACTCACCTTAAACCGACGCTGAAACTGCCGCGTGCTCAGGCCGAGGCTTTTGGCTAGTTCGTCGACACGCACCTCACCGCGTTTCTTCTCAATGACGGTGACGGCATTAGCAATGACGCCATCGTGCTTACCGATATTTTTTGCGATCGTTCTAAATCGTTCTTCGAATATGGCAACTCCATTGCAAAAGTCGTCAACTGCCGACAGATCCTCGACCAAGCCCGCCAAAAGATGTGGAAGATCTTCCGGGCCGAGAAAATTCGCTCCCAACATCCTTCGGGCATCCGTCCCGGTAATGACCGATAGGGCCGCTGGCGATATCCTGACGCCCCAAACTGCGTCGCCCGCAGACATCGGTTTGGTGACAGTCTCAAGATATAGCCCACTGAGTCCGACGATGTGCATTCCCCGGCGCAGATTGCGAATGTAGAATACGGAAGCACATCCATCCGGAAATATCTCATGAGCTATTGGTGACAGAGCATCGTTCGAGATCGAAAATTCCCAAAAACTCAGGATCATATGCCGCAGGTCGTCCGGTGGAGTGATCTCACGGTAGTGCATCATGGTGTTTGGATTAGACATAAGGCAAACATTCGACAAATTACAGAATAGCAAAAGAGGCTTCCGTCGATGGGAAGCCCCTTCTTAACTCTATGCCGGCCTTTTATATCTTGTGAGCCCTTGGTCCAGCGATGGCAACTTTCCAACACCTACGACTGTTGAATCCTGAGGTTCCTCTTTTGGAGTTCCGCTACGAATTTGTCCGTATCAATCGCCTTTTCCTGAGGGGTTGCTCCGCGTGACAGGACGTCGCCTCTTGCCATCATTTGGGCGATGATCGAGGCGGGGAAGGCGGTGGTTCGCATCATTGCTGACATGCCGGTTGATTCGTCGAGTTTGTCTACGATGTCGTAGCGGAGATTTTCATCGGCTCCGCCTTTTGAGCCGACAAAATCGAGGCGGACGAGGACGTAATCGGGGCCATCGGCGGGCAGATTTTTTTGGAGAAGGTCACCGAATAGCTTACGAGGACGGAACCCGGTCGCTACCGCTCCCGGTTCTGACAAGACAAGTTCTTCGCTCGAACATAGCCCGAGGTCGATCATGGTTTTGAATTTTTCGCAGTGCCCAGCGTAGCGGATGGTTTTGTAATCGAGCTCGCGGATCTTGCCGAGGAATGTGTCAGGGAGTGTCGATGTGCCGCCGGATGTCTGAAATGCTTCAAGCGGCGGAAAGCCATCGAACGACAAGCTTTCGATCTCTGTCATTGAGTCGACCTCGGCGATCTTGCCGTCGCGAATAACGCGGGCGACCTCGATGTATTCGTTGATCAGGCCTTCGACTGAAAAGACTAGCTGATAATCGAGTGGCGGCTGTGGATTTTGCGGCAAACCGCCGACACGGATGTGCAATTCATCGAGCTGATCAAATTTCGCAGCTCCGTGCATCGCCAGGATCGAGACCATTCCCGGAGCGAGGCCGCAGTCGGGGATGATATTGATACCGGCCGCTTTAGCCTCAGCGTCGAGGGCGAGTTGTTCGTCAACAATGTAGTTATTTCCGCCGAGGTCGCAGAAATTTGCACCCGTCTCGATCGCGGCTGTTGAGAGTGCGACGTTATACCAATAATTGACGCACGAGATAACGGAATCGTGCCCGCGAAAAAGCGTGACGATATCGTCATATTGCGATGCGTCAATTTGGCGCGCCTCGACCCGCGTGGTTCCGACTGACACAGCAACCGCCTCTGCTTTGGCAAGATCAAAGTCAGCGACCGTCACCCGCTCAACATCGGGCGAATTATTTATCAGATCGAAAGCTGCGCCGTGCCCCATGCGTCCGGCACCAAGAACCAAGATCTTCATAATTTGGATATTTCGTGCGAGTTAGCTTACCAGTCGTCCAAAGCTTCCGGTTCCTGGGCGGCGATGGTTTCCGCCGCGACCGTCCAAACTTTCTTTTTCCATTCACGCAGTCCCTCGGTCAGCATGAGAGCAGCCTGCGGATGCGAAGCGTTACGTTCGAGGCGGATCACCTCGGCGGTCACCGTGACCTCGTCGTCCGGATTTTCGGTAACTGTGAGACGTACTTTACCGCCGACCAGAGGCAGCAGGCGAGGCAGGTAAACAAGGGTCCCCTGAAGCCCGACATTCTCGGTCAAGCCTTCCTGCACGATCTCCTTGCCGCTTTCGTCCTTCCAGCGGACGCGGATGGGATATGAGATGACGTGACGCTCACCTTTACGTCTATCGCGCATAAGCTACCTCCTGAGTGAAAATTATCGGACCTGACCCGAAAATCTACCTGAATCAACCCGAAATGGGCACCTAAAGTGTACCAAAATCAAAAAAAAATGCCACCCGTAACCCCTTTAGAAATCAATAATTGCATATATTATAAGGACTTGCGGCTTTTTTGCGGCTGGACAAACACTACTAAAGGGCGCTAGGGTATTAGAATGTTTGGGCCTCAGGGCACCAAACCAGGCAGACTATGATCTGCCGAAACAGCTTTCGTAGGATGCGATAGTGGCTGATAACAAATGATCAGACACTATTTTTGCGTTTGCGGGTAGCAAATATGATAGGAGAATACTTAATGAAAAATATCGTTAGAGGAGGGGCAATACTGTCGGTCGTCTGTATGCTTGTAGTTTTGATCTACGCACAGACCACAACAGAGAAAGACCCGATCATAGCGAATGATTCGCAGACAAAAATAAAAAATAATAACGTTAGTGATATTAATTTAGTTAGCAATAAATCAATTAATTTAGGTGGTAATACTTCAGTTAGTGCAGACAGTGTTTCAAACGACGATAAGGAGAGCGATAAAGGCGATAAGAAACTCGTAAAGAAGACAGGTTCGGTCAGAGCAGCAGGTGCAAGCCGCGGTTCTTTCACCGCAACTGCATATTGTCTAAAGGGAAGGACGGCAATGGGCCACGGCGTTCGCCGCGGCATCATCGCAGCCGACCCGAGAGTTCTCAAGCTTGGTTCGACAATCGTGATAAGCGCCGGCCCATGGAGCGGGACCTATCTGGTCTCAGACACAGGCGGCAAGATCAAGGGCAAAAGGCTCGACATCTGGGTTCCCGGCTGTAGCGAAGCTCGCAAGTTTGGACGCAGGACCGTTCAGGTCTTTTCACCTCAATAGGCTGTTTTATAGTTAAGGCAACAAAAACCGCCTCGAGAGATCGGGGCGGTTTTTTCGTTGGAATAAGTGGTGTGGGAGACGTTGTCGGCTCATATCTGCGGCAGAACGAGGATTACCTCGTCTATCGCAGCAAGGGCAGCGAGTTTATCTATGCCGATCTTGCCGACGACCCATGTTTTGTCCTTTTCGCTTGCGACCTCGAATCCGACGCCTTTCAGTTTGTCGATCACAGTTACGGTACGAGTGGTCAGCTCGATCTGGACGCTGGCTTTGCCGTTTGCAACGAACATCAACTCATTTGCCGATGCCGTTGCGTTGCCTTTTTCAAGACGAGCTACGACCGCGTAGAGCCAAGCGTGGAGCTTTTCGGCGACTATCATCCTTTGACGTTCCTCGGGCGTTGGCGGTGCGACCTTCATCCGGTCGATTTTGATCTGCGCTTTTTCTTTGCCGAGAAAGTTGTAAATGATCACGCCGTTGATCCCGACCGCCTTGCCGGAGATCATCGTGGGAACAAATTTCGACGAAAGTGCCGCCGCCTCTGCCGCCGAACGAAGGAGGGGATGACCCGAAACGGCGCTTGCCGCTGTCACATTTCCGCTTCCATCGATCGAGACCTGCACCGCGACGCTACCGCCAGCGTTGACAGCTTTAGCCGCCGCCGAATACTCCGGATACGTAAGGCCGACAGCTCTACCGTTGAGAACACCGGCCGAAATGGTTTTTGCCGGGGCCGACTTAACGTCAGGCCGAACCGTACGATTTGTGATCTCAGTTCCGTCAACAACAAAATTGTTTTCGGAAGAACTGTACCCATCTCCCGTTCCTGCCCCGGAACCAGAGCCTCGGCCTCCGCCGTAGCCCGAACCAGTGCCGGTAATGGCCGGGTAGCCTGAAGAGTTTGGCTTGATGGTTGTCTGAACGGTCGAACTGCTCATATCGATGGCACCGGAATCCCCACTCGCTACATCGACGCTGACGGAAGCTGAGGTCGTGTTGACTACGCCCAAGCTGAGTGACATTAACTGGGAGGCCGCCCGGCTGCCAGTAGGTAGGGACGAAATGATCTGAGGGGATGTGTTGGCAGCACGACCGCCACCACCACCGCCTCCGGAGATGATGTATGCCACGTCATTCTCAATCCATTTCTTGTACGAAAAATTCACACCTTCCGGCAGAACGACCGGCACTTGGACGGTGACGGGAGTTCCGTTCTGATTTACAATGCGATCTTCGACAGCGACAAACGAAGTGAAGTTAGTTAGCAATCCAAAGTCTAGGCCGAGGTTTGTGATCTGCTTGTCGAGTTCGGCACCGATCTCAGGGGTTTTGGCGTTGAGGCGGCTGCTTGCGATGTCGTCGATGCGGGTTCGTGCCCATAGCGTGGCAAGCACGTCATTCGCCGCCTCGGCGGCTGGCATGTTGACGGCGATGATGCGTTCATAAGGTTGGCCAGCGACCTTGCCCTTGAGCTTGATGTTGCCGCTCGCAGCCCCGGTGTAGCGGCCGTGGATGATGACCGGTTTTGCGGAGAAAAGGTCGGTCAACCGGCTCGGGAAAATGTCGGCAACCGGCAGTCCGTTCCAATCGATCGAGAGATCGGTGAGCAACGGTGTGCGGACGCGTTCGTAGAACCGACGTGCTGCCTTTGAACCATCATCTTCGAGAGCAACATATTCGGCCTCACCCTTGCCTTCCTCGGCGATCTTGTCTAGCAGGAAGCGGTTGACTGAGCTGCCGATACCGAATGAAAAGACCCGTGCATTCGGGTGTTTTTGCACTTCGGCGATGATCTGGTCCTCGTTGCCAATAAAACCGTCGGTCATAAAGCACACGATGCGAAGATGGTCCTGAGCGTCGGTCGGGTCGAGCGATGCGCGGATGGCCTTCATCATCGCGGTACCGCCGTAGCCCTGCTGTCCGGCGAGAAACGCCTGAGCGCGTTCGAGATTTGCCTGTGTTGCGGGTACCGGTTTATCAAACAGTATCTCGGTGCTGCCGGCAAAAGTTATGAGATTAAAGGTGTCGTCCGGATAGAGTCCGTCGAGCGAGAGCCGCATCGCTTCCTTTGCCTTTTCGATCGGAAAACCTGACATCGAGCCACTTGTATCTAGTACAAAGACGATCTCCTTTGGCGTTTGGTCCTCGTTGGCGATCTTATCGGGCGGCTGTAGGATCATCGTGAAAAATCCGCCGCGTTCGTCGCGATGGGTCAACACGGCATCCTCGATCCGCTTGCCGGTCACATCGTAGCGGAGAATAAAGTCCTTGTTTGGAATGGTCTTTTCGCCGCGAAGCGTGACAAACGATTCGTTTGGTGTGCGGCTTATCTGCTCGATCTGATGCGATATCGAGCGAATTTCCTCGACCGGTACACCGGCGTTGAGATTTACCTCGATCGAAATATCGCTGCCGTTTCGAGTCTCGGCAATGGGCGGCGATATCTTTGCCGCGTCCTTTACTCCGCCCGGAATGTAACGCGGGCCGACCGTCATCGGGAAGACGAATTCGTAGGCTCCGTCCTCGTATTTCAGCGTTTCGACATAGCTGATCTCGATGGTCACGGCCTCGCCGGGCATTATGTTGGCGACGGATTGCGTGAACATATTCGGCCGTTCCTGATCGAGCAGGCTTGCGGTCTTGCCGTCGCTTTTTGCCGCCTCATATGTGTGGCGGGCTTCTTCACGCCGCATTATCTTGCCGTTTATGACCCTTGTGCCGACGGTCATTGTCATCCTGTCCACGGCACCTTTTTGCGAGAGCGGAAACACATAGATCGCCTCGATCGGCGTCGGAAATTTATTTTCAAATTCCTGTTTTACAGTCACGCGTGCCATAAAGCCGCTGATGTCGGCCTTTACAGCCGTAGTTTTCAGCGGGCACGCACCCAATTCCCTGCCGTCGCGTCCGACAGCGAACAAACTTCCCTCAGTCGCATTTTGGCCAAAGGCCGCGACGGAACACACGAATATCCATAGCAAAAATAGCTTGCGCATACGATCACCTCAAATAGTTCAATTTTTAGGGAAGAGAAAACCGCGGTCTTTGGCTGTTAGACACACAAAGTCCGAAAAAGGTTCCCTGAGGGTGAAAAAATGTTTTTTTTAGGCTCTAAAGCTTGCGGCGTGGACGTCGCCTCGTTTTGGGAAATGGAGCAGCATTCCGATCGCTCCGAGAATCGAGAAGAAGAAGCAATATTGGTAGTCGAAGGAGAAGGCAAGGAACAGGCCGATGAGCGATACAACCTCAGCGAGAGCGCACCCGACGACCATCCCGGTCTGAACAAGCCCGACGTTCTGTTCGGTGATCGCCCGTTCGACAAATCTCTTTCTGAGAACGACCGAGGCGGCGATGTCGATGAGCGAAATGACGACGAGGGCGACGATGATGACCGCATTTTCGCCTAGCAGCGGCCTTGTGAAATCAAATTTGAACAGCTCCGGTTTTACGAAGAACAGCAAAACGATGAACATGAACTGCGAAGCGAAAAGCGCGGACCAAACAGTAAAGAGGGTCGAGTAGGATTGTTCAGAGTTGGGTGTTTGGTTTTGCACAGATTGATTTTACAACCGGAGCCGCGAAACCAAAAGCACTCTAATCAGTCGCGTCCAACTCTTCTTCAAGTAGCTGCCGCTCGTACAGGTCGGCATAGTCGCCGTCGAGGGCGAGGAGTTCGTCGTGGGTGCCGCGTTCGATGATGCGACCGTCGTGGAGCACGCAGATCAAGTCGGCATCGCGGATCGTCGAAACGCGATGCGAGACCACGAGCGTTGTGCGGCCCGAGCGAACATCTCGGAGGTTGTGGAGGATCTTTTCTTCGGTATATGTATCAACCGCCGAGAGCGAATCGTCGAGGATAAGAATGCGCGGGTCACGCATGACGGCACGAGCTATCGCCGTTCGCTGTTTCTGTCCGCCTGAAAGCGTGATCCCGCGTTCGCCGACGAGTTGATCGTAGCCGCCCGGAAAATCGGCGATGTCGTCGGCCAAACCGGCGATCTTGGCCGCTTGCTCAACAGAGATCTTACCGCGGAGACGCGGTGACGCCGAGGAAGAATCGGTCAATGCTGATTCGGAATCGATTTGAGCTTTGACCATCTTGCCATTTTTGCTCTCTGCGTCTCTGCGTCTCTGCGGTTCAAATTCTTCGACGCCGAATGCGATGTTTGCCGCCAGCGTATCGCTAAACAAAAAAGTTTCCTGCGGGACAAACCCGATCGACCTACGCAATTGGGCGAGCGGATACTCGCGAACCGGTTTGTCGTCGATCAGCACACTGCCGTCGGGAGCGTCGAGCAGACGCGGAATCAGGCTCATCAGAGTAGATTTGCCGCTGCCGGTTTTGCCGACGAAGGCTACGGTTTTGCCGGGTTCGATCACCAGGTTGATATCTTTGAGGACACGTTTGTCCGAGTCGGAACCACCTGCGGTAGCGGGAGGTTGAAGCTCATCCGGAGTGGCAGATGCCGACCCACCTGCAACTTTGGCGGTAGCTGGTATTAAACCACCCGCTCCCGCATGTGGTACCGACTTGTATGAATAGTTCAGATCTCGAAACTCGACCTTTCCCCCAACCGGCGGTTGTTCAACGGTGCCTTCGTCGTCCTTGATCGCGGGTTCGGCTTCCAGGATAGCGTTGAATCTTTTCAGCGATGCAGTGCCGCGTTGGTAGAGGTTGACGACGTAGCCGAGCGCGATCAGATACCAGATCATGCGCTGCAAGTAGAGTATGAACGCCGTGAAGTCGCCCGCTGTGATCTCGTCGCGAATCGCCATCGGTACACCGACTGCGACGATGATGACAAAGCCGAGCCCGATAAAGAAAAACAAAAGCGGCCGCATCGCGGCGGCGTATTTAACCAGCCGAATATTCTGCGTGGCGTATTCGCGGTTCAACACCTGAAACTGCTCTATCTCCGCATCTTCCTGCGCGTAGGCACGAACGACCCGAACTCCGGTCAGGTTCTCCTGAGCACGCGCCGTAATGTCGGAGAAAAATTCCTGTATCTTCTCAAATCGTTTGTGGATCTGAGCGCCTAGAAACTTGACGGTCAGCGTGACGAGCGGCATCGGGATGAGCAAGAGCAGCGTGAGCTTGACCGAAATGTTGAGCATTATCGGCAGAGCGATGCACAGGGCAAATACGGCCTGAAACGTGTACAAGATCATCGGCCCGACGATCTGACGTATCGCACTGAGATCATTTGTTGCACGCGCCATCAGGTCGCCGACGCGGTTTGACTGGAAATATTCGAGTGGTTGATCGACAAGCGATGCATAAAAATCCTGCCGCATATCAAACTCGATGTGCCGCGAGGTATTGATCAACAGCCGCCTCTGCAAAAACAGAAAAACGCCGCTAATCAGGCTGATGCCGAGGATGACGAGCGGATAGTAGATGATCTTGTCCCACGTGATCGACTGGTTCAGATCATCGACCGCCGCCCCGACCATATACGGAACAAACAGCCCAAACGCCATAGACACCAAAATACAAAGGATGCCGACGATGATCGTCCCCTTGTACGGCGTGAAGTAGCGGGCAAATTTGCGAAGTTGTTCCATTTTGTTAGTTAGCAGAGTTTGGAGAGTACCCGAGTTGCAGAGTTGGGAAACGCTACCTCTGCAACTCGGGTACTCTGGAACCCGCTAAACTTTTGTATAGGTCGATAGTCCCGTCGCTATCAGCTTTCCTTCCGATCCGTGGACCTCTGCCGAGACGGTGAAGATGCGTTTTCCGGCTCGGACGACCTTTGCGGTGCAGATAAATATTCCGGAAATATGCGGCCGCAGGTAATGGACGGTAAGGTCGATGGTCGCGGTCGGTTGGTCGACCGGGAGCCGCGTCCGGACGGCGAATGCCATTGCTGTATCGATCAATGTGGCCGTGACGCCTCCGTGCAATACGCCGCTTGGCTGACGGAGATCATCCCGCATGTCGATACTCAGCACAGCCGTGTCGAGCTGTAGATCGACGAGCTTCATACCGATCAATATTGCAAATGGCAGGCTGGTAAGCGCATTTGCCGCATACTCACGATGTTCGTCCGTGATAACAGTTACAGGTGCTGTGTCGTTCATTTGTCGTTGGTTGGCTGCCGGCGGCCTTCGTCACGGCTCACCTTTCGATAGCCGGACGGAAGCTCAAAAACGCTGTCGTCAACGTCGAGCTTAAGGTTTCGGACCTCGTATATATAGTTTGTGGCGGGTGTTTCGTTTCCGTCGGCTTTCAGGCCGAGTATCTCTTGCTTGACCATGACACCGCTGGCCTCGTCGATGCTGACAACGACCTCGTCTTTCGAAGCTTTGCTCATGCTGGCCTTGTATTTGATAATGCCGTTCTCGCGGCCTATTTCCTCAAATTCAAGATAGTTCGCTCCGCGGAAAAAGCCCCAGGAAAGCTGATTGAAATGAGAAAATCCAAAATCGTCAGGCTTGGCCGGGGTCTCGACAAAATATGTCTTTTTCGCGTGGTCGATCATGTAAATCTGACCGGATCTTAGCTGTGTTATCGCGGGCGCATCGCCGCGATAGATGTCGTAGCGCCAGTTCTCGCCCTTTCGTGCCACAAAGTACCGCTGTTCATCCGCTCCGTTTCCCACAAACAGATCTCCCTGATATACCTCAGGCTCGCGGGTCGGGAATGGGAACTTACTCGCCGTCTGCGGCAAGAGCGGAACATTGGTGTTTTCAGTTGTCTGCGACGAACCACAGGCCTGAAACAGCATTGAGCAAAGGCTTAGGACCAACAAGAATTTGATTCGATTTGACAAAAACATCGACGTGATTGAATTTTATCATAACGGTTTGAATGGACAACGGAAGCGAAACTTTAGAGAGATTACAGCGGCGGTTCCTGTTGGGAGCAGCGGCAGTCGCACCGATCGCACCTTTTTTGGTGATCCAGGGCCAGATCACCCGGTGGAAGGTTGGGCTCTTGGCGGATGCGGCGGGCGATAATCATGGGCGATATGGCACGGGCGATGATGCCGCGAAGTTATTCGTGATTGGCGAGTCGACCGTTGCAGGTCTCGGTGCGCGCAACCATGAACTTGGACTTGCGGGGCAGTTTGCAAAGTATTTGAGTGAACACATCAAGAGGGCTGTCGATTGGAAAGTAATCGGCAAAAACGGTGTGACGGCACGGCGGACGATTGACGAATTGCTGCCGCACGCACCGGACGAGCAGTTTGACTACATTCTTGTTGGCCTAGGCGGGAACGATGTGATGAAGCTTTCGAGCCCGGTCAAATGGCGGCGTGATATGACCGAACTACTCGGCATGTTAAGCGAGAAATATCCAGATGCGGTGATCTTTATTTCAAATTGCCCGATGATCATCCATTCGCCGATAATGCCGGAGCCGATCAAGTCGATCCTTTGGAATTTGTCGCAGATGCATAATGCGAATATCAAGGAATTTACTCGCGATATGGACCGCGTTTTTTACTATCCGCAGCCGGTCAACGTCAGGCTTGAGGGCTTTTTCGCGGATGGCCTGCATCCGTCCGAGCAGGGTTATGCAGACTGGGCCGAGGACATGGTCCGCTATTTCGGAGCAAATCATAAATGGTGAGCGCCGAGAGTTTACGCGAGCTGATCTCGAACCATCATGAGTGGCTGTTGGTTCGCGACGCGGGCCGGACATTTCCTCTACAGAATCATGAGATCGACGTGATCGAGGACGATGGAAAACTGCATTTCGGTTTTCTCGACGACAGAGGATTTCACTCCTGGCGGCTGAATAGTTTTGTCGCCGATGAGAGCGAGATTGCGATAGACGTTGCGGGTGCGTTTGCGAAAAACCGTGAGACGATGAGGCTCATTCCGCGAGCGTCCGCCTCGCTGCTGACGGCCGAGATCGAACTCGCACGGCTGCAGAAAGCGAACGAGATCGCCGGACTGATCGCTACCCACGATAAGGCGATCAAACTCGGTCGCGTCGCTCTAAATGAAGAAAACGGACGGTTTGCACAGATCAATTTCGACGCACCGGACAAAACGCCGATGGCAGCGATCGCTGATGTGACCGGCAAGCTGACTGTCGAATCGATCTTTACAACGGCGATGCTGTGGGTCGAAAAGCTTGGTTTAAGAAAGAAAAAGCCCGTCAATGATCTCTGGATAGTCTGCGAAAAGCGACAGGCCAAGAATGCTCAGAAACTTCACGCTCTTTTGTCCGATCGGTGGAAGATCAAGCTAACCATTTTTGAGATAAACAGGAAAACAGACCCGCCGCATCTAGTTGAACTGCCGAGGCGGAAGATACGGGAACTTTGGCGTGAGCGAGCTGCAAAACTCACATTGCCTGCTTCGCCTCATCCGAGCAACACTGCCCAGCGAATATTCAAACTCGCACCCGAATCGATCGATCTTATCTATTCCAAACAAGGCGAGACGCTGCGGTTTAACGGGCTGCCGTTTGCCCGCGTGCGGACGATGATGGGCGTTGAAAAGGCGTGGTTCGGCATCGGACGGGAACGGCGCGTGCTGTGTGCCGAAAATTGGGATGACGTGCTAGAAACCGTCGCGTTGCTCAAAGCGAATCGGGCTTTTGACAGCGAAAACAAACGTCACGGGTACTATCGTACCGCCCCCGAGGCATGGCTCGAATCGATCCTTCGCCGCGACATCCGGCTGCTCGACGCCAACCTCATTTTGTCTCCCATCTACAATCAGTTTCGGTCGTCCAATGACAAAATAGATCTGCTTGCTTTACGCAAGGACGGACGGCTGGTGATCATCGAACTAAAGACACAGCCCGACCGTGAGATGGTCTTTCAGGCAATCGACTATTGGAGAAAGATCGAACTACAACGCCGCCGAGGCGTGTTGGCAGCATCGGATCTCTTTGACGGACGCGAAATTTCGGAGAAGCCGGCGATCATTTATCTGGCGGCACCAGCTTGGAGCTTTCATCGGGATTTTGAGTTTTTTGCGAGATCAGTTTCGCCAGATATAGAACTGTGGCGGTTTGAGCTGCACGAGAATTGGCGAGAGCAGGTTCGCGCGGTTGCTCGTCAAGACTATGCACACGGCTTCTAAGCAACAAATCGATATCCCACGCCGCGAACGGTCTGCACGATCTTCGGATTGTTCGGCTCGTCCTCGAGATGGCGGCGGAGCCGGACGATAAAATTATCGATCGCTCGAGTGTCGGTGTCTTCCTGTAGATCCCAGACGTCTTCAAGAATGGTTTTTCGCGAGACAGCACGGCCTTCATTTTCGATGAGGTATTGGAGTAGCTTTGTCTCCATCAGGGTGAGACGGATGAGTTCGTCGCCGTTTCTTAGCTCGAGATTGTCAAAGTCGATCGTTCGGCCGTTGATCTCGATAGTCGATCCCTGTGGTTTCGTTTCGTCTTCTATCCAACGGCGGCGGCGGAGAAGGCCGTTGAGACGGGCCAGCAAGATGTTGAGGTCAAAGGGTTTCGCGAGATAGTCGTCAGCACCTGCCTCAAAGCCCTGCAGCACATCCTCAGGCCGGCCAAGCGCGGTCAGCATCAACACCGGGGTGTAATCGCCTCGCTCACGCATCGTGTGTGCAACCTCGAAACCACTCAACCCCGGCATCATCACATCTAGGACAACGGCATCAAAATCCTCTTCAGCAAGTCGCGACACGGCGGTCTCACCATCGGCGGCGATCGCAACCTCATAGCCCTCAGCCTCGAGGTTGAAGCCCAGACCCTCAGCCAAATGCTTTTCGTCTTCGATGATCAGAACTCTCATAATTTCGCTAGGCGATCGGAAGCTTGATAAAAAAAGTACTGCCTTTGCCCTCGCCCTTGCTCTCCGCGAGAATACGGCCGCCGTGTTTTTCTATTATCGAGCGGACGATCGGGAGGCCGAGGCCTGTTCCTTTCACAGGAACCGCTCCCTGAGCCGGAACTCGATAAAATCGCTTGAAAATACGTTTGAGGTCGGCTCGCGCAATGCCGATCCCGTTGTCTTTGATATAGATCTCCGCCGATCTGCCGACACTGCGTATCTTTACAGATACCTTTGGCTCGCCGATGGAATATTTGACTGCGTTGTCAAAGAGGTTTGCAAACGCCGTCTGCAACTCCGACCGGTCACCCAGAACCAAAACGGGCTCGGCTGGCGTCGCTACCTTGATCGCTGCGGCGTCCAGGTGCAGGCGTGAGCGAACCATGGTGGCGGTTTCGGCGATCAAGGCTCCGACATCGTGATCCGCCAAATTCATCAACCGCTGCTTTTCCCGCGTGCGACTCGCTTGCAATACCTGTTCGACGGTTGAAAGCAAACGCTCATTGTCGGCAAGCATAATGTCGTAAAATTCGGCTCGCTTTTCTTCTGCGACCTCACGCGACTTCAGCGTTTCGAGGTAGAGTTTGATCGACGCGATGGGCGTCTTTAGTTCGTGTGTCACAGCGTTGAGAAACGCATCATGCTGCTCGTTGCGGCGAATCTCACGAACAAGAAATATCGTATTCAAAATAAGGCCCGTGATGATCAAAGCGAAAAAGATCACACCGAAAACGAGCAAAGCGACCTCGCGTAGATTGAGCAATATCCACCCGATATTCAGCACGACAGCGAGCACGGAAAGGCTGATGCCCAAGACCAGAAAGAAGATCGTTGTTTTTCGCCGCCGCATCTATAAACAAAAGTAGAAAGGAAAAGGTTAAAAGGCAAAAGAGAAAAGGCAAAACAGCCTGAGTGGACCATTTTGCCTTTCCGAATCTTTCTGCTTACCTTGTCAGGCCGCCTTTCTGAGTTCGCGGGTCGATTCGATCTCGTCCGAGAGTTCGTACGCATATAAATTGGAGAGCAGCCCGAGCTTTTCGAGTAGGCGAAGCTGATACCAATTTATGTCGAATTCCTTCCAGGTAAATCCGTGCTTTGCCGACCGCGGAAATGCGTGATGATTGTTGTGCCAGCCCTCACCAAACGTGACTGCCGCGACAAGAACATTGTTTCGTGAATCATCACGCGTATCAAATCGACGGCTGCCCCAAAGATGTGTCGCTGAATTGACCAACCAGGTGAAGTGCCAACTCACCGCGACCCGCATTACGATTGCCCAGATAACCATCGTCCAGCCACCGATCGCGAAAAGGATCCCCGCGGCAACGAGAGTTGTCACATAATAATATTTATCGAGCCAAACGAGATACGCGTCTTTCATCAGATCGGGTGAATACTTCTGGCGAACGGTTTCGGGATGGGTCTGAGCAACTCCTTTGAATATCCAGCCAATATGCGACCACCAAACGCCGTTTCGCGGGCTGTGCGGGTCTTTTTCCTGATCGGTAAATGCGTGATGGAGTCGATGTGTTGTCACCCACGCTATCGGCCCCGCCTGAAGGCCCAGCGAACCGCACGTCGCGAGAAAACGGGTCATCCATTTGGATGTGGTAAATCCGCGGTGCGTGAGCAGCCGGTGATATCCAATGCCGATGCCCCAGCTTGCTGCGATCACCCACATCACGAGGGTGGCCGCAAGATTTTGCCAGCTAAATGTAAAGATCGCGGGAATCGCGGCCAGATGAAATGCAGCGACAAAAAAGATCGTATTCCAGTTGTATTCACTGGTCCGCGGCCTTTCAAATTCAATTACGTTTTGCACTATTGATCGTCCTCTCAGGTTAAGTTTCGGAAACGGCCATATTTCGCCTCCATTCAACACTATCAGGTTTGCAACGCTGGGATTGTAAGAGTTTTGTAAGACTTAGGGCCGCAGCAATTTTGAATTCGGCGGACAAAAAATCTAAAGTAAATTTCGGCTCGAATCAGATGGCAAAAAAAAGTAAGAATCTCATCGAGATCGAATATCTGGCGGCTCGGGCTGCTTTCGCGATCATGGCGCAGTTGCCCCGCCGGGTTGCCGTACGTGTGTCGATCTGGATAATGCGGGTCGTTTCGGTCGTCATCAAGAGTCTCCGGCGGACCGGAATGACCAATCTTGAGATCGCCTTTCCCGAAAAAACCGTCGCGGAACGCCAAATCATACTGAAAGGGACATTCGAAAATCTGGGCCGCGTGCTGGGCGAACTGAGCCAGGTGGCCAAATATTCACGCGACGACCTCGCCAAGATCATCGATTTCGAATTTGATGATAAAACGAAGGCCGTTTACGCCCGCAACAAGACCGAGGGGCGAGGGGTTCTGATAACCACGGGCCATCTGGGCAATTGGGAACTGCTCGTGCTTGGTTTTGCTGCGCTCTACGAGCCAATCAGTTATCTTGCCCGTCCACTCGATAACCCGAAGATCGACGATATGCTCAATGAGCGCCGGACGCGATTTGGAAATAACCCAATAAACAAGACACATTCGGCAATGACCGCGATCAAGATACTCCGACAGGGTGGAATTCTTGGGATCCTCTCGGATGTCAATGCCCATCCAAAAGAGGGCGTATTCGTGCCGTATTTTGGCCTTTCAGCCAGTACGGCAAGCGGGGCCGCAATGCTCGCGATACGATCAAATTCGTTGATATATCCGATGTTTTGTGTCTGGGACGCAGCATCTCGCCGATACAAGATCGTTCATGGAGCATTGCTTGAACCTGCGAATACAGGTGATCGAAAACGGGACATCGTCGAAACGACCGCCCTATTTACCGCCGAGATCGAGAAGGTCGTCAGGGCGTATCCGGACCAATGGATGTGGATCCACCGGCGGTGGAAAACCCGCCCGCCGGGCGAAAAGAGGATATATTAGGGAGCAACCAATATGAGATGTCGCACTAAGATAGTTTTGGCCACTCTGATACTGGCCCTTAGTCCTTTGACAGGCCTGGGCCAACAGCGACTAATGGTTGTCGGCGGCGGTTCCCGCCCGGCCGAGGCGACGAAAAGATTTGTAGAATGGAGTGGCGGACAAAAATCAAAGATCCTTGTCATCACGTGGGCAACCGCAGAGGAGGACACGAGCTTTGAAGGTACCAAAAAGGCATTTCTGTTGGCGGGTCCAGGTTCGGTCGAGCACGCGGTGACACGACCACTCGATGCAGAGAAGCGGGAAAAGTTCGTCACGCAGATGAGAGAGGCAACGGGTGTATATTTTGGCGGCGGCGATCAGAATCGCATTATGGATGTTTTGAAAGACGAGGAACTGCTAAACCTGATCCGGGAAAAATACAATCGTGGTACGCCATTTGGCGGGACAAGTGCAGGAGCAGCGGTGATGTCGGACCCGATGATGACGGGGGAAGCGGATCTAAAGATCCTCGACGGAACGAAGGTCGGCGTCCGGCCCGGCCTTGGCCTTGTATCTGAGGTGATGTTCGACCAACACTTTCTTATCCGACAGAGGCACAATCGTCTCTTTGGCTTTGTCATGCAAAACCCGAGATATCTCGGTGCCGGCATCAATGAAGGAATGGCGGTGATGATCGAAGACAACCGAAGGCTTGAGGTAGTTGGTCCGACGCAGGTGATGTTCATCGATGCCAAAGACCGAAAAGGAGCGATGCTGGTTCATATACTCAAGGCCGGAGAACGATTTGATCTCAAGAAGCGGAAGCCGCTTAGTGGAAATTGATAGAAGATATGCCCACGATTGCTGATTTAGGATATTCTCGACCCGGCGGTAGATATGTATGGGGAAACTGAAAGGTCCATTTTTCCACGACTGGTGCTTGCCGCCGGTAATTTCTTAGCTGTACTCGTAGCCTTCTGGTTATATTTTTTAGGTGGCATTGAGATCGTCAGCGGGATTCTTGGGCTTGATTGGGTCGTCGGCGAACTGAACCGCCGGATAATACTTTTTTCATGTTCGTCCGTCTATTTCCTTCGAGTTCTTTCCACGGGCTTCATCCTACTTCGACGCAAAATGGATTTTGGCGAAGTCGCGATTATTGTCGTCTGGGTCACGATTATCAATATACTTTTTGCAATGCTCTGCGGGACAAGCGACAAGCCGCTCGGAATGCTGGACCTAATTGGTGGTTTCCTTTACATTGGCGGCTCGGTTTTGAATTCGGGTTCCGAAGCTGCGAGAAAATTTTGGAAAGACGATCCGGCAAACAAAGGGAGACTGTACACCGGCGGCCTTTTTCGCTATTCGATGCACATCAACTATTTCGGCGACTTCGTGTTGTTTACGGGATTTGCTCTCCTGACCGCTAGCATATATTCGCTGATCGTTCCTTTAGTAATGTTCTTGCTCTTCACAACCGTAAACATCCCAATGTTGGACGCCTACCTGGCAAAGAAATACGGCGATGAATTTGAGGAATATCGAACAAAGACAAAGAAATTTGTTCCGTTTGTCTATTGAGCTCAACAAAACATCATCGCCTAGGCCATACTCAGTTTTGTAGGGAATAGTCTGCGGGTTAAGCCGTCGCCAGCTATTAGGCCAATTTTCTCGCCTGTGACTGAACTGCCGTAATAGCGACCGCATCGACGATGTCTGTCGCGGAGCAGCCGCGCGAGAGGTCGTTGCAGGGGCGGTCGAGGCCTTGGAGTATCGGGCCAATGGCGGTGCCGCCGGTCAGTCGTTCTGTCAGTTTGTAGGCGATATTGCCTGCGTTTAGGTCGGGGAAGATCAAGACATTTGCTCGTCCGGCGACCTGTGATCCCGGAGCTTTTGAGTCGCCGACCGATCTGACAAGCGCGGCATCGGCCTGGAGCTCGCCATCGATAGCGAGGTCGGGCATTCGGGCGCGGACGGTCTTTGTCGCTTCGATCACTTTTTCTATTATCTGGTGTTTCGCACTTCCCTTTGTTGAGAATGACAGCATCGCAACACGCGGTTCAACCTCTAACAGTGCTCGGCACGAATCTGCCGAAGCAATAGCGATCTCAGCGAGTTCACCGACGTCGGGGTCGATCACGACTCCGCAGTCCGCATAGATCATCGCACCTTTTGCTCCAAAGCTTTTGTCCGGCACGACCATCAGGAAGAAACTCGAGACGGTAGTGAACCCTTGCCGCACACCGACGCAGCGCAATGCGGCGGCGACGGTGTGTGCTGTTGTGTTGGTCGCACCGGCAACCGAACCGTCGGCCTTGCCTTCGCGGACCATGAGATTGCCAAAATATAGCGGGTCTTTTACGGTCTGCTCGGCTTCTTCGAGCGTGACGCCCTTGGAGCGACGCATTTGGTGATAGAGCGTGGCGAGTTTACCGAAATCGATTGATTTGCGATGGTCGAGCAGTTCAATGCCGTTTAGGTTTGCACCGGCTTCGGCGGCGAGGGAACGAATCTTGTCCTCATTGCCCAGGATCGTGATCTGTGCGATCTTTTCGGCGGCGCAAATAGCAGCAGCCTGGACGGTGCGAACATCTCCGCCTTCCGGCAAAATAATATGCTGGATATCAGCGGCGGCTCGTTGGCGAATTTGTTCAAGAACCATAGTTGAATACCGAATTTACCATACAACCAAATTACACGAAACTTGCTCAAATTCGGGCTATTCTCTAAACTTTGAGAAAGCCAAGGAAACCAGTCGATGAAAGAGCCGAATACCAAGATCAACCGTCGCGAAAAATCCGAACTCAAAGGTAGAATGCGTAGTCTTTTGATGTTTCTGCCAAATATGGTCATGCTCCTCGGCCGCATGCTCAAGGACGCACGCGTTCCAACTGCCGAAAAGGCCCTCTTTCTCGGAGCTATCGTTTACGTTATATCTCCGATCGATCTTATCCCCGATATTTTCCCGTTTATAGGGCAGGTCGATGATCTTTATGTGGTTGCCCTGACGCTGCTTCGATTGGTAAATCGGACTGATGAATCCGTTGTCCGCGAACATTGGTCAGGCGGCGGCGATGTCGTTGCCCTTGCCGATTCTATCGCGAGCCTTGCCCCGAAAATTTTGCCAAAAAGGATCTCTCGCGTACTGACCTCACGGGTAGAGCTTGCTCCGGCGGGTAAAGTTCTGCGCGGGATAACAAAGCGTGATGAGGCTCTCGTCCGAGAGATTATTAGCGACGAAATTCCCGAAATCGACGCCCGCTCCCGGATGGCAAACTAGCCAATTAAAGAAAAAGCAGCGAAATCTCTAAAAATATTCGCATTTCTGTGGATTTTGCGGGCCTTTACAACTATATGCAAAGCAAGCTCGAAAGATCTGAACTTAATTAAATTGTCCCCAAACGCCGGATTTTCGTTATAATGGTTTCCGTTAACGAATTTTCGGGATCTTGAATTCTATGTTCGAACGCTATACGGAGCGATCGCGTCGTGTCATTTTTTTTGCACGCTACGAAGCTCTCCAATACGGTTCACAGGTGATCGCCCCCGAGCATGTATTGCTCGGCCTTATGCGTGAGGACAAGACGTTGTCAGCTCGCTTCTTTCCATTCCGACACGTGTTGACCGTCGATTCGATCCGTCGGGACGTCGAAGAAAGGATCGCCGTCAAAGAGCGCATTCCGCAATCCTCTGAGCTCCATCTCTCCGCTGCCACTAAGCAGATCCTCTTCTATGCAAATGACGAAAGCCGCCAGTTAAGGAACCGGCACATCGGCCCTGAACATCTCCTTCTCGGTATTGTCCGCGAAGAAAAAAGCGTCGCTGCTGAGATACTTCTTGGCTATGGACTGCGTCTCGAGGACGTACGTGACGAGATGTCAAGACAAAGCGGCATTCCCGGCGTCCTCGCGGCCAACAAAGAAAATTCTAAGACGCCAGGGCTTCATGAATTCACCCGAGATCTTACTGTCGAAGCCGCCGAAGGCCGGCTCGACCCGCTCGTCGGGCGTGATACCGAGATGGAGAGGATCGTTGAGATCCTTTGCCGTAGGACCAAGAATAACCCGGTCCTGATTGGCGAATCGGGCGTCGGCAAAACAGCCATCGTCGAGGGCCTCGCTCAGCGCATCGTCGCGAGAGACGTGCCTACTTTTCTTGAAAACAAACGGATACTCTCGCTCGACCTCTCGCTCGTCGTCGCCGGCACGAAGTACCGCGGACAGTTTGAGGAACGGTTGAAAAAGATCATGTCCGAGCTCAAAGAGAGCACTGACAGCATCGTGTTTATTGACGAGCTACACACGCTCGTTGGGGCTGGTTCGGCTGAGGGCACATTGGACGCCGCGAATATCCTAAAGCCAGCACTATCGCGTGGGGATATTCAGTGTATCGGGGCGACAACACCTAGTGAATTTCGCAAGACCATCGAAAAAGACCGGGCTCTCGAACGTCGCTTTCAGGCGGTCAAGATCGAGCCGCCGACAGAGGCCGAAGCCGTTGAGATCATTGAGGGGATCGTTGAGAGATACGAGGCATTTCACCAACTCCGCTATTCAAAAGAAGCGCTTACCGCAGCCGTTACCCAATCGAGTCGCTACATCGCCGACCGCTTTTTGCCGGACAAGGCGATTGACGTTTTGGACGAAGCTGGTGCACGAGCCAAGCTGCGCTATCAGCAAGAGAATCGCGGCGAGCCATCATGGAAAGAGACAGTTGAAAATTGGAAACGGGTCGCTGCAAATGAAGATCAGTTGATCTCATACGAGCTTCGTTCGCTCGAAGATTCCTTTTTTGCGGTTGAGGTGACAAAGGATGATGTCGATGAGGTGATCGCACGCTGGACCGGTGTGCCGGTTTCATCCGTTAAGCAGCAGGAAGCCGAAAAATTATTGACCATCGAGACCGCTCTGCATGAACGCATCGTCTCGCAGCGTCCAGCTATCTCGGCTCTTGCGAGGGCGATCCGGCGTTCGCGTGCCGGACTCAAGAACCCAGCCAGGCCTGTTGGTTCCTTTCTCTTTCTCGGCCCGACGGGCGTCGGAAAGACCGAGGTCGCCCGCTCAATAGCGGAGTATCTATTCGGCTCAGAAAAAGCTCTGATCCGTTTTGATATGAGTGAATTCATGGAGAAGCATGCGGTGTCAAAATTTATCGGCTCGCCTCCGGGATACGTCGGCCATGAGGAAGGCGGTCAGTTGACGGAGAAGCTTCGCCGTTCGCCATATGCGGTCGTGCTTTTTGATGAAGTTGAAAAGGCTCACCCCGATCTGTTCAATGTTCTGCTTCAGGTATTTGAGGACGGCGTATTGACGGACGCTCTAGGGCAGTCGGTTGATTGCAAGCACGCCATTTTTATAATGACCTCAAATCTTGGGGCCAGGGCCATCCAAAAGAACACATCGCTCGGATTTCAGGCAAACGCTGAAATATCCCGTGAACGGGTCGAAGGAGAAGTGATGTCTCATGTAAAACAGACATTCGCTCCGGAGTTTATCAATCGCCTCGACGAGATCATTCTTTTTGACGAATTGACCGACGAGGACCTGCTCCGCATCGTTGACCTCCAGATCGTTAAGCTGAACAAGGTCGTCGAGGGCCGCGATCTCAAGATCGTACTGACGGACGATGCCCGCAAATGGCTCGTCGAGAAAATCTTCACTGAGCGCAAATACGGCGCCCGGCCGCTAAAACGCGCACTCCAAAAATATGTAGAGGACGAACTGTCAGAGGCTCTCATCCAGGGCGGCGTAGCTATCGACAGCACGGTTGAGGTGTATTCGTCGGGCGACAAATTGGCATTTCGCGAGGTTCGCGTCAAAAAAGCGCAAAAAGAATTGTCGCAAAAGGCTTAGCTAACTTGCTAAGTTTCAATCGTTTTTGCTCGCATCTCAGCCGTTCCAACTCGCGGTTCGGCCCTTTTCCCTGTATAATCCGTAGTTTGCTGTAATGGGGCTGGAAGGCAACCTGTCGAGGTGCGCTCGAATCCAACTGCTTGTTAAAATCCGACGTTGAAATGCCGTATTTGTTGGTTTATTCTATTGCTCCACGACAAGGAAAACGGCGAACAAAAAGCTTTTCGAAGCTTTTTAATTTGCACTAGGGAAAGGTTTCGTTCTTTATGAGGAAAGCACACGCACTCGGATATGTATTACTGGCTCTGGCCATTTTGGCTCTCCCAGCCACTGCCCGGATCAGAAGTAGTGCGGATGATAGCAGTACTTCGTCGGCAAAAATTCAGCAGATCGTCGAAAGCGTTGACATCCAAGGTAATCGGCGTCTGCGTGACGAAGATCTTCTCTACTACATCAAAACCCGTCAGGGCGATGTTTACGACCCCGCCGCTCTCGAACGGGATCTTAAAGAACTGCTTTCGCTCAATTTCTTTGACAAGACCGCGACCAGAGTTTTGACGGAGGATGGTATTCGCGGCGGCGTGAATGTCATTTTTGAGGTTCGCGAGCTGCCGATCATCCGTGACCTGCAATTTAAAGGCGCGAAAGCCCTGCAGGAATCCGATATTCTGAAAGAGTTTCGCGAACGGCGCGTCGGGGTGTCGAAAGAAGCGGTTTACGATCCGGTAAAGGCCCGCAGTGCGACTCGCGTCCTGCGGGAAATGCTCGCCTCAAAAGGCTATCCAAATGCGAAAGTAGATGTCGTTGACGAAGAAGTCTCGGCAACATCGATCGCGATCATTTTTAATATTGAGCAGGGATACAGGTCGCGTATCGTCGAGATCGAGTTTGAAGGAAATGAGCATTTTAAGGACAGCGAACTTCGCGGTGCTCTCGAACTCGTAAAAGAGACCGGCCTCGTCTCGCGGGTCAAGGGAATGGACATTCTCGACCTGAGAAAGCTCCAGTACGACCTCGACCGCAACGTCCGAACTTATATGTGGTCCAAGGGCTATTTTCAAGCCCGCGTAGGCGAACCAGAGGTCGAAGGCCTTGGCTACAAGAGAACGGGTTTTCCGATCCTCAAGATGTTTCCGCTTCCGCTCGTAACGTCTAAAGATGACACGCTCAGAATAAAGGTGCCGATCACCGAAGGCCGTGTTTTCCGTGTCGGCGAGGTCAAGGTTGAGGGCAACTCGATCTTTTCGGAGCAGCAGATACTTGGTTACATCGGTCTGAAAAAAGGTGAGATCGTTGACGGTAAACGTCTTCAGGAAGCGATCTATGAGGATCTGAAGAAAGTATATGGCGGACAGGGATTTGTCCAGTACACTGCTGAGCCTGAACCTGAGTTTCGCGACAATCCGGCAAATGCGGACGAGGGCATCGTCGATATCAACATTCGGATCGACGAGGGCAAGCAATTTACACTTCGACGACTTGAGTTCACGGGAAACACGTTTACCCGTGACAAGGTAATGCGGCGTGAGTTCCTCATCAACGAGGGCGATATCTACAATCAGAACTATCTTGAGATCTCGCTCGCCCGCCTCAACCAGACCCAGTATTTTGACCCGCTGGATAAAGACCAGGATGTCGAGATCCGCACAGATGAGGAAAAAGGCGATGTCGATCTGATCGTCAAGGTCAAGGAAAAAGGCCGTCAGCAGATATCTTTCAACGGCGGTTTATCAGGCATCGGCGGGTCATTCTTTGGTCTTGAGTACTCGACCAATAACCTCGTTGGCCGCGGTGACATTCTGTCATTCAATGTCGGTGTCGGCAATCGACAGCAGAGCCTGCAGTTTACCTATCAGGAGCCGTAC
Source organism: Pyrinomonadaceae bacterium (assembly GCA_049663465.1). Taxonomy (GTDB): domain Bacteria; phylum Acidobacteriota; class Blastocatellia; order Pyrinomonadales; family Pyrinomonadaceae; genus OLB17. The sequence continues at coordinate 89,981 of JBATDM010000040.1, forward strand.
TTCCGCGATCGCCCGATCTCCGTTGGCGTTTCAGTATTTGCCAGCCGATATAGATTTTTCGGGGAAGGAACCTTCCTTACACAGAATCAGGATATCCTCAACGACCTCTATAATCCCTACGGGACGGTCGCGACGGACGTGAGTAATCTCTTTACACAGAGCACTTACGGTGCGAATATTTTCGCGACGGCTCCGCTATCTGAACTTTTCTTTAAGAAACGAACGTTTACTCAGTTTTCCAGGATCGGCCTGACATATCAGATATCCGCAACCAGTATTGCGGACCCCGAGGTCAATTCGCTGGGCGACCCGTCCGCGACGATCCCGGTCATTTATCGCCAGCCGAACATTCTGACCAGCCGCGTTACGGGAACATTCGTTTACGACACCAGACGGCCCGCTGCAAACGGTATCGATACAAATGGCGGTAAATCGCTTTCGTTCTCGATGGCGTTCGCCGGCCTTGGCGGTGACGTCCGCACCTATCAGCCAAACATTTCTTATTCGCACTTTATTCCTGTTCGCAATAAGCGCTCAAAGAATCCGCACGTGCTTGCGTTCCGCGTACAGGCCGGCACGATCGGAACGTGGTCGGTTTCGGACAAGATCAGGAACGCTAACTCGATCTCATTCGTCGGCGGTGTTCCGGCGTATGAGCGATATTACCTTGGCAGCGAGAATGACATTCGCGGTTACAACTCACGCTCGATCGGGCCTGTCGCTCCATTTGATACGTACATAACCTCCCGTAATGTGGTTGTTGCAACCAATCCTACCGGAACGGCTATTACGGATACCGGACTGCCGGACCGCGACAATAATGAGATAAAAACGATCGGCGAATTGACTGGAATAGAAGGAGCGAATCCTGCTCTATTCTCGCGTAATTTCCGTTTTATCGGCGGAGATACGCAGATCCTCGCAAACGTCGAATATCGTATGCCGCTTTTCGGCCCGGCCACACTCGCTTTTTTTGGTGATATCGGTTCGGTATTCAATTTGCGACGGACCGGCCGTCAGGTCATTAATAGTGAATTTCTTGATGATGACACTTTCCTTGGGGCCGGAAGGCTTACTGCTCTTGGCTTGATCAACACGCCGGTCCTTGAGAGCAGCTTTGGCAGCATCTTGTACTATCGCGGCCGTGTGATGACCAAGACAGACTACATCAATGAGTTTTGCCGGGGCAATCGTTTTGGCTGTCCGACAAATCTGTCGCCGCAGGTCAATCAATTGTTCCTTCGCGGCGAGGTCCAGCAAAATTCGGTCCTCGGCGTCGATGATGCTCAGTTCAAGCAGCTAAAAGATTATAAAGCGAGTGTCGGTATTGAGTTTCGCGTCCAGGTGCCGATCGTCAATGTACCGTTCCGCCTGATCTATTTTTACAATCCGAACGCAAAACTCGGCTTTACCGAGCAATTGCCAGGCATCTTCCTTCCCGGAAAACGAAACGGATTTCGCTTTACGGTTGGCCGCACGTTCTAGTTACGTGAAAATTGACATTGATTTAGCATTTAATTACTATTGCTTTTCTTTTTTTGAAACCTAAAGCAACAGTTTGCGTTGAATTTGTTTCAAACAAGTATTAAGGATGAAAGGCCAATTGATGCCTTTCCGATAACTAAGGAGTTTTACACGAAAATGAAGAGATTTACTTCACTTGCCATCGGTTTTATCTTTGTTGCCCTATTTGCGGTTTCAGCTTTTGCTCAGGGAGGCCAACCGGCGGCATCTAAGATCGGCTGGATCGATACCCAGGCTTTTGCGGGAGACGAGAAAGGTCTCGGGGGCGTAACTAAATATGTTACGGCTCTAAAGGCCCTCGACACCGAGTTTAAGCCCCGCGCCACCGAACTGCAGAATCTTGACAACAAGATCAGGACGATCGCGGCCGAACTTGAAACGATGCAGAAGAATACGGCGGTGCCGGTTAAGCAGGAAACCGTTCTGGCAAAGCAGGAAGAAGGCCAGCGATTACAGCGAGAGCTTGAGTTTAAGCAGAAAGATGCTGAGGCCGCCCTGCAGACACGCAGAGGCGCTCTGCTTGGCCCGATAACGGCTGACATCGGCAAGGCAATGCAGGAATATGCAAAACAGAAGGGATACTCCGTAGTGCTTGATATTGCGGCCCTGGCGAATGCAAATGCGATGATCTTTCTGGATCCCGCTGCGGAAATTACAAAGGATTTTATTACCTATTACAATGCTCGTCCGGCGGCAACGGCCACAACCGCGACACCGAAGTAGCTTGTTCTAATGCAAATTGCGAGGTCAGAAGAGACAAGCTCTCCTCTGGCCTTTCGCTTATTTTGAGATCGGTGAGGAGAAATAATGACGAAAGCTAATTCTGTCGTGGTTTGCGGTGTATTGTTGCTGCTGTTGGGCGGGATCGCAATTGGCCAGACTGGGACCGCTCCGACGGCAGCAAAGGTCGTGGTCGTCAAGACCGAGGCCTTTTTCGATGACAAGGCGGGAATTGCCTCGATCATTGCGGCCTCTAAGAAAGTGTCGGCGGATCTATCGGAGAAGCGGACCAACCTGCAACAATTGATCGCACGCATTGGGGTTCTAGAGAAGGAACTCACGACCTTTCGCGAAAATGTTGACAAGGGATTGCCCGTCGATGGCAAAACCGTACAGGCTAAGGTAGATGAACTAGAGCGGCTCAAGCGCGAAGGTAAATTTCAGCAAGACGAATTTAATGCTTTTGCCCAAAAGACGCAAAATCAGATCGTCGGGCCCGTTTATGCAGATGTAATGAAAACTCTCGGTGAGTACATCAAGTCAAAAGGGTACGATATCGTTTTCGACATCTCGAAGGATCAGGAGGGAATGTTGATCTACGCGACTGTACAATATGACATCACGAAAGATTTCATCGTCTTCTACAATGCCCGTCCGCCGACGACAATAACCTCGGTACCCAAATAGTCCGCGATCATTTAGCGGAGTTGACCAAGCCGGTGAAATTGCCTTTTGCCGGCTTTTGCTTTATGTTTTCATTTCACCCCAGTTTATGCCGATCTTAGATTCAGTCGCTATTCAGGAGATACTGCCGCACCGATATCCGTTTTTGCTGGTCGATAAGATCGTCGAGCTTGAGCCGCGGATACGCATCGTCGGTATCAAGCAGGTCACCGCCAATGAACATTTTTTTGTAGGTCATTTCCCCGGTGCACCAGTGATGCCCGGTGTGCTTCAGATCGAGGCACTGGCACAGGTCGGTGCGATACTTGCACTGCGTGAATTTGAAGATCGAAATGAAAAGATACCGTTCTTCAGCGGAATAGAAAGTGCGAGATTTCGCCGCCCCGTCGTGCCAGGCGATACTCTCACACTAGAGGTGACCGCCCTGCGGATCGGCAGCAAAGTTCAGAAAATGCGTGGCGTCGCGATGGTTGACGGCAACGTGACCGCCGAGGCCGAGATTTTGTGTATCATCGCCAATCGAAGCGATGTAAAGGAGTAAGAGAATATGGATCCTTCAAAAATGACCACGCAGGAACTAATGATGTACGCCGCATTGTTAAACGCCGGCATTGGCCTCGTACTCGGCCTAGTGCCGCTGATTCTGGGCTTTCTTAAGGGCCGTATCAAATACGGGGTATTTGGATTTGTTAGCTGCCTCGTGGGCGGTGCCATTCTTGGCGTGATACTTTCGATTCCCTCAATGATCTTTTTCACGTGGTTGGTTGTTCGCGGAACGAAAAAAGAAGACAGCCCCGTTGAGGTCGTCGTTGTGAATAAGCAACCTATCGACGTCTCGTTCGATTCAAAGGACGGTCAATAGCCCTCCTTATGTCTTCGTTTATTCACGAAACCGCAATTGTAGCGAGCGGCGCCGAGATCGGCGACGATTGTCATATCGGGCCGTTTTGTACGGTTGGCGATGACGTTCGCCTAGGCGATGGGGTGCGGCTGGATTCGCATGTTGTTGTAGATGGCCGCACGTCAATTGGCGATGAGACCCACGTCTTTCCTTTCGTGTCGATCGGCCTCGGCCCGCAAGACATCAAATACGCCGGCGAACCAACCTCGACCGAGATCGGCAAACGAAATCAGATACGCGAATTTGTCACTATTCACCGTGGAACTGAGGGCGGCGGCGGCGTCACACGCATCGGCGACGGCAATCTGCTCATGGCCCAGGCCCACGTCGCCCACGATTGCCAGCTCGGTAATGAGATCATTATGGCAAACGCCGCAACTCTCGCCGGGCACGTGGAGATCGCTGACAGAGCCAGCGTCGGTGCCTATTCGGGCGTGCATCAATTTTGCCGGGTCGGACTCGAAGCGTTTATCGGCGGTTATTCCGTCGTAGTAAAAGATGCCATGCCTTTCGCCATCATTCAGGGCAATCACGCCAAGTGTTACGGTCTGAACACGCTCGGGATGAAGCGACGCGGATATTCAAAAGAGACGATCGCGGGCCTCAACCACGCATTCCACCTGCTGCTGTCGGCGAAACTCAACACCACGCAAGCCGTTGAAAAGATCCGCGAAGACATTGCGGGCTGTGATGAGGTCGATATGCTCATCGAGTTTATTGAAACATCTAAACGCGGCGTCGTGAAATAGGTTGGCCCGCCGATCGAGATAATGGAGACAAGCAAGGAAATCATCGAGGTATTTGGCAAACGCATTCAGCGTTGTTATGGCTGTTTTATCGCCTATCACCTCAAGGATATGTATCTGGGTGAGGACGTTACCTTCTTTTGCGACTACTGTAAGGACGAGTCGATGTTTCATTTTGACGAATTCTCAAAGCTGCTCGATATTTCAAAACTCAACGAAATGACCGGCGATCATCATCATTGACGGGCCGCATTTCCCATCTTCAGATTTTCCTTTAAAATCGAATCGTGGCTGAGAACACGAAAAAAGCAAAGCCGACGCTGACGGGCTTAGCGAGACGGCTCGGTGAACTGCCGTCCGACAAGAAGCGTGTCGCGCTCGAAATGAGCGCGGCTCTAGCAGGCGTGAGCCTCAAGGTGAGCCGAACGTTCGTCGAAGCTGTACCAAAAGCGGCAAAGGTGCTCTCGGCTGACGACCTGCGGCATTGGGGTGAGTTTGGCCGCAGGCTGGCGATGGGTAGTTCAGAAACTGGTGTTAAATATTTTGCTGAGGGCGTGGAAGCTCTAAAAAACGTGCCCGAGGAGGCCCGTGCCGCTGTATTTCAAATTTGCACACGGCAATTGGTGCTCTCAAGTTCGATCGCTCTCGACTCATATCACCTGGTTCCGAAGATCGCAGGCGAGGTTGAGGACGACAAGCTGTTGGCGGAGATCCTTTCACTTGCCGCCGACATCGCCCAGCGGTCGGCAAAACACAGCGCGGATTTTCTCGTCCATACGCCCGCTGTTGCCGCTGCGATCACTCAATTTGAAGATCCGAGGGTTGCCGATGCCGTAAAAATACTTGCAGCCGATTTTGCGAATCGGACTGGTGGTTTGACAGCCGATCTATGGCAGAGTTTGCCCGAGGCCTTTGATGGTCTATCGGCAGATGCTGCCGTGAGACTGATGGAAAGTGCGGCTGATTTTCTTGAATTTGGCGGCAGCGTGACGCTCCACTTTGTCGCATCGGGCAGTAGGGTTTTGTCAGATGCCGGATCGACGTTTAACGATTGGTCTACGCTCGCCCGGATCATGGCAGGACACGGCAATGCGGTGCTTATATCGTTCCTGCGTGCAACGCCAAAGTTTACCGCGCACTTCGCCGCCCGTCGGCGACAGGTTCCTGAATTGGTGCTCATCCGTGTCTTGCAGCTCACGGCTCAGATCGCAGAAACCGATGCGGAGAGCGCACTTGCCGCGTTCAAATCCAGCCCAACCGCACTGGCTAAGGTCTCGATAGAGCAATTTGAGGAATGGGTCGAAAACGGAATTCGCAACGGCGAGAATAGCTCGGCAAAGGCACGCCGGAGCTATTTTGCTCTCGAAACCCGCGACTCCAACGACCGGCTGCAAAAGCGGCAGCTTGGACTTCCGCTCGAGAATATTCAGCACGTCCTGCGTCTATATGTCGAGGCACTGACCGGCAAAGAGATCGAGATCGTCCCTCTGACGGCGATACCGCAGGAGTCGCGTATTGGTGACGGCAAGACGATCTATCTACCGTCGTCCGTCGCGGAATTTGATGACGATGAAAAAGACTTCCGTCTCTACAAAGTGCTCGCCGCCCACGGTGCCGGTCAGATCGAATTTGGTACTTTTGATCGTGATACAACTGAGCTAAAGGCAGTGTTTGCAGAGCTATCCGAGCTTTATTCTGCCACTACCGATCAGACTGATGCGTTCTCGCTTGCCGGTTACATCGAGGATGTGCAAAAAGGTGAGGCCGCTCTGCCCCACGCGGAAACGCTTGCCAAAATGAAGGCAAAGAGGAAAAAGCTGCCGAAGGATTCTGATTACCGGGCCGTCCTGACCACCTTCCCCGAACCTCGTCTGGCTCGTAAGATATTTGGCACGATGGAGAACGCCCGCATCGACGCACGCCTCCGCCAGACATATCGCGGACTCGTCAAAGACCTCGATCTGATGCAATCGTTCCTTCGTTCCAATCGGCCATACATTTTCGATCTGCCGATGTATCAGGTGCCTTTCGAACTCCTATTCCAGATCACGCTCTGCGGCGGAGCAACTGACGATGCAAGAATGTTCTACGGCCAGATCGTATCCGAGATCGAAGGAGTGATCGAAACCTACCTCGAATCCACATTCCGCGATCCGCATTCCGCAATTCCATCGGTTGCGGATTCGCTGATGGCGACAAGCCGAGTTTATACGTTGTTTCAAAATATTTCGCCCGAGCAAAATCAGGAGGCTGAGTCCGACAACACTGAAGAAAAAGGTGATTTTGCATACGACGACAAAGATGCTGCCGAGTCCGTGACCGAAGATCAGGTCAAACGCGAGCAGCAGAAAAATGCTCAGGACATCCGCGACCTTTTCAACGCCTGGAACAGCCTCGACGACGAAGGCGAGCCTGACGATCTGCAGGGTGCCGAGGCGTGGTCGCAGAGCGATGTGCCGGAACAGCCGCTTGAGGCCGGTGATGAGGCGTTTGCGTATGACGAGTGGGACCGTGAGCTAAACGATTACCGCGTCGGTTGGAGCCGCGTCATCGAGAAAAAGGTAAAGCAAGGCGATCGCAATTTTGTCGAGATAGCACGCTCACGCTATCGCGGAGTGATCTCGTCGATACGCCATCAATTCCAATTAATGAAGCCCGAAAATCTGACGCGTATCAATCGCGAGATCGACGGCGAAGATTACGATCTGAACGCGCTCGTCGATTTTGTCATCGACCGCCGTGCGGGAGGGCGGCAATCGGAGAATATTTACACGAAACGCCTTCGAAAACAGCGAGATGTCGCCGTTTCGATCTTGCTTGACCAGTCTTCATCGACAGCACGTACGATCACCCGAAACCCTCTCCAGCCCTACACGCATCCGGGCCGCCGGATCATCGAGATCGAAAAAGAAGGCCTCGTATTGATGAGTGAGGCCCTCGAAGCGGTCGGTGATGTCTATTCGATCTATGGCTTTACGAGCGAGGGCCGGCGGAATGTGAAGTTTTATGTTGTAAAGGATTTTGCCGAGAAATACTCGGCGGAGATAGAAAAGCGCATCGGAGGTATCACCTTTCAAAACAACACGCGCCTCGGTGCCGCCATCCGCCACGCCTCGGCAAAATTGCTGCGTCAGGAAGCCCGGACAAAGCTCCTCATCATCCTAACGGATGGCCGCCCGTACGATCACGACTACGGCGACGCTCGCTACGCCCGCGAAGACGTCCGCGAAGCTCTGACGGAAACAAAAATGTCTGGCGTCACGCCATTTTGCATAACCATCGACCGCGAATCCGAGTCCGAGCTAAAAGATCTCTACGGCGACGTCGGCTACACCATTATCGACGACGTGCTCTCGTTGCCAGAGCGTATGCCCAATATTTACCGTCGTCTCACCAGCTAAATATCGCCTATGAACATCGTCTCGCTCGAAAATATCTCGAAGAACTACGGCTTTAAGCCGCTGTTTGAGAATGTAACGCTTGGTCTTGAGGACCGGGACAAGATCGGTATTATCGGTGCAAATGGATCGGGCAAATCGACTTTGCTTAAGATAATTGCCGGTGTAGAGGTGCCGGATACGGGGCGCGTTATTCGTGCAAAAGGGCAGACGCTCGCATACCTTTCACAGAATCCTGCGTACGATGAACATCTGACGGTCCTCGAAACCATCTTCGCCTCGAGCAGCGGGATAATGCAGACGATCCGAGATTATGAGGCCGTCTGTCACGACGTGGCGGCGGGAGATCATAACGCTGCGACGCTCGAGCGAATGTCCGATCTGCAGCACGAATTAGAGATGAACGGCGGTTGGGAGATCGAAACGAATGCCAGAGCCGTCCTCACCAAACTTGAGATCACGGACACGACCGCCAAGATGGGCACGCTCTCAGGCGGCCAGCGAAAGCGAGTGGCTCTCGCCCACGAACTGATCTTCAAACCCGACATACTCATCCTCGACGAGCCGACCAATCACCTTGATGCCGACACGATCGAGTGGCTCGAAGATTATCTCCGCCGTTACACCGGTGCGTTGCTGCTGGTGACGCACGATAGATATTTTCTCGACCGGGTAACGGATCGCATCTTCGAGGTCGATCGCGGTACTGTGCAGAATTTTGGCGGCAATTACGCCTACTATTTGGAGAAAAAGGCTGAGCAGGAAACGCTTCGCGAGGTCGAGGGCCACAAACGTGAGCAGCTGATCAAAAAAGAACTTGCCTGGCTCCGCCGCGGTGCCAAAGCGAGAACAAGAAAATCCAAACACCGCATCGAGGCCGCCCATACGCTGATGGCCATTCCAAAGGAACAGGCAAAGGGCGAGGTCGATATCGCTATCGGCTCAAAACGTCTTGGCTCAAAAGTCGTCGAGATCAACGATATCTCGAAATCGTACGGTGCAAACACGTTGATCGGCCATTTCACTTATCTGCTCAAACGCGACGATCGCATCGGCATTATCGGTGCAAATGGCAGCGGCAAAACGACTTTGCTCGATATGCTCACCGGACGAATCGAGCCCGACAGCGGCGAGATCCAAATTGGGCAGACCGTACATATCGGTTATTACGATCAGGAAAGCCGTGCCTTGAACGATGATCAACGCGTCATCGACTACATCCGCGACGTCGCCGAATATGTAACGACCAACGAGGGCATTCAGATAACGGCGGGTAAGATGCTCGAGCGATTCCTCTTCGCACCGGCGGCCCAATATGCTGTCATCGGCAATCTGTCCGGCGGCGAACGCCGTCGCCTGTATCTGCTCCGGATCCTGATGGGCTCGCCAAATGTTCTGCTCCTCGACGAACCGACCAACGACCTCGACATCCCGACGCTCATCGCGCTCGAGGAATATCTCGACGATTTCGCCGGGGCCTTGATCGTCGTCAGCCACGACCGGTATTTCCTGGACCGGACGATCGAGAACGTCTTCCGCTTCGAGCCCGGCGGACATGTCCGCGAATTTGGCGGCGACTATTCCGCCTACCTCGAAGCTATCGATCGGCAAGCTTCGGAGCTCAAAACGGTCGAAACAGAAAAGGCTGCACCCGCCGCCGTCGCTGCCGACAGGCCGAGATCACAAAAACTATCGTTCAAAGAAAAACGCGAGCTCGAAGCTCTCGAAGCAAACATTGCATCAGCTGAAGCGCGTCTGCCTGAGATCGAAAAGGCTCTGGCCAAGGCGGCGAGCGATGCGGGACGTGTCAATGAGTTGTTCCATGAACAACAAGAGCTTTCGCGCAAACTAGAGATCGACATGGCCCGCTGGGCTGAATTAGCAGAGAGAGCGGAAGAATTCAAATAAAAAGTGGTGCGAGGGGCCCTCGAAATAGCCCGCCCTGTATCATTGTTTCGTAATACAGCAAATCACCCCGAAATCATACATAAACCATTCGCCTGGTATTACTTACGGCCTTGCCGCCCGCCCGTTGTCCCAGCTTGTCCCAGGCTTGTCCCAGCACCTCGCTGGGACAAGTAACTCCTTTGTGATCAATATGTTACGCCGGTTTTCCGAAATCTTGTCCCAGACACCGCCTGGGACAAATAACTCGTTTCATATCAACAGGTTATAGCCCTTCAAACAGCCATTTTTGCTGATTTTAAACAAAACGCTGTCACATTGTGGCACAAATGAGGTACGCATTGGCAAAGGGTTTAATCCTGAAATAGGTTGACACTTTGGCCCGTTAATCCTGATATAGGTTGTCAAAGATCGGTCCGCCCGGAATCGCCCTGACGGATAGACGTTGCAACGATAGCACGCTATTGCACAAATGTCAAGGCGGGTCGGATCGGTCGCTTTTCGCCGAGCGGAAAAGCTAAGCTTTTCCGGGGCATGCTGTTTCCCTTCGAAACGAACATCCTTTGGCCGATGAGATCGATCAGATAGTGACAGAATATGAACAAGGATCGCGAATATCACAGGTCCAGACCGGCCACGGGCTCCTACAACATGCCTAGATTCAGCTCTGTTCGTCTGGAAACTCACAAATTTGGCCATGATCTATTTCATTTCGACGGTCCAATAGAACCCTTTGCCCTCGAAGGAAGGTTGATTTCCCGGATCGCAAGAAGGTTTTCTTTTAGCATAAATATGCTCGCCCCGGCTTTCATCGCCCGCTCACGTATTAGCACGGAGTCGTATCTTGTCAGAATTAATATATTTGCTTCGGGATGAAGGTCGATGATCTCCCGCGTGGCGGTGATGCCGTCTTTTTCTTTCATTTCGACGTCCATCAATATCCACTCGGGAAGGTGTTTTTCGTAAGCTGCTAAGGCCTCTGAACCATCTTTTCGTTCATGGATCGACTCGGCCAGATCTTCGACGACACTACGAATCAATCGGCGCATCGACGCATTGTCGTCTACGATCAGCAAATTCTTTACCACTTGTCTCCCCCTAGCTCGATCACTCAATGCCGACCCAGATCCTATATTTGAGTGGTGTGTCAGTTGTTTTATTGACGTAGATCGCCCAATCACCCGAGGCATTGAGCGATTGTCGAACCTCTTCGCCCAATTTGATCGAACGGCGGTCGCAATGGACGCCGAGTTGACCGCTACTTTTTGTCAACCTTAAACCACATTGTCTGACCTTTTCGGGCACCCATTAGATAGGTTTTGCTGACACCGGGGCGATGGTTCGTTCGAGGGGTGTGTCGGTTTCCCCTTTGGCGAAGGTGATCGGTTCGGTGCCTTATGCCTCGCGATTTCGCTCCTATTTACTCAACATCCACGTAAAGTGTAATCGTTATCTTTTTGCGGGTCGTATTGTTAACTGTTAGACGGTGGTCACCGGTTTTCTTGACGACGAATTCCTGTGGTGCCTTTGGCCCCGATGTTTTCGAGATGTCCTGCAATCCCGGTTCGGTCAAAAATGCCTCGACATCACTGTCCTTGAAATCGTAACCGACCGTATAGCCGATCGTCTGGCCTTTTTGCACATTCATCAAAAAATCAACCGAGCCTTCTGCGGGGATGTCTTTTGGGATCGTCGTCGAAGTTTCGCCTTTCTTAAATTGAACACGCACGGAACCTGAAGCTGGATCAGATTTCTTAGCTGTTTCAGTTTCCCCTTGATCCGGAGCAGGTGCCGTATTTGCAGTCGTATTAGCAGCGTTTGCCGGAGCCGAATTTGTTGTGTTCGCCGTGGTGGCATTTGCTGTCGTATTGGATACGTTCGTTCCGGTTGAGGCACTAGAAGAGCATGCCGATAACCAAAGTGCAGTTAAAATTACGATTGCGGTAGTTGTCTTGTTTTTCATTTTTTTTCGACTCCTTATCAATTGTTCTTTCTGGGCTTTTTCGGGTGTTCGAGCGAGATAGCAATCCGGAAACTCGTAGATTTATCGGTGTTGTTTGAAACCGAGAACTTGTAGTCCTTGGTGACTTCGATCACCATTTCCAAAGGTTCTGCGTTTGGCTCAACCGATAATTTACCCAGATCCATTGAGCCTTGATCAGTATCATCAACAAAGCTCAATGATAATTTTTGACCTTTTTTCGCACGGAAAACAAAAAATTTACTACTGTTAGCGGCAACTTTTTGCTCCCACACTAAAGATGGCGATCCTTCTTTGCCAAAATCGATCCGTTTCGGCGTTTGGGCAAAAGCAGCTATGCCCAACACTAAAACGACCAAAGTCCCGACAAAGCTTTTAACTACTATATTGTTCATCATTTTAGCGTCCATCTCATTTCTCAATATTTATTTCAGATTTACTCTCAACGTAATCGTCGATTGTGCATTGCCGTGGTTAACGACTGTAATAAAATGCTCACCTGTTTTGACTATCATATATTCATTCGGTTCGCCCGTTTCGGACTCGAACTCATAGTCTTGTTTGCCTGCTCTCGACAAGCTGATTCCAAGGTCGCCTTCTCCCTCTACTGTAAAATTTAGTCTTTGTCCTTTTTTAGCGTTGACAATAAAGGTGATTACACCGGCATCCCCGCTAATCGTGCGGCTGACTGTCGCCAACGTTTTGCCTTTGGCGAATTTAATTGTTTCCCGACTACTTGTTTGAGCAGACGAAATTAAAACAAATGCGCCCATCAACATCAGAATTGCTAAACTTCGCACTATTTTTTTCATATTCTCTTCTTCCTTCCTTCCTTATTTTTTTATAAACGGTTTAGAAAAAGGGAAAGTCTGCCAGAAACGTTGAATCTTTTTCCGGGCTTAGAAAATACCCAAACCGTTTAACTGAATTGTGCGATAAAAGATGCAGACGCATATCGGGGCTACTACCTATTTTCTCTAGGTGCTACCACTCATTTTTTAATAGAAACGCATATTTAGGGGGACTGTTTCTTGTAATGCCCGAAGTGTTTCTTGTATGTTTCCAATGCAATCAGGCGATCATTTAGGCTTGACGAGATTTAGAAAACTCGAGGTCAAACAGAGACGGAGGAGAAAATAATGGTAAGAATGGTTAACTTAATCTATCGGAGCGTGAACATTGCTTTCAGAGCGAATAGACAAAATACACTGCGTGGATTTTTTGGACTCTTTGGTTCCAGCCTTTTAATGATCGGGCTGGCATTCGGACTCGCTGGATCGGCGGCCGCACAGATGAAGGGCAGCAAGACGATCACGTCTCCTTCCGGAGCTGCGGTCGAAATTTCCGAATGGGACGACGGATTAAAGCGCAGCAAGTATCTGGTCAGAGATGCGGATAATCCGAGCGGTAGCACTCAGTATTGGTATTCGCAGACCGGTTCGCCGAATTCCGGGACAAATGAATCAAAAATTCCCACTTCGAAACAGGAATGGTGCCGGGTGAGGTATCTGTATGGCGACGATGTTCGAATTCCCGAGTGTTGGGGATCGTTCATGTATTCGAGCCATTTAATTACCGGCATTGACGGTATGCACTATGAATTGTGGTTTTCCCCGAGCAGTCTCAGTTATTTCAAGATCCGTAATCAGGAGACCGGTGTCTGGTACGCACATGACGGAAGTGCCAATGACGGGCGACTTCGCACATCGAAAGAGGATTGGTGTCGGGTGATCTTTTATCACATGAGCGGGATTTTAAAATCTCCTAATGAGTGTACGGATTTTAACGCCAAATTCGTTAATGCAATTGCAGGAAATTTCGGAGCAGGGGCTCAGCGAGCGGAACTGACATATGTAAAAACTCTCTTCGGGTCGGCGGGAGAAACTTTCGCATCAAAATCAGGTGGAGCAGTCGTCGGAGTTGCTGTCGAAACCGGGGTTGAGAAAGTAGTTGACGTAGCTGTAGCTGCAGGATCGATCAAGAATTTAACTTATGCGCGTAAAGCGGGAATTCTGAGCAATACCGGTACGGGTTCTTCCGCCGCGGCCGCAAATGCTGCGAAAGGTATTAAAGCGTCAGCCCTCAAGGGTTTGAAGTCACCATTAGGTCAAATAGGTGTGGGTCTTGGAGTTGGGATCGCGGTAGACTACGGCGTCGATGCGATTAAGAAGGCAGCCGGTCTAGGAGCGAAGGATGCCAATGCGGGAGCGATCGCCGCCGAAGTCATCACGACTACAGTTGCCACCACCGCGATCACTACCGCCATTATGACTATGGCTGGAGCTAGTTTTAATCCTGTCGTCGCGGGGGTCGGCTTTTTAGTTGCAGGAGGTTTGGCCGCTGGTGAGGAAATCGCCAAGGCAAGCAAGGATACTGGTATCCGATTCGAGGATAACTTCACTTCACAACCACGTTACAATCGCGACTTAAACGGGATCGGACCTGACTTATTCCCGCATGAAAATCCGCCCGGAACTTTCGATTGGGAAGAATGTGCAACAGAGAGCGGTAAGTGCACGTTCAACGGAATTCGCTCAGTGCGTTACGGAGCAGGCGACAACTATGTAGAAAAAGTCTTCTTTAACAATGTTGATTGTGGCGTGGCTGGCTTTGGAAGCGATCCGGCGAAGAACGTTTTGAAAACCTGTGTGGTTCAAACATTTCCGGTAGATAGAAACTACCTCGTCAAGCAAGTGAATAATCCAGCGATCTACTATCAACTAGGGAACCAACAGCACTGTCAATTCCAAAACATGGGGTTCGTCAACTCCTATGGCCTCGTTTATCGGGAGGTTGCTACCCTAAATTTGAAGGGTACTAATATTGGCACATGTCCGCTTCCAAACGGTTTCTTCAAAGTCGATAAAAATCCGCAAATCTGGTATCTATCGGGCGATGGCACTTCGCTTGTAACCGGAAAGGTTATTGGCAACGCATATTGCTCTGTGCCGAGTATGGATTCTTTAACTAAGATGGGAGGTGCCGATAATTACTACACCCTTCCTGCCGGCTCAGATATCACTTCGCTACGCAAAGATATGGGAGTCTGCCCAAAACCTTTTAACGGAACGTCCGATTATATCAGTCTGCCTCCGTCAATCGCCGCAGGACTTAGTGGTGGCAATGCTATCACGGTCGAATATTGGTTTCTCGGCTCAAGTCTCCAGTCGGCAGTTCGCTTGCAAAACGGGACAGATTATATCGTGGCTGGCTGGGGAGATACACATATTCTCTCCAACGACCAGGGAGCAGGAAAAGGCATTAAAATTAAAACTGCCAGTAACGATATTTACGACCAAAACTGGCATCATATTGCGATGTCCTGGGAACAAGGCAAACCGGATGGTTTCAAATCCTATGTGGACGGAGTTGTAGTCGATAAGCGTGCGTCCGCCAATGTTCCATTGCCGATAATGACAAATATAACCCCGACAGTCGGAGCGTTTGTGAATAACGGCACGCCGTCCGAATTTGCAAAAGGTCAATTTCAACGGATTCGCATCTGGAATGTGGCTCGCACCGAAGCCCAGATCAGAGAGAGCAGAGCGAAAGAAACCGACTATCCGACCGACACTAGTTTGCTTTACCAGGGAACGCCGCGATAGAGTTTGACGGTAGTTTTATTTCACCTTTTGGCCCGCAAATTAACGCTAGTTTGCGGGCTAATTTATTCGAGGGCGGATCTATTGGTCAAAGCGAAAGTTAATAGAGCGTTTTTGCCTTCCAACTCGAGTTTGTGGCAGATATTCGAGCGATGATTTTCGACTGTCCGAACGCTGATGAAAAGCTCGTCAGCGATCTGTTTGCTAGACTTCGATTCGGCCACGAGTTTTAGGACACGGCGCTCAGAAGTCGTGAGCGTTTCGAGAGTAACTTTATTATTCTCAGCTTTCTGCAGCCGTTTCAGTAGCAAATTCGTGAGAGCAGCACTCACGAATTTTTCTCCACGGGCGGCCGCCCGAACGGCAGCCCCGATCTCATCGATAGCGCTGTCTTTGACTACGTAGCCTTTTACACCAGCGTCCAACGCGGCGTTTAGAAAGCGTTGTTCCTTGTACATAGTGAGAAAGACGATATTCGTGGGAATTTCTTCTTCTTTGACGGCCTTTAAGACCTCAAAACCGTCACGTTTGGGCATATCGACATCGAGAATGGCGACCTGCGGTTTCAATGCCCGAAGTTTTGCGAGAGCCTCATCGCCGTTGGCAGCAACGGCGACGATCCTAAGTTCGGGGTCCGTTGCAATGATCTGCCGCATACCCCTTTGAAAAACGGGATGATCGTCGGCAATTAGAATTGTGATCTCAGATCCCATTCTTTTTGATTGTCTTCTCTAAGGTAATATCGACGAGAACGGTCGTCCCGTTGCCTAGACTCGATTCCACCGTAATGGTACCGCCTAATATCTTCAGCCGTTCCTCTAGCCCATTCAAACCGAGGCCCCGACGTTTATTTACTTCCTCAGTGTCGAAACCTGAGCCATTATCTGTGATCGAGAGGATAATATGCTGGGCCTCAACGCTAACTTCGACGGAGGCTTTGGTCGAATTAGAATGTTTGACTATATTATTGAGACATTCCTGGACAATACGATAGAAATTTATCTCATTTTCTTTTGTAAATAGATCGTCGACCGGAGCAATATCGCAATTTATCTCAATAGTTGAGGCCTCATCAACCTGTTCGATCATTTCTTCAATTGTTGAGGTGAGGCCAAGTCGTTCGAGATGTAGCGGGCGAAGATTGTGGGCGATCACGCGTACCTCGCTCAAGGCGTCAGTCACCGATTCCTGAATTTCGTCGAATTGCTCGTCAGCCCTTTCCTTTACATTGGCGTTGAGGCCCAGGGCAGCACGGTTTTTTATGATCAAAAGGCTTTGTCCAAGTCCGTCGTGAAGCTCGCGAGCGATACGTTTGCGCTCTGCCTCCTGTGACTCGATAAGCTGCCGCGAAAATGCCTCCTGCGCGGCATTGAGCTTTTTCAAGTGCCGGATGCGATTATTATAGATCACGAAACCAATGCACAACCCAATAAATGTCAATAACGCCAAAAATCCCCACGTCTTATAAAATGGTGCGTGAACGACGATGCCTATTGATCTCCCTTCATTGTTCCAGACACCGTCGCTGTTGGCGGCGGTGACGACGAAAGTATAATTGCCCGGCGGCAGATGCGTATAGCTGACCGTTCGCCGTGTTTCGGCGTCGATCCAGTCTTTGTCGAGCCCTTCGAGTTTGTAGCGGAAATGGATCTGATCTGATTTTATAAAACTCAGGCCTGTGTATGTGATGTCCAACTGCGTACGCGTCGGGTCAAGATCAACCGTATCTTTGAGCGACATATTTTCGTGATCGATCTTGACCGATTCAATAATAACAGGCGGCGGCAGAAGATTTTTCTGTACAAGACCCGGATCGACGATCGCCACGCCTTCGAGCGTCGGGAACCATATACGGCCGTCGCTGTCTGCCATTGCCGACGGATGGCGACCACCGTTACATTCGGTGTTTAACATTCCATCCTGCTTGCCGTAAGCAAATGACGTGTAGCTCGTTATCTTTTGGTCGGCAAAATCGTTGAGCTGGTTTTTATTGACGCGATAGATGCCTTTATTGCAGCTTATCCAGAAATTATCGTATTTGTCCTCCATCAAGGCGAAAGCACCATTGTTAAAAAGCCCGTTTTCGGTTGTGAAATTAAAGAACTTATTGTCTTTGAAACGCGAAATCCCGCCATCGTAGGTTCCTATCCACATTGTCCCGCCGTCATCGACGTGGATCGTTCTGACGAGGTCACTTGCTAGTCCGTCATCTCTTGTGTAATTTACGAAATTACCGGCAGTGAAATGCGAAAGGCCTCCAGATGTCCCGAACCAGATCGACCCGTCGGATGCTTCATACATGACCTTAACATCGTTGCTCGCCAGTCCGTTCGCGGTCGTGTAGTTCGCAATGATCCTGCCGTCTTTGTATAGAAAAACGCCATTTCTGTCGGTTGCAAACCAGATGTTGCCGTCGTGGTCTTCGTGAATCGCCCAAATCGTGACGGTTGTTTCAAACATTTTGGTCAGGTCTGTAGCCTTGCCGTTTTCAATTACGAACAAGCCGCCGGAAACACCGACCCAAATTCGGCCTGAGGAATCTTCAAACAGCGACTGAACGCTTACGGTGTTAGTGGAATCTTGGTCGAAATGCGGGCTAGTGTTCTCGATCTTTCCGTCTCGATACCGACTCAAGCCGCCAGTCGTGCCGATAATTACATCCCCGTTTCGGGTTTTCATGATCGGATAGGTTTCATTTTCGATCAGACCGTCGGCTTTAGAAATTGATGAAACGACCTGCGGACGCAAATGGTTCAAGCCCTTATTGGTCGCCACCCAAACGGTGCCTTCGCGGTCTTTGAAAACATCAAATATTCGGGCATTGGAAAGGCCCCGTTCCGTGCCGAACGAGGTAAATCGTCCGTTCTCAAGCCGCACAAGGCCGACGCCGTCCATCGTATAGCCTCCCGTTGCGAACCAGAGACTGCCGTCGGATTCCTCCCAGAAACGATGCGGCCAAACATTCGGCGGGAGGCCGTCTCTTGGTGTATATTTGGTTATCGAATCGTCGCGAAGATAATAAAGTTCGCCCACGTCGCCTATCCACAAGCCGCCGTTACGATCCTCGTAGGCTGCTCCGCTGTAAAAATCGACGTTCTTTAATCGCAGTGAATAGGTTTGTTGTGTGTCACCATCCTTTTCACGGCGAGTCTCGTTGGGCGTAATAACCCAATTGCTGCCGAAATTTCCGCGCACAACTAACTTCGGCGTACGATCGTTCTCGGTCGACTTGCCAAAGACAAAATCACCATTCCTGAGGTAATAGAATCCAACTGCTGTCTCGATCTGAGTCTCACCGCTTTCATCCGTTTTGAAGTCCAGTATTTGCTCCCCGGGAACGCTAGCCGCGGGATAGGACACAAATCCTCCGTCCCGATAGACGGTTAGATCTCCACCCTCGGTCGCAGACCACAATGCTCCGTCATTCATCGCCCTGATGATCCAAAATCGGTTATTTATAATGCCTTTTGAGTTGCTCGAATTGAACACTGTGAATTTAACACCGTTGAACCTCACAAGCCCGTCCAACGTTGTAAACCATAGATAACCGTCCGGAGCCTGCGTTATCGTCCTGACACCATTCTGCGGCAGCCCATTGTCGGTCGTCCACGAGTCAAACCGGTATTGGGCCGATACATGTAAGTAGCCAAAAAAGACATGTAGCGAACATAGAACAAAGGGCAGCCATCTATCCATTACCGGTTTCCAAATTATTGATGAACGCACTCTGAATCTAATCGGTAAATATTAGTCCTGTCATGTACTCAAATCAACAAAGAGGAAACTTTTTGTATCTGATGCTCCGTGCGAGGTATGGATAGACTCCCTATGCTCGCTAGGGACGCTGCATTTCGCCAATTAATTAAGACAGCGTCTCATTGCCGAAAGATTGTGTTCGAAAAGAAAAACGGCAGATGCGAATCTGCCGTAAGTGATGATATTAATGGTGGCTGGAGAGGGACTTGAACACTCGACCTCGGGGTTATGAATCCCGCGCTCTAACCAGCTGAGCTACCCAGCCACGAAAATCTAATTATAGTTTCACAACTCAAAAGGTCAAGACGAATGGTACGTTGGCGCCTGTTATACGCGGTCGTACGGTTCCGGTGGTTGTCCAGCGGTTGGCGGTATCGTCAAATAGCTGTTTGATGAGCCTGCGGGATCAGAACAATGTATCCGATTGCGACCGCTTTGTTTCGCCTGATATAGAGCGTTGTCGGCCGCCTTTATCAAGTCAGTCTCGCTATTGCCTAACGTGGCAAAAACCGTTGCGATACCGACGCTCACGGTTAGGGAACTATTGGTCGATGAACTGTCGTGTGGAATTTCCATGTCCCGTACATTCTCAAAAGCGTGCTGAGCAATTGTCTGAGCCCCGGGGCTGTCTGTCCCGCCGAGGACAATGGCAAATTCCTCGCCGCCAAATCTGGCAACGAGATCGGTCGGGCGTTTTATCACGTCGGCGAGTGCCTCAGCCACCCGCTGCAGGCAATCATCGCCTGCTTGGTGACCGTACGTATCGTTGAACAGCTTAAAATGGTCGATGTCGATCATTACCAATGAGATCTCAGTCTTAAATCGAACCGCACGATGCCACTCGTCAGCAAGAAAGGTCTCAAATCGGCGACGGTTACCGATCTTGGTCAGTCCGTCGGAATTCGCGAGCCGGTGCAGATTTTCATTTGCGCGGGCAAGTTCGACGGTACGTTCTTCGACGAGTTTTGTGAGGTGTCGTTCGCGGGCCTCGAGTTGATGCACGCTGATCTTCCAAATTGCGAACAGTAGCACGGCCCCGCAAAATATCATCGAGAAATAGAAGGACGTAGTCTGATAAAAATAGGGCTCTAGCTCGATCTTTACCGACGCCTCTTGCTGATTCCACACGCCATCGCTGTTCGCCGCCCGGACACGAAACGTGTAGTTTCCGTACGGCAGGGTCGAATAGAAGATGGATCGACGTGTCCCGGCGTCGATCCAATCTTTGTCATGGCCTTCGAGCATGTACTGAAATTTTATTTGGCCTGATCTAATCAGGCTTATGCCGGTGTATTGTATCTCGATATCCTTTTGTCCGGCTTCGATCGACGCCCCTTCTCGAAACGCGATCGGCTCTCGGTTGACCAGGATATTCTCGATCACTGCGGTGGGCGGCAGCGGGTTAGGCTCTTCCCCGGCGGGGTTTACGATCGCCACGCCTTCCTGTGTGGGAAACCAGAATCTGCCGTCTTTGTCGCGAAGGCTGGCTGGCTGGCGGCCGCCGTTGCACTCATTTGAGAGCATACCGTCGTCCTTACCGTAACCAACGCTGTTTATCTTAGATATTTTCCCGTCGGCAAATTCATTCAGTTCCTGACGTTTGACTCTGTAAATGCCGCGGTTTGAGCTGATCCAAAAGAATCCGGCATCATCCTCTTCGATAGCAAAAACACCGCTGTTATATAGGCCGTCTTGTTCCCGGTAGTTAACGAAACGACCGTCCCTGAACCGACTCATTCCGGCGTCGTATGTACCGATCCACATCGTGCCGTCAGCATCCTCGTAGATCGTACGCACGTAGTTGCCGGTCAGTCCGTCGTTGGCCGTGAAATTTACAAACTTCTCATTTTCAAATTTGGTCAGTCCGCCAAAACCGCCGAACCACAACGTACCATTCGAATCTTCGAAAATGGTGGTCATGAAGTCGTTCGGCAATCCTTCCTTGCTCGAATAGCGTGCGGTCAACTTGTAGTCGTTGAACCTGAGCAGGCCGCTGTTCGTTGCAGCCCAGACATTTCCATGGCGGTCGCCTTTGATGGCGTGAATTGTGCCGCCCAGATTGAAAGGCGTCGCCCGGCCATTCTCGACCATGTAGATACCGCCGGCGAGGCCGACCCACATTTTTCCGTTCGGATCCTGGAACAGCGACTGGACCGACATTCTGTCCTGTCGCCAAGATTCGACCCCAGGTGTCTCCGGCGCGGCTGGTTGAATATCGAGCTCTTGGAAGTTGCCGTCACGAAAGATGCTGAGTCCTTTTGATGTACCGATCCATATATTGTCCTGGTCGTCGCGGTACAGGGGATAGACCTCGGAATGATTGATTCCGTCCTGAGTGCTGTATGCCTGAATGATCTGTTTGCGTCTTCTGAACAGCCCCTTGTCAGTCCCCAGCCAGACAGATCCCTCACGGTCTCTAAATACCTTTTGGATCATCCGGTTCTTCAAAAGGCCCTCGGCGTCCCATATCTTAAGATCATCCCCTTTTATTTGAATGAGCCCGATCCCCGAGCTTGATGCCCCGCCGCTGGAAAACCAGACGCTGGAATCAGCTTCCTGCCAGAATGCGTGGTAATGGGTGCCGTCCGGCAGCCCGGCATTTTGGTCAAACGTTCGAAGCTTTCCATCACGGATGCGATGTACGCGATACTCGCCGATCCAGAGACTGCCCTCGCTGTCCTCAAAAAGGGCCATCCTAAAGTTCACGATGCGCGTGTTCAGCGGGTAAAAGGTTGAGTGACCAGCCTTTGTTTCCGTAACGCCGGTGGACGAGATCCTCCATTCTGTTCCGGATGGGCCTACGAGAAACTGTTCCTCCCCTTTGGAATATCTTGCGCGTTTCTCGATAAATTCAAAAGTTTCGCCGTTTAGCCGGTATGAGTTTTCGAAGTTTTGGTCATCGATAGCAATGAATCTCAATTGGCCATCTGCGTCCTTTTCAATACTCTCGATATAATCTCCCGGCACCTGATCTGAATTCAGGGAGGTGAAAATACCATTCCGGAAGGTTGTCAAGATGCCATCATCGTTCGTAAAGGCATAGATCGTCCCGTCCACATCGGAAAAGATGCCGGTGAATCGGTTGTTAATGATCCCATTTGTATTGCTTTTGTTAAATACCGAAAATTGGACGCCGTCAAACCGGACCAGGCCGTCGAATGTGGTGAACCAGAGATATCCATCGGGCGTTTGGGTGATCTCACGGACGCCGTTCTGCGGCAGCCCGTTGTCGGTCGTCCACGAGTCAAAACGGTATTGTCCCCACGCCGTTGAACAGGCGATGAGGTAAACCAACAGGATCAATCCTGAGACGAGAGTCTTTTTGGCAGGCGACATTTTATGGAACGTGGGCCGGGAAAGGGGCACAAGCGCAGGAAGCGCTCAATCTATTAAACAAGTTTGTACGTCAAAAGTCAACAGAATCTTATAGATACGAATGAGGTTTTTGCTTGAGGGAGCCGAAGTAGGATGATGGTCGGGGAGCTTTTTAGGTTCTACTCCTGTCCAATATGAAAGATAGCATCGCCGGAATAGACGACGGAGGCCTGATTAACGCAAAAAATGTGACCGTCGATCGGCGATTTGATCTGCCTTTGGAACTGCGCGTACGGGCCGTTGACATAGGCAAGGAGTTGCCCTTTTTTGACAAAAGATCCGTTGTCGACCAACGGTTGGAACATCCCTGAATTTCTTGCCCGTACCCATTGGGATTTGCTCAGAAAGATCGTCTTTGATGATTTGGCGGGCCGATCTTTAGCCTGACGGATGTTCAAGTGATCGAGCACATTTAGGACACCGTTTACGCCCGTTCCGACCACTTGTTCATCGATGGTTCTCGATTTACCACCTTCAAAAACGATCGATGGCGTTCCTTTGTTGTTAAGGACGCGACGGATGGAACCACTCGGAGCTTTATCCTGAAGTAGCGTAAATGGTGCATTAAAGACAGTTGCAAGCTCAAGGCTCGCTGGGTGTGCCTTATCGTGGCGGATCTGCGGATAGTTGAACCGCTCTGCCGCCCCTGTGTGTAGGTCGACAACGTAATCTGCCTGCGAAACAACATCCTTCGTGATCGAATAGGCGACCTGACTCGCGAGCGAACCGCGTCTATTGCCCGGAAATGACCGATTCAGATCCCTGCCATCGGCAAATTTGCGGTTCATATTCAGAAACGCCATGACATTTGCCACCGGGATGCAGATCACCGTACCGCGTTCGGGTTTGATCAGCTTGAGATACAACAGCCGCCTGATGATCTCAATACCGTTGACCTCATCGCCGTGGATGCCTCCCATTAGAAGCAAGGTTGGTCCGTTTTTGGCGGCTTTTTCGATGATGATCGGAACCTTGATGCTCGTGCGCGTGTAGAGCGAGGCGACGTCCATCTCGAGATGATTGCGTTTACCGGCGATGATCTCTTGTCCCAGAATTTTCATTGTCTAGATATGTCTTTCTATGTACCGGATGATCTCACGGGCGATGTTCTTCTTGGTCGCGACCTCAATACCCTCCAAACCAGGTGAGGAATTGACTTCGAGGATAAGTGGGCCGCGTGCGGATTGGAGCAGATCGACGCCAGCGATCCCTAATCCCATGACGCGGGCGGCCTTGATCGCCGCATCTTCTTCCTGATCGGACAGTTCGATGACCTCGGCAGATCCGCCGCGATGCAGATTCGAGCGGAATTCGCCTTCTTTGGCCTGCCTTTTCATTGCACCGACCACCTTTCCGTCTATCACAAACGCCCGGATATCAGCCCCTTTCGCCTCGTGAATGAATTCCTGCAGCACGACGCGGGTTTCCAGACCGTTAAAGGCCTCTAGTACGGACTCAGCGGCCTTCTTGGTTTCCGCCATTATGACGCCCAGGCCCTGAGTTCCTTCGAGCAGTTTGACAATTATCGGCGGTGAGCCGAGAAGCTTCACAACGCTTTCAGCGTCCTTTGTGTAGTTGGAGAAAACGGTTTTCGGCAACCCAAGCCCAGCACGCGAAAGCAATTGCAGGCTTCTCAGTTTGTCACGCGATTTCACGAGCGCCTGTGATTCGACGGCTGTAAAGATCTTTTGCATTTCAAACTGGCGGACAACCGCCGTTCCGAAAAATGTAACCGAGGCACCGATCCGCGGGATCACCGCATCAATTCCGCTCAGTTCTTTACCCTCGTATAGGATGATCGGATTTTTTTGCTCGATCTGTAGCACGCATTTCGTGTGATTGATGACGATCATTTCGTGCTTGCGTTCGGTTCCAGCCTCGACCAGTCGACGGGTAGAATAGAGTTTAGGGCTTGCCGATAAAATGGCGATTTTCATAATTGTCTCTGTTAATACGTGGTCATAAAAGAAAGTTGTAATTCGTGCGGACTACAGCGGAGGCAAGAAATGTTGTCATGGCATAAGCGGGCGTTTTGCCGCTCTTCTCATTTTGTACAGATGGTTCCGCAATGTGGGATCAACAATAAAATTATTCTCGGCCAGAAATTTTCGGCCCATCAAAACCGGATATTTCATTTCGCCGCGGTTCGTCAGCGAAAATTCCGCCGTGTACACCATTTCGTGAAAGCGAATGTCGGTCGAGATAATAAACCGGTCTTCGGTTTCGTTGTTAGAGCTCCTAACATTCTTCTTGGAATACGTGTCAAAAAACCATACTGCACCGGTATATTTCGGATGTTCGGGGTCCAGGAAGATCACGCGGAGTCGCTTATCCGGCGTTTCGTCGATCTCGCAACAATGAAAAGACGAGGTGTAGGCGCCAGTATCTATCTTTACCTTGATTCGGGTCAGGTTTATCTTGGCGAAATTGGCTTTATCGGTCCGACCGATAATCGTCGGGTCAGTGTGTGGCATACTCGCAGGGATGACCTAAGTATATAAGAATCAACGGTATAATGCAAAGATCGTGTCCGGTGGCCCGCAGTTCAGTATGCCTTTGCTACTTCAACACCCGTATAGTAATGCCTTATGATCTCGTCGTACTTCACTCCCATTTTGGCAAGTCCGAATGCACCGTATTGGCACATTCCGACGCCGTGGCCCCAGCCGCGTCCGGTGAACGTGTAGCTCGTGACACGGTCGCCGCTATAACGTTTATTCATCACAAAAAGCTGTTCGGGAAGGCGTAGGGCTGAGCGAATTTTACCGCCTTTGAGGGTTTTGATGCCGTTCGAGCCAATGATCTCGAGCTCAATCGGAC
The DNA here is from genome assembly GCA_049663465.1 of Pyrinomonadaceae bacterium. Taxonomy (GTDB): domain Bacteria; phylum Acidobacteriota; class Blastocatellia; order Pyrinomonadales; family Pyrinomonadaceae; genus OLB17. The sequence continues at coordinate 115,393 of JBATDM010000040.1, forward strand.
GCCGCGAGTATCCGACCTTTTTGACGTTGATGTCATAAAGCGTGCCGATTCCGCGAACGTATCGCGAAAGGCGTGACTGCACGGCTGAGGCCGAAGCGGATCTGTTCCAATAAAGCCAAGGCGACATTTTCTCGGCTGTTGTCGGCGAATCGGTTGGCTTGATCTCAAGATACTTGACCGCTCCGAGCGCATCGACCTGATAATTCACGTCCTCACCGCCGACGAGTGCCGCCTCGCTGACTGGGTACATTGTGCTGCCGAATTGGCGAAACAGAAAAACATCTGGCCGAACACTTATCTCTTTCGACGACCGGCCGCTTTTCAGCACCAACTTTCCATCAGCCGTCGGCTGAGCGGTACCTGTGAGAAGGCCCGGCATCCATTTCTTCTTTTCGTAGATCTGGCGGATCAGTCTCAGCATCTTCGCCCGCGTAAAAGGGCGATTGGGTTTAAGCGTAAGGTCCGCGTTGATCGTGAAATATCCGTCACGCAAAAGAGCCGCAATATCCGCGCGCCTTGCGGCTGGTATTTCAGCCAGGTCGTCCAGCGAAAGCTGATAGTTGATGTCCGACTCAGAGAGCAGCGTATCCGTGTAGCCCGGCTCGTAAATGAATCCGGCGAGGATCCGTGCCAACTCGACCGGCTTTGCCGTATCGCGGGTTACATTTGGATACGTCTTGCCAAATTTCCCGGCCACATTGTTGAGCCAGTTCGACATTTCGCTTTCGTTTGGAACGTCCTCAAACCATTCATCCGTCATCGTCGCGGTCGAAAGTTGAAAGCCATTTGAAGCAAGCAGCGACATCAGACGAACGAGTTCAAGATTGCCTTCGTCGCGAAGTTTCGCCGCGGGACGGGCCGTTTTGATGAGGAAAGGCTCAAAATGGCGATGGCCTTCGAGCGAGCATTCGACGCCTTTCAGATACGGTTCGCCCTTGTCAAAGATATTGCCACCGTCCTCTGTTCGCCCCCCACAAGTCGATGTGTAATAAGCATTGATCGGCTTTCCGTCGTACGTCGCGACGACCCCGCGAGTTTCTCTTACGGCTTGCGTCCCCATCTTTGTCTCGATCGAAACACCCTTGTAAACCTGCGACCAGACGGTCGGCACCATGTCGAAACCCTGCTTGCCGTAGTTGCCGATATTAGCGATCGCATAAGTTCTGGCCGCCACCGCCTGCGCCTTTTGGGCCTCAAGCTGCGGCAAACCCAATTCAGCCGGAACCACGCCAAGCAGATATTCTTCGAGCGGAACGACATTGACAACGGTCAGTGTCCCCTTGGAATTTACAAAGACCTCGATCTTGCCCCGATACGATTTCCCGTTAAGCTTGACTGGATTTGACCGCTCGTTGATCGAGCCAAAAGCCACCGATTTGAGCGACGCATACTTTGCCGCCTCACCCGTTCCATTGACGATCACCTCGCGAAGGTTCGGATCGACCGGCCCGGTTACATTCGCCGCCGTTGAACCGGTCGGCTTGATCAGGCTTCGGACCTCGCTTTTGCCGGCAGTCTTGAGTTGGCGGCTGAGCGCGACAGCATCGTCAGACGCAACCGTCTTTTTCTCGACAACGACCACCGCGTCATCAAACTCTTTTTCCGCTAATTTTCCTACGAGTTCTTGTGCGTCCTCACTCGATTCTTTGACCGAGCCGACCCACACTTTCCATGTATTCGACGCCAGATCAAGGCTTGCGATCGCCGACTCGCCGGTTGCCTGACGAATGTCTTTGGCGAGATCGTTCGCCTCGACCTGCGACGGCAGGTCCTGAAATTCAACGCGATATTCTTCAACCTCAGGCGGCCTGTACGCACGAGCGGAAACTGTTACGCGTGTCGCCTCTAGCACCTTAGACGGTTCATCAGGGCTCACCGAAACGAGCGACGAATCACTCGTCGTGATCGTAACCGAACGTGCGTTCGTCTGCAGCCCGATCCGGATCAACGGCTCGGCAACGAGCCTAAAATAACTGGTCTCGGCGACAGCAGTATTTGGGATAAAGACCGAAAGTGAAACTAAGAGTAACAAGATACGCTTCAACAACATGACAAGATTATAACATCGCGTATCGCCGGGCGACGAAATTCACTTTACATGCGTGCGGAAACGATCTACACTAATTCTGCATATCTGGATATGTCGTTAGGTATGTGTTTACTTATGAAAAATATTATTCCCGTTAGCGATCTTCAACGGCAGGCGGCTCAGGTTATAAATGATGTGAACGAATCATCGGAACCGTTCGTAATCACGCAGCGAGGTCGGGCTACGGCAGTACTCCTTTCTGCAAAACGGTATGCACAAATAGAGAAAGACCTCGAAGAATTTGACGATCTCGAAGTCGAATATCTGATCGCGATCGGCGAGAAGGCCTTTGCCGAAGGAGACGTGATCACACAAGAGGAAGTGAAACGACGCATCAATTTTCCCGGTTAACCGATGCATCACATCATCTGGTCAAACCCCGCTTTCCGCGTTCTCGAAACACTGTCTGACAAGAACGCATTCGGCATCGTCAGACAAACGGATATGTTGGCGAATTTTCCTGAGATGGGACCGACAATGCCGGTCAATGGACGCCCATCCAGATACAGGCGTCTTGTTTACCGCAAAGCATTTCGGATCATCTACCGGCTGGACGATCTCAATGAAGACGTTCTGATAGTAATGTTGCAAAATTCACGTCAGAGAATTCCCAGTCGTCGAGATTTGGACCGCATCGGCCCAAACACTGACTAGATTATTTCTCCAACGCATTGAAGATAAACGGAAAAGTCCCCCAACTCTGTCCGCGATGCTGCGGGCGAAAGGCGAAAAGAACGATCTTGCCTTTTCCGTAGGTCGCTTCGGCGAGTGCGGTCTTTCCATTCACGAGATTTTCGCCGAGCATCCAGCCGGACATCAGAGCGTCTTTGGCAGCATATCGGGCGATGGTTTTGATCGTATTTTCGTTGGTCACGTCAAATGCCGCACTACTTGAAAAGTATGCAGGCGTCTCTGGCCGCAGGCCGCGTGCTATCGGGTCTTTGGTATCAACATCGAGTTTGACGACCGAACCGGGATTATAAAAAGTATTTCGCCGAACGCCATTTAGTACGTTTTTCATCGGCAAACCAAAACGCTTGATGACCATCTCGCACGAGTCGTCAAAGCAGATGAGCTTGCCGCCATTCTCGACGTATTTCTTTAGGTTCTCGACGCCCGCCTCGCCAACCCCGCCGGTGTACTCTTGGGGATACCGGTTGGCGTTGAGTCCGTTGATGATCGAATTCTCACTATCCGCAGGCAAGACGAGCGCATCGAGATCAAGGCGGTCGCCTTTAATATCTGCGTCAGTAACTGATCTAAACGGAATCTGAAACGTATCAAAAACAAGCCGCGTCCACCCCTCGTCCATCGAGCCGGGAAAGCTCTTATAAAGACCAATTCGAGGAGATGTCTTGAGCGGATTTGGCTTTTTAGCAAAGGCTGTGCTGACAGCAGGAAGATTCATCACCGATCTCGCCTGATTGATATTCTCAACCCGCTTTAATGTCGCGCGGTCCTTTTCCAGATCCTTGATCTGCCAAACCGTTTCGGATTCCACGCCCATTTGCAGCGGCAGCGTCCAGCCGGCGACATCGTATGGTGCCTCGGCATCGCCGTTCGGCAGCAGGCGGTGCGGATACGTTTGCCTTTCAAAAAGGCTCAGCACGTTGCTCCGCTGCGGCTGATTCACAAACACCAGAAAGCTACCGAGCGGCATTTCATGAAAGACGGACTTGCCCTTTTCGTGCTGCACATAAAGTTCCTGCGTCATCTCATAAACTTCCATTCCCTGTGCCATCAGTATCTCGAGAAATCGCGATACAGTCTCGGCATTGGGCTGTCCGGCCGAAACGATAAACGCCTGCGGGTCATTGGCGTTAGCGACGAGGTTCTCACGCCCGCGATCGTAGAAATTTCGCAAATATCGCTCGCGAAATTTCGCCCCCATTTGTAGTAGCGACCGCGACGCTGTCATTTCGATCCGGTTAATATCGGCCGGCCGCCACTCGCCGCCTTCCCAGATGTCTGGATAATTGGTTGCGGGCTCAAGCAGGTTCGGCAGGCCGCGAGTATTGCGGCTGCGGGCGAGGTCTTCCTTCTTTACAGTGACGGGCGACATCAGATTTGTACTCGCCGCCTCGGAAAGAATTCCAATCGAATTGTGATAGTACGGTGCCGAGCGAAATCCGCCGTGCCACCAAGTGTCGTAGGTCGAGTTCGTCGCGACGCCGGCAATGCCCTTTGCCTGTAGGTCGGCTGCCATCTTATATCCGATAAGGCCGACCTCGCGTAGAATGGACGGCGAAACGCGCGGATTCGGCGGATCAAAAAACGGCGGTATGATAAATCGCGACGCATTTTGCCCCTGCTGATGCACGTCATACACAAGCTGCGGAAACCACTCTTTCCAAAAGAGTTTCGTGATAGCCTGCGTCTCGGCCAGGTTGAGCATGAACCAATCTCGGTTGTCATCATGTCCTGCGTAATGATGATAAAGCTCTGGTGGCGACGTGCCTTCGCTCTTGGTGCCGAGCGTTTTGCGGTACCAGTCGGCGACGATATCGATGCCGTCAGGGTTGGACGACGGGAACAGAAGCAGGATCGTGTTGTCGAGAATTTCCTTCGTTTCCGCGTCGCTCGCAGTTGCCAGATCGTAAGCAAGATTCATCGACATTTGCGACGCGACGATCTCGGTCGAGTGTATCGAACACGCGATCGAGACGATTGTCTTCCCGTTCTTGATAAGATCAGCAAGCTCCGCGTCGCTGCCGATCGTTCTCGGATCCGCAAGTTTTGCGCTGATGCGGCGGTATTTTTCGAGATTCTTGATGTTGTCGGGTGACGAAATAAACGCCACGATCAGCGGTTTGCCATTGGTCGTTTTTCCGATCTCTTTGACGGCGACCTTTTTGCTCGCCTTGTCGAGTTTGGCAAAATAATCCGCTATCTGTCCCCAGTCTGCGATCGTCCTGTCGTCGGTAGGCTGAAACCCAAGCACCGACTTTGGCGACGGGACCTGAGCGACAATTGCGAACGAAAGCAGTAAAATTAAACCGCTCAGCCGCAAAACATAAGAAACACGTAAATGAAGCCGGTTAAAACCGAAAAAATTCATAATAATCTTCCCTCTGTACGCCCACGCATCGGAGGCGAATCTGTAAATAATACCGAGAACAAATTGTTGAGATTTCCTGTTCAAAAGAATAGCAAATCGCGGCTTGCTGGAAAACTCAGATACGGGTGGAGTTGGTTCGTCGCGGGTTTGTTACTGCTGTTCGTTGCGATGCCGGCCCTGCTTTTCCTTTGGCTGATCCGCCGTCGAATGTGGCTGTATCCACTGGCAAGTTGGGGAGCCAAAACCTGGCTCAGTGCGTGCGGGGCAACTGTAATGGTTACAGGAACCGAGCATCTCGACCCCGATACTACCTATGTTTTCGCGTCAAATCATCGCTCTTATCTCGATACGGCCACGCTCTTTTTCTGCGCCGGGCGAAAGATGGGCCTGGTTGCAAAAAAGGAACTCCTGAAAGCTCCGGTTTTCGGCCAGGGACTGAGTTTTGTAAACATCATCGCCATCGACCGTTCAAACCCCGAGCGGGCAATGGCGTCGATGAAGAAAGCCCGGCAGGTAATGGAAGACGGTTTTTCTTTCGGAGTCTTTGTCGAGGGAACGCGTGCGATGCCCGGCGAGCTATTGCCCTTCAAAAAGGGTGCATTCCATCTCGCCCTACAAACTGGTTCGCCGATCGTCCCCGTTGCGATCAAGAACACCGATCGAATGATGGGCAAACGCACCGGCGTCGCCTACGCCGGTGAGATCGAAATGACACTTCTCCCGCCGATATCGACGGCCGGAAAAACGTCAGACGATGTAATGGATCTGCTCCTGGAAACCCGCAAAGTGATCGCCATTGAGTTAAACAACAGTACCCAAAAGTGAAAAATGAACTTTCCGCTCACTGCTCACTGTTCACTATTCGTTATTTTGCTTCGGCGTCGGGCTCGGTGTCGGGTCCGGCACGTCGTCGAGGATGCGGACCTCGCTGCGGCCGACACGATAGTTAGTGTATTTGACCCGCATTCTGATCTTAATAACACCGCCGTCGTCGAAGACAAGTTCGTCGTCCGACCTCGCTTCCGCCGGAAACCAATATTTTCCATCGACATTCTCGCGCCACGTCTCAACGACGGGAAACTTATTTTTCTTCGTCTCTGGAACGCCTTTGCCCTTGGTCTTTACGATTCTTAGATCATCGACATCGACCCAAACGCGGCCCGTAAACAGGCGAAGGTTAGACTTATCGGGGTTTGGAATCACCTTTGGCGTGACGTCGAAAACGTACAGGTTCAGTTCATCGATGCGTTCCCGGCCAACGTAGGAGAAATTGTATTCGGAGACATATCTTGGTTCGAGTGCAAATGGATTTACCCCGCCGAGATCCTCGAGGTCCTGAGGCGTGATAAAGCCCGGAGGCGTCGTCGCGACGGGTGCGAATACGATCTTTTCAAACCGATCACCATCAGAATTGAAGGTCATAAATGAATCCCGGCGAAACGTCCCCGCGATCTGACCGCCCATCCCGATGATGTTCACCGTCGCGAACCGGTCAAAAGCATAGCTCCGCAGGGCAACGCGGAAATCACCTTCGTTCTCAGTAAATTTCTTGATTATCCTGTCGATGTCGGCCTGGCTCAGATCACCTTTATTGACCGCAGCCGTCTGCCCCAAAGCGGCCGTAGCCAAGATGCCGAGAACCAGAGCGATACTTACAAGACGTAATTTCATCATTTTTTCATTATCCAATAAACAGTAAATAGATGCACCGACGCCAACAAAAGTTGACCATCATGGCGCCACTTAAGGATGTCGACCGCAAAATACGCGAAAAGACGCGAAATAAAGACAATCAACGCTAATAGGAGGAACTATGATCGGTTCTCATAATTCGTGCCATTCGTGTAATTCGTGGCAAAACCTCTTCCTTCCGCGGTCCGGTTGAAACTCTCCGACCTCTGCGTCCCCCTCAGCGATCTCTGCGTTGAAAATTCGTTAAACGCTGAGATTTCACGCAGAGAAAGCAGAAGATTTTCAACGCAAAGACAAAAAGAACGCAAAGGAAGGCAAAACAACGACTCGATGTTTGAAAACTAAACGCAAAAACCGGGGGCAGTATTAACCCAGCGACAACGACCGCAGATAGTCTCGAAACTCACTACCGAGATCCTTGCGTTTTAACGCAAGTTCGACAGTCGCGATCAGAAAGCCGAGTTTGTCACCGGCGTCGTGGCGGCGGCCATCGAGTTTGACGGCGTAAAATGGGCGTGTTTTTAGCAGTATGCGCATCGCGTCGGTTATTTGAATTTCGCCGCCGGAACCGGGTTTGGTCTGCTCGATAGCACCGAAGATATCGGGCGTGAAAATGTATCGGCCGATGATCGCGAGATCCGACGGAGCGTCGGCAAAGGCAGGCTTTTCGACCATGTCCTTGATGCGGTAAACGTTGGGCTCGACCTCTTCGGCGTCGATCACGCCAAAGCGGGAGATCGCTTCGCCCGCGACCTGCATTGTGGCGATCACAGGTGCGTCGTACTTTTCAAAGACATCGACCATCTGCTTTAACGCAGGCGTTTCGCCGTCAACGATGTCATCGGCGAGCAAAGCGGCAAATGGTTCGTTACCGACAAAATCTTTCGCTTGATAGATAGCGTGGCCGAGGCCGAGAGCTTGCTTTTGACGCGTGTACGAGACCTGGGCGATGTCGGAAACGGCACGGACCTGCTCGAGCAGATCGAGTTTGCCGCGTTCCTTGAGCATCTGTTCCATCTCAAACGAGATGTCAAAATGATTTTCGATCGCCGTCTTATCGCGGCCCGTGATTATGAGAATAGATTCGATACCGCTGGCGACGGCCTCTTCGACCGCGTACTGTATGAGCGGCTTATCGACGAGCGGCAGCATCTCTTTCGGCGACGCTTTGGTCGCCGGCAGAAAGCGTGTGCCGAGCCCGGCGGCGGGGAAAACAGCCTTGCGAATTTTATTTGTCATACCAAGTTTGCTAAATTCGAGTCTGCTCGAAATCGCGTAGGACTCTAGATTTTAGGTTAAAAATGGCCGATAAACAAACATTCTCATGCGAGCTGGAGCAGCACCCTACGATGAACGCGACCGTCATCACCGTGCCGGTTGATGTCGAGGCTGTATTCGGTGCGAAACGAGTTCCGGTAAAGGCAACGGTTAATGGTGCCGTCTATCGCGGTTCGGTTGTGCGGATGGGCGGAAAGTATGTGCTCGGCATCCCAAAAACGTTTCGCGACGCGGCCGGGATCGCGGCAGGTGATAACATTGTAGTTACATTGGAACGCGACACCGAGGAAAGAAGGGTCGAGGTTCCAAACGACCTCGCGGCGGAGCTAGAAAAGCGTGGCTTGCGAGACGCATTTGACGCAATGAGCTACACACATAGAAAGGAACACGTCCGCGCCATCGAGGAAGCAAAAACGGCCGAGACGAGAACGCGACGGATCGCAAAGGCGATCGAGATGATCGCGGCAAAGAAGAAATAGAATGTTAGATCTCAATTTTGTAAGGGAAAATCTGGACGCGGTTCGCGAGGCGTTGACGAACCGCAATTTTCCGCTTGGCTCGCTCGACACCTTTGTCGAGCTCGACGCAGAACGTCGCCGCGTCATCGGCGAGGCAGACGCGATCAATCAACAACGCAACGCAGCGAGCAAAGAGATCGGCGCGATGATGCAGTCAGGCAATAGGGACGAAGCAGAATCGAAAAAGGCAGAGGTCGCCGGCCTAAAAGATAAGCAGACGGATCTCGAGAATCAGCGCGATGCGTCCGAAGCGGTTATGCACGACCTGCTCGCCGGCCTGCCAAATCTGCCCGCTACGGGAGTTCCTGTCGGAGCAGACGAATCGGCAAACGAGGAGATCCGGCGTTGGGGCAAGGCTCGTGAGTTCGATTTTGAACCAAAGGACCACGTCGATCTGGGCGAGGCGCTTGGAATAATCGACTTCGAGCGGGCGACGAAGATCGCGGGTTCGCGCTTTGCGATATTGAACGGTGCCGGTGCGAGACTGAGCCGGGCACTCATAAACTTCATGCTCGATGTGCAGACGACCGAGCATGGATACAGTGAGACGCTGCCGCCGTTTTTAGTAAACCGCACAGCGTTGTTTGGGACGAATCAGCTCCCAAAATTTGAGGACGATCTCTTCCATATTAAGGATGATCGCGGATTTGCACTAATTCCGACCGCGGAGGTTCCGGTCACGAATTATCACGCTGACGAGATACTCGACGCTGCCGATCTGCCGATGAAATTTGCGGCATATAGCCCATGCTTTCGCAGTGAGGCTGGCAGCTACGGACGCGACACACGCGGCCTTATTCGGCAGCATCAGTTTGAAAAGGTCGAGCTGGTAAAGCTGACGCTACCCGAGAATTCCGATGACGAACACGAAAAGCTTACGGCAGATGCCGAACGGATATTGCAGCTTCTCGGCCTGCCGTACCGCACCCTGGTGCTGTCCACCGGCGACATGGGCTTTGGCGCACGAAAGACGTACGACATCGAGGTTTGGCTGCCGTCGCAAGCGACGTTCCGCGAGATATCAAGCTGTTCAAATTGCGGCGACTTTCAAGCCCGCCGGATGAATACCCGATTTCGCCGGGCGGGCGGAGCCAAGCCTGAGTTCGTCCACACCCTAAACGGCAGCGGCCTCGCCGTCGGACGGACATGGATCGCTATCATCGAAAACTATCAGCAGGAAGATGGAACGATCGAGATACCGGAAATCCTTCAACCATATATGAACGGTCTCGATAAGATAACATTTTAGCCGGGAACGCAGGCGCCCCCACCCGCAAACGCCGGTTCCCCCGGCGTGACGACCGTTGTGTACGATTAAGTTCCTGAGCTAAACGAGGGAGGCAGGCGAGGGCTCCTACGTTCTCAGCTTTGGTTGACGAAAGTTTTTTATGTAATTACGATGTAATTATGAAATGCCAGATCATCCAGATAGGTAATTCCCAGGGCATACGCATTCCAAAGGTTTTGCTTGAGGAGACGGGAATGTCAGGCGAGGTCGATCTCGAGGTGCATGCCGACGGCATCCTGATCCGAAATATGCAGAAACCGCGCGACGGTTGGAACGAGGCATTTAAGCTGATGGCCGAGAATGAGGACGACGAAATGGCCGACGGTGGCTCAGCGACGAGTTTCGATAAAAAGGAGTGGCAATGGTAAAGCGCTTCGAGGTCTATCTCGTCAATCTTGACGACATCCCGTCAAAGGACCCAAAAAACACGCGACCCGCTGTCGTCATCTCGCCCGACGAAATGAATAAACATATCGGCCACGTGATCGTCGCCCCGATCTCATCTTCGAACGGCAAGTACCCGACACGCATCACCGTCGAACTTTTGAATAGCGAAAGATCGATCGTTCTCGATCAGATCCGCACCGTCGATAAAGACCGTTTGGTCAAAAAGATAGGCGACATCGGCAAAGCCGCCCGTAAGAAAACACTCGAGCGGCTTCAGGAACTTTTCGCTGACTGACTGCTTTTCTCCGATTCGTCTGATTTCGCCTTGTTCCAAAGAGCATCCATTTCCGCAAGATCCGCGTCATCGAGCGAACGTCCCGCTTGTTTCAACTCGTCTTCGATGAACTTGAAACGCTGGCGAAATTTACGATTGGTTTTCTTAAGCGCCGTCTCGGGCTCGACGTCGAGATGGCGGGCGAGGTTGACGATGACAAACAGCAGATCGCCGATCTCTTCGGCCGCATTGGCGGCGTCATCATTGGCGATGGCATCGCGAAGCTCAGACACTTCTTCATCGAGCTTGTCGAAAATATGATCTTTGTTCTCCCAGTCAAACCCGACCTTTGCGGCCTTTTTGGTGAGCTTGAGCCCCTCAAGCAGGCCCGGAAAATGTACCGGAACATCATCGAGGATCGAATCTTTGGTTTTCTCGACCTTACCCGAGGCTGCACGCTCGTCGGCCTTGAGCTTGTCCCAGTTGTCGAGTACGTCCTGAGCACGTGCGAGTTTTTTATCGCCAAATACGTGCGGGTGACGGAGCACGAGCTTCTTCGTTACACCGGCCGACACATCGTCGATCGTGAAATCGCCGCGCTCGGCACCAATGGTCGAGTGAAAAACGACTTGCAGGAGCAGGTCGCCAAGTTCCTCGCGAAGGTTGGCTGTGTCGCCCGTTTCGCCGGCCTCGTGGATGGCGTCAAAGGTTTCGTACGATTCCTCGAGCAAGTATTGCGACAGCGACTGATAAGTTTGCTCAGCGTCCCACGGGCACCCGCCCGGTGCACGCAGCCGCCGCATGACGGCAACGAGTTCGTCAAAGGTCTGTGACATATATGGTATTAAAGACAACCATCTTGGCAGAGTCAAACAGATTAGAATTCTTCAGTGGATAGTGGTTAGTGACAAGTGGTTAGTTAAGAACTTGTCACTATCCACTTAGAACTATCCACTGAAGAAATCGTTTCTTTTGGCAACATACGATGTGGTGCTAAAATCGACGTAAGATTATGATAGGCAGAGACGACAACGAAGAAGAAGTTAGTTTTAAGGTTGCTGACAAGCGAAAGTTCAACGCAGATGGCTCGGTCAAGGATGGTGTTACGCTCGACGCCGCACCGCGGCCGGCGGAACCTGTCGCTAAACCCGAGGCCCCGGCAGATGGCGTTTTAGACCAGGAACTGGATGAAATTCCGGATGAGGAACTCGAAGATCTCGACGATGACCAAGGCGAGATTCCCGGAGCAAAAGACCCCGCGAGCTTTGTAAATTTTCTTTCGTCGCTCGCTACCAACGCAGCCGCAGCACTCGGTGCCGTCCCGCATCCGTCCACCGGCCAACGCTCGCTCGATCTCGAATCCGGCAAATACTGGCTCGATATTCTGACGATGTTGCGCGACAAAACAAAAGGCAATCTCCACCCGCAAGAAAGCCGCCTGCTGGAGGGATTGCTCGGCGACCTCAAAATGCAATACGTCCACCTGGTCAAAGCAACCGAAGAAAAGCTAAAGGCGCAGGCGGCAGCGAAATTCTCGGGCGCCGATATTTTAGGGAAGAAATAAGCCACAGAGTTCACAGGGACCACTGAGGCAAGGAAATAATTTTCTCAGTGTGCTCTGTGAACTCTGTGGCCAATTTTTATGAAGCTTACGTTTCTCGGCACAGGTACCTCGACCGGCGTTCCCTCGATCGGGTGCGATTGTGAGACGTGTATGTCTGACGACCCGAGAGATAAAAGGCTTAGAGTTTCGATTTTGATCGAGCATCGGGACAAGAAAGTGCTTGTCGACACATCGATCGACTTTCGCCAACAGGCGTTGAGGGCCGGGATACGGCAGCTTGATGCGGTGTTGATCACGCATTGCCATGTCGATCACGTGTTTGGCCTCGACGATATCAGGCCGTTGAATTTTCGGCACGGAGCGATGGGCGCGTATGCAAATGAGATCGCGTGGACCGACCTGAAACGCATCTTTCGATACATCTTCGAACCGTCTCACTTCGGCGGCGGTTTGCCACAGGTAATACCGCACACTGTCACGCCCGGAGCCCCTTTTTGCATCGGTGACGACCTCGAGATCACCCCGCTGGAGGTAATTCACGGCAAACTGCCGGTCATCGCGTACCGTTTTAACGATTTTGCCTACGCCACGGATCTCAAGGTTATCCCGCCAGAGTCGATGGACGGCCTGCGAGACCTCGATGTCCTGGTCCTCGACTGCGTGCGGATCAAACCCCATTCGACCCACCTTTGTCTCGAGGAAGCGTTGGCGATCATCGAGGACCTCAAACCAAAACGCGCGTTCCTAACACACCTGAATCACGACATCCTGCACGAACGTGATTCGAATTTACTGCCGCAAAATGTTTTGCTGGCGTTTGATGAGCTGACGGTGGATGACTAATGAAAAGTATTTTGGTTATTCTTCTCGCTCTCTTGTTTTCTTGCTGCTATTCGACCGAGGACATCGGCAATGTCAGATGGGGAATCGGAGATGACTTTGATTTACCCCGTATGTTCGAAAGCGTTTGCAAAGATGATCCCAATAAATGTGGTGACACCCATATTGACTATTTCGATGCCCACATGTCGGTGAGCTTCACCCGCTTTGAAACGAACGATCAGGCCAACCAAGCTCTTCTCAAAGAAGTACAAAAAGCAACGACCGTAGACAGATCCGGCCCGGTGAACAATGGGCTCAAAGAAAGAGTTGGCCATAAATTTCTTATGACGATCGACTCCACACTCACTTCAGGAGATTCCGTTAGGCAATATTCACTCGCCTGGACGCGCGGAAGCCGACTGACGCAAATTTGGAGCGAGTCGATGGCTGCCGTTCTGGAATACGAAGAAGACCGCGGACTTTAATTGACGATGCTCATCCGTTCATCCACAATTAATGACTTACCCGAGATCATAAGAATGCTCGCGGATGATTTTCTGGGCAAGCAGCGAGAACGATTCGAAGATCCTTTGCCCGAGAGTTATGTAAATGCGTTTCGCGAGATCGAGGCTGATTCTAATAACGAACTGATCGTCGCCGAGGCGGATGGCAGGGTCATCGGGACGCTGCAATTGACGTTTACGCCGTCGATCAGTTTTCAGGGCGGGAAGCGATGCACGGTCGAGTCGGTGCGGGTTGATGAGCAATATCGAGGCGAGGGGATCGGCCGCAGAATGATGTTATGGGCGATCGAGCGGGCGAAAGAGCGAGGATGCATCTCGATGCAGTTGACCACCAACTCAGACCGCATTGACGCGCACCGGTTTTATGAGAATTTAGGTTTCGCGGGAACGCATCTTGGTATGAAATTGGGCCTTAAATGATTGTCTCCGAACGCGTTACGCGAGTGTTACACATAATTTAATGGACTTTCTGAGCCGACGCGCGTTAAATGTTGCATTTTAATCTACTTAGCAGAAAGTTTGGGAATTATACACTTGACAAACCCAGATTCTTTTAGTAACCTTTCTTTAGTAGAGGTTACGGAAAATGGCACACAAAGTAAGTTTTGCAGAAATCGCAGGGGTTTTCAATGACGACGACAAGGCTCGGGAATTGCTCGAATCGCTGCGATGGCGTGACGGCGTTCGGTGTCCGCACTGCGAAGGCGTGAGAGCGTATAAGATCACTCCGAAAGAGGGTTCAAAGACCCGCAAGGGATTGTGGAAGTGCGCGGAATGTCGCAAGCAATTCACCGTGACGGTTGGCACGATCTTTGAGGGCACTCGCGTACCGCTTGGCAAATGGCTCATGGCAATCCATTTGATATGTAGTTCAAAGAAAGGCGTATCGGCATTGCAACTAATGCGTATGCTGTGGCCGGAAGATAAGCAGGCAAAAACCCCGAGCGGTCAATGGAAAAAGAGTCACTACAAAACCGCATGGTTTATGGCTCACCGTATCCGATACGCAATGACACAAGAACCTTTATTCGGGAAGCTGAAAGGTGTCGTAGAAGCTGACGAAACTTACATCGGCGGTAAGAGCAAGAATATGCACGCTAAGGAACGTGCGAAAAAGATCTCAGGCTCCGGCGACAAATCGAATAAGGCTCCGGTCGTAACGCTTGTCGAACGCGGCGGCAAGGTCAAGACGCATCACGTCGAACACGTCAGCGGCGGCAATCTACGCCGAATCCTTACCGAAGGCGTATTACCGACCGCGCATCTAATGACTGACGAACATCGCGGCTATCGTGAGATCGGCCCTAGATTCGCCGGACACGATGCGGTCAATCACTCCAGAGATGAATACGTTCGCGGCGAGTGTCACGTCAATACGAGCGAATCCGTACATGCTCTGCTAAAGCGCGGCGTGTTCGGTACGCATCACCATTGGAGTAAGAAGCACCTTCACCGTTATCTTTCAGAGTTCGACTTTCGTTGGAATACTCGCAAGATCAGCGACGATGAAAGAACGGCGGAAGCGATCACGATGGTTGGTGGGAAGCGGTTGCGGTATAAAGATCCTATTAAGAATCACTAGATGGTTCGTGATTCAACCTATCTAAAACGTCCATGCTCGACTGATCCGACAAACCCAACCCCTCGCTTTTTTCCACAGTCTAATTCTAAATGCTTAATCTTTAATGTTCACCTTTAGCTGTCTATTAAACACCTATCACACGCTCGTTTTAGGGGGCATCTGTAAGAAAAGCATAGTAATTAGCAACTACAGGCCGAGTTTCTAGGTTAAACACATTATCCACTGCAATACTTGAACAGTGTTCAGGTACACTTGAACTTGTCCCTACTGGATTTTCGCGCTAGACTCGTTAATGTAAGTAGGTGGTGGCCTAGGCGCGTTGACAGGGGAAATTGATTTTGTTATTCTCGCGCTGCTAGTTCAACTAGCCATTTAAAATTAGAAAGCGAGGAATCCATTCAAGAGTTTGAGCCGCTCACTTGGATTCCTCGCCGGATGTGCATCCGTATTTTCTATTTTTAGTATAGCAAACGGCTCACACGAACTCAAGTTCGGGGAGATTAAATGGATGGCAGGAAAGAAAAAAAGTATGACTCAAAGAAGAAAAAAAGTGGCTCAAGGCGAAAGGCCGCCGATCATTGGGCTGGAGTCTGCCGTAAATCTTACTCAGGGAAGCTATGACAAAGCAGGGGATGATATTCCATTTGACGTATTTTCCCAAGTGAGTGGCAATACTTCATCGTCTAGCAGTTTTACGCGGAAACTAGCAACGATGCGACAGTTCGGATTGGTCACATTTGCGAATAGTGTGATCGCACTAACGCCGTTGGCTCAACGTATGTTTCGCCCGCGCGATAAAGATGAACGACAAGCCGCTTTGAAAGATGCGTTTCTAAACATCGAGGTCTTGCGCCGTATATATGAAAAATATCTCGGCAAAATCCTTCCTCAAGAGGAGTATCTAGCCAACGCTGTAGGGGATTTCGTGCCGAAGGAATACGCGGGCAAATGGGCACAAATGTTCATGGATTCGGCTCGATTCGCCGGGTTGATAATGGAAAGATCAGACGGCAAGATGCAGGTGATCGATGGCAGAGCGGCATCTGCCGTTAAACTAGATGATTTTGTCGTTAGCGAACCGCCGGTTGGCATTGTGCCGGAGATTTCGCCTGAATTGATCATAGCTGAATCTAGACACAAGGCAATTGTGGAGCGCGCACCATTGCAAATGCTGCTTGATATCATGGACATGAGCGATATGGATGAAACCGAGCAAGCCGCCGTATGGACGCTTATTCAATACTTAAAACGTAAAGAAGCGGGCGACTCTGAAAAACAAGTTTTGCCGTAAAAAGCAAAACGGATTGCGAGTAGTGGGTTGCCCTACTCGCAATCCGATCCTGTGTAGAGAGGGGGTGATGACGTTGATAATTATGGTGATTATCATCATCCCGCCTTAACCCGAAAGGGTTATTGGTTGTACAAGCTCGGGGCTTCTATGAAGCTCCGACATTTCAAGCGAGTGTGGCGGAACTAGCATACGCGCCGGATCAGGAGTCCGGTGGTCATTGTCTGACCATGCAGGAGCATACCCTGCCACTCGCACTTTTGAGTATATATATACGGCGGTCTAATCCGCAACACTTTAAAAAAGAGAGGTCCGCCATCATCTGACGAACCTCTGGCCGAAGATGCGATCTCCGGGGTTGTTACTGGTAGATTATGGGCAATTGGGGTGTTTAATGTCAAGTAAAGAAATGTCAACTCCTAGCAGAGTCATTGTGTATATTGATGGGTTCAATTTTTATTTCGGACTTAGAGAGAGTAAATGGCAACGGTACTATTATCTGGATTATCCTCAGCTTTCTAAAAGTCTGATCAAAGGATTGCCGGGATCTCAGTTGGTCATGACGAAATATTTCACGGCCAGAATTAGCGCCCCAGAAGATAAGCGCATTCGGCAACAAAATTATATCGAGGTTCTCACTCTGCGCGGACAAATAGAATTGCTTTTTGGAAATTATCGAGATAAGTCTTTTACTTGTAGCAACTATAGTTGCAACAGGCCGAATTTCATACCAAATGAAAAACAAACCGATGTAAATATCGCGGTTGGAATGATGTCCGATGCATTTGAAGATAAATTTGATATTGCAATACTTATTAGCGGGGATAGCGATCTTGTGCCACCAATTCGAGAAATCAAAAGACTATTTCCAAAGAAAAAGGTCATGGCTTGTTTTCCGCCCTTACGTCGGTCGAAGGAGTTGAGAAAAGCTTGCAGCGGCGAAGTGATTATTAAGGAGGCAGATCTAAAGAATAATCAATTACCCGACCTGTTCAGCCGACCATCGGATGGATATAAGTATCACCGACCGGACAAATGGGCCTAGAGTATAGACATGAACAAAGAACAGAAGAAACAACCTAAGCAGCCTCTAAAAATCCCACTCGATTTCGAGGAAACTTTAGCTGATTTGCTCAAAATAAAGCCGCCGCCGGATCGTAACCCGGACAGCGGCAAGAAAGAGCAAAAAAAGCCCTCAAAAAAATCGAAGGCTAAACTTTAGGCTCATTTTGCTAAATTACTCCATTTGCGAGGGTTAGCAAAATGCGTTTTGGGTTTGTAAAAGCTATAATTCCCGAAAGTTTTAAAACCACTACATTTTGTGTTGACAATGGGTTTTAGACACAATATAGTCTATAACACTGCGGCGACGACGTTTGGATTTATTGACGAAACCCGCCTGCAAATTCCAAATATTTAGGTGAAAAAGCGGCCTCGCTTTTGGATCTACAAAAAGCGGGTTAGTGGGACTTTCTCTCTCTTTTTCACGGAAACCGGGGCGTGTTTGGCGCATTTATCCTACACGCAAAGGAGCATCGACGACTAAAAATGGACACTTTTTCAGGACAGACAGCAACGGCCGCGGCACGGCAGACAGACGACTCGACCCAGACCTCGATGCAGGTCAAAAAGCGTAACGGTTCGCTCGAACCGGTCGATATCAATAAGATCGTCAGGGCGATCTCACGCTGTACCAACAATCTGCCAAGTGTCGATGTCATGCGGATCGCCACCAAGACGATCAGCGGCCTGTATAACGGAGCCTCCACGCAGGAGCTCGACAAACTGTCGATCCAAACGGCAGCGAGCCTCATCTTTGAGGAGCCCGAATATTCGCGCGTCGCGGCCCGGTTGCTCAATCAGTACGTCGAAAAAGAGGTCCGCAATCAGGAGATCCATTCCTTTTCTCAGTCGATCGCCTTTGGCGTAAAAGAAGGTTTGATCGGCGAGCGTGTGGCGGACTTTGTCTGCGAGAACAGCCGCAAGCTCAACGATGCGATCAACCAGAGCCGCAATGACCTGTTCGAATTCTTCGGCCTGCGCACCTTATATGACCGATACCTTCTAAAGAATCCCGAAACCCGCGACGTCATCGAGTCGCCCCAGTTCTTCTGGATGCGGGTCGCCTGCGGCCTGGCAGAAAATCCATACGAAGCGATCGATCTTTACAACCTTTTTTCGTCGCTGGAATACGTTCCATCGACGCCAACGCTCTTCAACTCGGGCACGCGGCACGAACAACTTTCTTCGTGTTTCTTGCTCGACAGCCCTCAGGACAGCCTCGATAGTATCTACCGCAAATATTCCGATGTCGCCATGCTCTCTAAGTTTTCTGGCGGCATCGGTATCGCCTATCATCGGGTTCGGTCACAGGGTTCCCTTATCCGCGGGACTAACGGCCATTCGAACGGCATCGTTCCGTGGTTGAAAACACTTGATTCATCAGTTTCTGCAGTAAATCAGGGCGGTAAACGTAAAGGTGCGTGTTGTGTGTATCTCGAAACGTGGCACGCTGACATCGACGATTTTCTCGAACTCCGCGAGAACACCGGCGACGAGGCCCGCCGCACACACAATCTGAACACGGCAAACTGGATACCGGACCTCTTTATGAAGCGTGTCCAGGCCAACGGCGTCTGGTCGTTGTTTGATCCGAAGGTCGTCCCGCACTTTCCGGATCTCTACGGCGAAGAATTTGAAGCCGCGTATTTAGAGGCCGAAGAAAAAGGTCTCTTTGTCCGTCAGGTCAATGCCCATGATCTGTATGCCAAGATGATGCGCTCGATGGCACAGACGGGCAACGGATGGATGACATTCAAAGATTCGTGCAACCGTAAATCGAATCAGACCGCGCGGCCCGAAAATGTTGTTCACCTATCTAATCTCTGCACCGAGATCATCGAGGTTACTTCGAACGATGAAACGGCGGTATGCAATCTCGGTTCGATCAATGCGGCCCGATATGTGAAGGAAGGCCAGTTCGATTTCGACAAACTCCGCCGGAATGTAAAGCTCGCGGTTCGGCAACTCGACAAGGTCATCGATCTTAATTATTACGCGATCAAGAGCACGGCGGATTCGAACAACCGCTGGCGAAACATCGGCCTCGGGCTGATGGGTTTGCAGGATGTATTTTTCCAGATGCGGCTGCCGTTTGACTGCGACGAAGCGAGAAAGATCTCGGCCCGTATTCAGGAAGAGATCTATTTCGCGGCACTCGACGCATCGGCGGATCTCGCGGCAGAGAAAGGCCCGCATCCGGCGTTTAACGAAACGCGTGCTGCTCAGGGAGACTTGCAATTCGATTTCTGGGGCGTCACGCCGGACGATATGGACCGTTGGAACGCCCTGCGCGAAAAGATCAAAACGACCGGCCTGCGAAACAGTCTGATGCTCGCCATCGCTCCGACCGCAACCATCGCCTCGATCGCCGGCTGCTACGAATGCATCGAGCCGCAGGTGTCGAACCTTTTCAAACGCGAGACGCTAAGCGGGGACTTCGTCCAGGTAAACAAATACCTTGTAAACGAGCTCAAGGCCGTCGGCCTGTGGACCGACGCGATCCGCAATAAGATCAAACTGAGCGAAGGCTCGGTTCAAAACATCGAAGAATTCCCTACCGATCTCAAAGAGATCTATCGCACGGCATGGGAGATACCGATGCGTTCGCTGATCGATATGATGGCCGACCGCGGAGCCTACATTGACCAGTCGGCATCGCTCAACCTCTTCATGGAAAGTCCGACCATCGGCAAACTTTCGTCGATGTATATGTACGCTTGGCAAAAGGGGTTGAAGACGACCTATTACCTACGCTCGCGTCCGGCGACGCGGATCGCACAGGTGTCTGCGGGCGAATCAACCGCCGCGGTCGAGCCGAAGAAAGTCTATACCGATGAGGAAGCATTGATCTGCTCGTTAGAAAACCCTGAGGGTTGCGAAGCCTGTCAGTGAGGTAAGAATGATGGAAACAACAATTTCTGGTCTTATTATTGCCGCCGTCGGCGGGTTCGCATGGATTGCATATCATCATCACGATGGATTTTCCCGAATCACTCGGTTCTTCCGTTGGGCTTCGCTAATCGCTCTTGCAATCTTCTCGGTTTTCCGTTTCGGTGCTTATTATTCGGCGATAAAAATGTTACCCGCGACCGGCATCGCCGACTCTCTCTGGGCGTGGAGTGGACTACATGAACTTGAACGGGGTTTTTGGTGGCTTGCTGGCTCCTGCATTTGTTTAGGCCTTTATCTCTGTTTTTTGGAGTTTCTGCCAACAATCCTTAGAAAGGCGGATCAAAATATCGCTTCGTAACACAAAACCATGCTACTTGACCCAGGATTTAACCTTACCCTTCGCCCGATGCAGTATCCGGACTTTTACGAGATGTACCGGAACGCCATCAAGAACACTTGGACCGTCGAGGAGGTCGATTTTTCGACTGACGTGATGGATCTCAAGAACAAGATGTCGGGGCCGGAGCGGCACATGATCAATCGTCTGGTGGCGTTTTTTGCGACCGGCGACTCGATCGTGTCGAACAATCTCGTGCTCAATCTCTACAAGCACATCAATTCGCCTGAGGCGCGGATGTACCTGTCGCGGCAGCTCTATGAGGAAGCCGTTCACGTGCAGTTTTACCTGACGCTGCTCGACACGTATATTCCCGATCACAATGAGCGTGCGGCGGCATTTGCGGCGGTTGAGAACATTCCGTCGATCAAGAAGAAGGCTGATTTTTGCCTGAAATGGATCGATTCGATCAATGATCTCGATTCGCTCAAATCGCCGGGCGACCGCAAGATGTTCCTGCTCAACCTGATCTGCTTTGCGGCGTGTATCGAAGGGCTGTTCTTCTTCGCTGCGTTTGCGTACGTTTATTTTTTGCGGTCAAAGGGTTTGCTGCACGGACTAGCGGCGGGTACGAACTGGGTTTTCCGCGACGAGTCGGCACACATGAGTTTTGCGTTTGATGTTGTCAAGACGATCCGCAAAGAAGAGCCATTACTCTTCGACGCCGAGCTCGAACGAAGCATCGCCACCATGCTCGACGAAGCCGTGACATGCGAAATGCAGTTTGCCGAGGATATCCTCTCAGGCGGTGTCGCCGGCCTCTCGGTCGCCGATATGCGGCAATATCTCGAGTACATCGCCGACCAACGCCTTGCCATGCTCGGCCTGAACAAGATCTACGGAGCAAAAAATCCATTCTCATTCATGGATCTTCAGGACGTACAGGAACTAGCCAATTTCTTCGAACGCCGTGTCTCGGCCTATCAGGTCGCGGTTGCGGGTGAAGTGAGTTTCAGCGAAGCGTTTTAGAAGGATATTGTTTAATCGACTTTCTATTCGACTGCAAGCAAGCGGACAAATTGGGCTAGTTTGTCCGCTTCGCCGGAGGTTAGATCCTCGGGAATATTGGACAGAGTGACTACTCGTCCCGGACCTACCGGGAATGAAGACTGGAAAGTTCCACGGCGGCCTGGCGGGATCGGTGTAACGGGATAGGTAGCACTAGATGGTGCAGGCTCGTGGTGGTTGATATCAGTTTGGGTTGTCCTACCTGTTTTCCGACGCGCTCCGGTCGACCGCGTCTTAACCGAAAATTCAGCTGGATTCTCCTTCCATTGCTCGTAAAGTTCGATTGCGCGTTGAACACGACGCCCGTATTCCTTTAACGACCCTGGATTAAAATCTTTAGCCCGTTTGTTGTTGAAGCGTTTAATTACCGAGTTTAAGTCAAGCTCACCGATATTTTTTTGTTCATCCTCATCGAGAACACCAAAAACGTTGCGTACCGCAACCGCAAGGGCCCTTGATGTTGCGGTAGGCATCATCCCTTTATTTCCCGTGTGAGACAAGAAATCGAGCAAATCTTCCAACGAGTAGTTGTTTGTCATATCTATATCAATACGTTATATTCGTTACTGATAGTTAATATAACGTATCTCATGTTTTATGGCAACTACTAAATATCCACGAGCTCTAGAGAACACAATTCGCCGCGATTTAGGTGTCTACCCGGTTGTAGCGGTAATGGGAGCCCGTCAGATTGGAAAAAGTACACTCTGTCAAACTATAGCCGACGATGAAGGATTCAGAATATGCACACTCGATGATTCCGATTATCTTCGAAAGGCTCGAGAAATTCCTGAAGTTCTTTTAGATGAATTAGGATCCAATGCGTTCATCGATGAGGCTCAACGAGCACCAGGACTCTTCTTAGCAATCAAGGCCATAGTTGACCGGGAACAACGGGCAGGATCTTATCTACTTAGCGGATCAAATCAGCCGCAAATACTCGGCGAAATCGGAGACTCACTACAAGGTCGTGCTGCCTATCGAACCCTTCGACCGCTTCTTCTTAGCGAAATGCGCTTTGATGAATCACATCCCGGATGGAGTTTTCTGTTTAAAAGCGATGCGGCGGAAATATTCGTAGAGCTAGAATCTCGCGCGGCCAGCAGTGGCGAGCTAGCGTGGCGAGATGTTGTCAGAGCGGGTGGTTTTCCGAGAGCTTTAGCCGTCCCAGAAGATTATCGCTTTCAGATATTGAATGATTACATAGACACCTTCGCAAATAGAGATATTCGCGAGATCGTAGGCGTAGAATCTCCCGAACGCTTTGAAAATTTTTTCCGTCTTGTTTGCTCCTGGACGGGGCAGATATTTAATGCCTCGGCTTATTCACGCGATCTTGGAATATCCGTAAATACAGTTCGCCGGTGGTTTGATGCGCTTAAGCGAAGTTTCCTCGTAGAGACGCTTCCGCCATATTCTCGTAACGCAAGCCAACGGGTAATCAAGGCCCCAAAGGTTTATGTTGTCGATCCTGCGCTAGCTCTCGCTGGGGCTCGCGAAATCGAGCCCACCGGGTTTCATCTTGAAACATTAGTTTGCAATGATCTAGTGCAATGGCAGGATGAGAGTCCCGCTCGCGCAGTCTATCATTGGCGGCTGACTGGTGGACAAGAAGTGGACTTTGTTCTGCAAGACAATCAAGAAATATTGCCAGTTGAGATCAAAGCTAGTAATGACGTTCGCAATCGTGACGCAAGGCACCTCGTTTCATTTTGCGATAGATACGATATTGCTAAACGGGGACTGCTATTGAGTTGCGACCCAGATATTCGATTGCTCGACAATGGTATAATTGCTGCTCCGTGGTGGGCAGTATTGTAACCAGTAAAAGAAGTAATGAACAACCAGATCACAGAATTCATCAAACACCACTATCGGCATTTCAACGCAGCGGCTCTTATCGACGCGGCTGAGGGATATGTACAGCATCTCGACGGCGGTGGCAAAATGCTGATCACGCTCGCGGGGGCGATGTCGACGGCGGAGTTGGGGTTGAGTTTGGCGGAGATGATCAGGCAGGACAAGGTGCAGATCATTTCGTGCACGGGGGCAAATCTGGAGGAAGATCTGTTTAACCTGGTCGCCCATGATTTTTACGAACGGGTACCGCATTACCGCGACCTGACGCCTGGTGACGAACAGGAATTGCTCGACCGGCATATGAACCGAGTGACTGACACCTGCATCCCCGAGCTCGAGGCGATGCGACGGTTGGAGAAGGCGATGGTCGAGGTCTGGACGCACGCTGAGGCCGAAGGAAAACGATATTTTCCGCACGAGTTCATGTATCAGGTCCTAAAGAACGGCTCGCTCGAAGAGTATTACCAGATCGACCTCAAAGACTCGTGGATGTACGCTGCGATGGAAAAAAACTTGCCGATGGTCGTGCCCGGTTGGGAAGATTCGACGATGGGCAATATGTTCGCCGGCCACGTCATCACCGGCGATGTCGAGAACGTCCACACGGTACGTACCGGCATCGAATACATGACAATGCTCGCCGACTGGTACACCAATAATGCAAAAGACGATTCGACCATCGGCTTTTTCCAGATCGGCGGCGGCATTGCGGGCGATTTCCCGATATGTGTCGTGCCAATGCTGCATCAGGACCTACAACGCGAAAACGTGCCTGTCTGGGGCTATTTCTGCCAGATATCCGATTCAACCACGTCGTACGGCTCATATTCTGGAGCAGTCCCCAACGAAAAAATAACCTGGGGCAAACTCGAAGCCTCAACACCAAAATTTATCGTTGAATCAGACGCCTCGATCGTCGCACCACTGATGTTTGCTTATATTCTCGGGTGGTAGCAAAACATGCATCCTAAGTTTCAAAAGATGAGAATACTGATAGGGTTAATCATATTTGTTTTCATGATGACGAACTCATTTGTTGCGCAAATGACGAGTTCGCATGTGGAAATATATACGCTCTATTCTGAGAACAGCGAGTTCTTTCTACGATCAGTGCCATGGGATAATCACTCGCCTTCGCTCCGCGGAACCACCTCAGTTTATCGGAAAGGACAAAAAGATCCGGAGTATACGCTTTCTCGAGGTTTTGACACCGCCGAAGGAAATCAACTGACTTTGAGCAATGATGGTGAGACAATCTTTTACGTTGTTAGCTTTTACGCCAATGAAACGGTCGACGGTCTTAAAAGCGTTAACATTTATAGTCGCGGCAAACTTATCCAGGCATATACCGAAAGAGATATAAATGGATGCGATCCAGATAAGGAGCGCTGCAGTCTTCTTTACTCCAATTACGATGAGGTAGTTGACCGCGAGAAGACTCATTCAACGGGTAGATTCATCTTCCGAGAAAACATCTCGGATCGCGATCGTTTCCTGTACGAAACGCCTCTCTTTGCTTCGGGTGACCGCGTTTACCTGATCGACTCCAAAAAGATCGTTCACTCGTTTGATCTACGAAATGGTAAGCACGAAAAATTGGGGAAGTTTGATGAAGAGTATTCTCGGCTCAAATCTGTTGCACGCAAGAACAAGCTTGAGGAAGAGCGTTTCGAATCACCCAGACTCTATGATTTTCCAGTACTCGCGTCTGGCGAAGAAACCGCTAAGGCCCTCGGCAGATCGCTTGGAATGAGAGTCTATGACATTTCCTCCGAGAAGGATGAAAAGTACAAGAAATATTCTTTCAAACTAGATGGAATGCTGAATCAAGACGGTACCGTTGAGATAGAGAGTATCGACTCGTCCGCAGATATTTCCGAAGTAGCGATAAAACAATTCTTTCGCTCAAATCGATTTGTCACAACAAACCTTCCTGCTATCTTTCAAAAATGGCACGTAGATGAGTACTTCTTCTTTCGGAAGGCAGATGACCGATTGGCTAGAAAGGAACGTGAGGAGGAACTTCGGCTTTGGCGCGAAGAGTCGCGGAGACTACTTGTAGCGGAAACTGTCGGCGGACGGTATATTCCGAAAGATCTGAGGGATGCCTTTGTTCAACTCGACAAAGAGCTTCCTGAAGTTACGCGAAAAGAAATGGTCGCTCTTAGCACCCGCAACGATATGATCGCCTATCACCGCGGGCTTGGGATGTGGATGCGAAACAATTGGGGACTTTGGGGAGTGTCTCGGTTGAAGAAATATTTTACAGATAAAGGGGTCATTCACCCCGAAAATATGTCGACCGTAGTACTTTTCGTTTACTGGGACTGGCTGAACGGGAATAAAAATGCGGCAACCGAATGGGAGAAGGACCCAAAGCAAAAGCTCTTTTGATTCCGGGAACAAGAACCTAATTGTCACGGGTGGTTTGGATTTTATCGGCAGCCGACGACGAGATGAAGAAGAAGCATTATCCTGTGATTCATATGATCGACGCGCCGAGCGATCCGATGGAACCCCATGGAACATTTTGATGTCCTAGTTATTGGAGCTGGGCTATCGGGGATCGGTGCGGGTGCCCATTTGCGGATGAACTGCCCGGACAAGACACTGGCGATCCTTGAGGGCCGTGAGGCGATGGGTGGGACTTGGGATCTGTTTCGGTATCCGGGTGTGCGGTCGGATTCGGATATGTTTACGCTCGGGTATCGATTTCGGCCGTGGAGCGACCCGAAGGCGATCGCAGACGGGCCGGCGATACTCGATTATATTCGAGAGACATCGAAGGAATACGATCTCGATAAAGAGATCCGCTACGGCCATCGAGTTCGACGAGCTGAGTGGTCCTCAACAGAATCAGTGTGGACGGTCGAGGCGGAAACACGGCCGGTCGGAAGTGTGCCCGGTCCAAATGAAGATCTCCCGCAAAGCCGCCAAGACGCAAAGCCAGAAGCCGTGTATTTCACCTGCAAATTCCTCTACCTCTGCACCGGTTATTACCAATACGAGTCTGGCTACACACCCGAATGGCCTGGATTCGACAAATACAAAGGCAAGGTCGTTCATCCACAGAAATGGCCCGAGGACCTAGACTATGCGGGCAAACGTGTTCTTGTGATCGGCAGCGGCGCGACGGCGGTCACTCTCGTTCCGGCGATGGCGGAAAAGGCAGAGCACGTTACAATGCTCCAGCGTTCGCCGACCTATGTCGTGTCGATGCCCTCGACCGACAAGATCGCAAACACTCTCCGGGCGGTGCTTCCGGCAAAGGCAGCCTATGCCGCGACTCGTTGGAAGAATGTGATACGCCAGATGTTCTTCTACGTTCTCGCGCGTAGACGGCCGTCAGTGATGAAGCGGCTCATCGCAAAAGGCGTCAAAAGCGAGATCGGCGCGGAACTCACTGAGAAGCATTTCACGCCAACCTATAATCCCTGGGACCAGCGGCTATGTGTTGTTCCGGATTCCGATCTGTTTGCGTCTGTCCGAGACGAAAAGGCGTCGATAGTTACGGGCATAATTGAAACTTTCACTGACACAGGCGTCCGGTTGATTAACGGCGACGAGATCAATGCAGACGTCGTTGTCACAGCGACTGGTCTTGTACTCAAAATAATGTCAGGCCTCGATCTGGTCGTTGACGGCGAACCTGTCGATCTCTCCACCAAGATGGCGTACAAGGGCATGATGTACAACGATGTGCCAAACCTCGCTCAGGCGTTTGGCTACACAAATGCCTCGTGGACGCTAAAATGCGATCTTACGAGCGAATACGTCTGCCGCTTGATCAAGTACATGGATGACAATGGTTATAGCTCTTGTGCTCCCCGTATTTCGGATCCTGACATCAAACCAGAGCCCGTTCTTGATTTCAATTCCACCTACGTTCTTCGTGCCATGAAAGATCTGCCGAGCCAGGGCTCGAAAATGCCATGGCGGCTGTATCAGAATTACTTTAAGGACGTGGCGATGTTACGCTATGGAAAGGTCGAGGACGGAACGATGGAGTTTCGCTAAGGTCGTATGTTTATGACAAGTCTTTTGACCGCAATAGTTTTTCTCGCGTGCGCACCGACAGCATTGCTCAATTTTGCGACGCCGTACTTTCAGTCAAACGAAAATATCCGCATCGAGGACGCCTACAAATGGATCTATCAGGCGACGCAGGGCGGCGAACACGCCGCACCCGATCGCGAACAGGCTCGCAAATGGCTCGACGACGAATGGGCGACAATAGGCGATCCGGCACCGACCGAGAATACCTTTGTTTCTTTGTGTCCCGGCGGCGAGATCGGCCGGCTCTACCTGCGGCCATATCGCCGAGGCGGCGGCAAGAAGGAAGATCTGCTCGAGGCATTTCTTGCTAGTGGTAAAGAGTACAAATCTGATCCGGCGGCATTTCTAGCAGCGTGGACAGAACTTGGCAAGCGCCTTGAGAAATTGAAGATCGGGAAACTCGACCACAAGGGATGGAGAAAGCTTGATGCAAAAATGAAAGAGGACAAATATCCTGCCGTACATCACAGCAAGGAGTACGAAAAGGCTGAACGTCCCGCCTACCGAGTTCTCACTCGATTTCAGGCCCAAAATCTCATTCCGTACTAACACTTGAATGCCATGGTTCTTCAGTTTGCGCTTATTCCGCCGCTCTAATACCATTTTCGTTTGAGCTATGAAGATATTTCACGGCACTGAGAACGCCAACATCATGCGGCCGACCGTGTTGACGCTGGGCGTATTCGATGGTCTGCATCTGGGGCATCAGCGGATCATGCAGACTGTGGTCACACGGGCGAGGGCCGTCGGCGCCGTACCGACCGCGATCACGTTTGACCCGCATCCGCGTGCCGTGTTGCATCCCGAGTCCGCTCCGCCGCTGCTACAGACCCTCGATCAACGGCTGGCAAACTTCGACGTTCTTGGTATCGAACAGGCTATCGTTATCAAATTTGACCGCGAATTCGCGGGCCAGCCGGCCGAGGACTTCCTGACAGATATAGTTCATGACCGGCTTCATGCCCGCGAGGTGTATCTCGGGCATGGCTTCGCTTTCGGTAAGGATCGAGGCGGAAATATCGAGCTGCTTCGCTCCATGGGCAACAAGCTCGGATTCGTAGCCGACGAGGTCGAGGAAGTTCAGCTTCGCGGCCGCCGGGTCAGTTCGTCCGCGATACGACGACTTTTGGCGGAGGGCCGCGTGAATCTCGCCCGCCGAATGCTCGGCCGTCCGTACGGCGTCGAGGGCGTGATCATTCGGGGGAATCGACGCGGGCACACGATCGGATTTCCGACCGCCAATCTCAAACCGCACAATCGTGTCATCCCGCGTTTCGGCGTTTACGCAACTGCGACGCTGATCGACGGCGTTTGGCGAAAAAGCATTACCAACATCGGTGTGAGACCGACGTTTGAGAGCGACGCAGAGCCATCGATCGAGAGCTATATATTTGACTTTGATAGGGATCTGTATGGCGACGTCTTGCGCGTCCGGTTTCTGCACCGAATACGCGACGAACGTAAGTTCAACGGAATAGATGAGTTAAAGGCACAGATCGAGAAAGACACCGCTCGGGCGAGGAACTATTTTCGCCATCAGGGCGTAAAGAACATGCTGGCGGTGCTATGAGACATTAAAGGACAAAGTCCGCATTTGATGTGGCATCAAAATGGCGAGGACAAAGACCGGTAAAGGATGAGCGAACTTGCACTAAAACAACGGGTTGAAAAGGTTTTGGCCGAAAAGGATTCTTTTGTTCCCACTAACGATCTTGCCATCGCAAAACTGACCTCGAACGAGCAGCGACTCGCGGAGGAACACGAACTTCTCGCCGTTGAGGAAGCGGTAGAACGTAGCCATCTTGGCATTCGCAGGTATATGCGGCTGTTCCAGATCTCACGGGTCATCGCGATGCTGTCGCTGTACCTATACCTGGATCAACTCGATCTACACATAAAGCACCAAAACAAGCGAAAGAAAGAGCGCCTCGATCGGGCCTTTGACCTTACCCGTGCGGCGGTCTATGGAGAGAAACTATTCGCTGTTCGCCTCTGGTTCCTTCAGTCTTTCCTCCGTTTGCTTCACCGCTTCTTCCTTGGCTCGGGCGCTAACCGCGAAATAATACAGGAGAAACAAGCTGTTTGGCTCAAGGACAAGCTGATCACGCTTGGCCCGACATTTATCAAGATCGGCCAATCGATGGGCACCCGGGCTGATCTCTTGCCATTGCCATTCGTTAAGGAATTGGGCACCTTAGTCGATCAGGTTCCGCCATTTCCGAATGATGTCGCCTTTTCGATCATCGAGAAAGAACTTGGAAAGAAGATCAACGAGGTATATGCCGAATTTGAATTGGAGCCCGTTGCCGCCGCTTCGCTAGGCCAAGTCTACCGAGCCAGGCTCCAAACGGGTGAGGAAGTTGCTGTAAAGGTGCAGCGGCCAAATCTTGATTCGACTATCAAAGGCGACATCGTCATTCTCAAAAAGGTCGCCGTATTTGCCGAACGGTTTCCGCAACTCAATGAAAACGCCGACTGGGCTGGGATGCTGCGAGAGTTTGATGTAACTATCCACGAAGAAATGGATTACGCGGCCGAGGGCAGAAATGCCGAGCGATTTCGCGAGAGCTTTCAGAAGTGGTCGAATATTCACGTTCCGACGATCTACTGGCACGCCTCGACGTCTAAGGTCCTGACGATGGACTTTATTCACGGCACCAAGGTAACCGATCTCGAAGAGCAAGCTCGCCGAAACATCGACCCGGCAAAAGTAAATCGTTTGCTCATTAAAACCTATCTCAAGCAGCTTCTCGAGGACGGATTCTTTCACGCCGATCCGCATCCGGGCAATCTGCTGGTTATGGCCGACGGCCGCCTTGCATTCTTTGATTTCGGCATGGTCGGCCGCATCACGCCGGAGCTGCAGGCGAAGATGATCGACGCATTTTTTCATGTCGTCAGCAAAGATCCGGCTGGCATCGCCCAGGATCTGATCGAACTTGATTTTCTCAAGCCCGGCACGAGCCATTCGGTCATCAAACCGGTGGTCGAGCGGATGTTTGAGTTTCATTTTGATCTGAAGCTCAAGGATGTGAATTTTAAGGAGCTGACCTACGATCTAGCCGACGTGATGTACGACTATCCGTTTCGGCTTCCGTCCAATTTTACCTATATTATGCGGGCCTTGATGACTCTCGAAGGCATCGGGATCGTCACCGATCCGGAGTTCAATTTCTTTGAAACGGCGAAACCATATGCAAAGGAATTCATGCTTCGCCGCGAGGGCAAAGACTTTAGAAAGATGTTTGTCGGCAAACTGATGGGTCGCGACGATGCCGGCAATATCGACTGGGACCGGACGTGGAAGCTCGCCAAAATGGCCTTTCGCACCGTCCTAAACACGGGAACTTAGAACAATGATCCCGCAAGGCTCCAGCCAGACATCGAGCACGGAAAATCCTGACATTGCCCGCGCACGCGAAATAGTTCTGACCAGCGGTTGGAATTCAACATCGTTCCAAATAGTAAATCCCGGGATCTGTCGTTGGTTCTCGTCGGATGGTGACGCAGTCGTGGGATTTGCCCACGCGGGTAGGGTCAGAGTCGTGGCCGGAGCTCCCGTATGTGATAAAGGCCGTCTTGCGGATGTTGCAGCTGAATTTGAAAACGACGCGGCTCGTGAGGGCCAGCACGTCTGCTACTTCGGTGCTGAACGACGGCTCGAAACGATATATTCGGACTCGAACAAACACACAAAATTTCTTCTCGGTGCCCAACCTTCATGGTGTCCAAGCAACTGGGCCGGAAACATTGCAACCTACAAGTCGCTTCGTGCCCAGCTCAATCGAGCTCGAAACAAAGGCGTAACCGTAAGCGAATGGCCGGCTGAGATGGGCTATGAGAACCCCTCACTGTTGCGAGTTTTAGAGGAGTGGTTGGGGTCCAAGGGACTTCCACCTTTACATTTCATGGTCGAGTCTGACACTTTGTCACGGCTCGAGAATCGCCGTGTATTCGTTGCCGAATCGCCAAACGGCGTGGTCGGGTTTGTTGTCTTGTCTCCTATCGTAAAGAGAAACGGTTGGCTCTTTGAGCAGTTTCCGCACTCACCGCACGCTCCAAATGGCACTGTCGAACTCATGATCGATACTGCTATGCGTTCTCTCGCCCAAGATGGCTACGAATATGCGACCCTTGGCCTGTCGCCGCTTTCGACTCGTTCGGATGTCGAGCCATTTCACAATCCGTTGTGGCTTCGTGCAATGCTCGCGTGGTTGAGAAAACACGGGCAGCGATTCTATAATTTTGACGGCCTTGATTCGTTTAAGGCTAAGTTGAGGCCCGATCAGTGGGAGCCTGTATTTGCGGTTTCGAATGAGCCGCGCGTATCATACAAGACACTTCACGCGATCAGCGGGGCCTTCAGCGGAAACTCGACATCTCGCATGGTTGCCGGCGGATTGGTTCGCGCCGCAACGACGGAATTTCGATGGGTCAGACGGCGGTTACTGCGATAGATATTCGCGTGAATTCTACGATGTGATCTTCAGTTCTGTGACTCTATTTGCTTCTTTTTTTTTAGACCATTCAACGCGTATGCCCCGTTCAGAAGGTGTCCAGATTGTCTATGTGGCCAATGATTTCGAAGTTGCCGAGATTGAGAATGTAGCTTGGCAGATGGCGACCAAAACGTCGATCGATACATATTGGTCTGGAAAGGATGCTCCGGTTGAAAGATGGTTTAACTGCCAATTGCTATGGTCTCAATCGGCTTTGTACGTGCGGTTCGAAGCCTGTCAGAAAGAGCTGTTGGTCGTTAGCGACGATCCAGAGATCACGAAAAAGGTTGTCGGCCTATGGGAGCGCGATGTCTGCGAGATTTTTCTTGCACCTGACAGGGCCAACCGATACAAATACTATGAATTTGAGATCGCTCCGACGGGTGAATGGATCGATCTCGGAATCGAGGTGACGGCTGTGGAACGGACAACTGATCTTGACTACCATTCAGGGATGACATCCGCCGCCCGCATCGATGACGATCGGATCACAATGGCGATAAAGATCCCTCTCGATTCTCTAGGAAAAGCGCCAAAAGCTGGAGATGTGTGGCTCGGGAATCTGTTTCGATGCGTCGGCCGCGGAGCAACACGTGGATATCTGGCATGGCTCCCGACAAGAACGGAAAAGCCGAACTTTCATGTGCCGGCCGCATTTGGTGAGTTTCGTTTCGTGGCGTAGCTGCGACTTTCAAAAATTCGAAATTTGACATTCGAAATTCGAGATTCCGCTACACAGTCATACCGCCGTCAACGGCGATCGTCTGGCCGGTGACATAGCTCGATGCCTCGGAAGCTAGAAAAACGACCGTTCCCTTTAGCTCACCTTCATCGCCTACCCTTGGAATCACATTGTTGTCCTGGATCGAGCCCTCGTAGATGTCGATGACGGCATCTGCGAGCCTCGAATGGAAAAAGCCCGGCGCAATAGCGTTGACACGGATGCCGCGACGTCCCCAGCTTGCCGCGAGTTCTCGTGTCAGCCCGATCAATCCAGCTTTACTTGCGACATAACCAGCGTAGAACGGCCCGTTCGCCGATGAGGTCAGCCCTGCGATCGAGGCGATGTTGATGATCGAGCCGCTGTTATTCTTGAGCATCTCGCGACCAACGGCCTGCGCAAATAAAAAACATCCCGTGAGATTCACGTCGATGACCTTTTGCCATTGTTCGAGGGTCATTTCCTCGGGCATCGCTCCCCACGAGATACCGGCGTTGTTCACCAATATATCCACCGCGCCAAATCGCTTCACGGCTGAGTCAACGACCGCCTGTATCTCTTCCGGTTTCGAAACGTCACACATCTTTCCAACCGCATTGAAACCACGACCGGCAAATTCACTCACGGTTTCATCCAACCACTCGCGTCGGCGGGCACAGAGCATCAGGTTCGCCCCCGCCTCGGCAAGGCCCTCGGCCATTTCTTTTCCGATGCCGCGAGAGCCGCCGGTTACGATCGCGGTTTTTCCGGTTAGATCAAATAATTCCTTGATATGTTTTGCCATAGTTTTTGAAGTGGAATGCGTAGAATAGCATGGTGCCGCCCCACAATTGAATACCCGTGAAAGTCTCTTTTGCGACGGAGCGCACAATACTGTTTAATTAAAATATGGCAAAAACGCAAAAAGAACTCGCCTTTATCCGCAACCTCTATGTCCAGGAGGAATGGACCCGCCGATTTACCGAACTTGTCGATAAATTCATCGACCTCAGCGACTCGGAGAATCTTCTGTATTTGAACGCCGGCACTGGCGGACACGCCCTTGTTCTGGATGAGAAGCATGGTGAGAATATCGACGTTTTTGCCGCCTGTGAGAATGACGACCTGCTGGCCATCGCTCGCGACAAATCGTCCGCGGTCAGCTCACGGGTCGATTTTTCGACGATCAGATTTGAGGACGATGCTTTCGACGCGGTGATCACGGATGCGAGTCTCGTTTTTCCGGAAGAGGTCGAATCCATTATCGAGAACAGTGCCCGCATAGCACGCAACGGCGGCGACGTTGCGGTATTCCTGCCCTCATCGGGCAGCTATGGCGAGGTCTTTTCAGTTCTGTGGGAAGTACTCTTTGGCGAGAATCTCGGTGACGATGGAGCGACGGTCGAAAAGCTTGTAAACGATCTGCCCAAGATCTCTGAACTTGAACGGATCGCCGAACGCGCCGGGATGGTTAACGTTCACACCGAAACAGCTATCGAAGTTTTTGATTTTGAGAACGGGGCCCAATTTATAGCCGCACCGCTGGTTGAAGATTTTCTTTTGCCGATTTGGCTTGAGTCGCTCGACGAGGATGAGAAAGATCTCGTGACTGAAAAACTCGCGCAACTGATCGATACCGAAGATGCCGATCTATCTTTCAGATTCTCCGTTAAAGCAACCCTCTTAACGGGAGAGAAAGCCTAGACCGCCTTTGTTTCGGCACGCTTCCGCATTTCTTCGGCAAGTGCATCGTCGCTCATCTCATTGATCTGCGGGGCGGCGACATTTGAGAGCTTATTCTGCTCAGCTTTTTCTTCCTCTTCCGCCTCACGCATGCCGTCTTTGAACGCTTTGCGCGATTGGCCCAGTGATTTGGCAAGTTGGGGCAGACGTGTGGCTCCAAACAGCAAAAAGAGTACGGCGACGATCAAGAGAATTTCTGTTGTTCCAAAGTTCATAACAAATAGTCCTAGTGTCAGATGCTTTCAACGGCCAAATGGCCTGCAAACTGATTCGTTCTCATCATACCGCTATTCGCCGCAAGATTCACGCGCTTTGTTGGTGCCTCGACCTAAAACGATCCATCGCTTCGACGAGGGCGGACGCAATCCCCTTCTCCGAAACCGAATGTCCCGAGTCCGGCACAACGATAAATTCAGCCTCAGGCAGTGCGCGATGAAGCTCCCACGCAGACGTGATCGGGCAAACAACATCATATCGGCCCTGGACGATCACGGTCGGGATATTTCGGATCTTATCGACGTTCTCGATCAAATAATTCTCGGTCGGAAAGAACGAGTTATTTACAAAGTAATGACACTCGATGCGAGCCAAGCTCAAAGCCTCGTGATCGCCTTCCCAGTGTTCCATGAGGTCTTTGTCAGGATATAGCTTTGAGGTCGAGCCTTCCCAGACGCTCCACGCCTTCGCGGCAGAGAGACGTGTTTGCTCGTCATCGCTCGTGAGTCGTTTGTGATAGGCGGTAATAAAATCACCGCGCTCCTCGACGGGGATCTCGTCGCAGTACCGCTCCCAAAAATCAGGAAATATCTCGGACGCACCATACTGATAAAACCACTGCAGCTCTTTTTTCCGCGTTAAAAATATGCCGCGAAGGATCAGCCCCAAACATCTGTCAGGATGATTTACGCCATAAGCAAGGCTCAGTGTGCTTCCCCACGAACCGCCAAACACATACCATTTATCTACGCCAAACTTCTCCCTCAGTGTCTCGATATCCTTGATCAGATCCCAAGTCGTATTTTCGCTAAGCTCAGCGTGCGGCGTCGAACTTCCGGAACCGCGCTGATCAAAAAGGATCACGTGATACACCGCCGGGTCAAAAAACTGCCGGTACATCGGTATCAAACCACCACCCGGCCCGCCGTGTAGAAACACGACCGGAATACCATGCGGGTTGCCCACCCGCTCATAGTAGATCGTATGAATATCCGAAACAGCGAGCATTCCGCTGTCAAAAGGTTCGATTTCGGGATAAAGAGATGCCATAGCCTGATGATATCAAAAAACTAACCACTATCCACCTGTCACTATCCACCGAAGAAAGACGGACTTCTTCAGTGGATAGTGGTTGGTGACAAGTGGTTAGTCTCAAGAGCTGAGAAAATTGTCATACCAAAGCTGAAAAACAAGCAGTGTCCAGAGCTGTTTGTGATGGCTAGCAATGCCTTTCTCGTGTTCGTTAATGAGCATTGCAACATACTTTGGCTCAAAAATGCCCTGTTCTTGCAGACGCGCGGGTGCGAGCAGATCGTGCATCATTGGATTCAGGCGGCCTTTTAACCAATCCGCGATCGGTATGCCAAAGCCTTTCTTCTGCCGGTGCAAGATCTCGTGCGGCAAAATTCCATCGAGTGACTTTTTTAGAATGTACTTGCCGGTACGGCCCCGGAGTTTGTAATCGAGCGGGATCGACGCAGCAAATTGTCCGATTCGTGGATCGAGAAATGGGGCACGAGTTTCAAGCGAGACAGCCATTGCGGCACGGTCAACCTTTGTCAGGATGTCCTCTGCCATGTAGTAGTTGATATCCAGAAACTGCATTCGCTCGATCTCATTCTGTGCGTCACAAAGGGCAAGCATTTCGCGGGCTCCAGCATAGATCGCATCGTCCGAACGCTCACGAATTTCGGCAGTGAGCAGCTCGGTCTGCTCGTCTGGCGAGAATGAGCCGAACCATGAATGATGGCGCGTGATCAGATCGTATTTTGATGACCTAACAAATCGTTTTGCACGGTATTCGAATGAAAGATTCTTCGTCGAGACCGGTAGACTGTTCACGATCGGCTCGATCAATCCTGAGCGGACAAAGCCGGGAACTGCCGAGTACATCCTTGCGACTTTGTGCCCGAGATACATCGGGTAACCGGCAAATAGTTCATCACCGCCGTCACCGCCGAGGGCGACTGTGACATGATGGCGGACAAACCGCGCCAGCATAAAGGTCGGTATCAGAGAACCGTCCGAGAGCGGTTCGTCGAGCCACGATCCGATATCTGATATCAGGTCGGCGGCCGTCTCGACGCTCAACGTAGCTTCGTAGTGCTCAGTCCCAAGGTGATGGGCGACCTGGCGGGCATAACGCGATTCGTCAAACGAATCTTCTTCGAAACCGATCGAGAAAGTCTTTACCTTTTCCGTCGCGTGTCGCACCGCAAATGCTGCTATCGCAGACGAGTCAACCCCGCCTGAGAGCAGTATCCCTAACGGAACATCCGCCACGAGCCGCATACGCACGGCGTCGGATAGCAGGTCGCGGAGCTCGGCAGTTCTCTGCTCCATTGACGAACCGACCAACTTGCCGTTTGACCCAGTCGCTACCGCTCCCGGTTCTGACCAGGTCAAGTTCCAATATCGACGGGTTTTTACCTCGCCATTCTCAACGGTCAGAACGTGAGCGGCAGGCAACTTGAAAATGCCTTTATAGATCGAATGCGGTGCGGGAACGTAGTCGTACGAGAGATATTGACGCAGCGCGTCGAGATTCAGTTCAGGTGTGACTGATGGATGGGCGAGAATCGCCTTTGGCTCGGACGCATACAGCAGTTTGCCGTCGAAAATGCCGTAATACAGGGGTTTTTCGCCAAACCGGTCACGAGCCAAGATGAGCTTTTTCTTTTTTGTGTCCCACAGCGAGATGGCGAACATTCCATTGATATGATCGACAAAATCTTCGCCATAGATCTGATATAAATGCGGAACTATCTCAACATCCGTTTGCGTGCGAAACGTATGCCCGCGTTTCTCAAGATCAGCCCGAACCTCACGAAAGTTATACAGCTCACCGTTTATCATCGCGATGACGCTCTTGTCCTCGCTATAAACCGGCTGGTCACCCGTCTTGAGATCGATGATCGACAGACGCCGCATGCCCAATGCGACGGTGTCGTCCATCCAAAGCCCTTCGGAATCGGGCCCAC
The DNA here is from genome assembly GCA_049663465.1 of Pyrinomonadaceae bacterium. Classification (GTDB taxonomy): domain Bacteria; phylum Acidobacteriota; class Blastocatellia; order Pyrinomonadales; family Pyrinomonadaceae; genus OLB17. The sequence goes on from JBATDM010000040.1 coordinate 153,171, forward strand.
GATGTAAGATCCGCTCACACATCGAGTGCAGCACCGCCTCGGTGTGATCTTTTGCGTTAGATTGTTCGAGGTTTATCCAACCGGTGATGCCGCACATAAACGGAACGCAGACGCCCTCGTCCGCAAACGCCGCTTGCGGCGTCGAACCTAAAACTATAATTCGTGCTTGGCACTCAGTGCGGACGAGGGCGTCCGCGTTCCGTCAAACCCGATCCTTTCCCTAACCGCATAAATCGCCTTGTCCTGCGATTCGTGATAGGTACGGACCGATAGTTCCGCGAGTAGACCCATCAGGAAAAACTGAACCGAGATCGCGAGCATTACGACAGCTATCACGGGCAGCGGCGTAAGAATGAACGACGTATCATAGCCGATCTTCAATACGAGCGACCAAACACCCGCGATCATCGACAGCAGAAACGCCAACATTCCAAACGTACCAAAGACATAGATCGGCTTCGTCTGATACGACGCCATGAATTTGATAGTCATCAGGTCAAACACAACCTTGATCGTGCGCGAGATGCCGTATTTTGATTTACCCATCGTCCGGGCGTGGTGGTCGACCGGTATCTCGGTTACGCGAGCTCCCGCCCACGACGCGTAGATAGGAATGAACCGGTGCATCTCGCCGTAAAGCCGCACGTCCTGGATCACATCACGCCGATAAGCCTTGAGCGAACAGCCGTAATCGTGCAGGTGCACGCCGCCGATCCATGAAATTATGCGGTTGGCTATCTGGGATGGAATCTTCCGAGAAATTAGCTTGTCCTGACGATTTTTCCGCCAGCCCGAGACTACGTCAAAGCCTTCGTCGAGCTTGTCGAGCAGGCGTTTGATATCGGCCGGATCGTTCTGCAGATCGGCGTCCATCGGAATGAGAATGTCGCCCTTTGCCGCGTCGATCCCAGCGGACATCGCTGCCGTCTGTCCGTAATTTCGCCGTAGGCTGATCACGCGAACCCGATCATCGGCCGCCGCGATCTCCTTCAATATACTCAGAGACCTGTCCGTCGAGCCGTCATCAACAAATATCACCTCGGCACTTTTGCCAAGCGCATCAAGAGCCGCCGCGATCTTTGCATGCATCGGCCGCAGGTTCTCTTCCTCGTCCAAAACGGGGAGAAAAAGGGAAAGTTCGGGGTTGTCGGTTAATTGCTGATCCATTAATTAGGTCAATTCTAACAGGATAGACAGGATGAACAGGATAATGACCTATCGAAAATACGCCAGCCTGCCTATCCTGTCCATCCTGTGATCAATTCTTTCTAGCTACGACCACGATCGACACGCCGAAGGGAAAATTGAGGTTTCGCAGCCAAAAGCGTTCGGCGCCAAAGAGCTTGCCAAACACACCATTGAGGGCCGATACCGTTATGTTGTTCTCGGACTCGGGCTTGATACCGGTCAGTTTCATTATCATTCGCCCAGCCAGGATCGGTGCGAAAAATGTCCAGTTTGCATACGTTGCCCGCTCGATCTCGTAGCCTGCCTTTTCGAGCCGCTCGACGATCTGCGATCGGGTATATCGGATGCGGTGATTTGAAATATCGTCCTGAACGCCCCAAAGCCACATAAACGCGGGAACAAAAATGAGCGAATAACCGCCGCGCTTTGTCACGCGAAACATTTCCTTGAGGCCCGCGATGTCGTCATCTAGATGTTCTACCACGTCGAGGGCGGTCGTCAATTCAAACGTCTCGTCATCGTATGGCAGGGTCTCTGCCAAGCCCTTTTGCACCTTTAATCCCTTTCGCCTGCAAAATTCAAGCGCATCATCCGAAACATCCACGCCCTCAGCCTCGCCATACTGCGAAAGCATCTCGATATTGGCCCCGGTGCCGCAGCCAACGTCCAGAATTTTAAGTCTGGAGTCTGGAGTCTGAAGTTCTGAATAGATCGAGCCAAGAAAACTATCGAGGATGGCGCGACGCCCTACAAACCACCAATGCGAGCCCTCGACCTCGTCCATGATGGCGTATGTGTGCTGCTGCATCTCTTGCGGCAAAGTCGCGTTCATAAAAAGCATTTTGCCACGAATGAACACGAATGACACGAATCAATAAAGGTCTTTCGACTTATTCGTGCCATTCATGGCTAAAATTTCCTAGATTCTCAACCCCATCATTTCGCTTGCAAGGGCACCTTGGTTTCCGTCGATCGAAAGGCCGTAACTTTCGCTGAGCCGCCGCTTGATTCCGTCGTCGCTGATCTCGCACCCGCCCGTTTGGCTGTTGCACAAGATCATCAGATGCAGCCCTTCATCGAGATATTCCGCCTTATCGATACAGAGCATATATTCTGCTGCGGTGTTGTGGGCCGCAAGTTCAAGCTCGTAGAGGGTTGGGTCAAAGACGCTTAACGGATTTACTGCTGAATCAGAAAGACTCGCGATCGTCTGCGCAAAATCGTACGCATGGCGCCCTTCGTGCACAAACGTCCCCTCGCATCCGCGCTGACCGCCAGTGTCGATCGTCTCTTCGGCGATAGCGATGTATATCTCGCCCAATGCCTCACGCAAACTCATTGGGCCATCAGCGATCTTCTCATTTGTCGCGGAGAAGTCGATCACACCGGTAATGCCCGAGGCGTTGATCTCGCTCACGGGCTGAACACGAATGAGTAGGTCGGATCGCATGAGCTCAGTCATCACGCGCCGATGTTCGTCGTTGCCTCTCGCAATGATCGCGGCGAAGGCGTCCTCTATCGATTTGCGATAGCCTTCATCTTTGCCTAAATCAAACTTCATAGTTAACTGCACTGAAGGACCAGCCAAGTGTTGCTGAAATTTCGATTAGCAAGATCCTCCCTTTTTATCCAATAGTAGATAGAACCAACATCGCCCCACATCAAATCAATACTCTCGTCCGAATCGACTTGAAGAAGAAGAATCCACTCGTCGGCGTGTGACTCAAGTTCCAACGCCCGAGGATCTTCATACCCGCTTGGATCACCAGCATACAGACCGTTCGATACTAGCTCAGCTTCGAGTTGCATATCTCCTTGAACATTGTCGGAATGCCCGAGAAGGCGATGCTTGCCACCCCAATGGTTTCTTTTGTAGCTTGAGCCGGACATCGCAAGATCTAGACCAAATCCGTCGAAGAATCTATCGGCTTCGTCGTCGGATGAAAATCGGATGATCTCTGTTAGCCTTTCGTACGATCGGGATCCGACCGAAGGAACCGACTGGGAGAAACGAAACCGAAGTTGTCTTTTCGGGAGTTTGAATTCCGATTCAGGAGATTGTCGTTGGTGTACAGGCAGTTCCGGTGGCGAATAATGGACCTTGAAACCAGCAACATCTTTCGGATCAAATCCCCAGGGCTGTTCCTCGATGTCATAGAAAAACGTTAGCAAGCCCCTGTCCGGCAATTGCTTCCAAACGTCAAATTCTACAACGTCTGCAAGATTTACTTGCAAGACCAACTCTAATGGCCGAGTTTTGTTGGTTGGCCACGCGAAATTGTTGGGGAGATACGGATTGCCCCCAAGCTTGCTAACTGGCTCGGTATCATCCTCGCTCTCTACAAGGTCAATACCGACGCAAGGTAACACAAACTCTCGTACATCTGATTCCAGTTGGGCTAAGTCATGCTTGATTAGAAGTTCTGTGACCGCATCGTTCATAGTCGTCCAAACCCGCACCAGCTATTCTGATTGTGCCACGTGATCTCGACATCCTCAGCCTCGATCTCATCCCACCACTCGGCAAAATCTTCTTTCGAAATATAGTATGCCGTCGGAGCGACGAGATGATCAAACACAATATTGTGCTGCTCGCGCCAGCCAAAGGTGCCGAGGTGATTGAGGTAATCGTTGTAGAAGAGCCATTTCGCGACAGGCTTTACAGCAGCGTTCATCGGGCGATAGACGAGTTTGGTGGCTAGGAAGACGCCGAGCGTCGGCAATTTGGAAAGCTGATAGAGCATCGGCTGTGAGATCTGCGACGTAAACCCGGTGCGAACAGGATCAACATAGTTCGTGATCCACTCATTGTTTTCCGCCCCGTAGATCCATGCCGAAATATGGCCGCCCTTCTTCACCTTCCCAGCCAGCGAAAGAAACGCCCGTTTCGGGTCCGGTGTGTGGTGGAGAACACCGACACTGAAAGCGTAATCAAAGATCTTTTTTAGCGGCAGTTTGAAGATATCGCATTGGACGATATGTGCGTTCGGCTGATCTCTTGTGAGAGCAAAAGCTGACTCGACGCCGTCCCCAAGATCGATACCGACAACGTCTGTCGCTCCCCAAGCTGCTGCGAGCTTGGTATGGCGACCTTTGCCGCAGCCGCCTTCGAGTACGACCTTGCCTAGAAAGAAATCGGGCTGCACGGGCTGGAGCCAGCCGAGAAACTGATCGTTGTACTTCGGATCATCCTGAGTAAAATTCGTCCACTGCCAGCCAAAATTCTCTGCCGTCGCTACCTTGTCGAGTTCCAGTTTGCCAAGATCGACAAATCGCGGCACGCCCCGCACGACCTTATATTCACGATCGCACTTTTTACATGTCAGCACGCCCTCAATGATCTCTTTGCCCTCATACTTACTTGCGTAAGCCAGCAAAATATCACCGCCACAGGTCGGGCAAGCCAGTAGATCTAAAAGTCGTTCCTTCATAGTCAGAACCACATGCGGTAGCGGGTGGTTAAACAGAATGATCCTAATGGCGTATGCGAAAGCTAGTATAGAAAACTCAAATATACAAGTGACTTGGCACTCGACTATCTCAACCACCCGCTACCGCAGGTGGTTCTGACTTGCGGCACAAAAATTCGCATACTCGTGATACGGAAACGGCTGACGCCAGTTGAATTCGAATTCATCCGTGTCGCGATCTTCATAAAGCTGTTCAAATGTCGCCGCGAACGCCGCACAGGTTGTCCGAACCGTTCCCTCGTGTGTAAACACCAACTCACGCTCTGCCGAATCGCGCTCATCGGTCGGATACTGGTATATCTCGATGTTCAGCTTTTCGCCTTCCCTCAAGAATCGAAAGTCGAATTCCTCAGGATCGCGATTCCACTTGAGCAAATATTCATTTTCGCTCGAGTCCCGATCTGCCAGCTTAGCAAGGATGGTCATCAATTCGGGTAATGCCGCCGCATGCGGGGCATGGGCCGTCGTCGTATGAAATTCACTGACGCCGTCCTCAAATCCGATCGACATCCATCCGCACTGCGGGCTGTTAAAGCTAACCTCAAGCATCATAGTTAGTAAATAGTAAATAGTGAATCGCGAATAGTAAAGACAACGGTCGGAGCATCTGGTTTTTACTATTCGCGATTCACAATTTACTATTTACGATGTGAAACAATATCACGACCTTCTCAGGCATATTCTCAACACGGGGACCAGGCACGAGGACCGGACCGGCACGGGGACGATCTCGACATTTGGCTATCAAACGAGATTTGATCTGCGGGAAGGATTTCCGATAGTTACGACAAAACGCGTGCCATTTCGCTGGGTCGCTGAGGAATTGTTTTGGTTCCTGAGCGGTTCCACCGATGAAAAAGATTTGAACGCACGAGGCGTCGATATATGGAAAGAATGGGCGACCGAGGACCAGACGGCAAGGTTTGGACGGGATCAAGGGGACCTTGGGCCGGTTTATGGCTATTTGTGGCGGTCGTTCGGCGGCACATATCCGCAACTGAACGGTGTCGATCAAATCGCGAGACTCATACGCGAGATCGAGACCAATCCGAATTCACGCCGCCTTATCGTAACCGGCTGGAATCCTGAAACATGCGACGATGTCGCTCTTCCGCCGTGTCACACGCTTTTCCAATTCAAGGTTGAGCGCACTGAAGCGGGTCGCGATCCAAAATCCAAGATCCAAGATCCAAGGTCGATCCTGCACTGCCAACTCTACCAACGCTCGGCTGACGCCTTTCTCGGGGTGCCGTTCAACATTTCAAGCTACGCCCTTCTCACGCATCTCGTCGCACACGTCTGCGGCCTCGAGGTTGGCGAATTCATCCACACATTCGGCGATCTGCACATCTATAGCAATCACCTCGAACAGGTCGAAGAATTGCTCTCCCGCGAACCGATGCCGCTACCGGAACTGCAGTTTGAAAGCGCTGATGGACTAAAGGGACTTGAAGGACTACTTGATTTCAAATTTGAAGATCTAAAATTAGATAACTACCAGTCGTGCGGAAAGATCGCGGCCCCGGTAGCCGTCTAGCGATCTATTTCACATTCGGTGGCTGGAATAGTTTTAGTCGAACGGAGATCCCTTCGTCGGCAATCAGAAACAGCCTTCGAGCGTCGTAGAACGCAGTGTTTGTCGGAGAATATGCAAGAAGATAACGGTTCTTCCTGAGTTCATCACAAATGGACTTTGCCGCAGATTGAGCCTCGTCGAAAGGAAAGACTTTGCCGCCTGTTTCGGCCGCCAAACGCTCCATTACCGTATCTGCTTTTGGCTTATCGCGTCGATATGCGCCGCCGGTCCGATCGGGAAGTTGCAGTCCGTAGATCGTCACATTCTGGAGCTGCATTTCGGCCAGAATATTCTCGAATGAGATCTTGCTTCCGCGGTCGAGGCCATCGCTGATGATTACAACCGCGGTCTTTCGCGTGCCGGGCATCAGCGGCAGCAGCACTTCTTTGAACGCGACATTTAGGGCATCAAACAAATACGGATTGCCCTTTTTCCTAAAGGTCGAAAACGCCGCATCCATTTTCTTTGGGTCGTCCGTCCACTCCTGAATGATCTCGGCTTTTTCGTCGTAGGCGATGGTAAACAGCTGATCGCCGTCAAATATCTCATAGGCAAATTCCATTGCCGCCTTTTGCATTTTTTCGATCGACGTCTGTAGAGTTTGAGAGTTGTCAACGAGTATCAGGATCCGAGACGGGCTAGGATCGATCATGAAATTCTGTATCCTCTGTTCAAATCCGTTCTCGTAAAGGTATAGATTGCTGATCTTGATCGGTTCGCTCTTTTTGTCATCGCGAGATGCAGTGACCGTAAGGACCGTGCTGGCGCTGTCGGAACCGCGCGATGCCCGGCGCGATTGTCCCGATACACCCAGCACAAACGTAAGCGTGCAGATGATCAAAAAAATCGCTTTTGTACGGCCGATCTTCATTCGGGGGATGGTTTTGTCGAAGCCTCTTTGGCTGCCGGTTTTGCCTCGTCTTTACTCTTTGATGCAGTATCAGCCCCTGCGGTTGATTCGGTTTTGGAAGTTTTATCACCCTTTTTTCCAGCGTAGTCAGTTACGTACCAGCCTGCGCCCTTGAATTGAAAGCCTGACAGCGACCATTGCTTTTCAAGCTTTCCGTGACATTTTTCGCATGTGGTCAAGGGCTCGTCCGAGACGCTCTGGCGTTTCTCGACATGGGCCCCGCACTGTTGACATTTATACTCGTAAATCGGCATATCTAAATTACTAGTTGGCCGCAGTTTGGCTCTCGACCTCAGTTTCGTTCTCCGCCAAAAATCTCTCGGCATCGATCGCGGCCATACATCCGGTCCCGGCAGCCGTTACAGCCTGCCGATAATAGGCATCCTGCGCATCGCCGCAGGCAAAGACGCCCTCGATATTGGTCTTCATCGTTTTACCTTCGGTGATCAGATAACCAACGTCGTCCATATCGAGCACACCCTTGAACAGGTCTGTATTTGGCTTATGACCGATCGCCATAAAAACGCCCTCGGTCGGGAAATTTGTCGTCTCCTGAGTCTGGTTATTATACAAAGTTACACTTTCGACACCGGTTTCTTTGCTACCCAGTATCTCATTGACCTCGGTGTTCCACAGGATTTCGATCTTTTCGTGAGCCAGGACCCGATCCTGCATGATCTTTGACGCACGGAACTCGTCGCGGCGGTGAACTAGCGTTACTTTTGATGCAAATTTCGTGAGAAAAAGAGCTTCTTCCATCGCGGTATCCCCGCCGCCAACGACCACGATCGGCCTTTCTCTAAAGAAAAAACCGTCACACGTAGCGCACGCAGAAACACCGTTACCGCCGAGTCCCTCTGGAACCGGGGCTTCACCGGGAATGCCTAACCATTTGGCCGACGCCCCGGTCGAAATGATCAGCGTGTCTGCTTTTATGATCGTCGTGATCTCTTCCGCATCTTCACTTTCTTTTCCGTAAAGAGTAAAGGGACGTTGATTGAGATCGACACGATCGATCCACGTATTGACGATCTCAGTTCCAAATCTTAAGGCCTGCTCACGAAACTCTTCCATCAGTGCCGGCCCCATAATCCCCTTGGCAAAGCCGGGATAATTCTCGACATCGGTGGTTATCGTCAATTGACCGCCGGGCTGAGGGCCGTCGATGACAAGCGGAGCGAGCTGAGCCCGTCCGGCATAAACCGCTGCTGTTAATCCGGCGGGGCCGGAGCCAAGTATCACTACTTTCTTGTGGATCTGTTTCTCGCTCATATGTGCAGGGCCCCGCCAAAAATAATCGCTTGGAGATTGCCTATCCATATAGTATAACTATCGTCAGTTGGGTTCGTCTAATTATCTCGCCGGTCGACGGCCGGCATCGAAATACAAATTTTGAGTAGATACCAATGTTTACCAGTCTGTCGTAAATAGTTACGTGAATTGGTCCTTCGTGTTAAACTATCTTTTGTAATCTAGCTTACAAATAAGGGCCGCACAAAAATTGCTGATGACCTCAATTCAGCCTCAATTCGAGGAAAAACGATTTGCTCTGAGAATGGCACTGCGTCTGCCGATCGTCGTTTCAGGGCGCTCGGATGACGGCGCTGCGTGGAGCGAGCCCACCGAGACTGACGATATCTCAACTCTCGGTGCTCTCTTTCAATTGAACCAGCCGATCACGGCCGGTGACAGCCTGTACATTCGTTCGCACCGCCCTAATGGTGTTCCGGTGGAAGTAAAGGCCCAAGTCGTCCGCATTATTCCGGCAAGCTACGGAACATCTCGTGTAGGTGTTGCGATCGAAGAGCCAAAGGAGAGCTGGCTCCGACTATTCGTCGCCTGGATCGCCGATGATAACGTCGTCGAAGGCGTTAATGAATAATAGTTCACGAGTGGAAAGGTGAAAGGGTGAAAAGTTGCTCTGACGATCTGAGTTAGCTTTTTCACATTTCTACTTTTCCACTTTTTTACATTCTATGTACGAAACGATAACTCTCGAACACAGCGGCAAGATCGCGATACTCACGATAAATCGCCCTGACAAACTCAACGCTCTGAGCACAAAGGTTCACGCGGAGGGCGTCGCGGCCCTTGATGAACTGCGAAATGATGAATCAGTTCGCGTTCTAATAATTACCGGTGCAGGTGAAAAGGCATTTATCGCGGGAGCCGACATCGGTGAATTTGAAGGGAAGACGCCTGTTACACAAAGGAATTCGTTTCACGAGCGTTCTTTCTTTAACTCGATCGATACATTTCCCAAGCCGGTGATCGCAATGATAAATGGCTTTTGCCTCGGCGGTGGAAATGAGCTAGCGATGGCATGCGATCTGCGTATCGCAAGTGAGAACGCACGATTTTCGCAGCCTGAGATAAACCTCGGTATCATGTGCGGCGGCGGCGGAACACAGCGGCTGCCGCGTCTGATCGGCGAAGGCCGAGCGATGGAAATGGCGCTCACAGGCGATATGATCGACGCCGAGACCGCCTATAAATTTGGTTTAGTAAATCACGTTTATCCCATCGATCAGCTCAAGGCCGAAACGATGAAACTCGCCGAAAAGATCGCGGAAAAAGCACCTATCGCTCTACAGCTTTCTAAGGAAGCGGTGAAATTCGCATCCCGCTCAAACCTCGACGAGGGCCTCCGCCGCGAGGTCGATCTATTTGCTATCTGCTTTTCGACGGAAGACAAAAAAGAAGGCGTCGCGGCATTCCTGGAAAAGCGAAAACCCGAATTCAAAGGCAAATAGAGCCTTGACGCATTCCGGCTAATTCGGTAGATTTTAGGTTCGCACTCTGCATTCTTCATTCTGAATTCTGCAATTGCGAGACGGGGTCGTAGCTCAGCTGGGAGAGCGCTGCAATGGCATTGCAGAGGTCAGGGGTTCGATCCCCCTCGACTCCACCATTTTGTTGGAAAAGGACACTCAGAACGGGTGTCTTTTTTCATTTGTTATCTATCTGCCGTCAAAGACGATCTCGCCGCCGATCACCGTTAGAACGCATTTGGTCGCGAGAATGTCCTTTTCCGGAATCTTCATTATGTCTGCAGAAAGGACCGTGAGATCGGCAAGCTTGCCGACCTCGATCGAACCTTTTATTTTCTCCTCAAAGGCGGCATAGGCGGCCGAGATGGTGAACATCTTCAATGCTTGTTCGCGGGTTGTTGCTTGTTCGGGATGCCAGCCTTCACCGGACTCGCCGGTCAGGCTTTTTCTCGCGGCGGCCGCGTAAAATTCGATCATGGGCTCGCCGCGTTCGACCGGAGCGTCAGAGCCGCCCGCGACGATCGCTCCGGAAGCGATAAATTTCTGCCACGCATACGCGCCGCCGAGACGTTTCAATCCAAGCCGGCTCGGTGCGAAGAAAAGGTCGCCGATAGCGTGCGAAGGCTGCATCGATGCGATGACGCCAAATTTTGCGAAGCGCGGAATATCCTCGTCCGTAACGATCTGCGCGTGTTCGACACGCCAACGCGGCTCCTTAACCTTGCGCTCGGCAGGCGGGACGGCCTTAAACGCTTCTTCGTATAGATCGAGAATAATGCGATTAGCTCGGTCGCCGATGGCGTGAGTCTCGACCTGTATGCCCTTTTTTAGAGCCTCGACAAGCATTGGCCTGATCTCCTCAGGCTTTGCGGTAAGAAAGCCGGATGTGTCAGCGTCAGAATATGGCTCAAGAAGAGCAGCCCCTCGCGAACCGAGGGCTCCGTCAAAATGGATCTTTATCGTCCGCATCGTAAACCGGTTGTCCAAAGCCCCGATTGTCGCACCCTCGGCAAGGAGACGCTTTGAAGAAGCTGCGGGGCCTGAGACCGAATTATAGATACGAAGTTTTGATTTGCCCTCGGACGTGACCTTTCGGTAGAGATCAGCGTCCGCATAGCCGCCGCCAGCCGTTTGAACCTGTGTCCAACCCAGCGAAAGGGTTCGCTCGATACCGAGCATCAGAGCATCTTCCGGCTTTGTCTCGGTCGGCGGAATGTGGCGGCGAACCAGTCCCTGAGCGGTATCGATCAGCATGCCCGTCGCTTCGCCGGTTTTCTTATCTCGCAGTATCTCCCCGCCAAACGGTGCGGCGGTGCTTTTATCAATACCTGCGATCTTCAACGCTGCCGTGTTCGCAACCCCGGCGTGTCCATCGGCACGTGTAAGAAACACCGGATTATCAGGTGCGATGCGGTCAAGGTCCTGACGGGTCGGAAATGTTTGCGGTTTCCAAAAGGTCTCGATCCATCCTCGGCCCGTAACCCATTTGCCAGCAGCGGTTTTGCTAACGCGTTCCTTGGTTTTTGCCAGGAAACTATCGAGCGTTGTCGTGCCCTCGAGATTGAGAGTTACCTCACGATCGCCGACTCCCATCAAGTGATAATGTGCGTCCGTCAGCCCCGGAACGACCGTTGCCCCCTTGAGATCCACGACCTTTGTGGTCTTACCAACATGGGCCTTAGCGGCCGCACTGGAACCGACAAAAACTATCCGGCCCTTGCTCACGGCGACCGCCTCTGCACGGGGCTGCTTTTGATTGACGGTGTAAATATTTCCGTTCGTAAACACAACATCTGCCGGGTCGACGGTAGTTCGCGGGGTAAAAAAGGCAAAGTTGCTGACGGCAGCGATCAGGATAACAACGATCGTTCTCATAAAAGTCCTCGGTTTTTTAATTAATGGAATATATTGTAACCAATATACCACTGTCGGCTATTTTAGGTCGCGTCTTAATTTGGCAGTCTCTTAGATTTACTTTGCGTTCTTTGCGGCTTTGCGTTAAGC
>JBATDM010000041.1:0-1804 GCA_049663465.1 Pyrinomonadaceae bacterium
AACTTGAACACAGGGAATTTCTATCGCCCGGCGATGATGAGCCGCCTAGATCAGTCGCCGAGAGCCTTCGAGATGCGATGTCTGACGGGATCGGAACTGTATTCGTCTGGTATGAGTCTTTTGAGAAAGGCCGGAACTCGGAAATGGCAGAGATGTTTCCGGACCTCGCTGATTTTTTCAACGAGGTAAACGAGAAGACATACGATCTGATGAAGATCTTTTCAGAGAACCTATACGTTCATCCGGATTTCAAGGGGCGTACCTCGATCAAAAAGGTACTGCCCGTGCTCGTTCCGAATCTGCGGTATGACGAACTAGGCATACCGGATGGGATGACCGCCACCATTCAATGGTACCGGGCCGCCACCTGGCCGAGCCTTAGCGACGCCGAACGCCTGTCCATCTTCAACAACTTGCTCGAATACTGCGATCTCGATACCAAAGCGATGGTCGAGATCTACAATGTGCTTCGCTCCGTAGCGACGTAATTATTTATTGATCGGCTTTGACCGGCAGAACGAAATTGTACGTCAATATGCCCTGCACACGAACGGGCTTACCGCTCAATTGTGTTGGTAGAAATGTTGCACCGCGGGCAGCTGCTTCGGCTGCGGCACGAAGCAGCGGATGGCCGGAGATCGCTGCCGCCGATTCAATATTGCCTTCCTCGTTGATCAATATCTGTACTGACACCGTGCCTTGAGCTCCGACTGCCCTAGCGGCCGCCGGATAGACGGGCTTGGGCAAGGCCGTCGCTTTGCCATTCAGCACACCGCCATTGATGCCCTTTAGCCCCGCGACTGCATCTCCGTCGGCAACGAAGCTGTAAACCATTTTCCCCTTTACCCTCACGGGCTCGCCGTTTAGCATGGTGGGGGCAAACTTGGCTTCTCTCGCGGCGGCCTCGGCGGCTTCGCGGAGTGAAAGGTCAACCTCGACGGCTTCCATGGCAACGGTCCCCTCGACAGATCTGCGTACCCTCTGTTCAAAGAGGTCGGCCTGAGCGAAGATCACATTTCCCGCTTCGTCGATCAGTATATCGACCGCAACGGAGCCGCCGATACCGGCTTTCTTTGCAGTTTCCGGGTAGACGGGTTTTGGCAGGCTGGTTGCCTTACCATTTACCACTCCGGCGTTGATGACTTTGGATTGAATATCCTGGGCAGAAACGCCCGGGATGAACGCGGCGATCGATAAGAGAACGCCGAGACAGATCGAAAACAGTGTTCGCATTACTTTTATCCCTCCAATTTTTGTGAGTTTAGCACTTGTGAAAGAAGCTTAGACACCAAAACTCAAAATTTGTTCCCGTGTCTGCGAAGTTTTTTTTTCAACCTATGCCGAGCCCACGGGAGTATTAGATTTTCTCGCTCGTCCGGCAGGCTCGGGTGCTCGCCTCGCGGTGAGATAAATTCCATTTATCTGTATGCGGCGGTCAGCACCTTTTGCTTTTGGGTCGGCGTATTCGTAGTCGAACGAGTAGATAAACTGTCCGGTCGAGAGCTTTTTGCAAACGTCCTCGGGCAGATGAAACAGGTAAGCGTCAGCGTAGTGGCCGAGACTTTCATCGACAAAGCCGAGCTTTTCGCCATCGGCATTTTCGAGGTGGACGGGAACCTGTTCGAGATTCTCGCAGATCGGATACAGGTCGCCGAGTACCATACGGCGTTTGATAGCGATCGGGCTATATGTCATATAAGTTCATTTTATCACGTTTTCGATATGTCTTGATCAAATAAAATGCCCCGGCCATTTCGACCAGGGCATTCGCGATTCACTTTAACAGCGAAATGCGGTCAATTAG
>JBATDM010000042.1:0-8516 GCA_049663465.1 Pyrinomonadaceae bacterium
CAAAGGCCGACAAGTCAGATACGAAGAAGATCGAGAAAGAGGCAGACAAGCGAGATCGTCCGCGTGTAGCCGAACCTGAAGCGAAGGAAAAACCGCAGGACGCAAAGAAAAAGATAGAAAAGAAATCTCCCGTTCCCGACAAGTTTTCAGCCGGGATACGAAGACCACTGTTCGTATTGGACGTGTCCCAAAGACCGAGAGCGAAAATTGAAACTTGAAACCGCCATTGCGTACATGAATGCCTCATCGGGCAAACTTGACCCCGCTTTGCTCGACAGCGAAGTGGGTTCATTTGCTATCGATTCAAGAGAGACGGAGGCTGGCGGTGTTTTTTTTGCTCTTTCGCAGCCCGAATATCGGGACAACGGATTTAACGGTGATTTTGAAGATTCGACTAAGTACGTTCCATCAGCTATTGAGAAAGGAGCGGTCGCGTGTGTCGTTCGCGAAGACCGGTTTGAAGAGCATCGTGCGGATTTAGAGACGATTCGAGATCGTTTGATATTCGTCGATGACGCGATCGCCGCATTGCAGCATCTGGCCCACGGTGTCTATCTCGAATGGGATAAACCTGTCGTCGCGATAACCGGCAGTGCCGGCAAGACTACTGCTAAAGAATTGACCGCGCACGTATTAGCGTCGGGTGGGCTGAAAGTGCTCCGCAACATCAAGAATTACAACAACGGCCTCGGCCATCCGCTAACTGTTCTAAATCTGGCGAAAGACAAGTCATATGATGTCGCTGTTCTCGAAATGGGAATGTCCACGCCGATGAACGAGATCGCGCGGTTGTGCAGAATCACGCCGCCGGATGTTGCTGTCGAACTGAATGTGCTTCCCGTCCATGTCGAGCATCTCGGTTCCATCGACAATGTTGCAAAGGCAAAGGCCGAACTTGTCGAGGGAATGAAGGCCGGCGGAGTCGCTGTGCTTAATGCTGACGATCCTCGAACGGCTGCGATGCATTGGCTGAGCAAGGGCCAGACTGTCACTTTCGGGATCGAGAACGAGGCCGATGTGCGGGTTGAGGATATTGAGTTTGAGCGGTTTGGTGAGACGAGATTTGCGATTGTCTGGAAAGATCAAAAAGCCTCTGTCGCTTTTCCGCTTAACGGAAAACACAACATCCTAAATGCTTTGGCTGCTGCTGCCGTTGGGATCGGATTCGGCATAAGCCTCGCCGATATTGCGTCGAGCCTTCGCTCGGTCGAGCCGCCGCCGCAACGCGGTGAGGTTTTACATTTTGCATCGGGATTCACGGTCATAAACGATTCGTATAACTCGAATCCGGCAGCGCTGCTTTCGATGGTAAATACTCTCGACGAGGGTGCGGGAACAAGCCGAAAGATCGTTGTAGCGGGCGAAATGCTGGAACTTGGTGAAAATGAGAGCGAAGTCCATCGTCAGACCGGCGCCGAGATCGCGACTACGGGTGTTGATATATTGATCGGCGTTCGAGGGCTGGCAAAGGAAATGGTCGATGGTGCGATAGCAGCTGGACTCGAAGACGCTCGATTTGCGGACGACTCACATGTAGCCGCTGATATCGTGGCGGAGCTGGTTGAGGCCGGAGATGTGATCCTCGTAAAGGGTTCCCGTGGGGTCAGAACAGAAAGGGTAATCGAGCGGTTGATGGAAAAATTTGAATTGGAGGACAAGGCTGAGGCCGCCGGGTAATGCTTTATTACTTCTTATACCAATTCATATTCCAGCAGTACGGAAAGAATAGTGAGTCCTATTTTTTTAAGGGTCTGAACGTTATCCAGTACGTCACGTTTCGCACGGCGCTTGCGGCGGTGACATCCCTTCTCCTTTCGTTGCTCCTCGGTGGAAAGGTGATCCGCAAACTGGCGGAGATGAAATTCGGGCAAGAGATCCGTGAAGAAGGTCCGGTGTCACACCAGGAAAAACGAGGCACGCCGACGATGGGCGGAGTGCTTATTATTGGATCGGTATTCTTCTCGACGATACTTTGGGCGAGACCGGACAACCTGTATTTGTGGATTGCGTTGGGAGCGACGACGCTATTTGCTGTCGTCGGCTTTGCGGACGATTGGATAAAGATCGTTAAGAAACGCAGTCTCGGCCTCACGGGCAAACAAAAGCTCGCGGGACAGCTGATAACGGCATTGCTCGTCTGGGGAATCTTGTATGCGACGGGTGATTATCCGTGGAATTTCAGCATCCCGTTCCTAAAAGAAACGGCGAAGATAGACGGCATCAGTTACGTCGGACCGTGGATTTACTTGGCGTTTATCGCGTTTATTCTGCTCGGTTCGTCCAACGCGGTAAATCTTACCGACGGGCTCGACGGGCTTGCGATAAGTGTGACGTTCATCGCGATGAGTGCCTTGACGGGCCTGACGTACATAGCGAGCGACGCGCGCTGGGCAGAGCGGCTAGATATTACTCATAATCCGGCTTCTGCTGAATTGACGGTGTTTTGCGGGGCGATGGTCGGGGCGAGCCTCGGGTTTCTGTGGTACAACGCGCCGCCGGCTGAGGTTTTTATGGGGGATGTCGGCAGCCTCGCCATAGGTGGGGCGCTCGGTACCGTGGCCATCCTGACCAAGCAGGAATTCCTGCTGCCATTCATCGGCGGAGTATTTATTCTCGAAGCTGTCTCAGTGATGCTTCAGGTCTCGGTATTTAAGTTAACTAAACGCGGCGGCCAACCGGGGCGGCGAATCTTTAAGATGACGCCGCTGCATCATCATTTTGAGATGTCGGGATGGAAGGAGCCGAAGATCGTGTTCAGATTTGTGATCGTAGCGGTTTTGTTTGCGTTGCTGAGTCTATCGACGTTGAAATTGCGTTAGGGGAGTTTTAACAGGATGTACAGGATCGGCAGGATGGGTTTGGTTTCGATAGATGAGGGCGCCTGGATCGTCTAACGATCCTGTATATCGTGTTCATCCTGTTTGAATGGTTTTTTGGTTGTGGAGATTTCGGGGAGAAAATCACTGGTTTTGGGAGCGGGAAAATCCGGCATTGCGTCGGCTAAATTTCTCGCGGGTCGCGGTGCAACGGTCGCTCTTCACGATAGAAAGCCAGTTGAGCAATGGTCCGAGACGGCAAGATCTTTGAAAACTTCGGACAATGTTGGCCTCATCGGCGGCGATATACCATCATGGCTACTCGATCAGATCGACCTTGTCGTGATCTCTCCCGGCGTGCCGACAAACACGATCCCGGCACGATACGTTGACCGCAAGGACGGCGAGGTGATCGGTGAGGTCGAGTTGGCATACAGGTTTTTGAAAGGCCGGGTCGTCGGTATCACAGGTTCCAACGGTAAGACCACGACCACCGCACTGATCGGTGAACTGCTGAAGAATGCGGGTATTGAAACTCAGGTTGGCGGCAACATCGGAACGCCGTTGCTGAGCCTGGCTGAATCATCGAGCGATAATTCGTGGACCGTGGTTGAGCTTTCAAGCTTTCAACTCGAAACGATCGTCGATCTTCGCACGAATGTCGGGATCTGTTTGAATGTGACGCCCAACCATCTAGACCGCTACGAAGGGTTTCATGAGTATGCGCTGGCTAAGCATCGCATTTTTATGAACCAGACCGCCGAGGATGTTGCCGTCCTGAATGCGGATGATGAAATTACGGCGAGTTGGGCGAGCGGGCTGAAAGCGAATATCGTACTTGTCAGCGTGAAAAGGGAACTTGAGGAAGGGCTCTTTTTGCGAGGTAACGAGCTTATTTGCCGGGCTAATGGAAAGGAAAAGGTTTTGACAACACGGGACGAGATATTCCTTCGCGGCCTGCACAATGTTGAGAATGTTCTGGCCGCACTCGCTGCCGGGCTTGCGTGCGGAGCGTCGCCGGAATCGATGCGGCAGACTGTCGCCGAATTCAAAGGTGTCGAACACCGGATCGAATTTGTCGCTGAGATCGACGGCGTGAAATTTTATAACGACTCGAAAGCAACGTCGGTCGATGCCACGTCAAAGGCTCTCGAAGCTCTCAGCGGCGGCGAAGGGAAAACGATCTTGATCCTGGGCGGACGGGGAAAAAACGCTCCATACGCTCCGCTTATTCCGCTGATCGAGGCTTCGGTGAGATCGCTCATTTTGATCGGTGAGGACGCTGACACCATAGAGTCGCAGTTGTCGGGGATCGTCCCGATAGAGCGTTCCGCAACGATGGAAGATGCGGTCGCAATGAGTTTTGAGGGAGCCGAGAAAGGGGATTGCGTGCTGCTTGCACCGGCCTGCGCGAGCTTTGATATGTTTAAGAGTTATGAGGAACGCGGTGAGCGATTTAAGGATGCCGTTACGGTATTGAGCAGCTCACCATCCATTTGAAACTGCCCACTTGCCACTGAAGAAAGCAATTTCTTCAGTGGATATTGGTTAGTAACAAGTGACGAGTTGATGAAAGAGGATAGGAATATAGATTGGTTCATGTTTGGCATCGCGGCGGTGCTCGCGCTGTTTGGCGCCCTGATGGTCTATAGCGCCTCGGCCATGTTTGCTCTCAAGGAGACCGAGAGCAGCAGCCAGTTTACATATTTTTACAAGCAGATCGCATTTACTCTCGGCGGACTGGCGGCGATGTTTATCGTCAGCCGGATCGACTATCGCATCTTTCAAAGGCCGATAGTGGTCTATGGTGTGATCGCGGTGACGGTGGTTCTGCTGCTTGCGGTATTTGCGTTTCCTCCGATAAATGGTGCAAGACGCTGGATCAGGATCGCCGGATTTTCGTTTCAGCCGTCCGAGTTGGCGAAATTGGCGTTGCCGATCTTTCTCGCATATTGGTTGACAAAGAAAGAAGACGTCGTCGGGAGCATCAAGGAGACCGTGTTTCCATGTTTGCTGGGCCTCGGACTTATTGGCGGCCTCGTTCTCATGGAAAAAGATCTCGGGACGACGATCGTTCTTTGTGCGATATTTTCTGCTTTATATTTTTCGGCGGGAGCAAAGCTTGTTCATATCGGAGCGGTTGGGGCTGTAATGTTCCTGATCGGGCTCGGGGCGATCATCTTTGCACCGTGGCGTGTCGAACGCGTGATGGCGTTCCTTGATCCATTCAAATACGCCGATGACGAAGGCTATCAGGTCGTTCAGTCGCTATACGCGATCGGTTCGGGCGGCGTGTTTGGCGAAGGATTCGCCCAAGGGCATCAGAAGCTGTTCTATTTGCCGTACCCGTATTCGGACTTTATCTTTTCCGTTGTAGGTGAGGAATTGGGATTGGTGGGAACGCTAGCGGTTGTGATCGCATTTGGGCTGCTTCTCTGGCGCGGTGCACGCGCCGCCGTACTCGCTCCTGACCGCTTCGGTACGTTGCTCGGCATCGGAATCATCACTGGTATCATTGTACAAGCGTTGTTCAATATTAGTGTTGTTACGTCACTTTTACCGGCAAAGGGAATTCCGCTTCCATTCATCTCGTACGGGGGGTCGTCGGTTGTTGTCACACTTATAGGCGTTGGGATCTTGCTCAGCATTTCAAAGTTTGGAGACGGCGATGCACCTCTCTCTGAAAGGCAAACTCGCAAGGCTCCTAAACGACGTACAAGGATGCCATAGTTTTTAGTTTGATGAAGTTACTCATTGCAGCCGGCGGGACCGGCGGACATATCTATCCCGGCGTAGCCGTGGCAAAGGAAGTGATCGCTCGCGATCCGGCTTCGGAAGTGCTCTTTGTCGGCACTGCTCGCGGGCTTGAGACGAAGATCGTTCGGGACAGCGGCTTTCAGCTTTCGCTGATCCATAGTGTCGGTTTGAAGAATGTCGGGTTGATCGGAAAGATCAAGGGCATGACCGTTTTGCCGCGGAGCTTTGTTGAGGCCAGGAAGCTGATCAAGCAGTTTCGTCCTCATGTGGTGGTCGGCGCCGGCGGATATGTCTCAGGGCCGGTTTTGATGATGGCGGCGATAATGGGCGTACCGACGTTGGTGATGGATTCGAACGCTCTGCCGGGATTTACCAATCGGCAGCTTGCGAGGTTTGTCGATAAAGCCGCGTTGACGTTTGAAGAGTCGCTGCCATTTTTTGGAAAGAAAGGTGTGGTTACGGGCAATCCGGTCAGAAAGGAGTTTTTCGACGTAGCTCGAAAAGAACGCGGAGAAAAGGTTCATGTTTTGATCTTCGGCGGATCGCAAGGGGCAAGAGCGATAAACAACGCGATGGTCGCAGCTCTTTCGGAACTTGAGAACTACGAGGGCAGACTAACGATCACGCACCAGACGGGTGAAGCAGACTACGAAACTATAAGGGCGGCGTACAACGAGTCGAAATTCGCCAAAGCTGATGTTCGGCCGTTCATTTCGGACATGTACGCTGAATTCGGAAAGGCAGATATGATCATATGCCGTGCGGGCGCGACGACATGTGCGGAGATCGCGGCCGCCGGTAAGGCGTCGATAATGATACCGCTGCCCACCGCGGCTGACGATCACCAGCGAAAGAACGCCGAGGCATTGCAGAATGCTGGTGCGTCGAAAATGATCCTGCAACGTGATCTGACAGGGGGCTCACTGGCGACAGAGATAGGAACACTGATCGAATCACCTGTGACAATCGACGAAATGGAAAAGGCCGCCAAACAACTAGGACGACCGGACGCGGCCGCGGTGACTGTTGATATTATCGAGGAATTGAAGAGTAACGCCTAGGCACAGATTTTATGTTCAGACACGTAAAGAGAATACATTTCATTGGCATTGGCGGCATCGGAATGAGCGGCATTGCCGAGGTTTTGTGCAATTTGGGCTTTACGGTCTCTGGTTCGGATGCAAAGAAATCGAAGAATACTGATCGCCTTGAGGCATTGGATATTCGAGTCGCCGAAGGACATGCTGCTGAAAACGTACAGGACGCGCAAGTGGTCGTCTATTCATCGGCGGTCAAGGATGACAATCCTGAGGTTGTGATCGCAAAAGAGAAGGGAATTCCGGTCATCCCGCGGGCTGAGATGCTTGCTGAGTTGATGACATTAAAGCCTTATGCCGTCGCGGTTTCCGGTACTCATGGCAAGACTTCGACGACATCGATGATCGCAACGGTACTTGGCTACGCGGGGGTCGATCCGACGACCGTTGTCGGCGGCGTAGTCGATACGCTTGGCTCGAATGCAAAGCTTGGAGCTTCGGACTGGTTTGTAACTGAGGCTGACGAGAGCGATCGTTCTTTCCTGATGCTTTACCCGACGATCGCTGTCGTGACGAACATCGACAAAGAACACATGGAATCGTACAAAGGCATGGACGACGTCGTTCAATGCTTTACCGATTTTGTAAACAAAGTACCGTTCTATGGTGCCGCTATTATTTGCCTCGACGACCCAAATGTTCAGCTGATAATACCGAAGATCAAACGCCGACGCGTGACGTACGGCCTGACCGCACAAGCGGATATTTCGGCAAAGGATATCAAGTACAACGACACTTTCGGTTCGTCATTTGTTGTATCAAAACGTGGAAAAGAACTCGGTGTGATCGAACTGCCCGTTCCGGGTAAACATAATGTTTACAATGCATTAGCCGCAACGGCTGTTTCATTGGAGCTGGATGTCGCTTTTGAAAAGATAGCGGAGGCTTTCCGTGGATTTAAAAATGCGAACCGCAGGTTTCAATTCAAGGGTGAGATCAATGGCGTCACGGTCGTTGATGATTACGGCCATCATCCGACTGAGATCGTTGCGACGCTTTCGGCGGCGAAGAACAGCTCGGGCGGAAAGCGTACAGTTGTTGTTTTTCAGCCGCATCGATACTCGCGTACACAGGAATTGATGGATGATTTTGTCGTTGCATTTAACAATGCGGACGTGCTTTATGTACTCGATATCTATGCTGCGAGTGAGACTCCGATCGAAGGGATCACGGCAGAGGTGCTGACCGAGAATATTCGGAAATTTGGCCATAAGAACGCAAAATACATCGGTGATATTGAGACAGCAGCCGAGCGAGTCGCGGGCGATCTGAAGACGGGCGATCTGGTCATTACGCTCGGTGCGGGTAGCGTTACGAGGTTATCCGACGAGATCGTGGAGCAACTAAAGAAAGATAAGTAGAGATGGCGAAAAGAAAGGCGCAACCTAGAAAAAGAACCGCTTCGACGAAACTGCGGGCCCGTAAAACGTCGAGTCGAGTAAGGCGTGAGAGCGCCGCTCGCGGAATCAGCCGATTTGGCTTACCGCTTATTCTGAGCGCGATCCTGATCGCATGTCTCGCGGTATTTGGATACTCGGTCTACGATAATGCGACGGGTTCGCATTTCTTTGACGTTCGCAGGATCGAGGTTCGCGGTATTGACCGAACATCTGAGGATAACATCCGCCGCGTGATCGCGGCGGAGGCCGAAAAGCCCGGCGTCTGGAAAGCCGATCTTGGTGAGATCAAGGTTAAAGTAGAAAAGTTTCCTTTTGTTAGATCCGCCTCTGTCTCCCGTCTGCTCCCCGCCGGTATTCGCGTCGATGTGATCGAACGCATTCCGGTCGCGGTCGTTCAGCTTACCTATGGTGACTACCTGGTCGACGGTGAGGGCACTCTATTGACG
>JBATDM010000043.1:0-57126 GCA_049663465.1 Pyrinomonadaceae bacterium
GTCTATTACTACTTAACTAATAGAGGAACTCCGAAAGTGTCGGAGGATCAGGAATAACCATGCTGGACAGACGCAGCGGCCAGGAGCGCCGTGCTACAAATCGATACCCCGTTGAGCTCGACATCGAATGGCAAGGCCGGGGCGAACGCATGCCCGGATCGCTCAGCGATATTAGTCTCGATGGGTGCTTTATCTTGAGTTCGGGCGAGGTTGAACAGGGCGACCGAATTCGGCTCTTTGTTCCACTCGATGACGGGATGCGTGTGGAATTTGGCGGCGTCGTCGCAAATTATGTATTCGAGATAGGGTTTGGGCTGAGGTTTGACCAGCTTTCGGCGGCGCAGAAAGATCTACTGATCAGTATTGTTAAAAACTCGACGCAGGGCTAGTCGTTTCGACGACCGAGGGCGTCGATCGCAACCTCGCGGTCGTCGAAATGGAATTTGTCGCCGCCGACGATCTGATAATTCTCGTGTCCCTTTCCGGCGATGATCACCACATCTTCAGCATTCGCCATCGCAACCGCCTTATAGATCGCCTCTCGACGGTCGGAAATTATCTGATACGTTTGGGATTCCGCTTTCACACCAACTTCGATCTCAGAAATTATCTTTAGCGGGTCTTCGTTACGCGGATTGTCTGACGTGATAATGACGTGATCGCTGTGTTCGCCTGCGACCTCGCCCATAGGAACGCGTTTGGTTCGGTCGCGGTCTCCGCCGCAGCCGAAGACGGTGATGATCTTTCCGGCGGTCAATTCACGGGCGGTCTTTAGCGTGTTCAGCAAAGCGTCATCCGTATGAGCATAATCGACGACAACGGCAAAATCGCCATCGTGCGCGACACGTTCGAAACGACCCGGTGCACCGACGCAGATTGAAAGTCCTGCGACTATCGAATCAAGATCATAGCCGAGTTCGAGTGCCGTCGCGGTCGCGGCGAGCATGTTGTAAACATGTGGCTTGCCGACGAGCGGGGAAGTGATCTGCTGCGTTCCTGCGGGCGAATGTAACTCGAACGTCGTGCCGCGGATCAGAGAGACTTCGATATTCTTGGCTGAGAGATCGGCGATCAGATCACCACCTGCTACCGCAGGTGGTACTGACTTGAGCGAGGTCGTGACGACCCGTTGACCTGCCGCCTTGAGTTCGATAGCGAGTTTTTCTCCCCATTCATCATCGATATTAATTACGCTCGACGAGGGCTTTTCGCCGAGACGGCCGTCGAATAGCTTTTTCTTTGCGTCGAAGTAATTTTCCATCGTGAGATGGTAGTCAAGGTGGTCGCGGGTCAGATTTGTGAAGATCGCGACCTTGAATCGCAGCCAGTCGCAGCGGTGAAGGTCGATCGCCTGCGAAGACGTTTCCATCACGGCCGTCGTGCAGCCTTCGTCAACGGCCTGGCGGAGGAAGCGATTCGTGTCGGATGCCTCGGGTGTGGTGCGGACGGCTTCTTCGCTCTTTTCGCCGATGCGGTATTCGACCGTTGTGAGCATCGCTGCCTTTTGTTTTGCGGCCTCGGCGAGGGCGAAGCAGAGATATGTCGTGGTGGTTTTCCCGTTCGTTCCGGTAATGCCGACAAGGTCGATCTGGTGCGAAGGCTCGCCGTTGACGACGGCTGCGGCTTTGGCAAGTGCGACACGTGCGTCTGCGACCTTTAGCCAGGCTCCGGCAAAATCCTCAGGCGGATCAAATTCCGAAATTACGCCCGCAGCACCGCGCCGCATTACGTCATCGACAAAGCGGTGCCCATCGACCGTTGCACCTTTGATCGCCACAAACAGCGTGCCTTCGCGAGCCTGTCGCGAATCGTGCGTCACATCGCGGGACGTGCCCGACGTATCGCCCACAGCTAACGCACCGAGTGCATTTGCAACATCATTTACTGTAATATCTACTTGATCCAAGGCTTTGTTAGTCACGGTCCGAAACGTGAATTATACGACAGCGGACAATTTTCCACGAACATCGACGCGGATGTTTTCGTTATACATTTTGGACACGGAGGTTAGACATCATGAACATTATCAAATTCATTCTAGTGGTTTTGGGAATTTTCTTTGCCGGTTTTGTCGCGTTGTGGCTGCTCGGCTTTCTGTCGTCGATCCTCTGGTACGTTTTCTGGATCGGCCTGCTCGGCGGCATCGCGTACGGCGGCTATAAGCTATTTACAAAGATCGAATCAAAAGCCCTCGGCGGCGGAAAGGCAAACTCAGGCATCGGCACCGGCGACATCAATATGTCGTGGGATGAGTACGATAAGAAGTATTTGCATAAATAGCGGCTAGACAAATTTCGACGGATTCGGTAGTTTCTTTGTTGGATTCTGTCTTCGTTACGGAGACAGAATTTCAAATTTGAAATCTAGTATTTCAAAATGCCGAGGTGGCGAAATTGGTATACGCACTAGTCTTAGGAACTAGCGTCGAAAGACATGCGAGTTCGAGTCTCGCCCTCGGCACCAAAAATCAGTAGTCAGTGGCCGGTGGTCGGTTGTCAGAAATGACATCACCTCCGGCCATTGGCTTTTGTAAGCCTCGGAGTTTTATAATTCTCTTTTGCCGACAACTGGCAACTGATTACTGATAAATGAAAAGCGAAATCAAAGAAGTTTCACCAACTCAAAAAGAACTAAAGATCGAGATAGCGGGCGAATTGCTTAAGCAAGCATATGGCCGTGTATCTCAGAAGTACGCAAAACAGGCGAATATACCGGGTTTTCGTAAAGGGTACGCACCCGTGGATGTTGTCCGGATGCGATTTAAAGAGGACATCAAGAGCGAGGTATTGCAAGAGGTCATTCCCGCTCAGGTCACAGCCGCGATCGAGGAACATGACTTGCATCCGCTCGCCGAGCCCCAATTGCACCTTGACGATCATGAGAACGTTGTCGTAAACGGCTCAAAGCCGCTTTCGCTGCACGTCCACGTCGAGGTGATGCCGGAAATTCCAAAGCCTGAATACAAAGGTATTGCGGTCGTCCGCCGGGTTAAACCGGTTGAGGATGGTGAGCTAGAAGACCTGATCGCCGAACGCCTCCAGCACGAAGTTGCTTTGATGCCGGTCGAGGGGCGTGCGTCGGAGATCGGTGACACGGTCATCGCGGATATCGAGGGGAAATTTGACGATGCTCCGGACGCTGAGCCTATCAAGGCCGACGATCTGGAGGTAGTGCTTGGTGACGAGATGATAGAACAGTCGTTTACCGAGAATCTTGTCGGTGTGAAAGAAGACGATGAAAAGGATTTTACTGTCGTCTACGCGGCGGATTTTTCGTCCGAAGCTTTGGCAGGGAAGACGGTAAATTACAAAGCCAAGATCAAATCCGTTGGGCGTTCCGAAGTTCCAGAACTGAATGACGAATGGGCAAAGAGTCTTGACGAAGGCTATAAGTCGCTTGCTGATCTCCGCAAACGCTTGAAAGCTGACCTCGAAAAAGTGGCCGAGGCAGATGCGGATGCGAGGATCAGAAACGAGGCGATCGCAAAGCTCATCGAGGACAACGCATTTGAGATTCCGAACACGCTGATCGAAAATCAGGCACGCCTGTTGCTCAATAATTTTGCTCAGGATATGCAGCAACGCGGTGTCGACCTGAATAAGGTTGAGAACGAATTTATTCAGATGGCATACGGCAATATGCGGAACCAAGCCGAACGCGACGTTCGCGGGGCCTTGCTGCTCGATCAGGTCGCGCAGTTGGAAAAGGTCGAAGTTGCTGAGACCGAGGTCGAAGACGAGATCCAGAGAATGGCCGAATATTATCGTGCAACTGCCGCAGAAATACGTGAATCGCTTGAGAAGCAGGGTGGAGTCGAAAATATACGCAATAATCTACAGACCCGGAAGGCGATCGAGGCGGTTATTTCAAATGCTAAGATCACGAAAGGTGAATGGATAGAAGAATCGGCGGCTGCGGAGCCAACAGAAGAAAAGCCGAAGAAAGTGGCCAAGAAACCAGCGGCAAAGAAGGCTGCTCCTAAGAAAAAGGCTGCAAAGGAAGCGTAATTTCCTGTCGCCAACGGCGACAAAGAATATAGCCTAGGGTGCAATGAGCGAAGCGAATGAAACCCTGGGAATTGACAAAGAATGGATCCGGCGCTGAAGGCGTCGAACAGGTTTTAACGTCTGTCGCCGTTGGCGACCTAAGAGGTCGGACGAGACGGATTTTCGCTTGCAATTTCGATGAAATGTTGTAGAATCGATTTCCAACTTTGGCCTGTCCATTATTTTCAACAACTTATCATCGTTTTATTCAAGTAGTTCCTAAAGTTTTTAGGTAGAGAGAATTTTTATGGCATTAGTTCCAATGGTTGTCGAGCAAACGTCGAGGGGCGAACGCGCCTTTGATATTTACTCGCGGCTCTTAAAAGACAGCATCATTTTTATCGGCACGCCGATCGACGATCAGATCGCGAATTTGATCGTTGCTCAGCTCTTGTTTCTCGAGGCCGAAGACCCCGAACGCGACATCAACCTGTACATCAACAGCCCGGGCGGTTCGATCACCGCAGGTATGGCCATCTATGACACGATGCAGTTCATCAAAAATGATGTGACGACGATCTGTGTTGGCCAATGTGCCTCGATGGGAGCATTGCTGCTGTGTGCTGGTGCGCCGAAGAAACGCTTTTCTCTCCCTAACGCCCGTGTTCTGATCCACCAACCGTCTGGCGGTGCATCGGGACAGGCGACGGATGTGAGATTGATGGCCGAGGAGATAATCCGTATGCGTACGCTGACCTCAACGATCATCGCGAGGCACTCTGGCCAGTCGTTTGACCAGGTCGAGATCGACGTCGAACGCGACCGCATCCTCACGCCGATACAGGCGAAAGAGTATGGGTTGATCGACGAGGTTATAGAACACCGAGAGAAGTAGGCAGTTGGCAGTAGGCGGTTGGCAGTGGAAGCCAGCCGCCAACCGCCGCTTGCAAACCGACAACTGCCATATGAGCCAATTTCGACGTCCAGAAGAATTACTCACCTGCTCGTTTTGCGGGAAATCGCAGACTGACGTTCGTAAACTGATCGCCGGCCCGGGCGTCTATATATGCAACGAGTGCATTGATATCTGTAACGAGATCATTAATGACGACGAGCAGACGACGACAACCACTACCCGCACGAATCTGCCAAAACCGCAGGAGATCAGAGCGTTTCTGGACGAATATGTGATCGGCCAGGACGAGTCGAAAAAGCGTTTGTCTGTCGCGGTGTACCAGCATTACAAACGTCTTGAGATCGCGAAGCGCCGTAGCGATGTTGAGCTCCAGAAATCGAACATTCTGCTGATCGGTCCGACGGGGACCGGCAAGACGCTGCTGGCGCAAACGCTTGCACGTCAACTCAGCGTTCCATTTTGCATCGCGGATGCGACCAGCCTGACGGAGGCCGGATATGTCGGCGAAGATGTCGAGAATATTCTGCTTCGACTCTTACAGGCGGCAGGCGGCGATATCGAAAAGGCCCAGACCGGGATCATTTACATCGATGAGATCGACAAGATCTGCCGCAAGGACGACAATCCGTCCATCACGCGTGATGTATCGGGCGAAGGCGTCCAACAAGCTCTGCTAAAGATCCTCGAAGGCACGATCGCCAATATTCCGACTGCGGGCGGCGGCCGAAAGCATCCGCAGCAGGACTTTCAGCAGCTCGATACCACGAACATCTTATTCATTTGCGGCGGAGCGTTTATCGGCCTCGAAAAAGTGATCGAAAAGCGTTTTCGCAACAAATCGCTTGGTTTCCAGGCTGAGGTCAAGACAAACCGGCAGCGCCAGATGGAGTCGTTTGGCAAGCTCGAACCCGAAGATCTGATCCACTATGGCCTAATCCCCGAATTCGTCGGACGTCTGCCGGTGATCGGCACGCTCAGCGAACTCGACGAAGGCGCTCTGATGACGATCCTGACCGAGCCGAAGAATGCGCTCGTCAAGCAATATCAGAAGAAGTTCGAATTCGACAATATCAATCTCAAATTTACTGAGGGAGCCCTGCGTGCCGTTGCCGAGCAAGCCCATAAACGCAAGGTTGGGGCCCGCGGCCTGATGATGATCCTCGAAGAGGTTCTGCTCGAATCAATGTACCACTTGCCGTCCGAGAAAAAGGTCAACGAGATCGTCGTCACGAAAGAGATGATCGAGCGAAAGGTTCCGGTCTTTGAGGTCATGACCCGCCAGGAAGAAGCGGCGTAGGGAAGTATACATTAACACCGACGAGAGGCGTCGCAAGGACGGTTTTCATTCACTTTTGGGGGCGGCTCCCATCGAGCCGCCTTTTTTTGGTCGGTGAAAGCCTTCGGCCTAAACGCTCAGGTCGCAGGAATTGGTACTCAGGTCGCCGGCTTGAACGCTCAGGTCGCCGGAACGAACGCCGGGGTCGCCGGAATTTCACGGACGCGACCAATAGTGGCAATTATGCCGCTCCGGCGAGATGCGGAAAACCCGATAAAAATATTCAGTTTCAAAGAGTTTCGACGGCTGAGTATTCAGCCACTGGCCGTTGACATTCGCGCTTGATAGACATAAATTGATTATATCTTCGTGGGCGGTTCTTTTTTATCCAGGTCGCCCAATCACTTTGCTAACACAATTTAACCATCGAATCGAGGAATGAATATGAAACGAATGTTCTCCGTTGCGGCTTTTCTTATCCTGACTCTTGCTATCTCGGCTATGTCCGTTTTGGCGCAGTCATCGGCATTTACGTATCAAGGCCGCCTGAACGACGGTGCTACAGCAGCCAACGGCACTTACCAGATGCAGTTTTCGCTGTGGGACGCCGCAGCTGCGGGCACACAGCAGGGGTCGACTATCACTAATGCCTCGGTGTCCGTGGTCAACGGTATCTTTACCGTGCAACTTGATTTTACCGCCGCCCCTTTCTCAACGGGCGCAGATCGATGGGTCGAAGTAGCGGTGCGCAAGGCTGCCGACCCGCCGGGATATACGACGTTGACGCCGAGACAGCAGCTTACAAGCTCTCCATTTGCCGTAACGGCGAACAATGTTACCGGCACGGTTGCGGTGACAAATGGCGGAACTGCAGCAACCACTGCCGCAGGCGCCAGAACAAACCTCGGCCTCGGCAGCTTGGCGACACAATCTCCAACTGGAACAGCCGACAATACAACATTCCTTAGGGGCGATAATATGTGGTCGGCTGGCCCGACTGGTCCTGTAGGACCGGCGGGACCTCCGGGACCCATCGGGCCAACTGGAGCAATAGGACCAATCGGGCCCATCGGACCGATCGGACCGATCGGAGCTACCGGGGCGACCGGAGCCACTGGCCCCGCCGGACCGGCCGGATCGGCGAATATTTCTGGTACGGCAAATTACCTGACCAAATTCACCGGTGCAACGACGGGCGGAAATTCGCTCGTCCGGGATGACGGGACGGGTCTAGCTGTTAATATAGCTCCGAATTCGCGGTACCAGCTATATGTTCATGGTATTCAGTTGACGGCAACCGGTGATGGCCAGCATACCCTTTATGGTTATCGGACACGCGACAGTCAAAATAATGGCATTTCTTACGCAGAAGCAGGTACGAACACCGGTACGGCTGGATTCAATTATTGGGGCGACGAGTACACATTCGGCGTAGGGGGCTTCAGCTGGAACGATTACACACGAACCGGAGGCGTTCTAGGTGCGAGATATGATGGATCCTATTGGGGATCTCTCGGATACAAGAACAGCGCGTCTGCCACTTACGGTGTATACGGATCGGCCGCGTATGCATCGGGAACCGGTTCCCCGACCGGGACCGGGCTCGATAAACAAGGTATCGGCGGCGGATTTTACGGCGGAATGATCGGATCTTGGTCGCGAGGCGACGTGATGGGCCAGGTCTCGAGCGGCGACATTTTTGCGTCGTATAATGTAGGCAATGTCTTCACGAGCGGATATACGGCTGATGTTGTTGAGGCCCGAGCAGCCAGCGGTTCCGGAACTGAGCGCGTCGCGGCATACGCAGTGACCTCTACTGAACTCAAGGTTTACGATAACGGCTCGGGCCGCCTGGACGGCGATTCGGTCTTTATTCCTTTCACCAAGGCTTACGCCGGATTGCTCACTGGTCTTCCGAACGTAACCGTCAGCCCGGTCGGATCACCTGCGCAGCTTTACATCAAGAGTATCGCCGCAGACGGCTTTACTGTCGCGGTAGCCTCGGGTACGGCAAATGTCATGTTTAGCTGGATAGCAGTAGGCAGCCGAATCGACGCCAGCCGGGCAAAAGCACTGCCGGCTGAGATCGCAGATGCTAACTTTGATACTCAGCTAAAGGGCGTGATGTTTAATGAGAACGACAAAGAAAGGTCTGCGTTGCCGATCTGGTGGGACGGCACGAAATTGAGATTTGATAGGGCTCCCGAACCGGCACGTCCGGCCAAAGTCGAGATCAAACCATAAGATCTCACTCGAACCTGCCGTTGGTTGTTCTGCCGAGTTTAGCTGGATTTCCGGAGATTCGGATGGGTCGGAAACTGTAGCAGGCTCGATCTGTGTTAGGGGCTTGGGCATGAGTGGTGGATAAGATAATGACGATGATCAACCTTAAGACGATAATTCTGCACGCCGCCGTTTTGTTTTTTACGATCTCAAGTATTTCGGCTCAGGTCGCGACGGGCGGAAGCTATTCTCTCGAGCAGACCGTGATTGCGAATGGCGGGGGATCGAGCAGCAGCACCGGATATTCCATTGACATGACCTTCGCTCAGACTCTCGCGGGCGGCAGTATGCTGGGATCGCCGTATGACATGAAGAGCGGCTTTTGGTGGGGAGCTTCGATTCCGACAACAACATCCGTCGCCTCATCGGCTAACCCTTCGGTTTTTGGGCAGAATGTCACATTTACGGCGACAGTGTCTCCTATACCATCAGGCGGTACTGTAACATTTGTGGTTGATGGAAATCCGCTTTGTGCAGCGGTCGCCGTAGACGGCATGGGCCAGTCCGCGTGTTCTACTTCCTCTTTGAGTATTGCTGGCAGTCCGCATTCCGTCGTTGCCGATTACAGTGGCAGCTCGCCCTACTTAGCAAGTAGCGGAACGCTTGCTGGGGGACAGGTAGTAAACAAATCGCCGACGACAACAACGGTGGCTTCGAACAACAATCCTAGTGTGTTCGGTGAGAACGTGTCATTCACGGCGACGGTCGTTGCTGCTGCTCCGGGAGCAGGAACGCCTTCGGGAACTGTGACGTTTAACATCGACGGCAACCTTTACTGTGTTGGCACACCTCTGACGGCGGGAGTTTCTGATCCGTGTACGTTGGCAGGACTTCCCGCATTGCCTGCGGGCAACCGTGTGGTCGTGGCTATCTATAACGGAGACGCAAACTTCCTCACCAGTGCAGGCACGCTCGCGGGCGGCCAGGTCGTTGGCCAGGCGGCTACGACGATCGCCATTACCGGGGACACTCCAGACCCGACTATCATCGGCCAGGCGTACACGGTGAGCTGGTTAGTCTCGGTGACGGCACCGGGAGCTGGCACACCGACCGGGACGGTAACGGTCTCCGACGGAACGGACGAGTGTTCGGCACCTGTCGGAGATGGTTCGTGCAGCCTGACATCAACAACGATGGGCACCAAAACGCTTGTCGCAATATACGCGGGCGATGCGAACTTCGCAGGAAGTGTTTCTCCAGGCGTGTCGCATGTGGTCAACCTGCAGATCTCCGGCACGGTCCGCAATGGCACTACGCTGGCACCGATGGCCGGTGTGACGGTATTGCTTTACCAGGAGCCATCGTCAACGCCGTTCGATTCGGCGGTAACGAATGCGTCTGGCGTTTACGCCTTCCAGGGACAGTTCACAGGATCGGTCGGGGTGCAGCCGTCACCGATCTACCCGCCGTACTACGAACCGTCGGGAAGATTCTATACTCTGGCCGGAGCTAATATATCGGGAGCTGACTTCCTATGGTACGCAACCCTGGGAGATTTCCCGAGGAAACTTAGCTTCCCGACCCAGTATATTGAGCCTGGAGCGGCCGGATCGATGCCTGTGATGCTAAACAGTCTCGGAAACGAAGGTCTAGTGTCACTCAGCTTTACGTATGATATCAATCCGTTCGCACAAGCTCCGACGGTCGTCTGCGGGGCAAATGCTCCGGGATGTATGATCACGTTGGATAACTCGGTCTTTGGCACGGTAGGAGTTACGATCGTACCGGACGGCGGGGTGTTCACGCGGCCTGACGGTACGCCGGCCAGAGGGCCTGAGGCTGCCGGACCGAATGAGATCGCACGGATCGATTTCCAGACCGTTGCGACTGGCCTGCCGAGTACAGACTTTACGATAGGCAATGTACCGACTCCGGGCATTGTATTGGAGACAGGAACCAACAATCTTCTGCTGGCTCACGTGCTACTGCCGATGAGAGTAGTGTTCGTACAGGGCATCGAGGGTGATGTGTCGGGCCGCAATGCCGGAAACGGTGTTGTGGACGCGGCCGATGTGGTCACTGTCAGACGCTTTGTGGCGGGGCTTGAATCACCTGTGGCGACTCACAACGAGTTTCAGAGGGTAGATACTGCTCCGGCAACGACAAAGGGTAACGGGGTGATAGATGCTACCGATGTCATCCAGGTTCGACGCTACGGAGCGGGACTCGATGCCCCGCAAAGTGCCGGAGGGCCCGGAGCAGCACTACCGCCGCCACCACCAGCACCGGCAGAACAGCCGGAAGCAGCGACAGAAGACGGTAGGGCAATGACGCTTGGTACTGTCAATGCAGTGACCGGCAGCCGAGTGACTGTACCTGTAGAAGTTGTAACAGACGGAGACGAGCTCGCAATGAGCTTTACCGTCAGATATGACGATACAAGGCTTGCGAATCCCGCGGTTAGCCTTTCAGACGGCCCGAGAAACGGCGTCACACTGACAGTCGGCACAGAACAGCCCGGACTCATTCGTATCCTCATCGACGCGAACACCTACTTCGGCAAGACGGCAAAGGACGGCACATCGCTTGTGGACATCACATTCGACGTGCTCCGAACCTCACCATCTGGAGACACGGAGGTCGAGATCACAGACCTGGTCACCTCAGACGCAGATGCACGTGAGCTGAAGACGAGAGCCACCTCAGGCCGCGTCTCGATCGCCGGGCCAAACCCGTTCGATCCAAAGGGCGGCAAACTAACACGCCGCCCGGTACCGCCCGAGGAGTTTGACATTATCGGCGAAGTGACAAGGCGAAGCTCCTTCATCATCCTCCGCCCCCGCTCGGAACGTCCATAAACACAACACGCACCGCAGCCTGCATAAAACCGGCTGCGGTCATTCAAAACCAAGAAAGGCGGCTCAAAATCGAGCCGCCTTTTTTAGTCTTTGAGTATCTGGATCCGATGGGGAGGCAGGCCGAGCATGCATTCGTCGCCGATGTTGATGCCGACGGGCTTGAAGACACGTGTTTCAATTGTGAGGCCGCCTATGTCAAATTCGATGAGCGATATGGCACCGCGAAATTTGATCGCGGTCACCACGCCTTTGAGCAGATTGTCCTCCGGAAAGGACACTCCCATCGACATTACGACCTGTTCGGGACGGATCGCGAGGGTTACGTTTTGGTTGATCGCACCAAGCCGACCTTTTTCCGTTGATTGGGCGAAAACGCGGTGTGCGCCATCAATCGTATAAAACTCCGGCAGATCCGCGTTGGTCGATGTCAGACGGCGTGCGGGGATGAGGTTGTTTTGGCCGGTCGCACGGGCAAGTTTTACCGAGCGCGGATCGTCGTATATTTCCTGCGGCGTTCCGGTTTGGACGATCTCGCCGCGATCGAGTACGGCAACCTCGTCCGTCAGGTCAATTATCTGATCGAAATCACTTGATGCAAAGAAAACGATCCGCCCGCCCACCTTTGCGGCTTCGCGGATCTCGGCGAACGCAACATCGCGTTGTTGCGGGTCCATTTTGCTAAAAGGGGCGTCTAAGAGCCATATCCGGCCAGCGGTCGCTGACGATTGTTCAAATCGGGAAAGCTGACTCTCGCCACTCGCGGATCTATCGAAGAAGTCCGACAAAATACCTTTGATGCCACCATCGCCGTGGCCAATATGAAGCGAAATGCCGCGTTCCTTTGCCTTGAGTTTGGTGACATCGCGTCCGCCCACTAGGATGGAGCCGCTCGTTGCTTTTACTGTTCCAGCAATTGCATTCAGCAACGTCGATTTGCCCGATCCCGATGCTCCAAATAGTCCGATAACACTGCCGTCAGCTACCTCAAAAGACACATCGCGAAGCGCCCATGTATTGCCAAAGCGCTTAGACAATTTATTGATCGCGAGTGCCATAACTAGAGGAAAATGAAACTTTTACATGCGATTTTCGTGCAAATAAAAGTATGCTGTTGTCATCAGAAGAAAGCAAGTATACTGATTTACGATGGCAGACCGGCACGAGATCAAGAGGAAAATACTGCATGCCGGTGGTTGGCAGGTAGCAAAGCGCGTCGCGAAAACGATACCCTTCGGCGGTACCGCAGTAGCTGTTATTTTGGTCGGCAGCGACATTCGGAAGAAGGGCGTAATTAAGGGTGTGGTGAATTCAGGCATCGACGCGATTCCGTTCGTAGGGCTCGCGAAGAACGCCATCGAGTTGGCGACCGGTGACTTTATTCCGGACAAAAAGGTGAAGAAATGAAGAGTTTTTGGGTTTTGGCATCTGCGTTCTCGTTGGCCTGTTCACTTGGTCTAACGGTATCGGCTCAGGAGAAAGGGAAGGCCAAGCCGCTTGCAACGCCGCCTCCCGTTCTTTCTACCGCCGAGATCATCAGCCGTGCGTCGGACTATAACGTCCGTCCGGTCGAGACTAAGACCCCGGATAAGATCGATGAAAAGGAAGGATCCGCGTCGTCAGCCACCGTCGACGAACTGACCGCTCGAATAGCGAAACTTGAGGCCGGACGGACCCTGAGCTATGACGAAAAGCAGAAGCGTCTGCTTTTGAATCTCGATATTCTCACGCGGGCCGAACAGCGGAGCGAGAGCCTAAGAAAACAACTTTTTGAAATGATCGAAAAAGAAAATTCGGTCAGATCGCGGATGCAGCAGATCGAATTTGACAGCCGACCGGAGATGATCGAACGCTCACTTCAGATGGCTGGGTCAATGAAACCCGAAGAGATACGCGACAGTCGGAGGAAAAGTCTGCTTGCCGAGAAAACCAACCTCGCGGTACTCCTCACAGAGATCGAATCGACACGGGCGAATCTAGCCTCAAGCCTAAGCCGGTCTGATCAGATCGTAGAAAAGCTTCGTACAAAACTCGAAAAAGATATCGACGACTCATTTTTGAAAGAGCCTGAGCCGGATTTTCGCGATCCGGTATAGAATATTCCACCGCATCCAAAATATTTCGAGATAACACAAAGCCACCCGATAACGAGGTGGCTTTTTGTATGCAAGAGCGGGCCACCTCGTGCGTTCTCTATACGTCAAACAAAGCGCCTTGTGCGTTAAAAATGAACCTTCGGAGAGAATTTATGACTTTTAGATCGATAGCAATCATATTTTGCGTGGCAGTCGCGACGCTTTTTTCGACAAACTCAATCAATGCACAGGGTGTGATCGTGCCGATCATTTGTGACCGCCGGCCATGTAGGCCGACGCCGAGGCCTTTGCCTCAGCCATTGCCAAATGCTTTGCCAGTCAAGTCGATACAGATCGATACCAAAATAAACGGGCAGGTCGCGACGACGCATGTCGAGCAGGTTTTTCGTAACGATACCCAGTACACGCTCGAGGGCACATATTTTTTTCCGATACCGGAAACAGCTTCGATAACGGAGTTTGCCATTTGGGAAAATGGAAAGAAGCTCGTCGGCGAGGTCCGCTCGCGTGAGGAGGCCCGCAAGATATACGACGAGATCGTACGTCGTCAACGCGATCCTGGACTGCTCGAATACGCGGGAAAAGATCTTTTCCAGGCGTCAATCTTTCCGATACCGCCCCACTCCGATAAAAAACTTGAAATGACCTACACCGAGATACTGAAGGCCGATTCCGGAACGGTCGCGTATCGATATCCGCTCGGCACGGGCCGCAATATGTGGAGGCAGGCCATCAGGCCAATGGAGGATACTGCTGCTGGGATGCCGAAGCAACAGTTTGGCACGGTCTCGGGCACGGTCGAGATCGTGGGCAAAGAGGCCATTCGAAACATCTATTCGCCTACGCACACGATCGACGTGAAGCGGAACGGCGAGACGCGGGCGAACATCTCTTTTGAAACAAAGAACAATGATACCGATTTCCAACTTTTTTATGGTCTTTCAAAAGGTGATTTTGGAATGTCACTTATAACCTATCGCGAAGCGGGCAAAGATGGCTATTTCCTGCTGCAACTTTCGCCGAAAGACAGCATTTCTGAAAAGGAACTCGTAAACAAAGACATCGTCTTTGTGCTCGATACTTCGGGTTCGATGGCAGAGGAAGGCAAGATGGAAAAAGCCCGAAAGGCACTGCTTTTCGGCATCCGTACGTTGCGCGACGGCGATAGATTTAACGTCATCGGCTTCGCTGGAGAAGAGCGGCTAATGGAGCGAGGGCTGATCGCCGCTAACGCCGAGGGTAAAAAGCGCGGTGAGGATTTTGTCAACAAGCTCCAGTCGACCGGCGGAACCAATATCAACGATTCGCTTATCGCCTCCGTGAAACAATTCGACAAGGGCGATCGTCCGAAAATGCTGGTCTTTATGACCGATGGTTTGCCGACCGTTGGTGAGCGAAATGTGGACAAGATCATCGCAAACCTGCGTTCAGAGAAGAATGTCGATGTACGTATTTTTCCATTCGGATTTGGTTATGACGTCAATACGACCTTACTCGACCGGCTTGGCTCGGAAAACTCGGGTATCTCGGACTACGTGCAGCCCAAAGAGGATCTTGAGATCAAAGTTTCGAGCTTCTTTTCGCGAGTAAGTTCGCCGGTACTCGCCGATCTCGAACTCGATTTCGGCCCCGTTATCACCGAATATATGTATCCGCGCAAACTCACCGATCTGTTTCGCGGAATGCAGTTGACGATCGTCGGTAGGTACAAGAATACGGGCGATCTGAACAATATCACGCTGCGTTTGACTGGTAAGGCAGGCCGCGAGAATCGCTCGTTTGCGTACAATGATCTCGATTTTCCGGTACGCGGCGAAGACAATGGCTTTTTGCCGCGTCTATGGGCGAGTCGACGCGTCGGCTGGCTGCTCGAACAGATCCGAGCGAATGGCGAGACAAAGGAAGTTCGTGATGAGGTTGTCGATCTCGGTACGAAATACGGTCTGGTGACACCATACACGTCCTATCTCGCAACAGATGGTTCGATGGCTACATTCGGACGTGACATGCCGATGGATTCGCGGAGAGCTGCGCCAGCCGCAAAAGCGATGCGTGAGCGAAGCGGGGCCGGAGCGGTTCAACTCAGCATTCAGCAGAATTCAATGCAGGCGAATGACATGGTTGTAGCGACTGAAGGCAAGGATGACAAGGAGCAAGTCATTGTCCGCAATTCGATCAACAACCAATTCGTCGCGAACAAGAACTTCATCAACCAGAACGGCGTCTGGGTCGATTCCGACTTTACGGAAACGGCGCGTATGCCCGAGACAAATATCAAATTCGCGAGCGAAGAGTATTTTGCTCTTGTGGCAAAAGAGCCGTCACTTGCACCGTATCTATCGCTCGGTGAACAGGTCGTAATTGTTTGGAAAGGGAAGGTTTATCGCATTGCCTAAAACGATTGCGGCAAACCCAGAACCTTAAACTAACGTCCGAAAAGGTGATTTTTGGCCGTACAGATATTATTCTATATGCCATGATCACCTTTTTGTTCGGGGGGAAAGTATTGAGAAACTCGTTTGCAGCTTTGATCTTGGTGGCAATATTCGCTCTTGCAGGGTGGGCACAGCCGGGCTGGATCAAGAAAGACACGGATATCAAAGGCGATCTGATAACTGTTTGTTTTACGTCGTCAGATCGAGGATGGATCGCCGGTGACAATGGCTTTCTCGCCTCTACCGACGATGGCGGTAAGACGTGGAATCCGTTTCCGTTGAACGCTAATGACAATATTAATGAGATATATTTTCGTAATAAAGAGAACGGCTATTTGGTGGCTGGGCGAAAGATGTTCATTACCCGCGACGCCGGCAAGACGTGGCAGGATATTAGGATCTACCGCACCGGCGATTTTGGTAGCGGGCGGCCAGAGTTTTTGAGTATTCGTTTTTCAGATAAGAATAAGGGATATGTGATCGGCTCTGTCTTGCGTGCCAGTGGCGACGACGAGGTTGTTGTAGATTCGCTGCTGATGAGGACCGAGGATGGCGGCGACACATGGCGGCGTATCATCGTGCCTTCGAAAACCGAGCTTTTTCATCTTGATTTCAACAACAATTCTCACGGCTGGATCGTCGGCGACCGAGGAGTCATCCTATCGACCACCGACGAGGGGTTGACTTGGCGGAAGCAGGAATCAGGTGTCTCCTTAGCACTGTTCAATGTGGATTTCCGGGACGATAATGATGGCTACGTCGTTGGACGCCAGGGAACTATCCTCCGCACCGAGAATGGGGGAAGAACCTGGGACAAGATCGAATCCAACTTCAAAGAGAGCCTGATGCGAGTCGATTTTGCTGATGATAAGAACGGATGGATAGTTGGATACTCCGGAAATATCCTACGATCTGTTGACCGTGGTAAGACGTGGGTCAGGCAGGAAAGTGGTACGCGAGAAAGGCTTTACGGTCTTTTCATGGACAAGAAATATGGGTGGGCGGTTGGTGCGAACGGAACTCTCCTAGAGTTCAAAAAATAATATTTTGTAAAAGTCTGCGTTTATGACTGTTTTGGGTTAACAGTTCTGTAAAACTGTGTTATATTGCATAACGAATTTCATTCAGGTTATGCATAAGCATAAATGTTTCTGATACAGAATAATATTTTTTGGAGGTAGACTAGATGCGTACTAAGATTCTCCGCAGTTTGTGGATCATCTCTGTTTTTACTTGCCTTTGTATAGGCACTTTTGCTCAGGAAACTACCGGCGGCATTGAGGGCACCATCGTTGACCCCGCCGGCGCTTTGGTTCCGAATATCTCGCTTACGATCACCAATGCTCGAACAGCGGCAAGTGGCACAACGACCACCGGAGTCGGATCAGGTTTTCGTCGAACGATTACCTCAAACGGTGAAGGGTTTTTCAGGGCGATCCAGGTTCCGCCCGGAACCTACAATATTTCCACCACCGCATCGAGCGGTTTCGGGGAAGCTCGGTATGAGAATGTTGTTGTTGCTATTGGTCAGGTTACACAGGTTTCGATCACTGTAACTCTGGGCGGCAACGTCACGACAGTGGATGTGGCTGCCTCTGACCTGCCGCCAGTCGATACGACGAACAACGCCATCCAGACGAGCATCAGTGCTCAAAAAATCGAACTGCTTCCCAAGGGAACTGGGTTTACGAGTATTCTCAAATCCGTCCCCGGAACGCGTCCCGAGTCGAGGACAGGTGGTTTTACGGTTGATGGGGCGTCGGGCGGAGAGAACGTTTTCGTGATCGATGGCCAGGAGGTTACTAATTACCGCACCGGAACGCTAAATTCGACATTTGACCTGCCAACTCAAATGATTCAAGAAGTGCAGGTGAAATCGAGCGGATTCGAGGCAGCGTACGGCGGTGCGACCGGCGGCGTGATAAGTGTGGTGACCCGCGGCGGAAGCAACGAGTTTCACGGCGAATTTGGTATGCAGATGCAATCGCCTAGATTCAATGGCGATGCCAGACCACTGCTTACTCGTTTTACTTCGGGTACGGTTTCGGCCGGAACTTTCAACCAGTTTGCAGAGTATTTTGATCCAGTAAAGTCGAAGGGAGACGATTATTTTCCGACGGCAAACTTAAGCGGACCGATCATCAAGGACCGTCTATGGGGTTACACAAGCTATAGCCCACAGTTCTTTAACACAGCGGTCAATACTGAGTATTTCACTAATGTTCCCGCCTCTACGAGGACATTCATTACGAGTGAACGTTATCGTCGTGAGACCCGATATGAATACGCATTTGCACGGCTTGATGGAAACCCTTTTAATAACCTGCGATTGACGAGTACCTTCCTTTGGAATCCTGTGGCCACTGCGGGAAGCATTCCGGGAACATCGTTTTCAAATGTGACATCGAGCGCTATTGGATTCAATAATGTGCCGACCGCAAACTTTGGCGGCACGACCGGAACGTTGGTCGGAAATCAGTACACGTCCAGGCAAGGGGGACGGCAAAACTCGAACATCGTAACTTTGGCGGGCGTTTATACGCCGACAAGCAGTCTAGTGATCGATGGGCGTTATAGCCGCGGATTCCTAAATGAAAAGGACGGAAACTATTTCGTTCCGACGAGCGTCCAGATTTCGGGTTGCACCAATAATACGAATCCACCGATACTATTCCCATGCTCAACAACAGGTGGAAACTCGGTCACGGTAAAGGATGTTTCCGTGAGAGAATCATCGGAATTTTCCGCCACCTCTATTTTCCGCGCTGGCGGTAGGCACGAGTTGAAGGGCGGCTATCAGCGTTACACGATCCTGAACGACGTTCAGTCCGGAAACAATGCGATCGGCCAGCTACGCTTTTTCGTTGGGACGCCGATATCGAGTACTCAGCCGGGTATCACGGATACTCCGGGAGCTATCGGCTCGGGTTCGTTCCGACGGACCGGCACCAATGGCAGCGGTTCAAACCTTAGCCAGGGCCTGTTTATTCAGGATAAATGGCAGCCGTCTGCCCGACTTTCGTTGAACCTGGGTATCCGTATTGAGCAGGAAAATCTGCCAACGTTTAACGGCATTCCGAGCGGAGTCGATTTTGGTTGGGGCGACAAGATCGCACCGCGGCTAGGCTTTGCTTATGACCTCTTTGGCGACGGTAAGACAAAGGTGTTTGCAAGCTACGGTAAATTCTTTGACCGTGTGAAGTTCGCGCTGCCTCGCGGCTTGTTCGGCGGCGATATCTTCCTTGAAGACTATTTCGAGATCTTCCCGGGCGAAACTGCTTCGTTGTTTAACATTACAAACATCGTGGGCGGTTTCACTGGTTCAAGCATTTGCCCCTCGACTGGTTTCATTACTGCGGGAGTACGGAGCAGATGTCAACGTAATCTCCGCGTGAATGCGAATGAACCTAATGCTTCGCCGTTCACCAGCGGAGCGGTGGACCCCAATCTTAAGCCGTTTCAACAGACGGAATTTACGGTGGGAATGGAACGCCAATTGAGTAAAAACTACGTGTTCCGAGCTCGCTACACCTTTAAGAATGTTGACGAAGCGGTCGAGGACGCGGGTATCGTCAACGCCGCAGGTAGCGAGGCCTACATCATCGGCAATCCAGGCAGCGGACTCCATCTTGAGACGCTTCAGGCACTCGGCTATATCAATTCGACAAGGCCTCAGCGTCGCTACGACGGTCTGGAAGTTGTCCTCGAAAGGCGTCTTTCAAACAATTGGTACTTTAACGCCAACTATACCTACAGCCGCCTGTTTGGTAACTATACCGGGCTGGCGAGCTCTGATGAGGCTCACTTGGTCAATGGCCGTCTCTCGCCGGGCGTAAGCCGTGCGTTCGACCTGCCGTTCATCGGTTTTACTGCCGAGGGGCAACCGGACAATGGCCGTTTGCCAACGGACAGGCCGCATGTATTTAATATTTACGGCGCCTATATATTCGACTGGAACGGAAGCAAAAAGAATTCCACTGAGATCTCTGCTTTCCAGTCAATTACTTCGGGTACGCCGCAGACCACGTCGATCTATGGCCAGTCCAGTGTTACGCCGCAGATCTTTTATCATCGGGGTGATCTGGGCCGTACACCGACCTTTTCACAGACGGATCTAAACCTGACGCACCGGCTAAGGTTTGGCCCCGATGATAAATTCACCTTCGGCTTTGACCTTAACTTCCTGAATCTTTGGGATCAGGCGACGGTGACGGCAGTTTATCCCACGATGAACACCACAACCGGCCGTCCGAGCGCCGCAGGCCTGGGACTATCTGACCGGGATTATGCAAACGGATATACTTCGGGAGCATTGCTTCAGGTCATTCTGGATCGCTTCGCGGCTTCGCCTGACAGGCCGGACATCCGCTATGGAAAGCCGCAGATCTATCAGTCGCCGAGGTCAGTCCGGTTTGGATTCCGATTCCTCTTCTAAGGGATTTGGCAATTCAACAGTAGGTTTGCCCGGGTCAAGAATTGATCCGGGCATTTTTTATTTTTTTGTCTTTCGAATTTGGCGTGCAAGGTTGGCTAGCTTTGCGGAACGGGGAAGTGATTCGATGGCCTTTGCGACCTGGGCATCATCCTCTGTAATGACCTGATTTGCCGAAACCGCACCGAACGACGCCATGACGATGTTGTAGCGTAGGCGGAGTTTGATGAAGTCGGATTCCGCAGCCAGCGAGGATGGAGAAATGCGAGATCCATTTGTACGGGAATACTCAACAAACGCTGCGAATAGACGTTCTGAAAAGGGAAAGTCTGATGCCGTGATTCGCTGTCCGAACGGCCCCGGACGAAGCCGATAATCGCCGAGGCCATCTATACGGCCATTTGCGACCTCTCTTGAGAATTGAAAGATCGGATCGAGCAGTGCTAGCTGCGAACGGTTCAATTGAACGGTAGCGACCGCTTCATCGGGATGGACCCCATCGCCGCCAAAGACCTTTCTATCCGTTATCGTACGTGCTTCGAAATACGGTTTGCCAATTTCGGTCGAGGCAGTCTTGTGATTGAAATAATCATAAAGGTTCAATTTTGAATAATCGCGTTGGATAGAACGCCCGGATGGCGTCAGGTATCGGGCCGTGGTGAGCGTCAGGCCGGTCTTGCCTGGAAGGTCGAGGACACTCTGGACCAGACCTTTGCCAAATGTTTTCTCGCCCACGATCATTGCCCGGTCATCATCCTGAAATGCCCCGGCGACGATCTCGGATGCGGAGGCGGTATTTTCATTCACCAAAATAACGAGAGGGAGTTGCTCGGGGTTGGGATTCTTTGATTTCCAGACGCGATTGTCAATCCGTGTACGGCCGCGCTGAGACAGGATCAGTTGACCGGCTGGGAGAAACCGCTCGGCGATCTTTACAGCCTGATCAACGATACCACCGCCATTATTCCGAAGATCGAGGACGAGCGAACGCATGCCGCGTCGCTTTAATTCACGCATGGCGACGTCAAATTCGTCTGCGGTCGTGTAATTAAATCCCTCTGAGAGTTCGATGTAGCCAATTCCCGGACGGAGAATGTAGGCGTCAGGGATCGAGGGCTGAGGGACACGATTTCTCTTTATCTCGATCGTTTCTTCGCGCAGGTTTGCAGCCCGTTCGACCGTCAGCCGGAATGCAGTGCCCATCGCTCCGCGGACTTTATCGCGAACCACATCCGTGGTTTTGCCTGCCATACTTTCGCCATTGATAGCGATCACGCGGTCGCCAAATCGCAAACTGGCACGTTCTGCCGGTGATCCGGGGAATGTGGACAATATATATGTGAAAAACTCTTCATTCCGTTGAAATGTCGCGATGGTCGCACCGATACCGGTATAGCCGCTTCGCTGTTCATCGAGAAGCTCCTTCCACTCTGCGCGGTCGTAATAGTTAGAGTGCGGATCGAGCGATCGCAACATACCTTCAAGCGCCGACTTCGTTAGTTCATCCGTCGATAATTTCGGATTGTCGATATGGTTTCCACGGATGAGCTGCTCCGCCTCGAAGATCTCGGCGGCCATCGGTGATGGACTTTCCGGCATGGCTTCGGGACGCGTGCCTGGAACGCCTCCGGATGCCGTGAAGGTGCTGCCGGGCTGAATACGGAACGGTTCGATGGGGTCGGTGAGAGGCGTTTTGAGCTGAGCGGCCGACTGGGCCGAGGCGATTGAGATCAACAACAAAAAGACAAGACCACGGTTCAACCGGCGCATAATCAGCTCCAAAAAACAGAAACACTGGTAGCAGTCGGGTCAATCCGATGCCATGGAAAAAAAGATCGACGGAACTAACGGCACTCAGTTGCCGCCGATCACAGATTTGGTATGCCTACTTTATACAACGAAAGGGGGGTTAATTCCAATAATTTCTCGCGGTTTTTCACCAACAGGCCATTTTTGATTTTTGGCGGCCGAAGTGTTCTCATTAGAATGAGATGAGAACGGCTGGACAGGCCGTGTTTTTTAAGCGATAGACCGCT
The DNA here is from genome assembly GCA_049663465.1 of Pyrinomonadaceae bacterium. Lineage (GTDB taxonomy): Bacteria > Acidobacteriota > Blastocatellia > Pyrinomonadales > Pyrinomonadaceae > OLB17. Next base: position 22,256 of record JBATDM010000043.1, read on the forward strand.
TGATCTGAAAATATCTATGTCCGAAACTTTCAAATTACCGCCACTCGAGATCGAGGAATTCGCTCTCGAAAACGGCCTCCGTGTCGTATTGAATCCGGATCCGGCGATTCCCGTCGTTTCGATAGCTGTTTATTACAATGTCGGTTCGCGAAATGAACGCGATGGCCGCACTGGTTTTGCCCATCTGTTTGAACACATGATGTTCCAGGGCTCCGCAAATGTGCCGAAGGCCGGACACTTTCAGCACATTATGAAAGCCGGCGGCACGATGAACGGCACGACGTCTAGCGAGCGGACAAATTATTACGAGACACTGCCGGCGAGCCAATTGCCGCTCGGCCTGTGGCTGGAGTCTGACCGAATGTTGTCGCTTGCCGTCACTCAGGAGAATCTAGACAATCAACGCGAAGCGGTAAAGGAAGAAAAGCGGCTTAGATACGACAATCAGCCGTATGGGCAGATTTTTGATCTCATTAACGAGATGATCTATAAGAATTTTGCCAACTCTCACTCGACGATCGGGTCGATGGAGCATCTCGACGACGCGACGGTCGAGGATGTGCAGGAATTCTTCCGGATATATTACGCTCCAAATAATGCGGTTCTTGTATTGTCAGGCTCATTTGAAGCTGACGAGGCAAAGAAGCTGGTCGAGACGTATTTTGGCGATATCCCGTCACAGCCCCTGCCGCCTGACCTAGACGTAAGCGAACCTGCGGAGGTCGCGTCAAATTATAGTGAATGGCACGATCCTCTTGCTCCATTTCCGGCGTTTTTGATCGGTTGGAAGATACCAAAACGGCGTTCGCCTGAGTTTCATGCCCTTTACCTGGCGGGAAAAATCTTGTACGACGGCGAGAGCTCGCGTTTGTATCAAAAGCTCGTTAAGGGCGAGGAGTCAGTGATTCAGCTCTTTGGATTCACCGACGAGCGTCGCGGGCCATCAAGCATCTTTATCGGAGCGATTCCAAAGCCGGATAAAGATCTGGGCAAGATCCGCGAGACGATAATGCAGGAGATCCATGATCTTGCCGCCCACGGACCGACAGCGGAGGATATGGAGAAGATCGAAAATCAACTCGTAAACGATTCGGTTAGAATGCGCCAGTCGTCAATGGCGCGGGCACAAGCAATTGCTGAGTACGCACTATATGACGGTGATCCAACGATCATCAACACCGAGCTTGGCGAATTGCTCGCAGTCACCGCAGATCAGATCCGCCATGCAGTTGGCGTGTTTCTAAATACCGACAATCGTGCGTTGCTCGATGTCATTCCGGGCGGCGGAGCCGGAACGCAGGCTGTCAGCCTACCTGCATAGGTCAGAAATGGCTTTGTGATGATATAGAATTGGCCGCGCGACACGCAGGCTGGCAGCCTGCGTTCCGACCACAAGTATGACACCAGAACTACGAAAAGAACCTCCCCAACCGCTTGCATCGGTTTCGTTTGATATTTCGAAGCCCTTTCAGACCAAGCTCGACAACGGATTGCGCCTGATCGTGTTTGAGGACGAACGCGTTCCGCTCGTTAGCTATAGGCTTGCGTTTCAGTCGGGTGATATTCACGACCCGGCGGAATGGACGGGATTGACTTCTGCGATGACGGCGATGCTAACCGAGGGAACAGCGACATATTCGAGCATTCAGTTTGCAGAGAAGATCGAACGGCTCGGTGCTCGGGTTTCGGCGAGTTCGTCAGATGATTTCACGATAGTTTCGGCTTCTGCCTTGTCGCTGTACGGTTCGGAAGTGCTTTCGATGCTTGCAGAGGCAGTGCTGCGGCCGTCGTTTCCAGAAGAAGAGCTCGATCTTTACCGCAGGAATACTGTCGAGAGTCTCAAGTTTCAACGTTCGCAGCCGCCGTTTCTGGCAAACGAACAGTCAGCAAGGCTTGTCTACGGCAGCCATCCATATGCGATGGTCTCGCCAAAGGCCGCTGACATCGAAAAGCTTGATCGGAACATGCTGATGCGTTATCGCGAAAAGGCGCTGATTCCTAATAACGCGGTCATAATAGTCGTCGGCGATGTTCGCAGGGATGAGTTGATCAATGAACTCAACGAGCTGTTCGGTGAATGGCAGCCAGGAACTGTCGAGTCAACGGATTTTGCGGCAATTCCCAAACGTACCGGCCGAACGTTGACGATCGTTGACCGCCCAGGTTCTGCTCAGTCGAATATCGTACTTACCAATAGTTCGATCAACCGTACCGATGCTGATTATTTTCCGGTGATAGTAATGAATCAGGTGCTCGGAGCGGGTGCGTCGTCGCGGGTATTTATGAATCTCCGTGAAGAAAAAGGATACACCTACGGAGCGTATACGCGGCTCAATACGCGAAAGCTCGCGGGCGATATAGAAGCGACCGCCGAGGTGCGGAATGAGGTTACTGGGGATTCGCTTAAAGAATTTTTCTATGAGCTTGGGCGAATTCGCGATGAAACGGTCGGTGAAGAAGAATTAGGCGACGCCAAGAATTTTTTGACCGGTGTTTTTCCGATCCGAGCGGAAACACAGGAAGGTCTGACAAATCTGATCGTCAACCAACACCTATATGGGCTCGACGAAAACTATCTCCAGACCTATCGTCAAAATGTGAATGCGGTCACGGTCGATGATGTTCAGCGAGTAGCACAGGCGTACGTTCGGCCGGATGAAATGGCCATCGTGATCGTCGGAGACGCAAAAGACGTGCAGCCGCAGGCCGAAACCTACGCCGAGAGCGTCGAGATCTTCGACACGGACGGAAATAGAAAGAGTTAACCACGAAAATACACGAAAGGACACAAAAAGGAAGAATCCTTTCTTTAGTGTCCTTTCGTGTTTTTAGTGGTTCCTTCCTATTCCGGTTGTGCGAATTGGATGATAGCGAAATCCGCTCCTGACGGATCTGCAACCATTGCCATTCGGCCAACGCCTGGAGCATCAAATGGTGGTACGCGAACGCTACCACCGTTTTCCGTGATTTTCGCAGCCGACTCATCAGCATTGGCGACAGCAATATAGTTTGCCCAGTGTGATGGAGCGTTGCCCCAATCATCACCTCCCATTGCCATCATTCCGCCACAAGCTGTACCGCCTTGGACTATTTCTTTGTAGTCTATTGGCGAGATCTTTGTCTGCGGCAATTCCCAACCGAACATCTTCGTGTAGAATTCCATAGCCGCAGGCAGGTCATTTGTTCTCAATTCTCGCCAGCATATTTCGCCGGCACTTGGTACTGTAAATTCAGCCATATCGTCCTCCTAGCTCTGCATTTTGAAGGTCGCGAACATCGCGCCCGTTGGGTCTTGTATTACCGCAAACCGACCTGTATTCGGAATGTCCATGGGTTGCCGAATAACCGTCCCGCCCAATTCCACGGCGAGTTTCGCATTTTCGTCCACGTCTTCCACGGCTATATACGTCATGAGATGCGGCGGTAGTGGATCGCCCATCTCAGGCGTGATCTGATAAAGACCGCCAGCCGGATAGTCGCCGCCCGCCGAAAATTCGTGGTAGGCGAAACCATCGGTGGCATCGCTGACCTTAAACTTCCAGCCAAACACATTGGAATAAAATTCCATGCATTTTGCTGAGTCAGTGCTTGCGATCTCGGTCCAGCAAAATTCGCCGGGCCCCGGACCGGCGTAACCGGCCATTTCACTTGCTTCGTGTGACATATCTAATACTCCTTAAGTTAGATTGAGAAAAACATTCTGTTCGAATATTCGATTTTACGCAAGCAAAGCTCGCTTTGTTCAGAAAACGAGGGTTTTGAGTTGTGATGTGGGAGATCTTCGCAAGTACATCGAGGTTTGCGGAATGGGTCACAACTCAAAACATCTGTCAGCAGGGAAGGTTAGCCAGCACGACGCATCGGCATGACCTTCTCCTGTAGATCTTGTAAGTGGTCTATCAAATCAGATGCAGCACGCTTGGAGAGCTCCGCAACACCACAACTAAACTTCTGTGAGCATTCGTACTCGGCATCAACGCCCGCACCGCGTGCGATCGCCCTTATCATGCCAAGCTGCTTTGCGGTTACCATATCGCCGAGACTCTTTGCGATCGGATCGACCGATCCACGGGGTTCGGATGAGCCTTGTCTATAGTCATTGTCGATCGCCTCAAACTCACGCTTGTACAACTCTCGTGCAATGCCGAATTTGACCGCAGCCCGCTTTAGAGCATCGTGCTCGGCTTTTTTGATGCCGGTCTCGCTCCCGGTTTTGCCGGTGCCGACACCCTCGCGTGTGACGCCGTCTATGGTAATTGCAACTGTGACTGTGACGATTTCGCCGATCGGGCGAATGTCCTTGACCGTGTGGCCCCAATTCGGCGCGTGTTCGTCGAGAATGTCGGCGACGGTGTGCCACTCGACATACTCGACCATGTGAACGTTCCCATTCCGGTCGCGCCGGCCCGCACGCTGGCGGATCAGATCGGGGCTGACCGTCTTGCGAAGTTCTTCAAGTGTTGTCGAAAAATCGAGAACATTATTCGAAATATTTTTTTCACTAAAAATTTCCTGCTGTTCCATTTCTTGCGTTTCGTTATTCGTGTTGCGTTTCATTTTTTTGTTTCTCCCATCTATGTTTCTAAACCGTTCTCGCCGCTGCATCTTGTTCGGAATGTCTGAGATGCCGATAAACAGGGGGCAAAACGGGTTCTGTACGCCGCGTGTCAGACCACACTACTCAGTAATTTCTTGTCAACAGATGCACCGATGAAAACTCAACCGTTGCAACTATGAAACAGTGTACCGAAAAAATAAAATAGTTGCAAGTGCGAAACAAGGTGTTGCAATTAAAAAAATGATGTGGTATGTTTTATCTGTGAAAGAGAAAGTGCATCTGTGACACTTGCCAATTTCATGGAGGAAAAGGAAGATTATGGGATTCAAAAATGAAAGTCTAATTAACACCGCCGATCTCGGAGCCGCCATCAAGCGTCGCCGCGAAGAGCTTAAACTTAGTTTGCGTGACGTTGCTGACAAGGTAGATGTATCTGCCTCGACGCTGTCGCGTATCGAGAATGGAACGGGCCGTCCGGACGCCGACAATATTGCACGGTTGACACAATGGCTCGATATTCCGGTCGACCGCCTCTTCAAACAGGCCGACGGAGATGTCGAACCGGTCATTTATTACCCGCACGAGGCAACACCAGAGATCGTCGAGGCTCATCTGCGTGCCGACAAGAACCTGGACGAAAAGACCGCAAAGGCATTGTCAGAGCTTTTCCGCGTTGCTTACAAGCAATTTAGCAGCACGACCAGAAAATAATTTGGCATCTGGATCGGAATACAACTATAAACACTAAAGATAAAATATGAGACACACTTCGGCAGGGATGGGTTCGATAGGGAAGTACGGCATTGACACGGCGTTTGTACTGCTGTTTTTGGCGATGGAATACGGACGTGCGGTTCGTTTGTTTTCGATTGACGGGATTCTGATGGCGATAACCATGGCAATGGTGCTCGTGCTTCCGTATTTTTTGCCGTCAAACTGGAACGCCGCGAGTTTTACTAACTGGCTCATCGCCCGCACGTCCGTTACGGTGATTGGTTTGGTTTTCGGAGCGGTCTTTAGCTATAGCCTTGGAACCGTTTTACCGATAGCATTCAAGTCTCTGCCGATGACATTTCTGATCCTGGCCGCAATGATCAGTTGCTACGTTCAGTATTACGGTTTGATGAAACTCCGCTTGGCTAAATAGGCAAAAGGCGTCAGGCGAGAGGAACAAAAAAGGTCCGCGCACGTTTTCGGGAACGTGCGCGGATCTTTTTGTTGTCTATTGGGATATAACATCTGTTATAATGCCGTATGGGGGGTTCGAGATGACTACAAAGCTCAAAATCACGACTGTCGGTAACTCCGTGGGGGTCATTCTTCCGAGAGACATTCTGGCCCGTCTGCGGGTAGAAAAGGGCGATTCGGTATATGTTAACGAAACTCCGAATGGCATCGAATTGACTGCGTATGATGAAGAATTTGCGCGTCAAATGGAGATCGCGGATGGCGTAATGCGTGAATATCGCGATGTATTGAGGAAACTGGCCGAATAGCATGGAAATTGTCTGGATACGAGAGGATTTCGTATTTGCCACGCATGCAAGGCAAATCGCCGAACACGGCGGAACAGATGGGGTGCGCGACGAGGGACTTCTCTTGTCCGCTCTAGCAAGGGCCGAGAATTTATTTGCTTACGGCGAGAATGTAGATGTCGCTGCACTAGCGGCAAGTTATGCATTCGGAATTGCCAGAAATCATCCTTTCCTTGACGGAAATAAGAGAACGGCGGTGGTTGTTGCATTTACATTCCTGCGACGGAATGGATTCAATATCGACGCCCCGTTGGAAGAGGCGTACTCAACATTTTTAGGTCTCGCAGACGGCTCGATTTCTGAAGACGAACTTGCTAGTTGGCTGCGGCTACATCAGGTTGTCTTCAAGCCGGAGTAGGTAAAGCCGCGACTTCTTGCCTTTCAACTGAAACCAATTTGTGGATTTGCTTCACCTGCGTGAAAAGCTCCGTGTACTGCGCCGGTGTCAAAGCCTGAGCACCATCGCACAACGCTTCTTCGGGTTTTGGATGCACCTCGATGATCAGGCCGTCGGCACCGACTGCGACGCTTGCGCGAGCCAATGGTGTGACCATATAGTTGTGCCCTGTCCCGTGCGAAGGGTCGGCAATTATCGGCAGGTGCGTCAGTCGATGAACCGCCGGTATGACCGAAAGGTCCATCGTGTTACGTGCGTGATTTGCAAAGGTGCGTATGCCCCGTTCGCAGAGGATGACGTCGTAGTTTCCCTCGGACATCACGTATTCGGCAGCGAGCAGGAGTTCGTCAAGGGTGGCTGAAAGGCCGCGTTTTAGCAGTACGGGCTTTCGCATCTTACCGGCATACCGGAGCAGCGAAAAATTCTGCATATTGCGTGCACCGATCTGTATGCAGTCGCCGTATTCTGCGACCGCATCGACGCCGTGCTCGTCCATGGCCTCGGTAACGATATTCAATCCAAATTGATTGCGGACCTGGGCGAGCATTTTGAGTCCATCAACGCCAAGCCCTTGAAATGCATATGGCGAGGTACGCGGCTTAAACGCACCGCCGCGAAAGAATTTGGCGCCGCTTGCCGCGACAGTTTCGGCAGCCGTAAAGACTTGCTTGTGGTTCTCGAGAGCGCAGGGCCCGGCAATGATGGCGAGTTCGTCGCCGCCGATGGTCGCGTTTCCGACCTTTACAACCGATTTTTCGGGCCGCAGATCTTTTGATATCAGCTTGTACGGCTGTGTGACGCGGATCGCCTGTGCGACGCCCGGCAGATTCTCAAAGTGAGCCGGATCGACCGCTCCCGGGTTTCCCGTGACGCCGATAGCCGTGCGGTTTTCGCCCGGCATCGCATGGCCGCGATACCCGAGCGATTCGATGGTTTCAAGTACTTTTTCAATATCCTCAGCTCGCGCGTCGGAGATCATTACAATAAGCATAATCAGCGAAACATGGCCGTTGCCAAAATTACAACTCTAAATGTCGATGCCGCTATTTGCAAACGGCGGTAAAAGGGTGCGGACGAACGTCTCGACCGCGTCGATCGCATCGGTGGGCAAGACTGCCTGTTCGATTTCCGCAACGATGGCTGAACCCACAACCGCCGCGTCCGCATACCGCCAAACATCGGCGATCTGTTCATTGGTCGAGATCCCAAATCCAACCACGATCGGCAGGTCGGTAAATTTTCGGGCTCGACTCACTAATTTTTCTGCTGCAGAACTCATCTCCTGTCTCGCTCCTGTGACGCCCGCCCGCGAGACTGCATATACAAAGCCGCTCGCATTCGTGCATATCGTGGCTAGGCGTTCGTCGGTAGTTGTTGGCGCGATGAGCGAGATCAAATCGATGCTATGATTGGAAAACACGTCCCCCAACGCGGCGGCTTCGTCTTCGATCACGTCAGTAAACAGCACGCCATCGATCCCCGCATCGCGGGCAGCGGCCGCAAATCTCTCAACTCCAAATCTCAGTATCGGATTCAGGTAGCTGAATAGAACAACCGGCACATCGGACTCCGCCCTAAACTCCGCAGCCACATCGATGACTTTTTGAAGCGTCGTCCCTTTCTCGAGCGAACGTTGCGATGACCGCTGAATCGTAGGGCCGTCGGCCATCGGATCGCTAAAGGGAACACCTAACTCGATCACATCGGCACCGAATTCAGCGAGTTTCAGAATGATTGCGAGCGATGTCTCAAGATCGGGATCGCCCGCCGAAACGAAAGGAATAAACCCTTTACGGCCTTCCCGACTGAGCAGTTCAAATCTGCCAGCAATGCGGCTCATACTTGGCCCTCCGACAACTCTTCGCGAACCGTCTGAACATCCTTATCGCCCCTGCCGGATAGATTGACGATCATGATCTCGTCAGGCTTCATATCCGGTGCGATCTTTATGGCGTGAGCGACGGCGTGAGACGACTCGAGTGCCGGAATGATGCCTTCCGTCTCGGACATCGTTTTGAAAGCCGCGAGAGCCTCGCCGTCGGAGCACGAGACGTATTCGACACGGCCCTGGTCGTGCAAATATGCATGTTCGGGCCCGATGGAGGCGTAATCGAGCCCTGCCGAAACCGAGTGCGTCAGGGCGATCTGCCCGTCGTCATTCTGCAAAAGATAGCTCTTTGTTCCCTGAAGCACACCGACCGCTCCACAGTCCATAAATCTAGCGGCGTGCGCGCCGAGACCGCTGCCGCGTCCACCGGCTTCGACGCCGATCATTCGAACATTGTCGTTTAGGAATGGATGAAACAGGCCAATAGAATTCGAGCCGCCGCCGACGCAGGCGACCAGAACGTCCGGCAGTCGATCTTCTTTTTCAAGTATCTGCTCGCGAGCCTCGCGGCCAATGATGCGTTGAAAATCACGCACCATCAACGGATACGGATGCGGTCCCAACGCCGAGCCAAGCAGGTAATACGTCGTATCGACATTCGTCACCCAATCGCGTAGTGCCTCGTTGATTGCATCCTTTAAGGTTCGCGAACCGGAATCGACGCCGCGAACCTCGGCCCCGAGCAGCCGCATCCGAAACACGTTCAACTCCTGCCGCCGCATATCCTCGGTGCCCATATAAACGACACATTCAAGGCCAAAAAGAGCACAGACCGTCGCGGTCGCCACGCCGTGCTGCCCCGCACCGGTCTCGGCAATTATGCGTTTCTTGCCCATTCGGCGAGCCAGCAAGATCTGGCCGATGCAGTTGTTTATCTTATGCGCACCGGTGTGGTTGAGGTCCTCGCGTTTGAGATATATCTTTGCACCGCCGAGAGTTTCAGATAGCCGTTTGGCGAAATAAAGCGGACTCGGGCGGCCGACATAATTCTTGAGAAGATCATCGAATTCTGCCTGAAACTCAGGATCGTCGCGAATAGCAAAATACCCCGTCGTCAGTTCATCGAGCGGCGCAACCAGCGTCTCCGGCACAAAGCGCCCGCCGTATTCCCCCCAATAGCCTTTTTCATTTGGCTCGTAGTTCATATCGCTTCCTTCGCTGCTTTGATAAACGCCGCAACTTTTTCAGGATCTTTTTTGCCCGGTGATGATTCGACTCCACTCGCGACATCTACAGCATAGGGATTGGCCTCCCGAATAGCTTCAGCGACGTTGTCTGGGTTCAGTCCACCGGCTACATACGCGCTGCCGGGAAGCCAAAGGTTAATGTAAAAGAGAAAGTTTTCCTGGGCGAACCGCTTACCAGTTCCTCCATAGTGATCGGCGGAATACGTATCAAAAAGCTGGAAGTTGCAATGCCAATCGAGGACTTCGGAAATATCAAAACTCGGCGTGACCCGAAAAGCCTTAATAATAGTCCTTTTGGTGTTTTTCGCGAGATTGGCTACATAATTCAAATCTTCGTCACCGTGGAGTTGTATTGCGTCAAGCCCAACAAATTCCGCGATGGTTAGGAGGCTGTCGATCGACTCGTTAACAAAAACACCAATACGCCCATATTTGGTAGGTATTTCCGAAACAATTTCGCGAGCCTCTTGGGGAGATATATAGCGCTTGCTTTCTTTATAAAAATTGAACCCAAGCTCATCCGCGCCGCAGTTGGTTGCGTGGAGCGCATCTTCGAGATTTGTAATTCCGCAGATCTTGACCCTAGTCATTCGCTAAGCCTCCGCATTTCTTCGACAATATTGCTGCTCCGCATAAGGGTCTCGCCGATAAGGAACGCATCAAATCCAAGCCCGCGCAGTTCATCGATCTCTTCGCGGTTCGTGATGCCGCTCTCGGCTACGAAAATGATGCCGTCGGGCTTGTGCTTGGCGAGTTCCCTCGACACATCGAGCGAGACCTCGAGCGAATGCAAGTTTCGGTTATTGACACCAATGATCTTTGCACCGATCTCGATGGCGGTTTGTAATTCGTCAGCGTCGCGTATTTCGACGAGCACATCGAGTCCAAAACTTTCTGCGACAGCATGGAGTTCGCTAAGTTCTTCGCCGTCCAATGCCGCTACGATGAGCAGTATCGCGGACGCTCCTGCCGCGGCGGCCTCGATGATCTGATATTCGTCAATGATGAAATCTTTGCGGAGTATCGGGATCTCGACGGCCTTGGCAACCGTGACAAGGTCCGAGATCGATCCGTCAAAATGCTCAGGCTCGGTCAAGACCGAAATGGCACAAGCACCGCCCGCGGCATAGAGTTTTGCGGTCTGCACGACATCGACATTGGCCCTGATGACGCCTTTTGACGGCGATGAACGCTTGATCTCGGCGATGATGTTTACGCGGTCTTGCTCTTTCAGTGAATCTCGAAACGCATGTTTTTCGCGATTGGCTAGAGCGGCTTGGGCGGAACGGGTCAACTTTGGCAAATAGCCGTATGAGCGAGCAGCCGCGACTCGTTCGCGGGCTTCGGCAGTCACTTTGTCGAGGAATGTTGAACTCATTGGGACACCTCGCTTCTCATTAGCTCGAGCTTTTTCAGGGCGTTGCCCGAGCGAACACTTTCTTCGGCACCGGCATACGCGTCCGGCAGGGAATCGGCATCGCCGGCGACGTAGATCGCAGCTGCAGCATTGATCAAGACGAGCATTTCCGCATCCCGGCCTTTTAGGTCATTCTTCAGGACGGCATTTATAACGTCACAACTCTCATCAACAGAGCAAACTGACGGAAGATCGTCGCCATCTGTCGAGATGCCAAAATCCGACGCCGAGATCTCAAATACATCCACTTTTTCGCCACTGATCTCCGCGACAAGAGTGCTTCCTTTGAGGGTGATCTCGTCGAGGCCATTTTCGCCATAGACGACCCACGACCGGTTGGCTCCCAGCCTGGATAGCACGCGCGCGGTGCTCTCGAGAAGATGCTTATCCCAAACTCCGATGACATGGTGCGGGGCGGACGCAGGATTGCAGAGCGGGCCGAGATTGTTAAAGATCGTCGGATGTCCCACCGCACGTCGAGCCGCAGCGAGAGTCGGCGAAAGCGAGTGAAATCGCGGGGCAAACATGAAGCAAAGGGCATGAGTATTGAGATTGCTTTCCGAGATCGACGGATCAATATCGACCTCTACGCCAAGTGCTCCAAGCACATCCGAACTGCCAGATCTGCTCGTCGCCGCACGGTTGCCGTGCTTTGCTACGGGCAATCCGGCACCTGCGATCACAAATGCCGCGGCGGTCGAGACGTTGAATGTCTTAGATCTGCTCCCGCCGGTTCCGACCGCATCTACGAAGGTCTCGTGGACAGAATTTATTCGCTTCATCCGGCTGCGCATGATAGATGCAAACGCAAAAAGCTCGTCCTCGGTAGTGCCTTTCTCATCCCAAGCCAACAGCAGCCGGGTGAGCATGAGCTGATTTTCGCCCGAGATCAGCGCGTCAAATAGGGCCCCGGCCTCGCCGGGATCGACATCGAAACCCGACTGAAACTCGTCTAAATAGTGTTCTAAGATCCTGTCTTCCATCTTATACGAGTGACGCCTTTAGGCGTTTCCTAGCGTGGACCGATCTCGCCTAAAGGCGAAACTCTTACCGTTCTGCGATCTCGACCGCACGGAGGAGTACCTTTGCCTTGTTCACCGTTTCTTCAAATTCTAGTTCAGGTACAGAGTCGGCAACTATTCCTGCTCCGGCCTGTATCTTGGCAACGCCGTTCTCGAGGACCAATGTGCGAATGGCGATGCACGTGTCCATATTGCCCGTGTAATCAAAATAGCCCACTGCACCGGCATAAACACCTCGCGGGGTTGGCTCCAGATCGCGGATTATCTCGACGGAGCGTACCTTTGGGGCACCTGAGACCGTCCCGGCCGGAAAGCACGATGCCAGCGCGTCGAATCGATCAAGCCCATTTCTTAACTTCGCCGAAAGCGAACTGACCAGATGCTGAACGTGTGAATATTTTTCGACGCTCATCAGCGTATCGACCGTCACGCTGCCATATTCGGCGACGCGTCCGAGGTCGTTTCGGCCAAGATCGACAAGCATCATATGTTCGGCAACCTCTTTTTTGTCAAGCCGCATTTCTTCGGCGAGTTCACCGTCCTCTACTGGGGTTTTCCCGCGTTTTCGCGTGCCGGCGATCGGGCGATATTCAAGTTTGGCGTCCTCGCACCTGACCAGCATTTCGGGCGAAGCTCCGATCACCTGTTTGCCGCCGAGATCGAGCAAGAACATATATGGCGATGGATTTAGCGAACGAAGGGCCCGATAAATTGCCACGTGCGACGCATTCGTATGCCGCGTAAAGCATTGCGATAGAACGGTTTGATAACATTCGCCCGCGGCGATAAGCTCCTTGATCTGGACGACGGCCTCTTCGAAAGCTTCGCGTTTCCAATTGGAAATAACATCAACCGCGATCTCATCGCTGCGATTTTCAGGAATAGCGAGTTCGCCCGACTCCAGGCTCACGCGGACTGATCTGTTGCGCTCCTCGGCCGCCGCGATAAGTTCAGCGAGCTGCGATTCGCTTTCAGTTCCGCCTTTGAACACGAGCGAGATGATCTTCACGACCTGCTTCGCATGGTCAAAGGCGACGATTGTTTTGTAGAACATGAATGCAATATCGCCCGTCGCGTCACCGCGTGAAAGCGACGTTTCGAACCACTCGCACGCGTCGAAACCAAGATATCCGATCGCCCCGCCAATAAAGGCGGGGAGCTCGGCGTCAGCGTCCGCCTCGTTCTCCGCAAAATGTTCGCGTAGCCCCTCATACGCCTCTCGTCCGCCCTCGACGATGCGCTCAGGCCCAGCACCGATAAAGGAATACCTCGCAAGGCTCGTCCCGCCCGCAACAGATTCAAGCAGAAAAGAATGGTCCTGCCCAGCCGACAGCTTCAAATACACCGCCAACGGCGTCAAAAGGTCCGCCGCTATCGTTTCAACGACCGGAATGACCTTTATCTGCGTTTTTGGTCCGTCTCTGTACACTCTGTGTCTCCAGGTGAATTCCCAAACGAAAACGCCGCTCGGAGTTTGTCTCTCAAGCGGCGTTGACAATGATGATCTTTTCCTTTGCGGACTAATAGTCCTCGCGATCACTCATCTCGAACACGCCGATCTCAGCCACCACCAGGTGCTGTTTCGCGTGTCAAAATTGTCTCGCGTGAATGTCATTGATGTTATTAGAGCGAAATGGGAGTCGAGCTGTCAAGCCAGGCTTAACAACTACTCACATCTTCTCCGGCACCTCGATTCCAAGGGTCGCTAGGGCGTCGGTCAATCCACGTCTCGCCATATCGGCCACCACGACAAGCAGAGCTCGTTTAGTATCATCGGGTTCGGCGAGGATCTTGTGGTTGTGGTAGAAGAGGTTGAAGGCACGGGCAAGGTTGAAGGTGTATTTGGCGAGAATCGCCGGTTCGTTGGCCTGAGCGGCCTGGTGGACGGCCTCGTCGAGCCGGGAAGCGAGAATCGCCATCGACCAGATGTCGGTTCCCGATTCGCTGGATAGTATCTTACCAAGCCCGTCAGATGCCGACTCGATCCGGACCCGACAATCCTCGACAGTTTCGCCTTTTTCGTCGAGTTTGCGGAAGATCGAATTGGCCCGGACGGCTGAATATTGGCAAAAGCAGCCGGTCTCTCCTTCGAAGGAAAGTGCCTCTTTGAAATCGAAAACAATGACCGTATTTCGGGTAAATTTAAGTAGAAAATACCTTAAGGCACCGACCGCAAGTTGATGAGCTATCAGAGTTTTCTCTTCGCCGCTTACGTCGGGGTGGCGTGACTCGACCTCTGCCAGCGCATTTGCATCAAGCCGGTCGATCAGGTCGTCAGCTTTGACGCCGAGACCCTTGCGGCCGCTCATTTCGATGAATGAACGTTTTTTGTCGTCGTCTGAGAGGGTGAATCCGAGTTCTTCGGCCGCGGCGGGTGACAGCGCGACCATTTCGTACGCGAGATGGATGCTGGCCGCTTCGCCGCGTTCGGGCGAGATCGCGGCAACTCCTTTGCGGACAATATCTTGCGGGTACGACTGTCGCGTGTCGATGACGTTGTAGATCGTCTCGCCACCGCCGAACGACGGAACGCGGACACTCTTGTCCGCATCTTCATCTTCAAACGAGCGGACAGGAGTGTCAGAGCTAGGTCCGGTCGTTATCCACACATCGTGCCCGTTCTCGTAGGTGTGAAAATGTTTGTAATGGAAATCCAGGCCGAGAATACCGAGTTTCCACATTTGGTAAGCAATGTCTTTGCCTGTGTAAGTGACTGTTCCATTTGATCTTACGAGGATCTTGTCGGTTTCGTTCTCGTCGTCACCCGCATGTTCCTCGAAGGGCATCACCCAACATCCAGCCTGCTTTCCTTCGGATTCGTAATGGATAACGCCGAGGCGTTTCATTTCTTCAAAGGCCTTGTCCCAGAAGTGCAGGTGGAGGATCTCAGATTCGCGGGGCAGCAGATCGTACCTGATCGATAGCCGCTCCATCGTAGCCAAAATGCACTCGACATTACGAGTGGCGACAAAATCGGCAAGGTCCGCGGTAGGGTTGCCACCCTCCTCGATCAGATGCAGAACCTCGGCACGTTTTGCTTTGAGATCTTCGTTTACCAGATATTCCTGCCCGACCTTCGCGTAGAGGTCCCAGCAGTAGTAATCAAATGATTTGCCCGAAGCTGTAAGCTCTGTGTCTAGTTCTTTTATGCCCTCAAGCTTCATATTCTTAATGAACATAAATCCGACGACGACATCAGCGACCTGGACGCCCGTATTATCTATATAGTTCTGGATCTCGACCCGTTTGCCGGTCGCTTTCAGGATGCGTTGAAAGGTATCGCCGAGCACCGAGTTTCGCACGTGTCCGATGTGTGCCGACTTATTCGGATTGACGGATGTGTGTTCGACGCACACTTTTACCGCCGATTCCGAATCGGCAAGGGCGGCGGAGGGCAAGGGTTCCGCGGCGGCGTTCTCGGAGATGAATTTTGCACGGTCGAAGAAGACGTTTAGATAGCCCGCCCCCGCAACCTCGGTCTTGCCGACGAAGTCGAACGATTCGAGCTTCGCTTTAAGTGTTTCAGCGATCTCGCGAGGGTTTTTCTTCTCGCCCGTTGCTTGTTTGATCCGCTTTGCGAGTTCAAATGCGACCGGGAACGCGAGGTCGCCGAGCTCTGTTTTTGGCGGTGTTTCAGCGACGATCTGATCGATCTCGACGCCAAACGCCTCGGCAGCGATTTCGCGGATCGCTTTACGCAAAAGACTCTGAATTTCGGTAGTGGTCATCGTTTGAATTAGCTAGCTAAAAATGAACGTCGATTATATTAGTTTGAGCGTGAATGCGCCAAGACGGGATCCGTGTCGTGCTTTCGTTTTTCTTGCCAAAACGGCTAAACTCTTAGATTCAGGAATTTACTGGATATGGCAGAACCAAAAACAAGAAAGGTTGACCACAAGAAGATCGCGGCGGGCGTGCGCCTGATGCTCGAGGGCATTGGCGAAGATCCCGATCGTGACGGCCTCAAAAAAACGCCCGAGCGTGTCGCGGATTTCTACGCCGAATTGACCGAAGGCATGTGGATCGACGCCTCGTCGCATATCGTACCGTTGCCCGGAGATTCGCACGACGAGATGGTCATAGTCAAAGACATCTCGATAGCGTCCGTGTGCGAACATCATTTGGCTCCGTTCGTGGGCAAATGTCACATAGCGTATATCCCGAAAAATGGCCGTATCATAGGCCTTTCAAAGCTTGCACGCATAGCCGAAGTATTTTCGCATCGGCTCCAGGTGCAGGAGAGATTGACCCAACAGATAGCGAAGACGTTGTTCGACAAACTAATGCCCGTAGGCGTAATGGTCGTGATCGAGGCTGAGCATACGTGCATGACACTGCGCGGCGTCAAGAAACCGGGGGCGGTGACAATTACTTCGGCCGTGCTAGGTGGATTCCGAAAAGACCCGAGAACGAGGGCCGAGGCGATGTCGCTTATCAAAGGCTAGTAGAAATTTATGTCAGAGACGTTTTACATCACAACTCCCATTTACTACGCCAATAGCCTGCCGCATCTGGGTCATCTTTACTCAACGATCGTCGCGGACGCCATTCAGCGGAGCCGCAAACAGCGTGGTTTTGACACGTATTTCTTAACGGGGACGGACGAGCACGGGATAAACATTCAGCGTGCTGCGGAAAAGAACGGAAGGACGCCGCAGGAACAGGTCGATCACATTTCGGGCGAACTGAGGCGGATGTTTCATGATTTTCGTCTGGATACTGAAAATGGTGGTTACGATGTATTCATGCGGACGACCGAGCCTTTTCATTACGAGGGCGTCCAGCATCTGTGGCGTGAAATCGCAAAAAATAAGACTCCGAAAGGGAACGAGACCATATACAAAGGGTTTTACGAGGGTTGGTTTTGTGCTCCATGTGCCGAATTTAAGACCGAAGACCAATATTTCACGCCTGATGGCTCAGACATTCCGTGCTGTCTGATCCACGAGCGCCCGCTTGATAAGGTCGCGGAGGAAAGCTACTTTTTCCGGCTTTCGGATTACGATGAATTCCTGATCGATCTGATCGAGAAGGACGCGAATCTGGTGCGGCCCGAGGCCCGTCGAAATGAGGTTTTGTCCTTTATTCGCGGCGGTTTACAAGATCTTTCGATCAGTCGCCAGAAAGGGTCGGTTTCGTGGGGTGTTCCGGTTCCGGACGATGAAGGTCATGTGATGTACGTCTGGCTCGACGCCCTATCGAACTACATAACGGCCGTTGGTTACGGAAATGCGGAAAAAAACGCTGTCGGGTTCGAAAAATACTGGCAAAACGTTGTGCATCTCGTCGGAAAAGATATTTTACGGTTCCATACTGTGTATTGGTTTTCGTTTTTAGCCGCCGCTGGCTTGCCGTTACCGACGACGGTCTATGCTCATGGAATGTGGCTCGACGCCGATGGCCGAAAGATGGGCAAGACAATGGGTAACGTGATCGAAGTTGATGTTTTACATCAACATTTTCAGATCGATGCTCTGCGGTATTTTCTGCTCCGTGACATGGTGTTTGGGCAGGATGGGAAGTTCGGTTATGAAAATCTGATCGAGCGTGTCAATGCCGATCTTGCGAGCGGGCTCGGCAACCTCGCGAGCCGCACTTTCTCAATGATCACTAAGTACCGTGACGGCCTGATCCCGAGCGGAAAGATCGCGGAAGAGAATTATTTGAACGCAAAGCGAGCGGGCGTGAGTCCCGACGACCAGGAACTGGCCTCGGTCCTCGAACACGCCCGCGATGAGTTTCTGAGGCGGGTTGATAATTTTGAATTCAGCCTTGGCCTTGAGACGCTCTGGACGGTCATCGCCCGCGTTGACAAGCTGATATCGGAAGCCAAACCGTGGGAATTGATCAAAGACAATGCACAGGCCGAAACGCTCAATGCCGTGCTTTACCGGGCGTGCGAAACGCTGCGTTGGCTTTGCGTACTGCTCTATCCGGTTATGCCTGAGTCGTCAAAGAATATCTACAGCCAGATCGGGCTTAACGATGACATCGCCGCGATCGATCCGGCGGATCTAAATTGGGGGGAACTCGCGGCCGGAACCACGATCGGCGAGACCGTGGGAGTCTTTCCGCGAATTGATAAGAAAAGAGTTATGAACGAAATAGTTGAGCAATCACCAGTTGGCGGTCAGCCGGCAGCAGGAACGGCGGATGCCGGGTCAGAACCGGGAGCGGTAGCGACTGGGTCGCCCACGTCCTCCGAGACGCCGGTCGAAAGCGAAAGTTTCATCACCATCGATGATTTCTTAAAGGTCGAACTCCGCGTCGGCCAGGTCAAGGTCTGCGAACGCATCCCTAACGCCGATAAGCTCCTTCGTTTCGAGATAGATCTTGGCGAAGATACTCCGCGACAGATTCTCGCCGGACTAGCCGAATATTACGAGCCGGAAAAACTCATCGGCCGCAAGGTCGTCGTCGTCGCCAACCTCAAACCTCGTAAGATGCGAGGCCTTGAGTCGCAGGGCATGATCTGCGCGGCATCGCTTGACGGCGATTCGGGACCAAACCCGGCGCTTGCAACATTTTTGGAAGATGTGGAGATCGGAGCGAGGCTGAGATAGCAGTTCAACGGAGATGAAATTTGGGAAGACAATTAAAATTTTCCTGATTGACGGCCATCCCAACGGACGAATGAGTTGCGAATTGTCGAATTGGTCGGGAAAGGCCTACAAAATTCCTCGAATCAAGATCAAGGAATGTGGGGATCGGGATGATTTGAAGGGAACTGGGGTTTACCTACTTTTGGGCAAGACCGATGACGGCAGGGATCTGGTCTACATTGGTGAGGCCGAAGCTATTCTAAAGCGGCTTAATCAACAATTAGTTCAAAAGGAATTTTGGAACGAAGCAATTGCGTTTATCAGTAAAGATGAAAACCTGAACAAAGCACACATCAAATATCTGGAAAATCGACTTCACGATATTGCCGGGACAGTTAACCGGTATAAGGTTGATAACACGGTAGTTCCCACGCAATCTTCAATATCTGAATCAGACCGCGCGGAGATGGAAGAGTTTATTCAGAACATCAGAATGCTCGTCAACACATTAGGGCACAAGGTCTTTGATGAAAAGCGAGAGTTCTATCAACAAAAGCAACAAGACCATCTCTATATCCAGGCCGTTCGTGGAGCGGACGGACAAGGGAGGCAAACGTCCGAGGGATTTGTGGTTTTTAAGGGTGCGAAGGCTGCGGCTACAACCGTAAATTCCCTAACTCCTAACTTCATTGCCATGAGACAGAAGTTGATCGAGGACGGGATATTGATTTTTCGCGACGACCATTATGAGTTTTCCGATGATTTTGTCTTTAGTAGTCCCTCTACTGCGGCGGTGATTGTTATGGGGCGCAACGCGAACGGACTAACCGAGTGGAAGAATAAGGAAGGGCGAACGCTCAAAGATCTAGAATCGAAAGTAAAGGTGCAAGAGTATTAGGCTGATAGATTCCCATTGCCACATAGACGGTGAGCAGTTTGATGCTGACCGCGACGAGGTTGTTCAGCGTGCGCGGGACGCGGGCGTTGTGGCGATGTTGAATATTGGTACTAGCGATCCGCATTCGGACGATTTTAGACGGGCGGTTGCGGTGGCTGAGCGGTACGAGAATGTTTACGCTAGCGTCGGCGTCCACCCCCACGATGCGAAGGTCTACGATGACGAGGCTGAGAATCACCTGATCGAACTCGTTCGATCGTCAGAAAAGGTCATCGCGTGGGGCGAGATCGGGCTCGATTATTATTACGATCACAGTCCGAGGGACGTGCAGCGAGACGTATTTCGGCGGCAGATACGGACCGCACGGGAATTGGGGCTGCCGGTCATCATTCACAGCCGCGACGCGGATGATGAGACGGTCGAGATACTGACCGAGGAATGCAATAAGGCCGAATCGGCCGCCGGGGTAATTCTTCCGACGGAAGAAGCGAACGAGGGCATCCGCGTTCCGACGGGGATAATGCACTGCTTTGGCGGCACGCCCGAGATGGCCAGAGCATTGATGGAGATCGGGTTCCTGATCTCGTTTGCGGGGAATGTGACGTTTAAGAAGGCTGACAATCTTCGTGACGCGGCCCGCGTGGTCCCGCTCGACAGGCTGCTCATCGAGACGGATTGCCCGTTTCTGACGCCGGTTCCGTTTCGAGGGAAACGCAACGAACCAAGTTTTGTTGTGCACACGGCAAATTTTCTTGCAGACTTTTACGGCGTCGAGGTCGAGATGCTGGCCGCTCAAACGACACAGAATTTTACTGATTTCTTTCAACTCAATCTAACCGCAGAGACGCAGAGTCGCTGAGAAGAGAGGGAATAGCGAAAGAATTGTTTCTTTCTGCTCTGCGTCTCACCGCCTCTGCGGTAACATAACCGATATGGCAAAAGAAAATTCATTCGATATAGTTTCAAAGACCGATTACGCTGAGCTGGGAAATGCTCTGAACCAGACCGCAAAAGAGATCTCTCAGCGGTTCGATTTTAAGGGCAGCAAGGCTGCGGCCGTGTTACAGGACAAAGACCTTCAGCTAACGGCTGAGGACGACACTCGTTTACGCAATATGAACGATATTCTGCAATCCAAGCTCCTCAAACGCGGCATTTCGCTCAAGGCTCTCGATTATCAAAAGGTTGAGCTGGCAGCGGGCGGAACGGTTCGCCAAATGGTTAAGATCCAGCAGGGAATTCCGATCGAGAAAGCGAAAGAGGTCGTAAAATTCATCAAAGATAGCAAGGTCAAGGTCCAAGCGTCGATCCAGGGCGAAACCGTCCGCATTTCCGGCAAAGACCGCGACACGCTGCAGGATGTGATCGCCAAACTCAAAGCTCAAGATTTTGGGATCGATATGAAGTTTGATAACTATCGTAGCAATTAGGAATTTAACCGCGAAAGACGCGAAAGGGACGAAAATGGGTTGATGTCGTGAATTCTGCTATTTTGTTTTGTTCGCAATTTTCGCCGTTAATCGATTGGAAAAGAGGCGAAGAGTGGCGGAAATAATATTCAAGGAAGAGAGCTACGCGATAATCGGGGCGTGCTTTGAAGTTTATAAGGATAAAGGCTGTGGATTTGTTGAACCGGTCTATCAAGAATGCCTTTCGATCGAATTTCGACATCTCGGAATCCCGTTTTTGGAACAGAAAGAACTGGATATATTTTACCGGGACCAAAAATTGACGCATATTTAACGGCCGATTTTGTTTGTTTCGATAAAATAATTGTTGAGATCAAAGCTGTTCATTCACTTGCGGCGGAGCATCGGGCACAGGTAATGAACTACCTGAAGGCAACCGAGATTCAGTTGGGGCTGCTTGTCAATTTCGGCCATTTCCCGAAACTCGAATACGAGCGAATCGTCTCAACAAGATCGAAACGGCTATAGACCCCCGATTTGCGTTCCATTATTTTTTGCCCATTTCGTCTTTTTCGCGGTTTATTCTTCATGCAGACGTTTGCATCAGTAAAACAAGAACTATTGCCCGAAGTTTCAGCGCGCCGGATCTTTGATTTGATCAGCAGCGAGTTAGCGCTGGTTGAGGACGAGTTTGAACGCCAAGCCGGTTCGAATATCCAGGTCATCAAGTATCTGGGCGAGTATTTGCGGGCGTCTGGGGGCAAGCGTGTGCGGCCGGCGTTGTTATTGCTTGCTAATTACGCGGTTGGCGGGAATGCGAAAGCGGGGAATGTCGTGCGACTGGCGACTGTGATGGAGATGCTTCATACGGCCACTCTGGTGCATGACGACATAATTGACAATGCAGATGTTCGCCGCAACCGAACGTCGATCAACGCAAGATTTGGCAATCAAACTGCGGTGTTGATGGGCGATTGGTTGTATATGTCGGCGTTTGAGACGACGGTTGCTGAGCGATCGCTCGAGATCATCGATATTCTGACGCGGCTGACGCGAAAGATGACCGAGGGCGAGTTGATCCAGTTAACTCGCATTGGGCGTCTCGATATTTCGGAGGAAGAGTATTTTGATATCTTGCGTCGCAAGACCGCTTACCTTTTTGAGGCGTGTTGCGAAGTTGGTGCCATTCTCGGCGGTGCGACAAAGGCCCAGCAGGTCGCCCTAGCGGCATATGGAATGGATCTTGGCATTGCGTTTCAGCTCTCAGACGACATTCTTGACCTCACGGGTTCGAGCAAAGATCTTGGAAAAGCTGCCGGATCTGATCTTCTCGAAGGAAAGCTCACTCTGCCCCTTATTTATCTTCTTGAAAAACAACCAGACCTTCGGCCACGGCTGGAAAAAGTAATGTTTGACGGCCGATACGAAGCGATCTCCCGTGAAGAAATCAAGTCCGAATTGGTCGAAAACGGCATTATTGCTGACATTCGAGCAAGGGCGTCGGAACACGCTGCGAGCGCAAGAAAAAACCTTGATGTTTTGGCCGATTCGGAGTATCGTACTTGTTTAGAAGATGTGTTGGCGTTCGTTACCGAACGGAAAAGCTAGTTTGATCGCGAAATAGAGTTTTCCTGACCACGTCTTAGTATCCCCACAACATTAGCATCTACAATATGTTAGACGAGAAACTTATAGCAACACTTGAAGAGAGTCTCGGGCAGACCCGCAACGCGCAGCATCGCCTGACCATGCGACTTCGCGAAGCCGAGGCTGAGGTAGAGCACCTGCGCCTGGAGATCAACGCCCTTGAGAACAGTGCAGCACAGACCGAAAAGGCCATCCACGGGCTTTTGGTTGCTATGCGTTCCGGACATCGGACAATGGATATAGGCAAATCGATCCGGATCGAGGACGACGATGCCGAACTGGCGGATTCGCAGGCTGTCGAGCGGGAACTGTCGGCAGTCAATCAGCGAGCTTATCGAAAGGATAATTCGGTCACATATCTACATCAGAGTCGCGGCATTCCTTCGATCAACAGCAATTTTGAGCCTATTAGTTCGCGATTTAGCGACCGGACGATCACGCAAGCGTGTACGCTCTTGCTCCGTGAAGCTAACGGGCCGCTTCATGTCAACGAACTCTATAACCTGCTCGTCGCGGGGGGTATGAAATTCAAGGGGAACAATCCGACAATATCAGTAGCAGTCTCTCTCAGCCGGAACCGACGATTTCGCAAGGTCGATCCGGGAACCTTTGACCTCGTGATGCGTGAGGCCAATCGAGCTGCATCTTAGTTCTCCAGGATTCTTAATCACAGGTTCGTTTGATCGCTCTGTATATTTGCGGTTGCCGGAGATTTGCATTTGCAGGCCGGAATCGTAAAAATAAAGGCGCTATTCTCGCGTTCGCCGCAGTACTGAATTATTATGTACCTGTTGAAAATCAGACCACCATCGCTTACCCTCCAGGCCCTTTTTATTGCATTTTGCCTCGCATCGGTTTGTGCTACGGTTTCCGCTCAAAAGGTGCGGCTTCGATCACAGATCACACCCGACTGTACGGTGGCCAGTGGCAACTCGGGACTTAAATTTGCTGATATATTTGCCGAAGGGAATGTTGCGGTTCAGGGAACCTACAATTGTCGAGGCGTGTTTATCTACGACCTGACTGACCCGGACAATCCCGTTTTGGCGAGCACATATGATCCGGCTCCGCATCAGGCCTTTCTTGAGGCCATAGTGGTAGGCAAACGCGGATACTTCGGCAGCGGCGGGCCGTTTCCTTCCGGTTCGCCGAATACCGGCGACGGTGTTCACATCGTCGACCTGGCCGACCCATACCATCCGGTATTGCTTGGTAAGGTCAAGTTCGGAAGCGGCAATGGGTTCAATGGGATCCACGAAATGGTTGTCACCGGCAACTATCTCATCGAAAATTACAATAGCCTCTCGAACAGCGCACTTAAATTCATTGATATCAGAGACCCGGCCAATCCGATATATAGATGGGAGATCAGCCCCGGTGACGGTGCCTGGGTGCATGCGGTGCACATACGAGGTGACCGGATGTACACATCAGGCTGGGGCGGAACGATCGAGATATATGACATCTCTAACCTTGATACCCAGCAACCTGCACTCATAGGTTCGATCTCGGGCGACTACAACAACCACAGTGCATGGACGAGCGAAGATGGAAAGTATCTCTACTCGTGCCGTGAGACACTTGACGGCGATCTGCGGGTGTATGACGTGAGCGATCCGGCTCAGCCCTTCCTCGTTCTGTCACTCAAAACAAGTAATCTCGGATTGAATGCCATTAGCCCTCACAATCCGGTCGTAATGGGGAACTATCTCTACGTCTCGTGGTACCAGGCGGGGATTCAGGTTTTCGAGCTCAGCGATCTGATACCGCTCAAGCACGTCGCGCAGTACGATACCTATCAGCCGGCCTTCGCCCCCCCGGCGACGGAGCTGCGAACGCTCGCCGATGCCGAGCCGTGGGATCTGGTTTGTGGGGCAAGCAATCTGCAGAATTCGCTTCCGACCAGCTATCAGGGGAACTGGGCCGTATTTCCTTTTCTTGGGCAGGACAAGATCCTTGCGGGCGATATGGAACACGGTTTGCTCGTTCTCGATGCGAGCAAGATCGCCTCGCCGCTAGAGAACCAGATCTCGGACTTCGATGGCGATGGACGGACAGATATTTCTACTTTTACGCCCGGGAGTGGAAATTGGTCGATAATAAAAAGCTCCGACCAGACTCAGCTTGATCCGAATTTTGGCCTTACCGGCGATGTTTTGACGTCCGGTGACTACAATGGTGACGGTATCACCGAGCTGTCGGTATTCCGCCCATCAACCGGCGTTTGGTGGTTTCGTTCGCCATCTGGCCAATTTACGGCCTCTCAATTCGGGCTTACGGGCGACATACCGATGCCCGCCGACTACGATGCGGACGGCAAGACAGACATTGCGGTCTTCAGGCCTTCAAACGGTTCCTGGTATATTTTGCAGAGCTCGCTGGGATTGCGGATAGTCAATTGGGGGCTCGCAAGCGATATTCCGATTACGGGCGATTTTGAGGGGGACGGAAAGCCTGACATAGCGGTCTGGCGGCCCTCGAGCGGCGTATGGTATGTCCTGCAGAGTTCGTCATCAGTACCAATGTATGCGACGTGGGGCATTGCCGGTGACAAACCGCTGTCCGCCGATTTTGATGGGAACGGTAGAGCAGACTTCGTGGTTTTTCGGCCATCGACAGGGATCTGGTACATTTTTGACCCGGAAGCCTTACCGTCCTATCGCGGCATTGCCTGGGGAATCGCCGAAGATATTCCCATCCCTGCCGACTACGACGGAGACAGCAAAGCTGACGCGGCAGTTTTTCGGCCCAGTACCAATCAGTGGTATCGGGTAAATAGCGCGAACGGTACATACGATATTCGCACCTTTGGCCAGCCTGGCGATGTTCCGTCGCCCGCATCGGCTCAGCCGCAATAATTGCTGAACGAACGAAATTTGGCCCAAGGTTGAGCAAAAGGCTTGACTTTGGGCCTTTTGTTTCTATGATTGCATTATGAAACTCAACCTGACGATCAACAGCGGTTCGCTCGCCGGCCGTTCCTATGAATTGCAGACCGGCTTCATCACGATCGGCAGAAGCGAGACCTGCAGTGTCCGATTCGATCCGATGAGTGAGCGGATCGCATCAAAACAGCACGCCTTTATCGAGGCAAAGCCCGACGGCTTTCATATTACTGACAACAACAGCACGAATGGCACTTTCGTCAATGGCCAGAGTATCCAGTCGCGCAAGCTGGAGTCGGGCGACAATGTGCAATTTGGTGCGAATGGAGTGACTGCCGTAATTGAGATCGATGGCGGAGCGCTTGCTGCCGCGGCTATCGGGACACACGACGACCAGGTGACCCAATTCAATCAGGTTGCTGCACAGGAACCGATCAATTTTCAGGCATCTCTGCAAAACTTTGCCCTCGGGAGCATGTCGGCGGCACAACCGGAGCCGCCGAAGACTGGCCGTTATATTGGCATTGCCGTGACGATATTTGCCATCGTGTTTATGTCGCTCATCGTCATGCTCCTGATGTTTGCGAGTGTTGGCATCGTTCCCGCAATAGTTGCGGCCGTGGTCGCCTTCGTTCCGGCAGTGATATATCTGTTGCCGCTCATATGGCTTGACCGATATGATCCCGAACCGCTTTGGCTTTTGTCATTGGCATTTGCGTGGGGAGCTCTCGTCGCGGTAATTGTTTCTTTTATCGTGAATACGTTGGTCGGGGTTGTGGTGAGTATCGGCGTGTCGCCGGATGCGGGTCAGGCTGTGGGTGCGGTCATCTCTGCGCCGGTTTTTGAGGAAGGTTCGAAAGGGATCGGCCTCATACTTCTTCTTATCTTTTTCCGCCGGTATCTTGACGATATTCTGGATGGAATAGTGTTCGCCGGCGTGATCGCTCTTGGGTTTGCGACGGTCGAGAATGTACTTTATTACGGCCGTGCGATCGGCGACGCCGGATTTGGCGGGCTGGCCGTTCTCTTTGTACTTCGCGGCATTATGTCGCCGTTTGCACATGTGACATTTACGTCGATGACCGGTATCGGCGTTGGAATGGCCCGTGAATCGCATAATATGGCGGTTAGGATCATCGCCCCGGTCGCGGGTTATTTTGCTGCGGTAATCTTACACGCAATCTGGAACGGTATGGCGGTCATTGGCGGGCTCGAGGGCTTCGTCGTCGGTTATCTTGTGCTCGAAATACCTTTCTTCCTTATCTTCGTAGGCTTTTCGCTTTACATTATGCGGCGGCAGAATAAGATTCTCACCGAGATGCTAGCGATCGACATTGCACGCGGGCTTATTCCACAGGAACATGCGAAGACGGCAACCTCTGCATTCAGCAGCTCCGGTTGGCTGATCTCAGGTCTATTTAACGGCAAATTCAAGGCGCGGAGCCGTTATATGCGGGCTATTGGGAAGCTGGGGCTTAGTTACTGGCACATTCAGCGGGCGACGGCAGCTCAGGGCGAGACAGGTAGCTTTCAACAGAACCCGATCCTACGGGATGAGGTGTTGAAATGGCGCGATCATGTCTAACTTAGTGACGAATGCAGAATGCACAATGCAAAATGGATGAATTCCATTGTGCATTGTGCACTATTCGTTCTGCATTGATTTTGGTAGGCCGAGCAGGGATCGAACCTGCGACCCACGGATTAAGAGTCCGTTGCTCTACCGACTGAGCTATCGACCCAAAAGCAAATGAGAGTATAACAAACCAACCGTAAACGCCAAAACCCGCAAAAACTGAATCACTTGCCGTTCTTCATTTGGATAATTTTTCGTTACCATTGAAGATGAGTCTTTAGCGATGAAAGAATGCCCCAAATGTGAACTTTGCTTCCCGGACGAGATCTCTGCGTGTCCGCACGACGGCACGCAGACCCGATTGTCGCTGCCCGGAACGCAGATGATCGCCGGTCGATATCTGCTCGAAAGCCGCCTCGGACGAGGGGCAATGGGCCAGGTTTATCTTGCAAGAGATACCAAGTTTGATACCCGCCGCGTTGCCGTAAAGACAGTACGCCAGGACATTTTGAGCAGCGACGATCTGCAGGAAGGCGAGGCGATCGCACGCTTTGAACGCGAGGCACAGGCCGCCGCCTCAATTCAGCATCCGAACACCGTCAGCGTTACCGATTTTGGCGAGACCGAAGACGGCATTTTCTATCTTGTAATGGAATATGTCGAGGGCGAGACGCTGCACAAGCTGCTTCGGCGAGAAGGCACGCTCCCCGTCAAGCGTGCGGTACGGTTGCTCAGGCAGATCGCCGATGGTGTCGATGCGGCACACGACCTGGACATTCTCCATCGAGATCTAAAGCCCGCCAATATCTTCATCATGCAGAAGGGCAAGGGCCGCGACGGTTTTGTAAAGGTCGGTGATTTTGGCCTTGCAAAGATAATCAACCAGACCGTAACGGACGCCGCGTCGAAAGCGACCCCATCGTCACGCGGGATAATTGGCACGCCGGAATTTATGTCGCCTGAGCAGATGCAGCCCGAGGTCGGCGTCGATAAGCGGGCCGACCTGTACGCTCTCGGCACCATCGCATATCTGATGCTTGGCGGGAAAACACCGTTCACAGGCGACCTGATGCAGCTCGTAATGCAAAAGGTTATGCACACGCCGCCGCCGCTGTCGTCGCTTCGTTCGGATGTTCCCGGCGATGTCGATGGCGTCATTATGCGGGCCCTCGAGATCGAGCCGGCAAAACGCCCGGCGACGGTTTCAGAGTGGATAAGGGAGCTCGAACACGCGGCCGCCGACATTGATGAGAATAAACGCTCAGGCGGCAGTCGGCTCGTCGTGCTCGCCCCGCTTGGAGCAGAGGTTTATGTCGACGATGAGCGTAGGGGAAGTATCGGTAGTTCGGGACGTGTTGTTCTGACAGATATTCCTGCTGGCCAGCACATCCTTCGCGTCTCGAAACGCGGTGAGAAAGACGATGAACGGCTCATAGAGATCCGTCCGGGCGCAAACGAACAGGTTATTCAGGCCCAGCTCAGAGTGATGCACGGGACAGGCAGCCAACCGTCTTCCTCACAAGGCACCAGTGTCGGAAGTTCTCCTCAATCAAGCGTGATTCCGGGGATAGTTGCGTGTGGAAACTGCGGTTCGAGATTTGCGGACGGTGTAAGATTCTGCGGCCGGTGCGGCGGCGGAAGATTTGTCATGATAAGCCAGGGCGAAACTCCCGGAGACAGCTTTCCATGTCCTCGCTGCGCCGCCCCGCTTGCCAAGAATTCACGTTTCTGCGGCCGGTGTGGACTGAATCTAACTCCCGCTCAACCGGCCGCTTCCCAACAGCCGGTAAATTTCACCTCACCGGTGCATCAAAGCATGCCTCCCCAAGCCGAACGCCTTTGCCGCCGCTGCGGCGGTGCATATCCCGCGCACATTAAATTCTGCGGCCGCTGCGGCCTGACGCTGCAGTAATATTTACCAGCGAATGACGCGAAACGAAGAAAGAAGTTTTGCCACGAATTACACGAATAGGCACGAATAAGAGAACTAATGATAGTTCCTCTATTCGCGTCTTTTCGCGGTAATATCTTTCCGCGGCAAACCCGGCGGAACACTACGAAATCGGCATAATGTGACGATCCCGGCGGTTTGGTATTTCAATTTCTGAAAACCCGTGATAAGTTGATGGCATGTGCGAAAGCTGCAACAACATACCTGATGAGAAACAATTCCGAATCCGACTCGAACAGATCCAACTAAACGAGAGACCCGCCTTCGTTGACAGTGTGTGCCGGGCGTTGATCGAAAGCTGCTTCGGCCCCGGCCGGTCCGACGGGATGGTGAGAAATTCGGTCTGGAAGTTTGATGAGGCACCGGTGGACAGATTTGATCTGGGCTGCGAAATATTTTCAGCGGATGTAACAAGACGTCATTGCTTCCAGAGAGAATGTGCTCTGATGTCGTGCGGGACTGCTCTGGGCCGCTGCATCTGGCTCGGTATTGGGACAGGCATTTCAAACCTGGCCGAAACCATCGTCTCCGCAGAAAATGCAAACGCGGCAACTCTCGGCGGCACCAAGCCACCATCTTTTCTCGACAACCACTCACGTCCACCGCCATGACCGGCAAGCAGGTGATTTCCTGCGGTCTCCGCGTTGAAAAACCGTTAAACGCCGAGAACGCAGAGATTTACGCAGAGCACGCAGAGAGAAGCGGAAGATTTTTAACGCAAAGCCGCAAAGCCGCAAAGGCCGCAAAAGAAAGGCAAAAATCCAACACTTGATCTTTGAAAACTAAATGGAACGCATATCGCCAGTAACAATCTACCGATATCGCTCCCTTGGCTTGTCAGAGTCGCGTTTAGGTTGGCTTGCGGTTATAATGTTTGGAATCCAACGGTTGCACGTTCAAAAAGAGGGGAACAAATTATGAAGATCTGCCCGCGATGCCAGAAGACATACAGTGACGAGAACCTCAATTTCTGCCTCGAGGACGGCTCGGTCCTGACGCAGGCGTCGGCACCGGCACCGCCGCCGACGGTGATGGTCAATCAGGCACAGCCGACGCAGCCGCAACCGCAGGTCACAGGCCAACCGGCATGGAACACGCCACAGCAACCACAGGGTTCGATGCAGCCGGCGAAAAAATCCTCGAAGATGTGGATCTGGGTTGTCTTGATCCTCGGAGCGGTGGTTTTGGTCTGCGGCGGCGGCCTTGTCGGTCTGTTCGTGATCGGGTCGCAAATGGAAAACGACAAGTTGGCCGAATCGGACAGCAAAACGACGACGGCAAATTCGACCAAAACTGGGAATTTCGGCACGACCTCGAATAATTCGACGTCGCCAACCAATAGTTCGACATCGAGTCGAACGGATCTCGAGACGGTCGATCTCAAACCTTGGGTCAAAGAATTCTCGGCATATGGCAACACGGAGTTCACCGACGGCGAGTTTGTCATGAGCGCCAAAAAGAAGGGATTTTACTACGTTCTTGTAGCTCCTGAGGAGTATTCGACCGAAAAGGCAGACACGCGGGTTACACTGCGTAATGTGGATAACGCATCGGGCAGTCTTGGATACGGCTTGATCTTTCATAGTGACCCGACGCCGCTTCAAAAGGATTACGCCTTTTTGATAGATACGAAACGCAAAAAATACCGTGTTGTCTATCACACACCGCAGAACGAGAAGGCGGTCGTAAATTGGACAACTTCAGCGGCGATCAGGGAAGGCTCGGAGGAAAATATACTCGAGGCACGTGATACCGACGACAAGATCGAACTCTACATCAACGGAACAATGGTCACCTCTATTCGTAATGTTCACGGATACGACGGCGGCGTCGCGGGGCTTTATGCGGGAGACGGCGTTAAGGTCGCGTTTAAGAATCTAGAGATCAGAAAATAGTTTTCTATGAAGCAGTGCCCAAAGTGCCAGCAAACCTATAGCGATGATCAGTTAAACTTTTGCCTCGAGGACGGCGAGTTGCTAACGGCGTTTGCTCAGGAGCCGCCGTTGGGACGGTATGCGGACGATTCGCCGCCGACGATGATCCTCGATCAGTCGCGGGTGACAAATCCGGCGAGCTGGCCAAATACGCCCTCGGCTCAGCCGCCTGCAAAATGGCAGGGCCAGCAGAATATACAGAACCAGCCTTTTGGCTCGCCCTCGTATGTTGCATCTCGCGATCAGACGCTGCCGACGATCTCGTTAATTCTTGGAATTCTGAGTATTTTGCTGATCTGCTGCTACGGCGGAGTTTGGCTCGGAGTACCGGCCGCGGTGCTCGGTTTTCTCGGAATGCGAAACGCGGATAGCAACAGTTCACGATACGGCGGCAGGGGACTCGCGATCGGCGGACTCGTTCTCGGCGTAATCAGTTTTCTTGCGTCAGTCGTGTTCGGATTGATCGCCATTCTAGCGAACTGATAATAAATCCCATATAATCCAAGCGATGCGTGTCACACTTCATGTAGCCGCCGGACCTCAGACGGGACGCGATTTTACCTTCGATCAACATGATACGTTCATGATCGGACGGAGTGAGGACGCGCAGTTTTGCCTGCCCCACGACAAATATTTCTCGCGGCATCACTGCATTCTTGAGATCGCACCGCCCCAGGCATTCCTGCGTGATCTGGATTCAACCAACGGAACTTACGTCAATGGAATGCGGGTGGAGACCGCGCATTTGAAAAGCGGCGATCGTATTCAGGGCGGCGAGACGATACTTGAGGTCGAGGTTTCGACGGGGCTTGAGGAGTTTGACGATACGGCAAGGATGCCCGGCGGCACACAACCGTCGATCGTCAATGTGACGTGCCTGAATTGCAGCGTCCCGGCAAATGTCGAGGCAGCAGACCCGTCTGAACGGCTTTCATTTATTTGCGACGAGTGCCGAGTGAAGCTAAAGCAGAATCCGCAGCCGATACCGGGCTACCAGATGATTCGTGTTATCGGCCAGGGTGGCATGGGAAGCGTGATGCTGGGCCGTTCGGAAAAGGACGGCCGAGCCGTTGCGATCAAGACGTTGCTGCCCGAAGTTGCGGTAAGTGAACAATCGCTCAAGCGATTTCTAAGAGAGATCGAGGTCGCCGCGGCACTCAGCCATCACAACATTGTTGAGTACATCGAGCATGGAACGCATAACGGACTGGTTTACCTCGTGACGGAGTTTGTGGTCGGTATGGACGCGGCCCGCCTGTCAAAACATCGCGGTGGACGGCTCGATTACCGCGAGATGGTCTCGGTTGTTTCGCAGACGCTGGCGGCTTTGGATTTTGCGCACTCGCAGGGATTTGTACACCGGGACATAAAGGAGCAGAACATACTCGTAACTGGCGAAGCTCCGGCCTTGACGGCAAAGCTAACGGATTTTGGCCTGTCGAAGAGCTTTAAGCAGACGGGTATGAGCGGTGTGACGATGGTAGGTGACGTTGCCGGCACGATAGCATATATGCCGCCAGAACAGATCCGGGATTTTAAGGATGTTAAGCCGCCATCAGACATTTATGCGATGGGAATGACGGCATACAGTCTCTTAACGGGTGCTCACGCACTGGACATTGCCCCGAAGGCCGGAATTGCGGAAACAGTGAAGGCGATATTTGAGAAGCCGATAATTCCCGTCCTGAACCGAGTCCCCAATGTTCCGCCGCACGTCGCCGCAGTCATCGAGACCGCATTGTCTAAACATATTGATTCACGCTGGCGAACGGCCGGAGCCATGCGTGAAGCATTATTGAACGCGGCCGCAGCCTGAGACCTTTCGGAAGGAGAAAAATAATGAAAGCCTTTGTAGTTGTTAGCCTCATTGCATCCCTTTTTATTTTATCTATTGCACCAGTAGCAGTAGCAGTAGCGGCTAATGCTCCGGCCAACGAAGCCAAGACAATAGAAATGGTCCGGTCAAAGATCCAGAAACTTGGCACAGGCCCAAAGGTAAAGGTTGAGGTCAAACTTCAGGATGGCCACAAGTTGAAGGGGTATATCAGCGAGGCCGATGATGAGCAATTTTTGGTGGTTGACAAGTCAGGGGTTGCGGAGGTGATTTCCTATTCGGTCGTCCGCCAGGTATCCAGCCGCAAAACCATTCGAGCATTTCTGATAGCGGCGGCGATCAGTTCGATTCCGTTCATCATTCTGGCAATCGAAAATGGCCGGTGTAAACGCGGAACCGGACCGTGTTCGTAAGACCGCTAGATGGTTTTGGTTACCTTTGACAAAGACCGTGGAGCGTCCGGGTCGAGGCCTTTTGCTGCGGACAATAACGCGGCAAACAATTGAGCTGGGACAATGAACGGGATGGGCGAGAGAAATTCGTCAATCTCTGGAGATAGCATCACGCTGTTTGGCGAAAGCTTAGCGATCTCGGGATCATTGGTGATAGAGAGGCAGTCGGCGTTTAGTTCGTGAAGCCGACCGAGAAGATCGATGCTGCTGGCTTGGGTAACTCCCGCCGGACCGAACAGGACGACCGGAAAGCGGCGTTCGACGATCGCAAGCGGCCCGTGAAAAAAGTCAGCCGATGAAAAACGCTCGGCAACGACGTAGCAGGTTTCCATCAGCTTGAGGGCGAGTTCGTACGAATTCCCATAGTTCATACCGCGGCCAACAACGACGCAGTTTTCCATGAAAACGTACCGTTCAACGAGCCGTTCGATTTGCGGCCTTAGTTCCAGAGCCTCAGCGGCGTAACCGGCGATACGCGAGAGGTCGAGGCGGTTACCGGCGAGCTCATTTGCCAACATGTAAAAATGAAGCATCTGGCCGGTGTAGGTCTTCGTAGCGGCCACCGATCGCTCCCGACCAGCATGAATGAGCAGAGTCTCATCGGCGATCTTGGACATCGTGGAATCGGCTTCATTGGTGATCGCAAGAGTAAACGCACCTGAGGCTTTTGCACTTTCGAGAACGAGGTTGACGTCAACGCCCTCGCCCGATTGCGAGACGCCGATCACCAAAGCCCGCCGGAGATCGATCTTTGCATTGTAAAGCGTGTAAATCGACGGAGCGGCGAGAGAAACGGGAATACCGGTCGTAACCTCAAACAAATATCTACCAAATAGAGCGGCATTGTCCGAACTGCCCCTGGCCACGAGGACGATCAGATCAATATCTTTTGAACGAAGTGTTTCGCCAAGCCTCTTGTATTTAGCCTGTTCCGCTGCTAGTGTCCGCTCAAGAACGGCAGGTTGCTCGGCGATCTCTTGAAGCATCAATGACATAGAGGTAATAGTTAAAAGTTAAGAGTTAAAAGTCAAAAGTCAAAAGTAATGATGGATAGCGATCACGATTTCGACAAATATTGGTTTTCGCTATTCACTATTTGCGATTCCGGTTGATTCTACTTCTTCTTTGGTGTTTTCGCTGTGCATCTCATGAAGGACCGAATTAATGGCACCGCCGATCATCAGGGCGGATGCGGTTAGATAGAGCCACAGCATCATGATAATTACGGCACCGAGCGAACCGTACGCTCTGTTATAGGAGTTGAAATAGCCGAGGTACGTTCGAAATGCGGTAGTCAGGACGATCCAGAGAATGATCGCGACGATCGAGCCGGGCGTGATCCATATCCATCGGAACTTATAAAAATTTGGCAACAGATTATAGATGATCTCACAAACAAAAAGCATCACGACGAGGATCGACACCCACTGTATAGCCACCAGAACCAGTGGGGAAGTGACTTTAATGCCCAACCCCCCGAGAGCGTACATTGCCAATTGCCAACCGTAGAATACGATCGAAAGGACCACACCAATGAGCAGTGTTACAACAAGCGTGAGGCCGAGCGACTGGAGTTTTGTTTTCCACCACCAACGGGTTTCCTTCAGTTTGTAAACGGCATTCAGGGCGCTTCTGATCGCATCAAATCCGGCCGAAGCCGACCAGATCGTGACGACGAGGCCAAGAGTCGCCTTTCCGCTCGTGCTATTGGCCACGATTTCCTCGACGGTCCTGCGTAC
>JBATDM010000044.1:0-21298 GCA_049663465.1 Pyrinomonadaceae bacterium
CCTCCGTGGTCTTAAGGGAGACAGGCCCGGAAAAGCACAGCTTTTCCGCAAATAAGCGGGCATAGCCCGAAGAGAGACGAACTTGGTTTGTGCGGCATAGCCACGTCTTATCTGTTTCAGTGTTTCACTGTTTCAGACTGAGACGGGTGAAACGGGGTGAAACAGGTAAGTGCGGAATGCGGAATTTCGAATGCGGAATGGCGGATCGGGCCTTTGACCTTTGACTTTTGACCTTTTGCCTTGGCCTATAACCCTTGCCTTTTAACTTCTTGGCGGCAAGCCGCTTGGATCAGGAGAGGCCATTTGGAGATTTGGTCGGCCAACCTATTCAATACCGATAAGTTTTCGATCAATGTCGTAATTAGGGTCTAGCTGCTTCTGAATAATTTCGCCGCGACGGATTCTATTTGCACGTAGGTTGGTTCCTTGAAAAGCGGAAAGAAAGTATGTCTTGATCATTAGGTCTTCAGAATCACCCTGTTCTTCATCGACCCTGCTATAAAAGGCCTTTAAGCGACTCTCAGACCGGTTCACATCGATTTGGATACTCCGGCGAAACCCTACTCGATACAGTTCAACGATTAGAGTGAAAAGGTCTGCCTTTCTCCACACACGTGACTTGGGCTCAAATCCCATCAGCTTG
Source organism: Pyrinomonadaceae bacterium (assembly GCA_049663465.1). Classification (GTDB taxonomy): domain Bacteria; phylum Acidobacteriota; class Blastocatellia; order Pyrinomonadales; family Pyrinomonadaceae; genus OLB17. The sequence continues at coordinate 644 of JBATDM010000044.1, forward strand.
ATGACAGCTAAGACGGATCTAAGGTCTCTTGCTACTTTTGCCGACGCGGGAAACTCATCATTATATTTTTCCAAGAAATCTTCTAGCCCCTTATCGAGATTGAGGTATGTTGACATCACCGTGGCCACCAGAACAGCACCGTAACGGACGTCCTGCATCCGTCGAATGTCATTTGTCGTGAAAACCTTCATTTTCGAAAACAGTTTGTTCTCAACAACCTTAGCGGCAGTTTCAATAAAGGCACCTGCATAGCGAGCATTATGAATCTCCATGGCATTCAACGCATAGTTAGCGGAATTGATTCTCTCGAAAACCTCCCGGACCTTCGGTGCTTCTAGTTTTCCTAAATCACGGATGACAACCTGATACTCCAAAAAAGCCGTTTTCTCGTCCTCTGTTAATGTAGAATATGGAGCGATTTCTTTTCCGTAGCGGCTCATTCCGTATTTCAGTTCCGTCGAATCTTTGAAGTACTCATTTAATGTGGTCAAGCGTTGCTGGCCATCCACTAGTAATTCGGTTCCTTCGCCGGTTTCAGAATCCAACTCTCCAATAGCGATATAGATCTCTGGAAACGGAAAATCCTCTAAAACCGTCTGGATAAATGCGAGCTTGTCGGAATTATTCCATACCAGTCTTCTTTGGAATTCCGGTCTCGGTTGAAGAGCACCTGAATTGAGTGCAGTAAGTAATAAACGAAGTCGCCGGTTTGAAGCTGATGTATTCATTATGTCCCTCGCTGACATTGCTCAACGCAAATCGTCTGATAAGTCTCCAAAAAAAATCGATTCATATAGATCGCCCCACGAATCGGATATCGTCCGAATCTGCCTGATGCTGTTAAGGCGTTGAAATAATTCCACCATGTTGTAGTGAAATCAAAGGAATTAGCATTCGGCAAAAGATCGGGCCTGATCCACCCGTTTTGCAAATATCCATAGAATTCCCTTTCTTTTTCCCAAAACTCACCTGTTTGAACGTAAGCATGCACTTCTGTCCAAACTCTTTCAAACAAACTAGGGTCGGCAATTGCTAAGTCAATATCAGAATCATCGTGAAAAGCTTGATATCTTGATTTGGGTTTAATGCTGAACCCTAGTTTTGCTGAGCCCACAATATGGATGTTCTCCTCATCCACATCGAATCGTTTTGAGACCGCACCACATAGATTATTTTCAATCTCCGGCGAAAGCATCTCACACCCCCGTTCCAGAATGATACGTCGAACGATAGTTGTCTTGTCAGTAACTCTAATGATTCTTTGAAATTCGGCAATTTGCATAGAAGGCCCGGTCGCGACCCTTTTAGAGATAAAATACTGAAACGATGATGAATATACTCCCCGGCCTTGAATTTTTCAATTTGTTGCATCGTTATGCACTCGACCCACGCGTCCCATCCTCGCCACACTTGACAACCTGTGCAATGTATGAAACAATGCTCGTCACGTTTGTTGCACGGGTTCTTTTTGGAAACCTTGTAAACGTGGAAAGCATGTAAACCTTGGAAACCCTGTAACACTGTAACAGGTTGGGCCAATGGGACAGGTGCAACGGACGTGTTACAGAAAAGATGTCTCTTACAGAGATCGTACGAAAACTTAATGGGGCGAAGAGGAGCCAGCATGGCTTTATCGCTAAGTGCCCCGCACATGAGGATGAAAAACAGAGCCTGAGTTTAGGCGAATCGGGCAGCAAGGTGCTGCTGAACTGCTTTGCAGGGTGCCCACCCGAGAAGATAGTTGAGGCAATGGGGCTTGAGTGGAAAGACCTGTTTGAGGGGTGTGCACCGCACGATCTCTCGCCGAGGTCGTACAAAGGCAAGGACTGGGCATATCACGCACCAGCTAAGGCAAAGATCGCTGCGGTTTACCGGTACACGGACGAATCGGGCGGCCTGCTTTACGAGAATGTGCGTTTTGAGCCAAAGGGATTTGGCCAGCGTCGGTATGATGCGAAAGGCAAGTTAATTTGGAATTTGCAGGGTGTAGCCCGCGTTCCGTACCGTTTGCAGGACTTGGTGAACAAGATCCGCCACGGTTCGGATGTGTGGCTCTGCGAAGGCGAAAAAGACGCCGATACGCTTGCCGAGCTTGGCTTTATCGCCACTTCGTTCAAAAACTGGACGAAGGTCTTTAACAAATACCTTAAGAAAACAAATGTTGTGATCTGTCGAGATCACGATCTGCCGGGCGGTGTGCAGGCTGACGAGGCCGCACGCCTTATCAACGGTGCCGCCGCGACCGTCAAGGTCCTCGATGTCCATGCTGAGTACGATATGGCTGAAAAGCATGGCCGGGACATCTCTGACTATGTGCGGCAGTCGGTTCAGGACGAGGGAATGACGCGAGAAGAGATCGCCGAACGCCTCTGCCTGATGGCTGACGGAGTTTCGCGTTGGGTCGATACAAACACGGCGGGAGCGAACCTTTTCATAGTAAAACCCGGCAACCAATGGCTCGACGAAGCCAAAGGCCGCCCGAGTCCAAAGATGCTCTTTGGTGAATTCTGGTTCGAGAGCGAGCTGTGCATCTTGTTTGCGGATACGAATGTTGGGAAGAGCATTTTAGCTGTTCAAATTGGCGACATGATAAGTCGGGGAACTAATGGTGACAAGTTACAGGTAACAGGTAACGGGAATGAGAGCGGTGACACGTCACCTGTTACCCGTCACTGGACAGAATGTCCTGCTCAAAAAGTGGTTTACTTCGACTTCGAACTCACGGATAAGCAGTTTGAGTCGCGGTTGTCGATACGGAGGCCGGGCGAGGAGCATCACACGGATCATTATCGGTTTCATGATAATTTTCAGCGTGCCGAGGTTGACCCTGAGACGAGTGAGCTGCATGGCTTTAAGACGTTTGAGGATTTTCTCAACCATTCGCTCGACCGCACGATCGTCGAGCAAAAGGCCGATATTCTGATCATCGACAATCTGACGTATCTGCGTGACGAGACCGAGAACGCACGCAACGCACTGCCGCTGATGAAGTACCTCAAGGAACTAAAATCACGGCATCAGATATCGATCCTCGCACTCGCTCACACGCCAAAACGCGATAGTTCAAAACCGCTTGGCCGCAACGACCTGCAAGGCTCAAAGATGCTCATCAACTTCTGCGATTCGTCCTTTGCGATCGGCGAAAGCCATAAGGACCCGGGGCTTCGTTATCTCAAACAGATCAAGGCAAGAAACACCGCCCTGATCTACCACAGCGAAAACGTCCTGCTCGGAAACATTGAGCGAGTCGGCAGTTTATTGCAATTCGTCTTCAACGGAACGGGCAGCGAGGGGGAGCATCTGAAAACGGCGAACGACAAGGAAAAGGTGGTGCTGCTCGAAAAGATCAAGGAACTGGCCGATGCCGGTAAGACGACACGCGAGATCGGCGAAGCAGTCGGACTCTCGCACGTCACGGTCTCAAAGCATCTCAAGGCGATCAAGAGAGAGTAGTTAACAGGCGTAACAGCCTTACATAGTTTCCAGCGTAACAACTTAACGATCTACATAACTAGATATATCTATTACGTAGTAGAGAGAGTTTGAAGAGTAAGAAGATATAAATCATGTCTTGTTAATTTGTTAAGTCGTTTCACCTGGTAAGGCTGTTACATCATTATCGCGGAAAAGGGTTATGCCCACCTATTTGCGGAAAAAGCGATGTCTTCGGGCTGTGCCCATCTATCTGCGGAAAAAGCGATATGTTCGGGCTGTGCCCGTCTATTTGCGGAAAAGCTGTGCTTTTCCGGGCGAGTATCCCTTAAGACCACGGAGGCTCTGCCTCCAAATAGCTTGGCGGCAAGCCGCCGTGGACCAAGTGAAGGCAGCTGTCGGAAAAGTAGAACTTTTCCGCAAATAGAGCGGCACAGCCGCAAGAGGCGGAAGGGAAAAGCCGCAAGAGGAAGCCGCAAGAGGCGGAAGGGAAAAGCCGAAAGAGGCAGCCGTAAGAGGCGGAAGGGACAAGCCGCAAGAGACAGTTATTTTCTCCATCGGATCTGGCGGTGATCGGTCAGGAGAGGTTCATTGTCGAGGGGTTTGCCATGCCATTGTCTCGCACTCGAAAACAGGTATTCATCCGGATGCTCGACGAGCCCGGCCCTGACGGGATTGAGATGAATGTATTGAACCTTTTGCCATAGAGCTTCTTCGCCGGTGATGCGAAAAGCATTTGGGTGATGTTGGTAAACCGAATATTTATGTTTGTCGCCGCGTTCCTGAATTCGGAGCTTCGCAAGAGAAGATCCGAGCTCGTTCGCTTTCAAATGATCCAATAATCGTTTTGCAGAGATGCCGTTCAGATATCTAAGTGTTTCAGATATCTCATACTTACAGTCAGTAATGATATGTATATGGTCCAGCATTATCACATAGGCGAATATCAGGAAGCCATATTTGCGGCGAGCCTCGGCAAACGCCTTGCATACTATCTGGCCGACTGTTTCCGTCCGAAAGATCGGCAGTCTCTGATGTGTCACCGATGTCAGATAGTACGCGGGTTTATCTCTTGAGACCTGAAACATTTGGCTCGACGGGCGGCACAGCCGCAGGAAAGATCTGGAAAGATTATCGGAAAAGCCGAGCTTTTCCGCAAATAGATGGGCATAGCCCGAAGAAAAAGAGAAAAAAGTGCAACAACCAAAACACACAAACATGAAAAACATAATCACATTACGATCACTAAGATATACGGCTACGCAGAAGCATATTGATTCGCTTGGGCCGAATGAGAAATTTCGCGATCTGGCGAGGGTTGGCAAATTGCTTAATGCCTTGACGGTCGCGGAGAGGGAGATGCCGCATCTGGTAGCGACATTCGTGTCAGAGAGAGTTCCGATAAAGGAAACGATCTTGCTGACCGGCGGTCTGCTCTACGATGCTCTCCAACTCGCAAAGGAACTCTCGGACAGGTACAAACTGCAATTGTCCGTGCATCAAATGCGTGAATTCTTTGCGGCATATACCGATTTTGAGACGCCCGAGATATTGATAGATATGCGTTTTGCCGGGCCATTCCAGCTCTTTTGCCAAAAAGGCCGGACACGCTGGATGCTCGATTCGCTCACCGGGCGAAAAGAGCTGATACGAAAGATGGAGCTTGGAGAAAAAGGCATTCCATTTGCCGTTGCCACCGATCCGGACGAATTTCGCAAAAAGCACAAAGGCGAGATGGAGCTGGACCGGCACGGGACGCTCGAACGGCTGATAGACGATGCGGTCGATGAATTTACATACGCAGCGGAGGAATTCATCTACATCACCGCCCGCCAACTCGGCCTCGAAGACGCCCCGGACGAACCCCGCGAAGCCCTGAAACTCGCAGCGTAGAAGAATAGTGGTGAGTGGTGAACGGTGAGCGGTGAACGGCCCCCATCACTCACCACTCACCACTCACCACTACCACTTCCCCTTGCTACTTTCGCCGATTTTTGATTAACTCTTTGGTTTGCTTTTGGAGATATATGAGTAACGCATTGATCGATCATTTGGCTGGGTTTTTGGAGTCGGACTGGCTCGGGGCTGTTGGGGAGCTTTTACCGGAGATACATGAGGTTGACCGCAACGCGGTGCAGATATGGTTCCGGTTTTATCCGTTGAGCCTCAAACGGTTTGTGGACGCGGCTGAGAACCGCGACGAGACGCTGCACGGAATGGTGATGCAGGGCGAATTTGAGCTGGATGGCCAGATCGACACATCGCACACTTTCCTGTACGGGCATCGTTTTTGGAAGACGGCAAAGTGTGCGGTCGAGGCCGAGGCTGATGAATTCAAGGGCGAGACGACGGAGTTGGCAGACATTATTAGAGAGGTCGGCATCCGCATCGCTCAGAAGAACAACGTCGAACGCATCCTCACAAACGCCATAGCCGCCGTCGGCCTGATGACGCTGAATCAAGTCGGGCTTGATGCATTCAAAGCTGCCGCAGGCGAAGCGGAAGAGCCAACGGGAGCGATGACCAAGTCACCCGACGCGATCGTTGCCGCACGTGCGAAGGATGATTCGCAGGGCGTTTTTGGATTCCTCAAGACGATCGATAAGAAATTCTCCGTCGCATACACGGCAAGCAATTATGCGGGTAAATTTCCCGTAACGCTCGACGAAGAGATCGCTTCGGCTTCGCAAAAAGATACTTCACGCGACTGGAAGGCCGGCGACTCAAGGTGTTGGGAAGGCCCCGTGCCGATAGAGTGTACGGCGGCTTCGTGCGGTACCTGCTGGGTCGGTGTGCTCGGCGGTCAGGACAAACTTGCCAGCGTCGAACGCCGTGAACGAAAACAGATGAAGGTTTTCGGCTACAACCAACCCGAGGACGAAACGCCATTCCTACGTCTGGCATGTCAGGCGAGAGCCGCCGGCAACGTCACCCTTGTCATTCCACCCTGGAACGCCGTATTCGGCAAAAAGGTCTATGGCAACGTCGAGGACGTCGAACTAGAACCCGTAACAACCTCGGCCAAAGCCCTACGCGAAACAATAAAATCCGCCGCTTCCGGCGAATAACAGATATTTAACGCAAAGACGCCAAGACCGCCAAGACGCAAAGAAGAAGCAATTCATCTTTGCGTCTTTGCACCTTTGCGGCTTTGCGTTGAAAATTCTTATTCGTGGCAAACGCTACTGCTAAACCATTCCCGCCAGTTGTTCTGGTACTGATCGCCGTGCTTCTGTGGAGCACCGGCGGGCTTTTTATCAAGCTCACCACGCTCGATGCCTATCAGGTGACTTTTTTTCGGTCACTGTTGGCGGGGATAACCGTATTTATTCTCACTCGAAAGGCGGGTCTGCGGATCAATGCGTTTGGTGTGATGTGTTCGGTGATCTATGCGACGCTGCTGTTCCTGTTTGTCTGGGCGACCAAACACACAACCGCCGCTAACGCGATCTTTCTCCAATACACCGCTCCGATCTACATCCTGATACTCGCTCCGTTCGTCATCGGTGAGAAATTTCATCTGCGAGATCTCGCAACGGTCATTTTCTGCATAGCGGGAATGAGCCTTTTCTTCGTCGGCGACCTGACCATAGGCGACTACCAGGGCAACATCGCGGCCCTCGGCTCAGGCATCTTTCTCGGGCTGTACATAATGCTGCTCAAGCACCCCAAGGCCATCGGGATGAATACGGTAATTACCGTCATCTATGGCAACTTTCTGCTGGCATTGCTGACGCTGCCGCCGGGCGTCGCGTCGCTGTCAACGATCACTTGGCTCGATCTCGGAGCAGTCGCCTTTCTCGGCATCTTCCAGATCGGCATCTCATATATTCTCTTTATAAAAGGAGTCCACGGCGGCACACGCCCACTTGACGCGAGCATCATCGGCTTCATCGAACCGCTACTAAATCCTGTCTGGGTATTCCTTTTCGTCGGCGAAAGGCCGTCAAGCTGGGCCCTGCTCGGCGGTGCAATCATAATCGCAACCGTCGTAGCTCATACTTTTGTTCAATACCGAACGGTTAAAAGTCAGGGATGAGCGGCGGGGTGTTACATACTGTTTCAGCCCTGTACATCCTGAAACAGTTAACAGATGTAACAGTTTACGGATTGCCATATCATTAACAAATTCCTTATTCCGTGATAAGCTAGTCGAATAACTTCAAGAATCGAGGCTAATTACACGTTTGTTTAGAGTGTTTAGCCCAATCTATTAGAATTTGATCGGAGAGTCCAAATTTTTATGACTGATATGAATATACCGACGAGCGTTACAAACGAAGAGCTGATCCGCTGGGTCACTGACGCCGTCGAGGTTTGCAAGCCGGACGCAGTGCACTGGTGCGACGGTTCGCAGGAAGAGTACGACCGTCTTTGCCAGGAAATGGTCGATGCGGGCACGTTTATTAGACTGAACCCCGAAAAGCGACCGAACAGCTTTTTAGCGAGGTCGCACCCTTCGGACGTGGCACGCGTAGAGGACCGCACCTACATCTGCTCGATCGCAAAGGGCGACGCTGGCCCGACCAACAACTGGATGGCACCGGGCGAGATGAAGGTCATCCTTAAAAAGAAATTTGACGGCAGTATGAAAGGCCGCAAGATGTACGTTGTGCCGTTCTGCATGGGGCCGCTCGGCTCGCCGATATCGCAATTTGGCGTGCAGGTGACCGATTCGGCATACGTTGCCACAAATATGCGGATCATGACCCGCATGGGAACTAAGGCACTCGACGCTCTCGGCAACGGGGCGTTTACACGCTGTCTGCACTCGGTCGGAATGCCGCTGGCTGAGGGCCAGGCGGATGTCGCGTGGCCGTGTTCGCCGGACCCGAAGGACAAGTATATTGTTCATTTCCCCGAAGAGAATTCGATCATGTCGTATGGCTCGGGATACGGCGGTAATGCACTTTTAGGTAAGAAATGCCTTGCGTTGCGTATCGCTTCCAATCTCGGACGTGCACAGGGATGGCTTGCCGAGCATATGCTCATCGTCGGCGTTGAGTCGCCCGACGGCAAGAAAGATTACGTCTGTGCAGCATTCCCGTCGGCATGCGGTAAGACGAATTTTGCCATGCTCATCCCGCCCAAGGCGTTTCAGGAAGAGGGCTGGAAGATCACGACCGTCGGCGATGATATCGCATGGATCAAGCCCAACGACCAGGGCAAGCTGCACGCGATCAATCCCGAGAACGGATTTTTCGGCGTGGCACCTGGCACAAATTATTCGACCAATCCAAACGCGATGGAGTCGATCAAAGAGAACACCATCTTCACCAATGTAGCCCTCACCGACGACGGCGACATCTGGTGGGAAGGTATGGACGGCGAACCGCCGGCACACGCCATCGACTGGCAGGGCAACGATTGGACGCCGTCGAGCGAGGCAAAAGGATCTCACCCCAACGCACGCTTTACCGCTCCGATAACGCAGTGCCCGGTTGTCGATGAGAATTTTGACGATCCAAAGGGAGTGCCGGTTACGGCGTTCATATTTGGCGGTCGGCGAAACAGCGTCGTGCCGCTCGTCCAGCAGAGTTTCAACTGGGCATTCGGCGTCTATCAGGCTGCAACAATGGGATCGGAAATGACCGCAGCCGCTTTCGGCAATATCGGCGAGGTTCGCCGTGACCCGTTTGCAATGCTGCCGTTTGCCGGTTACCACATGGGCGATTACTTCTCACACTGGCTCAATTTCGGTCGCCAGATCCCCGAACCGCCGCGTATCTTTTCGGTTAACTGGTTCCTCAAGGACGCCGACGGCAAGTTCGCATGGCCCGGTTACGGTGAGAATATGCGTGTCCTGAAATGGATCGTCGAACGCTCACGCGGTATCTCAAAGGGTACCGAAACACCGCTTGGCTGGATGCCGAGATATGAGGATATGGACTGGCGTGGACTCGATTTCAGCCGCGAACAGTTTGACGCCGTGATGCACATCGACCGCGATATGTGGCTGAAAGAGATCGCCATGCATGACGACCTTTTCTTTAAGCTCTATGACCGTCTGCCAAAGGAAATGACGTTCATCCGAGAGCTGCTCGTCTCAAACCTATGGCGTTCGCCGGAACTCGGCCTCGCCGCCCCGCGTGCGGACACGACCGAAGCGGTGAAAGCGGCAGGTTAACGCTTGCTACATTAGATTAATAATTGGGCCATCGAAAGGTGGCCCTTTTTCTATATAAAATTGATTGAGATCGGCATATTATGCGGTACAATTTCATATCGTACGGATCTGAAACTAACGGAGTGATCTAATGGAAGCATTTCTTGGACGCTATGCGGCATATATTTATGCTGTGATGCGGATAGTTACTGGTTTTGTCTTTCTATGGCACGGCTCGCAAAAGCTATTCGGCTATCCGCCGATGCAGATGCCGCCGGGAATGCCAACGCCGGAATTCACGCCTCTGATGGCCGTTAGCGGCAGTATCGAGCTTGTAGGCGGCCTTCTAATTATGATCGGGCTGTTTACAAGTTTTGCTGCGTTTATCGCAAGCGGGACAATGGCCGTGGCATATTGGTTCTTTCACTTTAGGTCCGATGCCGTGCTGCCGCTTCAAAACGGAGGCGAACCCGCCGTTATCTATTGTTTTCTATTTCTATACATCGCATCCCGAGGCTCCGGACTGTGGAGCGTAGAGTCGATGTTCAAGGGCAGCCGAAGCGGTGATGGAACGTAGAATACGGACATACTCGTAGGTTCCAGTTTCATCAAACTCGCAAGGAGAACTATGCAGGATTTTACAAGTACATTTGGAAATACAGCCGCCGAAGCGGCACCGGTCGAGCGTGCGGCATTTATTCGCCGGACGTACACGCTGCTTGCGGCGGCGATATTGGCTTTTATCGTTGTCGAGGCATTCTTTTTCGCAACGCCGATCGCCGGAATGGTCGCAAACGTAATTTTCAGTGGCGGAGCGATCGGCTGGCTGTTGGTGCTGGGCCTGTTTATGGGAATCTCGTACCTTGCAAATCGCTGGGCCGTTTCGGAAACCTCCGTTGCAGTCCAATATGCGGGACTAGGAATATTTATCGTCGCCGAGGCGATCATCTTTATCCCGCTGATCATGGTCGCCACATACTATTCCGGGGACACATCTGTCCTAATGAAGGCGGGCGTTGTAACACTTGGACTGTTCATGGGCATCACGCTCACCGTATTTATTACACGTTCTGATTTCTCGTTCCTTCGCCCGATACTTGCAATCGGCGGATTTGCGGCTCTTGGGTTTATCATCGCGAGTGCGATCTTTGGCTTTACGCTGGGAACGGTTTTCGCGTTTGTAATGGTCGCTTTTGCGGGAACAGCCATACTCTATGAAACATCAAATGTGCTGCATAGGTTTAACACCAAACAGCACGTCGCGGCTTCGCTGACTCTTTTTGCCAGCGTCGCACTATTGTTCTGGTATATCCTCAGCATCTTCAGTTCGCGAGACTAGCTAAAATGAGATATCCTGTTGCCGTTGTTTTGGACTTGGTCCAGAATGACGGCATCTTTTTTTCGAGGTAACCAGAATATGAAAAGGATCCTCTTTGCAATGTCGGTCTGCATTTTGCTGTCGAGCGGCGTGCTTGCTCAAACTGCACCGGCGACAACGCCCCCGTCTCTAAAAGTTGGCGACATGGCTCCGGACTTTACGCTTCCCAACACTGCGGGAAAGCAGGTCAAGCTAAGCGATTTTCGCGGTAAGAATAACGTCGTACTGGCATTCTATGTCTTTGCCTTCACAGGCGGCTGAACGAAGGAACTTCAGGCGTACCAGGCTGGTATCGCCAAATTTGAAGCTGCATCCACCAAAGTTTTCGGGATCAGCATGGATTCCATATTCTCAAACAAGGCTTTTGCTGAAAAAATAGAGGTAACGTCATTCGATCTTCTGAGCGACTGGAATCGTGTCGTGACCAAACAATACGGCCTGTTCAATGAGGCAAGAAATACGGGGAATCGCGGTACCTTCGTCGTAGACAAAGAAGGAAAGATACAACAGGTCGTCATCGGCAACGGTGCGATCGACCCAACCAGCACGCTCGATACGTGCAACATTCTTGATAGGAAACTGGTGGTCGCCCCGCCTAAGCCTGAATAAACTTATGGCAAATTACGTTGCTTGTCCAAAATGCGGGACGCCGGAACCTGAAAAATTGAACTTCACGTGGTGGGGCGGTGTCTTGGGGCCACGCGTGCTTTCCCACGTCAAATGTGGAAATTGCAAGCACCATTTCAATGGGAGAACAGGCAAGGACAACACTACGGGAATTGTCATTTACACGATAGCTGTCGGATTAGTTGTATTAGTCGTGTTCGTCATTGTATTAGGGATCACTGCACTTTAGCTTTAGTCTCGACTAGCAGTCGGATCGAATTCCTCGACCGCTAAGTTCCCGTCCGCATCTTTCATCAGGATCTCGATGCGGCGTTCGGCTTTCGTTAGCCGTTCGCGGCATTCCCGTGAGAGCTTGATCCCTTTTTCAAAGAGTTCGAGGCTTTGCTCGAGCGGCAGGTCGCCGCTTTCCAATTTGCCGACGATCTGCTCGAGCTCCGCGAGCGATGATTCAAACGATTTTTCCATAGCTATTTCACCAATTGCTCTGCCTGACGCAACAGATCTGCCAGATTGCCTACGCCTAGCGTATCAGCCGTATCTCTCGTTAAACCGTTCGACGCAATGGCGATGATCTGCTGGCCGATGGTTCGTGCGATGTCTGTCGCGAGCTGTTCATCCTTGACGCCGACTATTTTCCAACGATCGCCGTTTCGCCTCATACGGGCCTCGAATTCATGCTCCGGCAGCTTACTCTTTACAAATGCCGTGTCGCCGCTGATGGTTATCTCAAGATAGCGGTCCGCACCAAGTACCATTCCGAAAAACGGCACATAACGAAATCGCTCGGTCCTGTCGCGAATAACACGCGGCAGTTCGGCCCTCGCTCTATCTTTTACCGCCGGCAAGATCGGGATCGCGAGCTTGGCGGCCCTTGCCAATGTTGCCTGCGGCAGCCCGCGGCCATAAAGCTCGATCGCCTTATCGGTTATCTGCGGGACAAAATCGTCCACAACCGCGTTAATGTCAACAAACTCGTCGATCGCATTCTTGTCGTCTCGTTTCGCAGCATCAACCAGCAATGCCAGAGAATATTGCGGCGAATCCTTGAGGCTCTGATAATAGATCAAGACCCCGACGCCGGCGATCAGCAAAACGGAAAGAACTACAACCGCGATCGTCGCAAGTACACGTTTGAGCATCAGGATTTCTTTTTTAACGCAAAGCCGCAAAGTGGCAAAGACGCTAGGGAACTATTACAAGCGAGTAGCCATGGCGATACTTCAGAAAGATCCAAGCACGACCAAAATGCCGTCCGAAAGCTTTGCGTCTTTGCCTCTTCGCGTCTTTGCGTTAAATTCCTACTCTTCCTCAACCGACAAGACCTCGGCATTCAGTTTCCCACGCTCTAGCCGGATTTTCAATTTATCGCCAACAGTTGCCTTTGCAGCGTCACGTAAAATACCGCCGTCCTCGGTCTGGGTGATCGAAAATCCTCGCGTCAGCACTGCCAGCGGCGAAAGCGTGTCGAGTTTGGCCATCTGCAGCTTTACGTTCTCGCTTTTCTCCTTGAGCGATCGCTGTATCGCATTTGCCGACCTTTGATCGAGGGTTGAGAGACGGTTGTTCACCGAGACGGCCCTTGCCCTGAGTGTCGCCGGAGTCAAACGCGAAGCCACCTCAAAAAATCGCTCACGCGACCGCTGCACTGTCGAACCGAAATTTTGCTCAAGGGCCAGAACTGCGTTGTCGGTTCGCAGAGCCACGTCGTAAACGGATCGTTCGATGAGATCAAAGAGCCGATCTTCACCGGAGCCGAAAGTGTTAAGGATATCCTCTTCGCGTGCCGCCACGATCTCTGCCGCCGCCGACGGCGTAGGTGCCCGCAGGTCGGCGATCATATCGGCGATCGACCAATCGATCTCGTGTCCGACGGCGGAGATGACCGGTATATGGCTCGCCCTCATCGCCCTGGCCAACTGCTCATCGTTAAACGCCCACAGATCCTCAGCCGATCCGCCGCCGCGACCGACGATCAGCACATCAAGCCTTTCCGCGGGCGGCAGTTTCCGGCTGTACTCATTGAGTCCGACGATCGCCCGGCGAATTCCGTCTGCCGCTCCCTCGCCCTGAACCAATGTCGGAGCGAGCAAAATGCTCACGGACCGTGCCCGCCGCGTCATCACATTAACAATGTCATGGATCGCGGCACCTGTCTTGCTCGTGACCACGCCAACCCGTCGCGGAAAGAACGGTATCGGCCGTTTCAATTCATCCGCAAAAAGCCCTTCACCCTCGAGCCGCGTTCTGATCTGCTCGAACGCCGCACGTAGAGCACCTTCGCCCGAAGGTTCGAGCGACTCAACAACGAGCTGATACTCGCCGCGAGGTTCATACAAACTCAAACGCCCGCGAACTCGCACCGTAATGCCATTCTCCGGCTGAAATCGTATGCGGAAATTCGTGCCCTTCCAACAAACGCACTTTATCTGTGCCGAGCCGTCGTTGAGGTTGAAATACCAGTGCCCAGACGCCGCCCGAAGAAAATTGACAACTTCGCCCTCGACCCACACCGAGGCAAACTCACGCTCAATGACCGAACGAACCTCGGCATTCAACTCAGAAACAGTGAGAGGCCGCTGCTCGGCCTCGTCAAATAGGAATTGTAATAATTGATCTTCGGGCAATGTTATGGTTTCGCTGGTCGCTCCGGTCTTTCGGGCATCTTCGGCATCATATCAACATTGAAATATACCTTTGAGGTTCCGCCGTTGCTCTTGTCCGCGGCTGTGACGATCTGATAGCGATTCGTCCCTTCGATAAGTTCCTCGCTCGCGGTCGTTTGCAGATCATATGCCTTCAGCACGGCGATCATCTCGTCACGAGACACGACCATATAAGCGGTTTTCTGTGATTCGCCGTCGGCTGAACCTACGATCGAGTTGATCAGTCCCTGATATACAGCCAGATGATAGTCGTACTTCTTTGCGTCCTTAAGTTCCAGAAAGGCCGCGGCTGCGGTCGCACGAGTATTTATATCCATCGGGTTGATCTTTAACATCTCGTCGGCAGTTTTAGCGATGTCATCATATTTGTTCGCTTTTACTGACTCGACGAGTTTCATGCGAAGTTTAGGGTCAATGCCGCGAGCACCCGGAAAATCTGACCGTGCCCAGGCGACTCGCAATGCTCTGTAATCGATCGACGTGTCGCCGCCTTTCAATTTCTCGACGAGCTTTGTAAATTCTGGGTCCTTTTGCGGCTCGACCGGCCGCATTCGACCTTGGGCTGAAACGGAAATAGCGGCAGCAAAACACACCACCAACAGACATGAAACGACCATCAAACGGTTCATCACACTCACCTCAACAGATTTATTTTTCAAGATCGGCAACGCTGACTTTGCTTATCGCCGTAAATGCATTTTCGTTCTTCGCTCTGATCTTCAGCTTCGGGCTTGCTCCATTCGGACCTACCGAATCCTCACGAGAGCGGTAGGTGATCTCGTATGCCGCACGCATTTGGACAACGATGTCCTCGTACGCCTGCTGGATCTGTCCGATCTGCGTTATCGGGTAATAGACGCCGCCCGAGACCTTTGCAAGCCGGTCGCCCTCGCCTTCGCTTTTGGCAGAGAGCGACATATATTTTTTACGCATCGGATCGATGTCGGCACCGGTCGCAGCCAAGGCGATCAATGCCGAAGGTACGTACAGCGGATAGATCAATGCACCGCTTTCCTGTATCGAACCGATCAGCGAATCGAACGCCAAAAACGAGCCATTATCATCGCCATCGGTCAAAATTACGATGGCTGTCCGCTCGCCCTTCAGCGGCCTTAGCGTGTCGCTCACTGAATAAGCCAATGCGTCATAATAAGCCGTTCCGCCGCCCGCGTCAAAGGTGTCGAGACTGGTCGAAAGCAGCCCTTTATCAGTGGTAAATTTGGACAGCACTTTCACGTCATCGTTAAAGATGACGATCGAAACACGATCTTGCCTATCGACAGTATTTACAAAACTGCGTGCGGCCTTTCGAATAAAATTCACATAATTCTCAATACTGCCCGAAACGTCCAGCAAGAGCACGAGATTGAACGGAGCTTTCGACCGTTCGACCGAGACGATCTCTCGTTCTTCGCCATTCTCGACAACCTCAAAATCTTTTGCACCAAGACCCGCGATCGCACGATTCTTCAGGTCGGTCACCCGTACGAGTGCGGTCTTTAGCGATGCGTTCGGAACATCGAGCCTGGATGAACGGGCCGCAAAGGTCGGCTCCATAGATATCGGCGGCAACGTACGGGCGTAGTCGCCAAAATACTTCGGTGTCGCCCGCCGGATCGCATCCATCAACAGGGAATCGCCGCTCCGCACGATCGCCTTCGCCGCCTCGGTCAATGGCCGCTCCCGCAGGTCATTGGTCACTTCGCCGGGCGGGACATTGAGCAAAATAATGCCGCGTGCGGTCGTCAGGTCTAGACTGATGGCTTTTGGTGTTTGGTTCTCGGTTTTTGGATCGGGCGGCTCTGTATTGCCCGGCGGCGGATCAGTGGCCGGAGTAATTTCTGTGTGCCGTCCCTTGATCTGAAATCTGCCGGCACGCTGCTCTTTGACCGGTGATATCTCAAAATCAGCAAGTACTCGCGGACGAGATTCGGTCCAAAGTAATTGATAGGTCACATCCTCGACCGGGATATCAGCCGAGATCGTGCCTGTCTCGGACTTTGCTTCGAGCGAGGCAAAATTGCCGCCCACCTCTATTGCACCGGCGGTCGTTTCGATAATTAGACTTGCCCGTTCAGGGAGTGTGAGAATGATGTCAACCCGCTTTTTCTTGTCGGTCGGAGAAACGGTGATCGTGGTGCTTCCATTTGAGCTGCCGACCTTGATCTCGGCGTCGGTGACAGCACCTTTCGGCGTCATTGCCGTCAACTTTGCCCCGACGGCTGGTCCAGCCTTGACCGCGACACGCCCATATTTATTGACGATCTCGACTGACGCCGCGACGCTGCCAAGATCGCGTACCAAATCCTGTGCAGGCGACGTTATCACCAACACAAAACTTGCAACAATTGTAATTAAAACCCTGCTTGCCGTCAGCCGCATGCTCAAGACTTGCTCGATATTCGTCCCGACTGGATCAGGCGTGCACGTACGCGTTCCTGCCACTTCTTTCTTGGACGCCCGTCATCCTCAAAACGTTCGATGAGATCGTGCATCGATTCACCGCCCGCGAGCCGGGTTTTCAGGTAGAGCAACGCAACTATAATAGCAGAAAATGAGAATACAAAGATCTGCATCGGCAGCCATAGGATCTGGATCAGCGATTCGAGTATGGTCGTTCTGACGCGGGTTCGCATGTCCGCCTCGGGAGATTTGTTCTCCGTGTCTAGCTGAACGCCTTTTCGCCCAAAGCTCCAATTCCACGCCGTTTCTTTTTCTTCAGGCGTAGCGATCGGAGCCGCGATCACCTCTTCGGACGCCGACGTGATCTGAACCGCCGCTGTCTCGGGCTTTGGCTTTGGATCGAAAGCCCTGGCAGACACATTTACAACAAAGGATATCGACGCCGCGATGATGCCCGGGATGAGGAGCATAATGAATATTGCCCCCATCGAGGTAACGATCGATCTTTTTACCAGCGTGCGGGAACGCCGTAATGCCTCGATCACACCGACATTCTCAAGCATAACGACCGGCGGCACAAGAATAAATGAAAGGTACGCTCCGAAAAATCCAATCGCCCCAGCGATTAGAGCACCGACTCCTCCACCAATAAAAATCCCACCGACCGAGCCTGTGAGCGGGTAAAGAATCCCCATAATGAGCCCGCCGACAAGAAAACCGGCGATCGCCCCGGCGGCGGCGGCGAGGAACGGGGATAAAGCGGTCAAAAATGCCGAGCCCGCGATGCGTTTCCATTTGCGTTTGGCTTCTTTGAGGGCTGGACGCAAGCGAACGGGCCGCAGGGGTACCGACAGATATTGGATGACGATCCACGAGATGCTTCCGACGATCAGATTCGTACAGAAAGCACTCGCCATGGTGAGCGTAAAGCTTGCAAGTACAATACTGACATCCGCTGCCGAGCCCATGATAATGTCGCTTACCTTAAAGAACGAAAGGCTCAGCAGGATCAGGGTCAAAACGATGATCGGTATCGAGAAAAACAGCGACAACATCAGATACTTCGGTAAATGCTCACTGTAAAGCACAAGAGTGCGGCTCAGCAGTTGCCAGATCCCTTCGGAACGCGAACGCATTACGCTGGCAAATGCCTCGGCTGTTTCCGGCCTGTCGTCAGGGTCTTTTTCTAATGCCGCGTGGATCGCCTTTCGCATTTTGCGACGAACGTGCTTGGCCTTGAGCGGTGCCGGTTCCACACTCTTGTGCGATTCCATGACATCCTTAAAATCACCCTTAAACGGCGGTTCGCCCGAAAGCATTTGATAGGCGATCACAGCCAAACTGTAAATATCGGATCGTGCATCGAGGTGTTCGCCTCGACATTGCTCGGGCGACATATAGAGCGGTGTGCCGAGAACGGCACCGACACGTGTAAGCTCAGCCGAACCAGAATCATCATAGAGTGAACGAGCTGTCGTCGATTTTCCAGCAGCCGAATCCCGCACTCCCGACGGATTCGAAACCCGCGTGCCGATAGTGTCCTGATCCGCAACGTTCGCCCCGCTATCGTAGATCGCTGTTGCATTCTCGCTCGCCGGCTGAGCAAGCAAAACGGTGCTGGCCTCTGAGATCAAAGTCCCACCTTTATCGCTGTCCTTTGCGACGGTCGGAGCATTCGCAATCTGAGTATCGAAAATCCCGTCGATCCGCGTGCCGTCAGCGTCCGCACCAGCGAAGGTCGCCTTTGCCGCACCAACGTGCGTATGCGTCGAACGCTTAAATTCCTCCGGCACCTCACCGCCATCGGGCATGATGTGCTCCTCAAGCTTTGCGATACCAAAATCGAGTACTTTGACGGTGTAGCCGCCGCGTTGATTTGGTTCGAGCCAGATGTTGTCAGGTTTGAGATCGCGGTGGATGATGCCCTGCTTGTGGGCTTCGTGCACGGCGGAACACACTTGCTCAAGTATGTTCAGCGTCCAACCGACCGGCAGATTCTTCTCTTCATCAAGTATCTCGCCGAGCGTACAGCCGTCGAGATATTCCATCACAAGGTACGCGACTTGGCCTTCGTCCGTCTCGGCAAAGCCAAAATCCGTCACATTCACAACATTCGGATGCCGCAAACGCCCCGCCGCACGAGCCTCACGCCGAAACCGCTCGACAAACTCCGTCCGCTGCATAAACTCCGGCGAAATGATCTTCACCGCCACCGGTCGCTCCGTGCCGAGATGCGTCGCCAGATACACCGTACCCATCCCGCCCTTGCCCAGTTCGCGAGTCATCTGGTACTTTCCGTCCAGCGTCTGCCCTGTAAAATCGAGGTCTGACATCCGTTTACCTATACCCTGCAAATCTAACCGCTTTCGCGGACCCAATGCAAGTAATTACGCCTGAACCTCAGATTTGTTTGAAAAATCCGCGTAAGGAAATGTCAAGTTGCAATCGATGTCGAGCCACGTCGCAAAGCAGGGCAGCAAAACCGTTTCGCTGTTTCACTGTTTCACTGTTTCAGGGTGAGAGGCCTGAAACAGTGTGAAACACTTGCCCACCGCTTCACTATCAAGCTGCGAGTTTGAGGGCTTCGCGTGGTTCGTCCGGGGCGTCTTCGAGGCCGAGTTGGCGGGCGGTGATGTAGATGAATTCCTCAGCCGCGTATGTGAATTCATCGACCGCATCGTCTATCAGCCGTTCGAGTGTCCCGTGCCGGTCAAGCTCCATCTCGCCCTTGTGCTTCTTTCGAAATTCGTCCGGGTCGGTGGCGACGGCAAATGGAATGCCTTTTTCTCCAAGCTCCATTTTGCGTATCAATTCCTTTCGCCCGGTGAGCGAATCGAGCATCCAGCGTGTCCGGCCTTTCTGGCAAAAGAGTTGGAACGGCCCGGCGAAACGCATATCTATCAAGATCTCAGGCGTCTCAAAATCGGTATATGCGTTAAAAAAATCATGCATTTGGAACACGGAAAGTTGCAGCGTGTACCTGTCCGAGAGTTCCTTGGCGAGTTGGAGAGCATCGTAGAGCAAACCGCCGGTCAGCAAGATCGTCTCCTTTATCGGAACTCTCTCTGACACGAATGTCGCCACCAGATGCGGCATCTCCCTCTCGGCGACCGTCAAGGCGTTGAGCAATTTACCAACCCTCGCCAGATCGCGAAATTTCTCATTTGTCCCAAGCGAGTCGATATGCTTCTGCGTCGCCGTATATCTAAGTGATCGTAATGTGATTATGTTTTTCATGGTATTGGTTCTAGTCCAGAGTCCGGAGTCCGGGGTCCAGAGTCCGGGGTCTGGGGTTTTTTGTGTTTCCTGCCCGCGTTTCGCGGCACATAGCCACGTCCTTTAAGGGCGTGGTAAATGTTGTGAATAGATCGATAGGGCGTTTTAACGTCCTTTTTCTTCCGTGGCTAAAGCCGTTTTCCGGTAAGCCCGTTGAAACGGGCTGAGCAGCTTTTCTTCGATCCAACCCACGCCCTAAAGGGACGTGGCTATGTGCCCTTCGGGCAAGGGCCAAAAGCCCTTTTTCGTAAAAAGTAGATGTAACACCCGTAACAGGTGAAACAAGTTAACAGTGAAACAAGCCTTAACATTTACAGAACCTTTCATATCCATACTTACTAAGTAACTAATATTATTAAGTTGTTACCCTTGTTAACCTGTTACGGGTGTTACACCTGTTAAGGTGTTACGTCTGTTTCACGTTGATCTTTTTGAGATATCGCGAGACGGTCACGTGCGACATGTCAACTTCTTCGGCAATCTCGCGTGTGGACTTTCCTGCCTCGGCGAGTCCTTTTATCTTTTCGACCAACGCCGATTTCTCGTCGTTTGGTTGATGCGGCAGGGCCGCGTGGTCGTTTTAGGGATCGATACCAGGCCCTCAGGGACATGCCCATGCCGGACAAACCAAGTTCGTCTCTCATCGGGCTATGCCCGCTTATTTGCGGAAAAGCTGTGCTTTTCCGGGCCTGTCTCCCTTAAGACCACGGAGGCTGTGCCTCCAAACCTCTTGGCGGCAAGCCGCCGTGGATCATATAGGGCACCATCGG
>JBATDM010000045.1:0-36913 GCA_049663465.1 Pyrinomonadaceae bacterium
TGACATCGCCCGAACTTACCGAGCCGTCTCCCAAAGTTCCTCTCGGTGCAGAATCCGCACGCTGAAACTCATTCGGGCTAATGCTCGGCGTGTCGAGCCCGGTCGAAAATCGCCTCATCTGGATGACATCGCCCGAAAGTACGACCCCATCACCGTTTGGCCGCGTCGCAACATCGCTCTCAAACCCCGAGCCCGGCGTCGGCGTCGCTGTCGGAGTGGCCGTCGGAGTGGCCGTCGGAGTGGCCGTTGGAGTTGGTGTCGGTGTCGGCGTCGGTGTTGCTCCGCCCATTGTTATCGTAAAGTTAGCATCCGAAATATCAAAGAAGATGTTTCCGACTGCCTCAACCTTGATCCTCGCGATGGTCGTCGGAAGATTTGGAATGGTCACCGATTCCGTTCCATCATTTAATGTCGCCGCAGCGATCACTGTCGGAAACGTCATTCCGCCGTCCGTCGAAAGCGAGATCTTGACCATCGCCGCACTTACTGGGGCGCCCGTTGTTCCGGCAACATCCCAAGTAACGGTCTGGCTCGAATTACCCGCGTATGAAACTCCCGTATTCGGCGATGTGACCAAAAACGGCCCACTCTGCCCATCGACCATAACAGTCGAGGTTGCTGTATTTACGCCGCCGGTCGCGGCATGATTATCACGTGCAACAACCTGAAAGGTCATGGTTCGGGTGATTGCGGGCAACAGTTCGCCTGTAAGGAATCCGCCCGTTGTCGAGGGCGGCACGTTCGCACTGTTGAGGATATGCGTCAACGCCGGAAATGTCCTTGTTCCACTCGTCGTCGGCAGAAATGACCTGAATATTGGGCGGGCGGTTCCGTCGGAATCGGTATTAGGAACCGCATTCGTCGAGGCCCCGAGGTTATATTGCTCCCAGTCATAGGTAATCATATCGCCATCGCCCGGATCAATATCCGAGGCCGTAGCCGTCAACGAAAACGGTGTCTGCTTAGGAATATTAAAGTTGCCCGGTCCAGTCACCGTTGGCGGCGTGTTCCCACTCGCAGTCGTGACAGCGCACGAGTTACCGTTGCCCGTTTGGCTGTAGGCAACGATCACCTCGATGCTCTTGACGTGAAACGAGTCAATGCTGTTCGCCGCAAGATCGGACGTGCCGCAAATACCGGCATAACCCATGATCGTGATGCCGCTGCCCGGTTCATAAGCACTGCTCGTGCTGCGATTGCCGCTGCAACTCCCGTTGGTACTGTTGAACGTATGATTCGCTCCCCACTGGTGGCCCATTTCGTGGGCAACATAGTCGATGGCAAATGGATCTCCGACAGGGTTTCCGAGGCCTGTCACGCCACGAGCCTTATTGCTGCCGCAAGGCGCATTCAAGTTAGCAACGCCTCCGCCGCCAGTGGAGAAAACGTGGCCGATATCGTAATTTGCACTTTGGATAACAGCGTTGAGTGTGGTTGCATTCTCGGAGAGCATCGTGCCGCCACTGTTGTTTGTATAAGGATCATTGGCTGACGTGCACGCGGTCCCGGGCGTGGCGATCGGGCAGCCCAGGTTGTCGCTGGCAAATACTACCAAATTGTTATTGGCAATAATGTTCATATGTATCGCGACATCACGTTCGTAAACGCCGTTGACGCGATTCATGACCAGGACCTGAGCGGCCAAACAGCCTGCCACAGTGTTGCCGCCTACGGCTGTGCAATACTCATTGGTCGCTGCCAATGCCAAACGATATGTGCGCAGCTGCGTTCCCGACGTGACCTCAGGGGCGCGGTCGATGATGACCTCGTCCGGGTCAAAGCCATTCACATCGAAAAGGCCGTCAAGCCCTTTGCTTCCAAATTCGCAAACGAATTGGCTCATCCTGGGTGAGGCGCTCTTAAAGAAGCTAATATACTCGCCTGCCTTCGCGCCGAGATACGGGTTGACGATGACTGACCCATTGGATGACAAAACAAATGCGTGAAAACCACTCGGCAAAAAATCGAATCTGACCGACGCTGTCGGATCGTCAATACCGTAACCGCGATACGTCGCACCAAGTTCGGGATAGCCCTTCAACAACCCGGGCTCGACCACGAGCGAGTGCTCAATGCGAAATCTTCCAAGAGTGCCGTCCGGCATCGGCAGTTGTAGCACCACCTCGGCCCCGCTTCGGAACTCCTCGGGAGCACGACCGAGAACCGCACCTAACGCGTCTCCATCCAATCGGAAGGCTTCAAATGCCCTCGGCAAACCGGCGTTTTCAATACCGGGGCTGGGGAGTTCGCCCTTGCTGATCGGCGTCCAGACTGGTCGGTCAGAAATCGGTTCGGCAATAGCGAAGACCGCCGAGGCGATCATTAAACTCAACACAATAAACAGGTTAAAGACCCGCGTCTGGTTCACAATAAAGCTCATTTTGCTTAAAAAAAACGAATAACTGCTGATTATTCAGTAACCGAGGGGTTGAAATGTAAAATTGTCCTCTAGATACAGATCAGTCGGATATCTTTAATGATAACGTCTCGTTCTATGGTTTGTCCACAAAAAAAGAGATATTCTCGATCTGCTGTAACATATTTGTTTTATACGGGTTACGGCAGTAATAGCGGTCCGCGAATTTAATATTTTGAGAATTTCATCTACGATTAACCCTTGCGCATCCTCATCGTAAAACTTGGCAGCATCGGCGACATCATCCACACACTGCCCGCGCTCGCCGCAATTCGGCGGGCACTGCCCGACGCTGAGATATCGTGGGTCGCCGAGGAACGTGTTTCAGAGATACTTCGCGGCAATCCGTCAATCGACCGTCTGATCGAAGCTGATACACAGTCGATGCGTGGCGGTATGGTCATTGAGGAGATATTGCTCAACGTCGGCAAACAGGTTCGCGATCTGCGAAAATTCAAGTTTGATGTGGCGATCGACTTTCAGGGCTTATGGAAATCGGCCGCGATCGCAAAACTGTCGGGAGCAAAGCAGCGTTGGGGTTTTTCGCGTGATGGTCTGCGCGAACCGTCAAGCCGTATTTTGCTGACTGACAGCGTGGATACGCCAAAACAGGTTCACGTCATTCGCAAAAATCTCGCTCTAGCGGCTGGTGCATTAGATATAGCCGTACCGGACGCCGGATTTGAATTCCCAGTACTCACAACCGCAGAAGACATCGCCGAGGCCAATACCATCATAGCCAGTGCCGGCGGTGATTTTGCGGTGCTTAATCCCGGCGGCGGCTGGGTGACAAAGCTTTGGCACGCCGAGAAATTTGGCCAGCTTGCTGACCGGCTATGGCAGGAAAAAGGTCTGGTTTCGATCGTCACGACCGGCCCGAAGGAAAGCGACCTTGCATCGACGGTTGCCGCAAATAGCGTTTCGGGTAAACTCGTACTTTCGCAGCCGAGACTCAAGGGGTTTTATGAGCTTGTGAAAAAGGCTCGAGTTTACGTCGGAGGCGACACCGGCCCGACGCATATCGCCGTTGCAGCAAATGCCCCGGTTGTTGGGCTTTTCGGCCCGACAGAATGGTGGCGAAACGGCAGCCCGAACACCGGCGACATCTGTGTAGAACGCAACCACATCGACTGCCGCGTCGATTGCCACCGTCGCACGTGCTCAAAATGGATCTGCATGGATTCAGACGTAGAGACCGTTTTTGCAGCAGTAAACAAAAGGATGGGAGTAAGTAGGAAATGAGAAGTGAAAGGTGAAAAAGGGAAATAGGAGTTTGGGGGCGAAAAATATGCAGGATAAAATAGGCGGCATAAGGTGTCTCTTTCTCACTTCTAAGTTTTCATTTCTCACATGTACAAATGCCGACCTTTGATAAACGTACAATCCAACGCATACGCGTACCGCTCGGGTTTATCTTTGCAGCGGTGTTCATGGTGTTTGCTCGGCCAACGGCTTTTACGCTTGCGGTTGGCGGTGGGATTGCGATCGTCGGCGTTCTGATACGTGCCTGGGCGTCGGGCCACATCCGTAAGGCTGAGGCACTCGCGGTCTCGGGCCCGTACGCTTTTACGCGGAATCCATTATATGTCGGAAGCTTGATCATGGGCCTCGGATTCTCAACGGCAGCAGGCGTTTGGTGGCTTGCCATCCTGTTTTGCGTATTGTTCCTCGGCATCTATTTGCCCGTAATGCGCGTCGAAGTAGGTGACATGCGCCGTATTTTCGGCCCGGATTTTGATGAATACGAACGCAATGTGCCGCTGCTGATTCCGCGTTTAACACGCTGGAAAAACTCGGACGCACAATTCGATTTTGGTTTATACTTGCAGTATCGCGAATACCGAGCGGCTCTTGGCGTCGCCCTAATTCTAGGCATTTTGGCCGCAAAGGCATATTTCTTGAGCTTATGAAGTCAAGGTTTTTCAGATCTCTCAGTGTGCTGGTCGTACTCGCTGTGGCCTCGCTCGTGATTTCCGCGCAGCAAATCACTCAGCAGAACGACGCTGTCAAGATGTTCGCGGGCGAGAAGTTAGTATTTGAGGGCAAGATCAGCCGCCTGAAACTCAGCGTCACGGTGGCTGAACTCACCTTCGAGGCTGCGCACAACGCTAGCGATAACGAGCTCGTAATAAAAACCGTTGCCGAATCAAAGGGAACGTTACTCAAGCTATTTCGCTTCAGCTTTCTACAAAATTACGAATCCACTATTGATCCGGCAAACAACCGCATTCTCAAAACAATCAAGCATGATGTGCAGAAGGAACGGGTTCGAGACAGCGAAGCCCTTTTTGACTATACCGAACGCCGCGTAACCTGGTTCGAAACCGATCCGAAGGACGAAAATCGCCCACCGCGTCGTATCGCATCAGAGATCGCCGGCCCTATGCACGATATGGTCTCCGCGATCTATGCCGTCCGCCTACAGAAAGACCTCGCTATCGGTAAGCGATTTGAACTCTCAGTAAGCGATTCGGGCCTCACTTACAAGGTTCCCGTCGTCGTCACAGGCCGCGAACGCCTCGGCACTAACATCGGCAAAGCATGGTGTTGGAGAATCGAGCCCGAGGTTTTCGGCAAGGGCCGCCTTATCGAGCAAAAAGGCAGGATGATCATATGGATATTCGACGACCCGACACGCGTTCCCGTAAAAGCACGGATCGACTCGCAATACGGTAAGATCGAAATCAAGATCAAATCCGCGACAACCCCCAAAACATAAGCCAGCACCACTAATTTAACTTGTTTGTTGATCGAAAAAACCGCATACTTATAGATTGCGGTTTTTTGCTATGAAGAAGAAAGTGATCAAGAAAATAGAATCGACAGGAAAAAAGACGGCGAAAGTTGCGGCGGACCCGTTCGCCGAGACTGTCGAAACCTCAGCACCCAAGAAGCGTGCCGCGAAAAAGGTTGAAACGCCGGTCATCGAGGTTACATCGGATGCTTTTGCCGAGACGGTGACGGCTTCGTCGCCTGTTAAAAAGCGTGCCGCCAAAGCGGATTTGGGCGGCAAAACGTCTGCCGTCGCTGTCGCCAAAGCTCCGAAAAAAGCTGTCAAAAAGACCGTCAGATCGAAAAAAGCCGATCTTGATGTCACACTTGAATTGGCCTCGACAGAACCTAAGGTCGAGCTTTCGCCCGTATTCAAAGCTCTCGCCGACGTTACTCTGCCCGAGATCGACCGCGAAAATCGCGCCCGCCTCTTGATGCAGTCGCCGACCAAACTATATTTTTATTGGTCGGTTCGAGAAAATCCATGGCAACAGCTCAAGGCTATTTTCGGCGACGACCTTGGCAGTTACACACTTGTGTTAAAGCTGATGGACCTCAAAAGAGGCACCGAAGAGATCAACGAGTGTGACGCCGCAGGAAATTGGTGGTTCACGGTCGAGCCCGATGGCGAATATCAGGCAGAGATCGGATTCTACGCGACAAACCGCCCGTATTTTCGCGTGATGTATTCGAACAAGATCACCACGCCGCGACGTAGCCCGAGCCCGAGGCGTTCGAGCGAGGCTGAATGGACCGTTTCGGCCAATAAGTTTGCCGAGGTGCTCGATGTAGCAGGATTTTCGCGAGATGCCTTTGACGTTGCAATGGCAGGCGATGACGTCCAGACTGCGGAGAATGTTACGCACACCGCATTCGCGGACCTGATGGGCGACCGGGATTTTGATCTCGGCGGCATCTCGGCCGAAGACCTCCGCTATGTGATGCTCGCGTTGGCCTCCGGTTTTTCGCTCGAAGAACTCCGCTCACGAGTCAGCCCGGCGTTATTCGCGATCCTCCAGGCAAACGCTGGCAAGCTCGTCGCCAGTAAGGCCCAAAGTGCTCTCGGCGAACACTTCTACATCGACGAGGCTGAGTTTACCGAGGAAGAATTTGGCTCAGCCGTCTTCGGTGCAAGCCTTGTGCATTTTCCGAAGACGCTGAGATCAAAGCGGATCGTGTCAAAGAGCGGAGCAACATTTGCCCCAAGATACAATCCGGTGAGTTCGCACAGCCTGGGGCGTTAGCTACAGTCCGGTTTGTTCGACAGGATGGACAGGATACTCAGGATTTTGCATTTGCATCCTGTTTATCTTGCCCATCCTGTTTTAATATACGCTTATCACGATGCCCCTTGGATATTTCAGCCTCATACTTCACGCTCACCTGCCGTTTGTGCGGCATCCTGAATATCCTGAATTCCTCGAGGAAGATTGGCTTTACGAGGCGATCACAGAGGTCTATCTACCGCTAATTTTTATTTTTCAATCGCTTCATGAGGGCGGGATGAAGCCGCGCCTCGCGATGAACGTCTCGCCGCCGCTGTGCGAGATGCTTGCCGATCCACTCCTTCAGGAACGCTACACACGCCATCTCGAAAATCTGATCGAGCTTGCCAAGAAAGAAGAAGTTCGCACGCGAGACGAGGCTGCGAATTTTCATGACGTAGCCAAAATGTACGTCGAAAATCTGACGTCATCCCTCGATCTGTGGAATGATCGCTACAAACGAAACCTAATCAACGCATTCCGCGAGCTGCAGGACGAGGGTGTCATCGAGATCATCACATGCTGTGCTACGCACGGCTTTTTGCCATTGATCTCGACCCAGGAATCTCGTCGTGCTCAGGTGCAGATCGCTGTGGCGAATTACAAAAAGCATTTCGGCCGCCAGCCCCGCGGTATCTGGCTCGCCGAATGCGCGTATGAGGCCGGTATCGAAGACCTGCTAAAAGACGCAGATATCGAATATTTTATTTCGGATACGCATGCTCTGCTCTACGGCGACCCGCGGCCGCGTTACGGCGTTCACGCTCCCGTCGTATGTCCAAACGGCACTGCGGTTTTTGCACGCGACGTCGATACGAGCCAGCAGGTATGGTCCGCCGAGATCGGTTATCCCGGCAATGATCTGTTCCGCGAATTCTACCGCGACATCGGCTGGGACGCCCCCATCGATTATCTAAAGCCACACCTTCACGCCGACGGAGAACGCCGCCATCTCGGCCTAAAATACCACCGCATCACCGGCCGTGGCGTTCCTCAGAATAAGAAGGAACCGTACGTTCCAGCACTGGCCCGCGACAAGGCGGCCGAGAATGCATCGCACTTCATCGGCGAGCGGATCAAGCAGGCACACAAACTCCGCGAGACCTTCGAGGGGCATCCGCCGCTCGTCATATCGCCTTACGATGCAGAGCTTTACGGCCATTGGTGGTATGAGGGGCCGCAGTTCATCGACTTCTTTTTCAAGAAAATACACTACGATCAAAATGAGATCGAGTGCATAACGCCCGGAGATTTTATAGACAGTGGGCTGCCGATTCAGGTGCAGCAGCCAACAGCCTCAAGCTGGGGCGAAAATGGCTACTTTAAGGTCTGGATCAACGAAGGAAACTCGTGGATGTACCCTTTCCAGCACGATGCCGAACGCCGCATGACCGAGGCGGCGAATAAAATCGCAGCCCAGAGTCCAGAGTCCAGAGCCCAAGGTTCCGACGATTCTGGACGACCTTGGCTCCTGGCCCCCGAACTCATGACTCGCATCTTGAATCAGATGGCCCGTGAACTTCTCCTCGCACAATCCTCCGACTGGGCATTCCAGATCTATCAAGGCACGACGGTACAATACTCGAGCCGCCGCTTTCAGTCACACATTCATCGTTTCGACATGCTCGCCAAGATGCTTGAGTCGGGTGAGGTAGATGAGGAGCTGCTGGCTGAGATCGAGAATCGCGACAATATCTTTGCCGAGATCGATTACAAGCTTTTTTGTACTTCATAGGCAAGATCATCCCGATTTGAAACCCTTGGACGATCACAGGCGTATTTACCTCTTGCGGCCTAAACATTAGTCGGCTAAACTCAGAGTTTCATATGCGGTTGTCAGAACACATTTGGATTGACAGAAAAACACGTCGGCGCCTATTGGCGGCGATTTTCGTGTTGTTTCTTGTTGCCGAATGGGGTTCGCACGGCGTGATCTGCTCGGTGCCGGATCAAGTTGACGGCTCGTATGTCACATCAAATGAAGATCACCGCGAAGATCCGTGCGATACTCTCGTGCTCTGCAGCGATACGCGCGGCCGCGAACGTCAAACTGTCAGCTCCGGCCACAATGCCGTACAGCACAATGGCGTTCTGGATGGGCTTTTTGATCCTGTCGTGATCGCCACTCTCCGCGGTGATCCTCCACTGTTCTCATCCACGGCAAACCGCCTCTTCAGGCCGCCAAATCCACCTTTTCATCCTCCAAAACTCACTTAGATCGAACGCGTCCACGCCCTTTTCGGCAAGCCGAAGCGGTGTTTTCACATTGTTTCTATGAGTTTTGACGACCCTTCGACGCATAAAGCGGCGACAGGGTCCGGAGGTTAATTTAATGAAAAGGTACTTTCTAAGCATTTCGATCACCATCATGTTCGCCGTTGTTTGTTTCGGGCAAAACCCGGCTCAAAATACCGGTCAGGGAACCAAGATCCGTGGTGTTGTAACAAGCCAGACGAATTCAGCTCCGCTCGCCGGGGTTTCCGTTCAAATAATTCAGCTTCGCCTCTCGGTCGAAACCGACAAGGACGGTAAATACGAATTTACCGGTGTCTCGCCGGGGAGATATACGCTTGTCACGCATATTGAGGGGTTTTCGGATAAGACGGCGAGCGTTGTTGCGGCAAATGGAGCAACCGCAAACGCGGACTTTGCGGTCAGCCTCATCGGCATTAATGAGGAAGTTACCGTAACAGCCACCGGTTCCGAGGAATCGGTTTTCGAATCCTTCCAGTCGGTTAATTCAGTGGGCGGTACGCGAATTCGCGAGCAGGCCTCGACCTCGATAGGCGAAGTCCTGGAACGTGAGTCTGGCGTGGGTAAACGCGGTTTCGGCCCCGGCTCGTCGCGGCCGGTCATCCGCGGATTTGACGGTGACCGGGTGCTCGTACTACAGGATGGAGTTCGAAATGGCTCACTTTCTTCGCAATCTGCCGATCATGGCGAACCGGTAGATACTCTTAATCTCGAACGGCTCGAGGTACTCAAGGGGCCCGCGACGCTGCTCTACGGCTCAAATGCGATCGGTGGTGTCGTAAATGCCGTTTCATCTGATGAGGATGAGCCGCACACGGGTGCTCGAGGCTACGTGACCGGCCTGGGGGCTACGAACAACCGACAGGGTGGACTCTCTGGCGGTGTCGAATATGGAATTGGCAAGCTTCTCCTGAACCTCACAGGAAACACCTTGCGAGAGGGCGATTTTCAAACTCCGCTCGGCACTGTTCCCAACTCATCATCGCGGGCATATGGGGCCGGAACCAGTCTTGGCTACTATGGAGAAAAGGCCTTTATCGTCGGCTCGTTCTCCTTTGATCGACGACGCTATGGTGTGCCCTATGCGCCGCTCTTTGAAGAAGGGTCGTTGCTCAACGAAGATGGCGAGTACGATATTTTTGCCATTCAGAGCCAATTTCGCACGAGTCTTCCAGACGTGCCGGACGAAGCGATAGACCTGCGCATGAGGCGTAACAATTATCGCCTTCGCGGAGGATTTCACGATCTGAACGGCCCCATCGAGCGGGGAAATTTTTACCTTGACCTGACAAAGTACCGCCACGAAGAGATCGAAACGGCCGATGGTGACGATGAGGTGGCGACCAACTTCTTCAACGACACGTTTTCGTACCGAGCGATGTTCCAGCAGAAAACGCATGGCATCTTGTCCGGGCGCTTTGGCTTTGAGGGGTTTCGACGCAGCTATCTTACCGAGGGAGCCGAGCAACTGGTCGATGGCGAAGTGCGGCACAATAACTTTGCAATGTTTGGTCTGCAAGAACTGAGTTTCGACCGTGTCGCACTGCAGTTTGGAGGCCGTCTCGAGAATAATCGATACCGACCCTCGAATGCCGTCCACTACGACGACCGTTCGTTTACGGGTGTTTCCGCCGCGGCCGCTGCGAGATTCCGGCTGTGGGAAGGAGCGTCGTTCGTTGCAAATCTTACGTCCGCCTACCGCTCACCTGCTCTCGAAGAGCTTTATAATGAAGGCCCGCATATCGGAACGGTGACTTTTGAGATCGGTGATCAGGATCTGACACGTGAGCGATCTACGGGTGTGGAATTTAGTCTGCGGCAACGCGTAAAACGCGTGCGCCTCAATGGAAGTTTCTTCTATTACAACATTGATAATTTCGTCTTTCTCGCTCCTCAGGATGACGATAATGACGGCACAGTTGATGTAGATGACAACCTACCGGTCGGGGCATACCAACAGGCAAAGGCTCGTTTCGTAGGGGCCGATATCTCGATCGATGCGGACGCAACGAAATGGCTCGGAGTGTTCGCAACCGCGGATACTGTAAAAGCAGAACTGCGAAATGGCGGCGGGCACTTGCCTAGGATTACACCGACACGTTTTCGCATTGGAGCCGAGCTTCGGCATAAGGGATTGTCTGTTCGGCCCGAGGCTGTTTTCGTGGCATCAAGGGGAGCGAACGACATCTTTTCGCTCGAGACTCCGACCGATGGCTATAGGATCTTTAACTTGAACGCCTCATACACGATCACGTCGAATCACATTGCCCACATATTTTCGACAGGGACGACGAATCTCGGCAACAGGCTCTATCGCAATCACCTGTCATTTATCAAGGACCTCGCACCTGAGCCGGGACGTGGGGCGAGATTTAGCTATACGCTGAGGTTCTTCTAGGACGATTTGCCCGCGAAAAACACAAAATATGCGAAACAGCATGAGAAGGCCGGTATCCGGATTTTTCGTTTGGCCTACTTTCGTGCATTTCGCGAGCAAGCTCTTTCCCTTTATAATCGTTATTATGCG
Source organism: Pyrinomonadaceae bacterium (assembly GCA_049663465.1). GTDB lineage: Bacteria > Acidobacteriota > Blastocatellia > Pyrinomonadales > Pyrinomonadaceae > OLB17. Next base: position 11,234 of record JBATDM010000045.1, read on the forward strand.
AACTGACACACTTTCATTTGAGACGGCTAACGGCCCAACGACGGCCCATGTCGCCATGCCCGACCGCGGGGGCAAAAAAGCGGTCATTCTTATCCAGGAATGGTGGGGGCTAAATGAGCACATCAAGGACATCGCCGATCGTTATGCCGGCGAGGGATTTGTCGCCATCGCCCCCGATCTGTATCGCGGAAAGGTCGCTACCAACAGCGGCATCGCCGCGACAATGATGGGTGAGCTATCGGCGGATGATGGGCTCGACACGATCAAAAATGCGATTGACGCGGCCAGGCTCGCCTATGACATTTCACATTTTGGCATATCGGGCTACTGCATGGGCGGCTCGTTTGCCCTGCTCGCGGCCTGTACTGTCGAGGGCTTGAGCGCGGCCGCACCGTTTTATGGCGACCTTCCTGAGGAGGATGTTCTAAAGACCCTCAAGGTACCGACGATTTTCATCTCAGGCACAAAGGATGCCTGGATAAACCCCGAAAAGGTCGCCCAACTCGAAGATGTCGCCGAGCGATTTGAACTACCGATCCACTCGGTCAAATACGACGCGGATCACGCATTCTTTAACGACACGCGGCCAGAGGTCTATGATGCAAAATCGGCAAGTGATGCCTGGGCCCTTGTAACCGGATTCTTTAAGGATAAATTGTGACGTTTGGTCGGCGCCGTTAAGCCACGACCTCAATGTTTACGGAAGAGAGTTCGAGCGCAACTTGGTTGGCCTTGATCACGTCTTTTCGAGCGTGCTTTTGCTCGTACATTCCTGCATCCGCTAGTTTGATGGTCGCTTCGATCCCGGCAAGGCCCGAAAAGTCGGAAAAAGCATGGGAAACGCCGATCTCGATCGGGTTTGGCAGGCCCGCAATACGCACCCTGGATAATAGCCGATCCATTTTTTGCATGCGAGTGTTGGCGGTTGCTGAGTCGAGGCCGATCATAAGCACAAAAAACTCGTCCCCTCCCCAGCGAAAAACGAGATCGTCACCGCGCACGACTTCCCTGATCGCACGAACCACCGCCCGAATCACGCTGTCGCCAACGGCATGGCCGTAAATATCATTGACAGTCTTTAGATTGTCTATGTCGAAGAATCCCAGACAGCCGGACACCGTTCCACCTGCATCACTGTTGCGTTTTAGATAGCCATGGAACGCATGCCGGTTAAGAGCAGTCGTTAGTGGGTCGATGTGCGCCAGTTCCTCTAGTTTCTGGTGTGCTTGTTTTAGTTTCTCGTTTGCGATCTTGGCATCGGTCAAGACCTGCTCAAGTAGTACGATCACCATGCCAAAGCCAAGCAAGATCTGTAATACGAGATCAATGACGGAATTATACTGGAGGTAGTCGAAGTCGATCACCAGATACTGGCGAAAGGTAAAGACCGCAAAATACTGCAGAAAGTCGAGCATGAGCAACCCAAGAGCGACCAACATTACCTTCCAACCAAAGGTTCTGAGCTTTGCCTTCCATAAAGCTAGGAACGCTATCGCGAAGAACCCCGACAAGATGAGCGAATGTGCGTTGAAAACAAGATTGAAATCGTCGCCAAGAAAGGGAAGTCCAAATGCGACGATTATGAAAGGCAGGAACAACAACTCCTGTCGAACCCGCAGTTCCCTATTTTCCGTTAGGCTTCGGCATCCCGCAACCAGCAGGAAGCCAAATAGGTACTCAGCTAAAAAATAGAAGCTATAGAGCTGAACGGAGTACTGCTCGTAGCTAAACGCAAGCCGCAAGCAAAACAAGGCGCAGGCCAGAAAGAGCCACGCATTGGTCCAATGCTTGAGCGCTACGACATTGATCGACCTCCTCAAGAAAAGAGTCAACAAGGTAATGAGCGAAACGCCCGCCAGCTGAATGATCAGACCGATCTTCGAATCCATATTGTAAGGACTTTAGAAACTGGGATTTCGTAGCGCGGGAGGTCAACCGAACTATGCGGCCGGTGCGGTGGCCACCTATTAAGTGTAACGGAAACACGATTCTAAATACAAGTTTTTTTTATGAGGGAATTGAGCTCTTTCTGTGTTGGTAACCCCGTCCTCGCCCCCGATGCTCGACACTTTAACGCAGCGACGGCATTGGCGAGCACAGCGCTTTGCTCAAGGTCCTGACCGGTAAGTATTCCATAGAGGAACCCCGTGCGAAATGCATCACCCGCCCCCGTCGTATCTACACATCCATCCGGGACGGCGAATCCGGGAGTGTATAAAAGCTGCCCGCCGCACCAAAAAACCGAGCCATCGGCTCCGAGCGTAGTCCCGGCTACGGTACAGCCGTACCTCGCCGAGATCTCTGCGAGCGCCGTCCGGTGATCGGCAATTCCGAGTAGTTGCTCCGGAAAATCGGCGGATACGATGCAGATATCCACATGCGACAAAAGAGCTTCGATCCCCTCAAATGCGTTGTCAATATCGGCCGAAACAACTGCACCGTTCGCATGAGCGGCAACGGCCATAGAAATGCACGCCTCAACATCGTGGGGTGTCATATGGAGAATCTTCGTTCTGGCAGCTAGATCTATCGGCGCATCGGCGGCCAAGTATCGAAGCCTGCGATCGCGATCCCAGATGATCGTGCGCTCACCGCTCCGCTCATCGACAATGATAAACGCAACTTGAGTCGCGGCTCCTTCGATAATCTCGCAATATTCAACACCTACACCCTCGGCAATGAGCGACGCCCGGCCAAGTTCGCCGGCCGCATCGCTGCCGACACGGCCCGCATACGTTGTCCGCATTCCCAAACGAGCCAAGCCGACCATTGTCGATGCGATCTCGCCGCCAGCAAGCTGCGTGTATCCTGTTAGGCTTACCTTAGAATTGTGTGCTGGAAATTCTGCAACGCGGATCAAATGATCGACCGCATTTGTGCCAAATCCGGTCACGTCAAATTCGGCGGCTTCCTTTAAGTTGAACGGGAAATTCATAAATTTTGCTTGTCCCAAGCTAATCTTGCAAGAGCCTTCTTGCCAAAATGTTCGTGTTCAAGTTAGATTGAATATCAGCCTATTTTCTCGCTCTTTGCGGGGTAAATACAAGCATCCATCAGAGATTACGGAGATCTTACAAATGCCAACATCGATTTGCCCAGAGTGCAGCGAAAAAGTGTACGTTGACGCCGAAATAGAACAGGGCGACGGCGTATCCTGTGATGAATGTGGTTCCGATCTCATTGTGGTCGGCCTTGATCCGGTCGAGCTTGATCTAAAGGATGAATCAGAGAATTCCGACAAAGATGACTTTGGCAGCTACGACTATGACGACGACGGCTATTGACGTTCCGCGCGGCGACAATTCTAAACCTCGCCCACCAGTTTTCGTGCACCTCCTGCATCGCTCTCAGATTCGGTCAATTTGATTGACTTTGATCAAGGCGGTCGGTCAGTTAGACCGCGCAGGCCCTCCCCTCTTCGAAAGTATTCTAAATAACATTTCATTTCTGGATTGGCACACCGATTGTATATGTATAGTTCGGTGAGAGGCCGGATATGCCGGTCAAGGCCTCAGTCCCAGGCCAATTTCAAGATGAATCTTTTCCGAACACACAAAGTAACAACTCCGACGATTATTGCCAGTGCCGTGGCTGTCCTCGCGGGAGGGCTGTTGGTCTGGTGGCTCCTCGGCTATTTTGGAAAGGATCTGATCTTTATCTTGCTGCCAATTATCATCTTTGCCGTCGTTACGCACCGTGTCTATCGACATCGGCTCGCACAAAAAACCAGCGAGATATTCGAGGCGAGCCGTGTTCATCTGGCTACTGTTGAAGCATTGGCAACAGCTATTGATGCTCGTGACCAGGTCGGAGCAGGCCACGTCCGGCGAACACAGATCTATGCCGTCGGGTTGGGCAATCTACTCGGATTGCCTGAGCGTGAGATCAACGCCTTGCGCACCGGAGCATTGCTTCACGATATCGGAAAACTCGCAATTCCTGATCATATCCTGAGTAAGACTGACAAACTCACGCCTGCGGAACTCGAAAAAACTAAGATCCACTCAAAGGTTGGAGCATCAATACTCGAAAAAGTGGGTTTTACATATCCGGTGGTCCCGACCGTTCGCCATCATCATGAAAGCTGGGATGGTAAAGGCTATCCCGACGGTCTAAAAGGTCAGGCCATACCTTTGACAGCGCGTGTTCTGGCAGTCGCGGACGGCTTTGATACGTTGCGAAGCATTCGACCGTATAGAGCGGCACATTCGCGTGAACAAGCACGACAGATAATACAGGCTGAAGCTGGAACCCGTTTTGATCCAGCGATCGTTTCACTTCTCATTCGAAATTTGCAGACTCTCGAAGCTGATCTCGTTGCGAACGACCTTGGCTACTCTGATACAACAGATCGGAAAACCGTAACCGAACAGAACAGCTATGTTGAGCAGATCAAGCTCGCAAACCGCGAAGTCTTTAGCCTCTATGAACTCGCCCGTGAATTCAGTGCTACGGTCAATCTACAGGAAACACTTGTACTGTTCGCATCCAAGATCAAAGAATTCGTTCCATTTGATACATGCTCGCTATATCTGCTCAATGCAAGCCGGACTTCTGCATCGGCAGCATATGTTCGAGGAGCACATAGTGATCTGCTCGCCCGCCGGCTGATAAAGGTCGGACAGGGAGCGACCGGCTATGCCCTCAAGACCCACAAACTGGTTCAAAATGTCGATCCTGATCTCGATTTCCTTCATTCACACACGGACCTTGCCGGTCAATACTGGACAATGGCGTCAATACCATTGATCGCGGACAACGAACTTGTCGGGGCCGTTACTCTCTATTCAAAAAGCTTGGAGGAGTACGGTGAGGACCACATTCGCCTACTCGACACCATCTCGAATATCGGTGCCGATGCGATCGGAAAATCACTTAAGCATGACGAAGCGACCACATATGCGATGACCGACCCGATGACCGGTCTTCCGAATGCCCGTTCGCTCCAGGTCCAGTTTGAGAAAGAAATTGCTCGTGCCAGACGTGTAGGCAGCAGTTTTCAACTTCTGATGCTCGATCTTGATGGATTCAAGGCGGTTAACGATACCTACGGCCACAAAGTTGGGGACGAAATGTTACGAGAAGTAAGTCAGGTAATTCTCGGACAGTTGAGAGATTATGATTTTCTCGCGCGATACGGTGGCGATGAATTTGTAGCTCTAATACCCGAATCCCAACCATCGGCTGTTATTGACCTATCTGCCCGTATAGAAAAGGCAGTCGCCGAGTTTGCATTGCCGGTGGCCGAAGGGAAAACGGCCTCGGTTGGCGTCAGTCTCGGAGCTGCGGGCTTTCCAGATTTTGGCGATTCATTTGACCAAATGATCGTGGCCGCTGACAAAGCAATGTATGACCGCAAGTCCGACCGAAAGCGATTTGGATTTGCCACCGAAATTGGACGCCCCCGAACCGCAACTGATGACGATTCGGTCGACAAGGAAACCGCTCTCATCGTCGAACTTGACGAACGACATGTCGTTTCGTCGAACGCGATAAATTAAAATGCTTGTGAAAATCGGAAATGCAGATGCCCTTGCCGCAAACGGTACTGAGCATTTGGCCCTATCGTTTGGGGAATCAGGAATGATGGCGGAGTTAGAAGGTAGCCATAATCGATACCGAACTCACCGCCAACCGGCGTCTTGACCCTCAACCCTAGCCCAACCGAATGCGTCCAGATCGCACGCTGGTTTTGTCCTGCGACATCGTTTGGACCGACAGTTGGACGCTTAAAAATATCGCCCGCCCTGCGAAACACATTGCCTCCGTCATAGAACGGGACGGCCCGAATCAATTTCGAAACCGGAATGCGCGCCTCTAAATTAACCACTGCCATTGCATTTCCGCCAAACGGGATCGTAAACGGATCGAGCGTAATGGGGTTACCGTTGCCATCACGAAAAGTGCCCTGCGGTACGATCACAATACGCGGACCGGCTTCTTCAAAATCAAACCCGCGAAGTGTATTCGCACCGCCGGCCGAGAAGCGTTCGCTGATCGGCAGCAGCCCGTTGAGCGAGGGGAATTGCGCATTTGTATATCTGTCGCCGCCCGCAAAAACACTTGCCATACCGAGGATGCCACGAGCCGCAAACGTGGTCTTTTTTAGCGCATTTACGGTGTAATAGTAGTTATAGCTAGCCTGAAATTTTTGAAAGCCAATGTTCGCCCCCAAAGCTGGAAGCGACATATTGTAGTCCACCGTCAGGTACGCTCCCTTAGTAGGGTCGCTTGAATTATAGCGACATGGATCGGCCGGCTCGCCCTTAGCAATTAGGTCGAGAAGGGAGTACTTGATCGCACAACTCTGCCGTGTATCCCGAACAAACGTGGCACCAAAGCCCGAGATCCGGGTCCGGCGGTCAGGGCGAAGCAGATCTTTTACCAGCAGGCTTTCGAAATTAAAAAGCCGGACATCCTCAAATTTGTATCGAACGAACAGGATGCTGCGGTTCTTGCGGCTGATCGTTCGATTGGTCTCGGCGGAAAGCGCCAAGCGGTTGATCGTCGGACTCCCTGCATTATTGCCAAATTCGTCGATCGGATTGCCATTCTCATCGATTCGCTGAACAATTCCAAAGGTTCCGCGATCAAACGTAGAGCGGAAAAAACGCGTTACAGTCGAGTCGCGTTGATACTGCGCGGTCAAAGTGAGCGGTGCCCAGCGTTTGTCGCCATCGCGGATAAATCGCGGGTTAATGAAGTCAAACTGAATCAGTTGCTGCCGTTGGCTCGCCTTAACTCTTGCTCCGCCCTGCCAAAGACTACCAAAGAGATTTACATGGCGAATATCAAAGAAACCGCTAAGCCCAAAATCAGTAGAGTAACCGCCGCCGTATGACATAAGTCGCGGCGGTTGCTCTTCGAGATTGACTATAATGTCCGTCAAGCGACTGCCGTCCGGCCCGTCGCCGACAGGCTGCGGCTTGATCTCAACACGGCTGAATACGTCTGTCGCGTACAGATTTTGTTCGCTGGTGTATATGTCTGCCGACTTAAGCAATTCGCCCGGCCGCAGGGTCAACGCACGACGAATAGCCTCTTCCTTGGAATTTTCTGCTCCGTTGATCAGGATGCGATTGATGACGACTTTCTTTCCTTCGCCCTCGATCTTTAGCGCAATACTAACGCTATGTTTATCGGCATCAACACTCACATCGGTCATCGTCGAAGTGATACGGGCGTCGTAAAAGCCCAGATTTGAATAATATTCTCGCAGTTTTTTGACGGCGTTCCGCTCGCGGGCACGCGAATAGTTCAATCCCGCCAACGGCGGTAGTTGAGCCAAGAGGTCGGTGGTCGGAATGCTCTTGCTGCCCGTGATGCTTACATCTGTAACGATCGATGGAATGCCTTCGTCAACGACGAAGGTAATTATCAGGTCTTCACCATTCGGCGTTACGCCCTGATTTACGCGAACTGCTGCGTCGCGGTAACCAAGCTCGGACATCAACGAGCGGACGGTGTTCTGATCGTCCTCAAGAATGGTCGCGCTCGTATATCCGCGGCCGTATCCAAGGACAGGGATGATGCCGAGAATATTCGCTTCCTGCGAGCTGAGAACCGTCTGGATATCCTCGATGGTCAATTTGTCCGTACCTCTAAGCCGAAGTTGTTTGAGCCTAAGCCGCCGGTCCGGATCGACCTTATACTTGACCTCGACCTCGCGACCCATCAGGTCTTCGCCGCCGAGGAATTGGCAAAGAAATTCCGTTTCGTTGCCTACTGGGTTGTTTTCGTTATCGCTCAGCGTTGGAGTCGCCGAACAGACCGGCGTTACGTTGGCAAAGAAATAGCCCTGTTCCTGATAGTAATTTTCCAACCGTCGGGCCCCTTCGACGATCGCTGCGTAGTCGAGTGTCCCTTCTCGTTTTATTGGCAGCAAACGGGTTTGCGTACTGTTGCTGACCTTGTTCTTTTCCGTATCAACGACAACATTTACGGTCGGGCCGACCTTTCCGGCTATGTTGATCGAGATCGTGTTGTCGTCACTGTCGTATGTGACTCGCGGATCCTCTATCTCAGGCGCCAGAAAGTCATCCTTGCGAAGTATCTCTCGTATTCTCGACACATCGGCGACAAGGCGCTCACGCGAATAAGAGCCATCCTTTCTCAACTTTAACGAATGCGGAGGTATCTCTTTTGTGTAGCCGTCGATGCTAATGACAACTTCTTCAACCTTTGCTTGGTTGCTGGGCGTTACAAGAAGAGTCACGCCAACCTCGTTTTCATTTGCCAGTGGCCGCTGTTCATACGTAACCCGCGACTGGTAAAAACCACGTTCGCGAAGGTAGTCGAGTATCTGGTCCGCATTGTCACGAAGGTTCTGCTCCGTAATAACCGTGCCGGCGGTCAGAAGATTGAGCTTGAACATTAGATCCTGCTCAGTTATTTGATCGCCGAGACTTGGGCCCATTTCGATAGAAACCCGGCTGGCCAAGATCTTTCGCTTGATATTAAAAAGCAACTCGACATCGCCCGTCGCATCCAGAGCCGCCTCGACCGTGACGGTATCGATCCGTTTAGTATCGTAAAGCTCGACTATTGCGTCACGAATCCGCTCTGTCGAATAGGTCGTACCCAACGCCCGACTGGCAATTAATCGATACTGCGCGATAAGGTCTGTATTAGAATCAGTTGCACCGAGGCTGATATCGATCTTTGCGATCCGCTGCTTTTCGAACTTGTTCTGCGTGAAGGATTCCGTGGCCAACAAGCAGACAACACACGCGATCAGAACAAGGCGAACCACGGACACGACAAAGCATAGCTGCGAATATCTAGTCGCCGCCTTTCCATGGGGGATGCCGATGGGTTTGAACATTAACAACTAAAATCTCTTGCGGAACCTGATCTCAAAACCAAAATTGTCACGGTTGCGTGTGACATTTGAAAGCGATCGCTGCTCGTATTGTGCGACAAACGAGAGCTTGTTCGACACGCGGTATTCGAGAGCGAGCACTTGATTCTGATCCTGTGACAAATTGGTCGAATATGTAACACGCAGATTGTTATTTATCTGCCGGCCGACTGTTAGGCGGGCCGACGGATTCAACTGCTGGCCCGATATGAGTGGATCGATCTCAAAAACATTCAGGCCAAACAGCTTGTCGGTGGCCTTTCGTGCCGGATTGTTAATGATCGTGTCGGTCAAGATCTCCGCCGCTGTATTGATCCCTGTCTGCGCCAATGTCGGGATGCCGCCCGAGGTATTTGTAAGCGAACCGGTCGTGATAAGCGAGACCACATCGGCCTGCGGCAACGCCGGACTCGAACGAACGGTGGCCGACAGTTGCTCCGAGTCTTTGAGTGGGCCCGCAAGGTTGACAAAGACCTGATAGCCGCCGATCTCAGACTCTGCCTGCAGATTGATCACCGGCTCGATCGCTGTGTCGGGCGGAAACTCGAGTACGCCACGCTGCACCTCGTAGCGGTCCTTGCGGAAAAATATCGTTCCGCTGTTGGCCGTAATACGTCCCGACAAACGAGGATTGTCGGCATCGCCAGTAAGTTGAAGTGAAACCGAGGCCGTAAGATCGGCAATATTATTCTTTACGACAAGGGCATCGCGGCCCTCTACGATGAGGTCAAATTGCGGCGGTGTAATCGACCCATTGCCGCCGGACAACGTCGGATCGCGTCTGCCGCCAACCAGATTTGCGAGATCGATGTCTCTCGAATAGATGCTCCGCCGGGCATAAACACGTCCGCCGATCGTTAGCTGGAGATTTGAATTTGCATTCGGTCGAATACCTGTGATCTCAAGCTGAGCGTCGCCCGTCGTGGTGAAATCCTTTGGCAATGGAACGGCCACGTTGTTACCATTTAGCGTAAATCGAAATGCCTTTACGGCTAGACCTTCGAGGGTTCCGCCGCCACTACCGGTAAACTTGCCGCCGCCGAGGTAGCCCGTTGCCTCCTCAACCTCAACTTGATCTGACGTAAATATGACTCGTGCCTTGAGCCTTTCAACGGTAAATCTGTCCGACCCCAGAAACGTAGCGACCGAACCATTAACGATGTTTGCCGTGCCTGAAAGGCGTGCTGTCGAATTCGGGCCGGAAAGCCGCACCGACGTGTCAGCGAGGCCAGCAAAAAAAGTATCCTCAACAAAAAGGTTGATCAGCTTTAGGTTTACACGCCCGTCGATCGATAGGTTATTCACCGCAGAATCAACCATCGCCTTAGTTCCGGCAATAGTCATATTTGATCCGCTCCCGGCAAAACGGGCCTTATCAAAAATGATCTCGCGGGTATTGAATCGGACAAGGATAGGCTCGGCCGCCGCCAAAGGCGTGTCCTCTATCTGAAGATTTAGCTGCGACAACTCGGCCGTGCCGGACAAGGCCGAACCCGAAAATATCCGTTTACCAGTATCATCGATTTGACTAAGATTGCCGCCGAAATCGATGCGCCCCGTTGCCGTTCCTGTTATGTCCAGGCCTTTAACCTGTGGAACAAATGCGAGAACCGGTGCGATCGGACTGTGGTCAAAATCGGTCGTAGCCGCAAACGGCAAATTCTCGCTACTAAAATCTACCGACGCCGTTACAACCTGTGGCCGGGCATCGAGAGTAGCAGTAAGATCTGCATTTAGAACCCTATTAGACGTTTTGCCCTTGAACGTAACCTGACCGAGCACCGTTTCGCCGATCTGAATATTTGGGGCCAGACCGTCAAACCCTACATCATAGGTCTGAGGTTGATCGTACGTGCCGGTCGCATTCGCGGTGAAATTCAAATCGCCAGTAATGACTGGGATACTGTCGTTTTTTGGTAGTATGGCCAATACTAGCGGCACCGGAACACTGTTACCACCGAGCTCGAAGTTGAATGTGGTTGATAAACGGTCAAACTTACCTTTGGCCGTAAGGCTGCCTGCACCGAACCGCATCTCGGCCTGCTGGAGATCAATATCGGTTCCGCTAAAAACCGCCTTTACCTTCAGATCGTCAAAATTCTGCCCGGCGACCATTCCTTTTGCTGATGCAAGGTCAATACTACCGTCAGCTTTGTTTGGTAGCCCCCTAATGTTGACCGTCCCCGATGTTTGTCCGTCGAGATCACGGATCTGTTCTGGAAGTTCTATTGGCAATACAGCCAGCAAATTCCCCGCATCTATATTCGTCAGTGTGGCGTTGACCGAGACATTGTCCACACCGCCAAACGGCACATTCACGGCGAACGCTGCGCTTCCGCCGCCTCGATCTTCCAATTTTCCATCTAGCAGATCGAGCTGTGTTGGTGACACGGCCACATCAGTCGAAACTTTCCCCACCTCACGCCCTCGCAGCGAGATCGACGAAAGTGCCACGCGGCCATTTACATTCGGACGAAATACATTGCCCGAAACGGTACCGTCAAATGTCAGATCGCCAGCCACTGCAACCTGCATAGAGTCAAGCTGCTCCTCCATCTCAGGCATCAATTGCAAAACCCTAATTACACGGTCGATCTCGGACGCATCGCTCGACCTTAAGGCCAGCGTCAGATCTGAGTCATCATTCTTCAGGTCGAAACGCCCATTCGCGGTCAATTTGCTGTTCGGCGTAGTCAGATCGGCTTGATCTACATTGAAAAGGCCGTTCACTGCACTCAGTCGAACCTGACCATTCACCGGAACAAGCCCGCTGTCCGCCGTCCCGGCATTTGCTCGTATGTCCGCCGATACGGTCCCGTTAGCATTCCGAAAATTCGTACCCGTAAAAGTCAGGTCGACATCGCCCGTCGTTTGCCCCTCGACCGGCGTGACGCTGCCCATCTGCCATGCTAGAAGTTTGCCGATATCGAGATCTGAAAAATTTCCCGTCAGCTGCGACTGACTTCGACCGTCGATAGCAATTACGGCTTGGCCGTTCAATTGGCCGTCCATGATCTGGGCGGTCAGTTCGTTGAGGGCAACACGTTGATTATTGACGTCGATCTTGGCAGTTGCTGCACCGAGCGAGATACTTCCAAGTGCACCGCCGCCAAGGCTCATATCGGCCGTCGCCCGATAGCGGCCAGATGGTTCAAGAACGAATATCGGTTTGCCGATCTTTACTGACTCGAGCGTTCCGCCATCGAGAATATCCTCGGTTTTCTTGATAGCAACATTTCCCGCGTCGATGTCATTCGAACGGGCCTCAACACGGCCCTTGCGTACCGTCAATCGAACACCGCCTATATTCAAGCTGCCCAGAACAGCCGCCCCCGCATCGATCTTTGCGACGCGCGTTTTGTCGGCGTACACGACCAACCCCGCGGCCGTATTCTCGATCTCGACTGCTGGTGCCTCAAGGCCATCGACCTGAGATCCCGCTATATCGACCCGGTCAACTCGCAGGTTCTTCGCCGTTACACCTGTTGAACCTGGAAGGTCCCTAAATCGAAAATCATCCGCCGACACGCCCTTGGCTTTATTTCCCTTGATCTCCGCCGTGTCCGAGCGGATGCCGCCGATATCGACAGACACGTCGCCCGGCTTACGCTTGACCCGCAAATTCCTGCCGGCCATACCGTCGAGTCTGAAATCCTTGGTGACAAACGAACGAGCATTAGCTCTCGGCGACGACAGCTCAATATTGTCGCCATTTAATGTAAATCTAAGATCGCCAGCGGCGAGATCGGTAAATTCGTTATCGCCGATCGCAAACCGTTTCGCTCTCCCGTTCGGCGTCTCGGCCCGGAGCTGCCGGTCCTTGAATTCCGCTCTCGCGTCCGACAAAAACAAACCGCCGAGACTTAGGTCCTTGGAACTCGCCGCCGCCGCCTGCAGATCGCCCAGCCATCGAAAATCGGTTCCTGTCCCACGCACATTCCCGACCAGCTTGAGCAGGTCAACGCGAAAATCCTCAAATGTGAGCATCTCCGCGATGGCCGTTCCATTGGCCTCGTAATTCGTATTTGTGCCCGCGACTGTTCCGACAACATTGACCGCTTTTAGGTAAACGCCGTTCGCCCTGAGGGCCTCGGACGCCACATTCCCCTCAACCTTGTACGTCTCGCCCTCGCCGGTCAGTTTGCCGCGAAAATTGCCAACACCAGTAAGCTGCGTGCCCGGCAAAATAATTCCCGACGCCTGTGTCAGATCGATCGAGGTGTCGATATCAAATGCATATTTCGGCGACGCCCAGTCCGTGATCGTTCCGGTCAGCGTCGTCTGGCCGAGAGGCGTTTTCAGCTCAAACTGACTGAATTCCGCCCCTTTGTCATCGGCAATTCCGACCGCTCTGAGGTCAATCTTCTCGACCGCACGTTCTTCATACGAAAAGTTTGAATCTGTCGATGTCAGGTCAAATTTATGCCGGTTCTCTCTTGCGTCCGGGTCGTCAGGCGAGAGATTAAAGATGATATTTTTCGCGTCGCCCGACAGCCGCCGCGACAGATCACCAAAATGCACGATGCTGTCGGTCAGCGAAAACTTTACCGACTCGTATCGGAAATTAACCGCCGAACCGGCCTCATCCTCGACAAATTTCAGATTAGAGAAGTTTGATCTACCTTCCGCGTCAAATTTGACCCAAACCTCAGCCCCCGCAATATCGGTCGAGTTGATCTTGATATCGCGGCTAAGCTGTAGTGAAAGTGCGTCAAGAATGGTCAGCCCGATGTGAGCCTCGCGAATAAAGAACAACCGTTCGCCTGTGACCTTGTCCTTAAATGAGGCGTTCCGGAGCGTGAGTTCAAACGGCGAGCCGGTCAGCCTGAACGCGTCTGCGTCAAAAACGATGCCCATCTCGTCGAGCCTGGTCACGAACTGCGACCGGACATAGCTATCAACCGCACCCGTTCTGTAGAGCACAACGCCGACCAAACCGACCAGTAAAATAAGGACAGCCACCCCGCCCAGAGCCAAAACAGCTCGACGACGCCAGCTCCTGCGAGCTTTCGCCGGTGCTTCTTCCTGTAGCTTTTCCTTCTCTTCGGCTGACATAGTATGGCTTACAACGCGACCGTTTCGACGATCTCGAGGTCAAAAGCATCTAGGGCTGCTATCCGCGGGGCCTTGCTGTTGGTCAAAAGCCGGATCTTCTTTATTCCCAGATCCTTCAATATCTGTGCTCCGATGCCATGATCGTGAACCTGCCCATAACCGGTCTCGCGTCGAGCGGTGTGAAAATCGACTCCCTTTTCCTGCATCAGAGCATACGTTCTGAGCTGGTTCACTAGATCAAGATTATTCTCACGCTGCCGCAGGTAAAGGATCACACCGCGGCCGGTCTCGGAAATCTGTCGGAGAGAGGACCGCATCGCGTCGGCAGCCTCGCCGAGCTTGGCCCCGAACATCGCGAACGTTACGTTCTCGGTTTGGACGCGCACGAGCACCGGGTCAGTTGTCCCGGAAACATCGCCCGCAATGAGCGCAACATGCGTCTCGCCATTGATCACATTCTCATAAATGACCGCCCGAAAATCCCCGTGCTCAAGCGGGATGTCCGTCTCGACAACCCGGCGAACGAGCATCTCCTTCTCGATCCGATAACGGACCATATCCGCGACCGAAATGATTTTCAGATCATGCTTCTCGGCAAAGACCTCAAGCTCCGGCATACGGGCCATCGTTCCGTCGTCGTTCATTATCTCGCAAATTACAGCGGCTGGATGTAATCCAGCAAACGTTGCGATATCGACGCTCGCCTCGGTCTGGCCAACGCGGACAAGTACGCCGCCGCGTTTTGCACGAAGCGGAAAAACATGTCCAGGCCGCGCCAGATCCGAAGGCATCGACGACGGATCGACCGCCGTCAATATCGTTTTTGCGCGATCCGCAGCCGAAATTCCCGTCGTTACACCGACACGTGCCTCGATTGAGGTCGTAAAGGCCGTTCCCATACTCGATGTGTTTTCAGTAGTTTGCGGGAATAGATGAAGCGCGTCACACCGCTCCTCGGTCATCGGCATACAGATCAAGCCCCGTCCGTTGACCGCCATAAAATTGACGATCCCCGGCGTCACCTTTTCGGCGGCACAGACGAGATCGCCCTCGTTCTCGCGGTCCTCGTCGTCAACAATAATGATCATCTTGCCGTCGCGGATATCGCTGACGGCATCTTCAATACTTGATAATGGCATTCTTCACCGGGGCCTTTCGGAAAAAGACTTTCCGATACGGCGTAATTACTTCGATTTTATCCAATCACCAAGATTTAAGCGAATAAACGGCTCCGCGGGAAAAAGTTCTCCAACCGCACTTGCTATCGGGCGGATTCTTGTGACAATTATCCTTATGCCCGACCATCGCTCGTCGCGACCGATAAAGATCGTTCTCCACGTCATCTTCCTGCTGTCGGGCATTGTGACGGTGTTGATCGGGCAGGTTTTGCCGATACTTGCACGGCATTTCTCGTTGAATGATCTCGATGTAAGCTACTTTTTCCCGGCACAGTTTGGCGGTTCGCTCACCGGCACCTTCCTTACGGCACGATTCGGAAAGCGGAACGATTTCTTTACAGCTACGTTGATTGGCACTCTTCTGATGGCGTGCGGGATCTTGCTGATGAACGTCGATGTTTTCAGCGTCTGTCTCGTCGGCTTCATAGTCAACGGCGTCGGAATCGGATTGACGCTCCCATCAATTAACATGCTCATCGTCGAAATGAGCCGCGAACGCGCCGGCCCGGCGCTAAGCATCTTGAACTTCTGCTGGGGCGTCGGTGCCATAATATGCAAGCCATTCGTCGATGCATTCAGCACCGAAACAAGCATCGGTTGGACAACCTATCTTCTCGCCGCACCACTCATCATCGCCGCCCTGCCGCTGATCTCGATGACCGGAGGTCGCCGGGCCTCGGCTCCTGAATCCGAAGATACGGGACCAACCACGCCGATCTGGTCAATGCCAATTGCCTGGCTGATCGCACTTTTTAATTTTATTCACGTCGGATTTGAGAGCGGAATGGGCGGATGGCTCACCACATACACAGGCCGCGTCGATGGGTCGCCAGTATTGAGTTGGGTTTCGCCGACGCTTCTCTATTTCTCATTCTTTGTGATCGGACGCGGAGTGGCCCCGCTGCTCTTTAGATTTTTCAAAGAGAACCAAATGCTGATGCTCGGCTTGCTGATCGTACTTGCCGGAATGGTAGTGGTAATGATGGCACCGACTGTCATCGTGCTCAGCATTGGTGCGGTCGTCGCCGGCTTTGGCACGTCGTGGATCTTCCCGACAAATGTCGCCCGCTTCTCCCACACCTTTGGCCCGACCGCGACGCGTAGGGCAATGCCGCTTTTCATTTGCGGAACGCTCGGTGCCGCATCATCAACGTGGCTGATCGGCTTCATCTCAAACCGGGCGGGCGATCTGCGTTCAGGGATGTCCGTGCTCCTGATAGGTGTGCTGATTTTGCTCGTTCTACAGCTCAGCTTCTCGTTCCGTCGGACTCCGGCCACCTGACGAACGCCAAGAAGAACGAGCAAATTCGTTCATCTCCCTGCTCGGGCTCTTTGTTTTTTGCCCTTTGTCGCGAAAAACTAGATAATGACGTTTAGACAATGAAGTTCCTTTCCGACATTCGTTTACTTCTTTTGGCCATTTGGCTTGGCGCTGCGGTTTTCTTTATCGGGGTCGCCCAGACGGCCTTTGCGGTTCTTGCCGATCGCGAAATCGCAGGGGCAGTTGTGAATAGAAATCTCGCTATTCTAAACTACGCTGGAATGGCGATCGCGGTGCTTTTGATCGTTAGCTCGCTCCTCGGAACGGCGAACATTAATCGATTTTGGCTCTGGGTAGAACGATTCTTGCTGCTTCTGGTCGGAATAACCTGTGGCATTGGTCATTTTGTCATTGGATTTTGGCTTTCGTCGATCCGGACGCAGATCGGCCGCCCAATAGAGGAAGTTGCGGTCGATGATCCGTTGCGGGTACAGTTCAACATGGTTCACGAATATTCAGTCTGGGTCCTATTTGTCGGAATGATCGCCGCTTTGATAGCATTCTTTATCATTGCGAACCGAAAATTTGGCCCCACAAGTACAAAAAAGGCAGACGTTTACGATTTTTCAAAAGAATTTAAGGTCTAGGCTATGGAAGTGATTGAAAAACAAGGTGCCTGGTCGGGTAGGTTTTCCGGCTGGAAAGCGAATGATAGTTTGACTGGCTATCCGTGGATTGAGAATATCCGTTCCCCGTTCACCCCGGTCCGGCGAGCATTACCGATGCTCAACCTCGCTCTTATTTCGTCTGCCGGCGGGCACATTAGGGGCACTGACGCCTTTGAATTGGATAGCAAAGACGGCGATCTGAGCTACCGTGAGATCCCTGTCGAAGTCGGGGCTGATGATATTTCATACGCCGCCAAGGGTTATGACCCGACGGCTGTGATAGATGATCGCAACTGCCAGATACCGATCGATCGCCTCCTGGAATACGAGGCAAATGCCGTTCTCGGCAGCTTGAACAATGTCTGGTGGTCGATAAGCAGTCACATTCCGAACGCCGCGCGCGTCGCTGACGAACTTGGCCCACAGCTTGCCGATCGGCTAAATCGGTATGAAACGCAGCTAGCTCTGATCATCCCCGCATCCAGACTGTGTCACCAAACCACAGGCATCATCGCCCGAAGCATTGAGGCATCCGGCATTCCGACGATAACGATCTCGGTCGATCCAGCGATGACCGACAAGGTTCGCCCACCCCGAACGGCTTATTATCAAGGCGAACTCGGATCGGTAGCTGGCAAGCCGGATTGGCCCGAATATCAGCTCCGCATCCTCGACGAAACGCTCCGCTGGGCTGAGACCTTTGACCAGCCGGGCTCACGAAAACTCGCAGTCGATCTCGAATCTCAGGTCCAGGCAGCCCGCGGCGAGAGGTAAATCATCGGTAAGACCATCGTTAATTTTGGGCGGTGAGGGCTTTTGCCTTTTGGTTTTTTACTTTTTACTTTTTCAGTGTCCGCCCATTTGCCATATTTTTAACGCCTCGATCGGATAGATCAGCATTATTATGTTGATGACCAGGCTGTCGCGAATCCAGAATATTAGGATCAGCTCGGTCGCGATAAATAGAGCCAGTGAGCGCCAGAACCGGATCTTATAGGCAATAAGAAATCCCGCCGCACAACAAACCATATCGGCCAGCGAATTTATGATTGAGTCTCCAAAATAGTCTAACGAGAGGGTGACCGTTCGGTATCTCTCGATGATAAATGACGAGTTTTCGACCACTTCCCAAGCGCCTTCGATCGCTACAGCCAAGACCAGACGCCATGCCATCGGCATTTTGCGAAACACCAAACCGATCAACCAGAACTCGAGAATTCCGTGAAGGACGTGTGTGAACGCGTAGGGGTCTAGCACGTGCTGCGAATTGTGAGGCGTCCAGATGTCCCACGACCACGGTATCCAGTCGCCCTCCTGACACCACCACACGCGACCCTGTGTCCACAGAATGATCGTGGCGGCTACAAACAAGAGGGCAATCGCGATACCTGCGTTCTTTGAAAAAACAGAGTCTTGGTTGGGATCGGTTTCCATCATAGGCCGAGATAATTGTCGTATCGACTCTCAGGAATATCAAGCCGGGCGAAAAGCCGATATTGCTATGTTCGTATAGTTACGCGAAAATCGCTACAACATGGATCGCCGCAACAATCTCGAACGCGTCCGCTCACGCACTGAGCCGTGGGACATTGTTGTCATCGGTGGCGGTGCGACGGGGGTTGGTTGTGCCCTGGACGCGGCTTCGCGTGGATACGATGTGCTTTTGCTCGAACAGCATGATCTCGGCAAAGGTACGTCGAGTCGGTCGACCAAACTGATCCACGGCGGCGTACGCTATCTCGCACAGGGAAATATTTCACTCGTCCGCGAAGCGTTGAAAGAACGAGGGCTATTGTTGAAGAATGCACCGCATGTGGTTCACAAACAGCCATTCGTCGTTCCGTGCTATAGCCTCTGGGAGAAGATATTTTACGGAGCCGGGTTGAAAGTATACGATCTACTTTCCGGCAAATACAGCTTCGGCAGATCGCGGATACTGACGAAAACCGAAA
Organism: Pyrinomonadaceae bacterium; assembly: GCA_049663465.1. GTDB lineage: Bacteria > Acidobacteriota > Blastocatellia > Pyrinomonadales > Pyrinomonadaceae > OLB17. Next base: position 30,208 of record JBATDM010000045.1, read on the forward strand.
CGCTCGAACATCTGCCAACAATCGATCCATGCGGGCTGTCCGGCGGTGTCCTGTATTTCGACGGGCAATTCGATGACACGCGTCTTCTGATCGATATGGCCAGAACCGCCGATGGAAAGGGCGCGGTCATTCTCAACTACACGAAGGTCACTTCACTTGCTAAAGACGCTAGCGGAAAGATATCCGGATTGATTTTCGAAGAGATCGAAACCGGCGATAAGTTTTCCGTAACGACTAGGTCCGTGATCAACGCAACGGGTGCATTTACGGACGCGGTCCGGCAAATGTCTGAACCCGAGGCTAAGCCGGTCATCACTTTTAGCCAGGGCATACATCTTGTCTTTGACCGCTCTTTTCTGCCGTCCAACACTGCATTGGTCATTCCGAAAACGGACGACGGCCGCGTACTTTTCTGTATTCCGTGGCTCGGATATCTACTCGTCGGCACCACCGACACGCCGATTAAGACGACATCGCTCGAACCTGCGGTGTTGCAGTCCGAGATCGATTTCGTTCTCGAAACAGCCGGCCGCTATTTCTCGAAAAAGCCAACCCGTCGAGATATTCTCAGCGTTTTTGCCGGGATTCGTCCGCTCGTCAGTCGGGGAAACTCGGTTAAAACATCGGCGATCTCACGCGGCCACGATCTTTTCGTCGATGACTCCGGCCTGGTTACAATCACCGGCGGTAAATGGACCACATATCGAAAAATGGCTGACGACGCCGTCGAGAAGGCTATCACGATCGCGGGTATTACATTTCACTCCTGCGCTACACAGGACTTGCCGATCGTCCCAAATGCCGTGCCCAATATCGAATCGGAACGGCTTCATCCCGATCTGCCATACACAGCCGACAACGTCATTACTGCAATCCGCGATGAAATGGCACAAACTGTCGAGGATGTTCTTGCCCGGCGAACGCGGGCATTGTTTCTAAACGCACTTGCGGCAGTAGAAGTTGCGCCGACCGTTGCTCGACTAATGGCTATTGAACTGGAAACAGATGATGACTGGATCAATGCCGAGATCCGAGCATTTACTCAGCTTGCAGAGGGTTACAGCTCAGCCAACTCCGGAATAAGTGACAAGTGAAAAGTTAGAAGTGATAACTTTTCACCTGTAACCTATCACTTCTCACTTATTCCGAAGCCTATTCTGTCGAAACAACATCTTCGCCATGGAGCGCGGCATTTAATGTGTGCCAACTCAAGGATGCGCATTTGACGCGGGCGGGAAACTCAAGCACGCCGGAAAATATCCTTAGCTTGCCCAGATCATTGTCGTCTGTCTCTATATTGAGCTCACCGGTGACCATGCGGTGAAATTCATTAAAAATGTGTTCCGCCTCGCCGCGGGTCTTTCCAACTATGACCTGCGTCATCATCGATGCCGAGGCCTTTGAGATCGCACAGCCCGAGCCTTTAAACGCCACGTCGGTAACCGTGTCGCCGTCCATCGAGACATACACGCGCAAGGCATCGCCGCACAACGGATTCTTTCCGTCCGCATACTGGTCAGCATCCGCGATCTCACGAAAATTCCGCGGATTTTTGTTGTGGTCTAGGATCGTATCCTGATAAAGTTCGCTCAGTTCGGACATAGGTCTATTTTAGTATGCCCGAGGTGTATAGCCTAGTTAGAAAAGTCCGACGATATTTCCATTTTCGTCGATATCGACCCTTTCGGCAGCGGGACTTGCGGGTAGCGCGGGCATCGTCCGCATATCACCGCATACCGGGTAGATGAAACCGGCTCCGACGCTAGCGCGCACTTCGCGAACGGGGAATGTGAATCCTGTAGGGGCTCCCTTGAGGGTCGGGTCATGGCTCAGGCTGAGATGCGTCTTTGCCATACATATAGGCAGTTTGCCGAATCCGTTCAGCTCATAATCGCTGATCTGCAGATCAGCGACGGGGGAGTAGCTGACATCTTCAGCACCGTAGATTTTTTTCGCGATTGCCTCAATCTTCGTTTTGATCGGCTGGTCGAGGTCATAGAGGAATTTGAATTCATTCGGCTGTTCGGCTGCGGCGATGACCATTTCCGCAAGTTCGATCGCACCTTTACCTCCGTCAGCCCAATGTGTCGAAACAGCGGCACCTAATGCGCCGGATTCGATCGCGATGCGCTTGACCGCCTCGATCTCTTCGGGGTGATCGCCCTCGAACGCGTTGATCGCGACGACCGGTGTTACGCCGTGCAGCTTTACGTTTTCGATCTGTTTTCTTAGATTTGCGGCTCCCGCCTCGACATCGGCCACATTATTCTCGAGCATCTCCGGTGGAAGCGGCTTGCCGGCGACGATCCTGAACTTGCCGCTGTGGGATTTCAGGGCCCGGATAGTTGCGACGATCACACATGCATCAGGTTTGAGGCCGCTGTAACGGCATTTGATATTAAAGAACTTCTCAGCACCGATATCAGCCCCAAAACCCGATTCGGTCATTAGATAATCGGCGGTCTTGATGCCGATCAGGTCGGCGAGAATGCTGCTGTTGCCATGCGCGACATTAGCGAATGGTCCTGCGTGAACGAGGGCCGGCGTGTTTTCCAGCGTCTGCATCAGCGTCGGCCTGATCGCATCGCGCATCAGGACGGTCATCGCACCGGCAGCACCGATCTCTTCTGCAGTTACCGGCACCTTGTCATGCGTCAGCCCAACAACGATGCGGCCAAACCGCTTACGCATATCTTGTAAAGACGTCGTCAGGGCAAGGATCGCCATCACTTCGGACGCGACCGTGATATCAAACCCCGTTTCGCGCGGAATGCCGCCTTCCATTCTGCCGCCAAGCCCAACGATGATCTTTCTCAGTGCACGGTCATTCGTATCGACAACGCGCTTCCAGGTAATGCTGTGCGGATTGATGTTGAGAGGATTGCCGCGAAGCAGTTTGTTGTCAATCATTGCGGCAAGCAGATTATTCGCGGCCGTCACAGCGTGGATATCGCCCGTCAGGTTGAGATTAAAGGTCTCCATCGGCACAACCTGCGAGTAACCACCGCCGGCCGCCCCGCCCTTGATCCCAAATGTTGGCCCCTGAGAAGGCTGCCGCAACGAAACGACCGCTCGCTTGCCGAGATGTTTCATTGCCTCGCCGAGGCCGATCAGCGTTGTGGATTTACCCTCGCCAAGTGGAGTTGGTGTTATCGCCGAAATATCGATGTATTTCGCATTTGGCCGATCTTTGAATCTATCGATCACATCGAGCCGAACCTTAGCAATGTAAGGGCTGCCGTAAAGATCAATGTCGTCGGGGCCGAGGCCAAGTTGTTCTGCGATTTCGGCTACGGGACGTAGCTTTGCATTCTGGGCGATGAAGAGATCTGAGTCCATACTAGATTATCGCCTAATTTTGACAGAGTAAAAGTGAGGAACCTCACATTTTCAGGAGAAAACTTCAATAACCTTCTGGATCGCATCCGCAAGTTTATCAACCTCTTCGCGCGTGTTGTAAAACGCAAAACTCGCTCTTGCCGTTGCGGGGACGTCAAAGAATTCCATTACGGGTTGAGCGCAGTGGTGGCCGGCACGGATGGCGATGCCTTGTTGGTCGAGGATGGTGCCTATGTCGTGCGGGTGAACGTCCTCGATGGTGAACGACAGCACCGAGGCCTTGATGGCGGCGGTGCCGATTATCGTCACGCCGGGAATGTCTTCAAGCCGCGAGGTGGCGTATTCGAGCAGTTCGTGTTCGTAAACGGCAGCCGTCTCAAAATCTATCGAATTGATATAGTCGATCGCTGCCCCAAGCCCTATGCCTGCCGCGATCGCGGGCGTTCCCGCCTCAAATTTGTCCGGAATCGGGGCAAACGTTGTCCCCTCAAAACTCACCGTGCGGATCATCCCGCCGCCGGTTTGATACGGCGGCATCGCATCGAGCCATTTGCGTTTGCCGTACATCACGCCGCTGCCCGTCGGACCAAACATTTTGTGGCCCGAAAAAATAAAAAAATCAGCGTCAAGGTCCTGCACATCCACCGGAAAATGCGGCACGCTCTGTGCGGCATCGACGCAGACGGGCACACCGAATTTGTGCGCCGTCGCGATCATCTCCTTGACTGGATTGACCGTTCCCAGGCTATTTGAGACGTGCGCGACCGCAACCATCTTGGTGCGTTCGTTGAGCAAGTTTTCGTATTCGTCGATGATCAGTTCACCGCGTTCGTTCATCGGGATCATCACGACACGGGCACCGCGTTCCTCGGCGATCATCTGCCACGGGATGATGTTCGAGTGGTGCTCCATCTGCGAGACCAATATCTCGTCGCCCTCACCGATGAACTTTCGCCCATACGATTGCGCGACCAGATTCACGCCCTCGGTCGTTCCGCGAACAAAGATACATTCCTTCACATCCGGTGCGTTGATAAACCGCTTAACCTTCTCACGCGCCGCCTCATACGCCGTCGTCGCATGCTGCGAAAGATAATGCACGCCCCGATGGATATTCGAGTGTTCCTCCGCCAAATACTTCGAAGTCCGGTCGATCACCGACTGCGGTACCTGCGACGAAGCCCCGTTGTCCAGATACACCAACGGCTTGCCGTTCACCTCTCGCGACAATACGGGAAAATCGTTCCTAACTTTTTCTACGTCCCAATTCATAAGAATTTTTTTGCCACAGAGAGCACAGAGGACACTGAGTCTCGGTGATCTCAGTGTTCTCTGTGGCTATATTTTCGCTCCTAATCGATTCAGCACCGTAGCATCGAGGTCGGCCTTGATCGCCTCGATCTTGATCTTGTTAATTACTTCCTCGGCAAAGCCATACGTAAGTAAGTTCTTTGCGAGCGTTGGCGGCAAACCTCGGGTCAACAAATAGAATAGTTCCTCTTCCTCAAGCTGACCCACGGTCGCGCCATGCGAGCATTTTACGTCGTCGTTAAATATCTCAAGCTGCGGCTTTGTATCGACCCGGGCTTCATTTGAAAGCAAGAGATTCTTGTTCGACTGCTGTGCGTCGGTGCCGTGTGCGTTCTCACGGACGAAAACTTTACCGTTAAAAACGCCTCGCGAACTGTCGTTCAGCACGCCCTTGTAGGTCTGATGCGACATGCAGTTCGGTACGGTGTGATCGATTATCGAATGCGTATCTGCGTGCTGCGTTCCCGATAGCATATACAGCCCATCAACCCAAGCCTCACCGCCCTCGGCGGTAAATTTTACATCGATGTCGTGCCGCGAAATGCGTCCGCCAAGATTGATATTCGTCGAATCGTACCGGCTGCCCGACCCCAACGAAACTTCGGTCGTCCCAACATTGAAAGCATCTGTCGAATCTTTCTGCACGCGATAATGCGTCAGGTTCGCGTTGTCTTCAACGACGATCTGCACCGCGGCGTTCGTAAAGCCCGCAGATGTCGAAGCATAAGACTCCACGATCGTCGCCTTACTGTCAGCCTCGGCAATGATCAAAACATGCGGAAAAATGGCCGAGCCTTCATTTGCGGCAAATGACAGTTCGATAGGTTGATCGACAACCGTCTCTCGCGGAATCCGAACAACTCGAAACTCGCCAAATGCCAGATTCAAAGCCGTAAATCCATTGCGTTCAAAATCGAATCGGGAAAGCAGTCCTACGCTTGATCCGATGTCTTGAGCATCAGAATTCGAAATTTGAAATTTGAAATTTGAAATTGCCCCGACGTTCGTATATTTCCAGTCCTCGTTCTTCGGTGTCGGAAATCCAGCTTTGCAAAAATACGCAAAGGCCTCCTCGCGCAGGCGTCGAATGCCGGCGTCAGTTTCCGCCGCGATCAAATTCTTAAATGCTTCCGTAAATTGTGTCTCCATTACGGCTGTTGTTGAAACCATGTCTTAAAGTACCTTTACCAAACTAAACTTGTTGTCCGCGCGGACCGTCCTCGCCGGATCTAAAATGAGTTCTCGCGCCATCTTTAGTTTCGCTTCATTTTCCGCTCGCGGTTTCTTGTCATCGACAAGCGTCGATTTGTCGTAATCAAACAAAAAGTCGTGGCGCGTCAATATATATGTGATGCCCATCGCAGCGGTTTTCGCGCGTAATTCCTCGATGCTGTGCGCATCCCAGACCATCTTTCTTAACGTCCAATCCTCAAAAATGTAGTCGGAGAATATCGGCCGCTCGATGTTGTATGTATCGCGGCGCATGTTGATCAACCACACTTTCGCGTCCTGCGCAGTTCCGTTATTTATCAACTGATAGTACGGGTAATAATCGAGATTTCGCGTCAGATATTCATCCCTCGACTCGCCGCCGAGCACAACGCGTAGTGGAGCCTTCTGACAAAACCACGCAACCGATGTCAGCATCGCCAACACCGACGCCGCGATCAGCGAAAACTTCCACGCCTTCTTGACGCCGTCATTTGAGATCGATTCTGCTGCCGCCGCGATTCCGACCGCAAGCAGCGGAACTATCGGCAACAAGTACCGCAACTGCGGACTGGAAAAGAGCCAAAACAAATAGACGATTCCAGCGACGCCCGCGGCTATCATGATCTCAGTGCCGACCTTTCGCCTCCACATAGCCCAGATCAAAAGCGGCAGACCGATCAGAAACGCTGCCCCGAGGACGCCGTCATACAATTCCGGATTTTCAGGTTGAGCAGCCAGCGACACGCGTAACGGTGCCATCAGGTAGTTCGACGGATTCGCCGCCGCCCCGCCGTATTGCGAGTTCATCCCCTGGAAAAGATTAGACCGTTCAACATCCCAACCC
>JBATDM010000046.1:0-37486 GCA_049663465.1 Pyrinomonadaceae bacterium
GGACACATACAACTGGGGCGAACTCCTTAGACAAACTCGGTCTATCGCGTACCGTCTTACGCAGGAAGGCGTCGAGTTTGGTGACCGCGTTGCTCTGATCGGCGAAAATCACCCCAAATGGGCCGCCGCATATCTCGGCGCGGTCTATCGCGGCGCGGTCATCGTGCCGATGGACCCGCATGGCGAGATCGAGACGATCACAAATTTTCTCGAAAACTCAGAAGCAAAGGTTGCGTTTCTTTCGCCCGATCAAACCGACAGGTTCCAACAGATCGAAGAAAAGCTTGGTCGCCACATTCCCGCCGTTGTGTGGAATATGGAAAGCTCGTCAAACGGCTTTCAGCATTTTGACGACTGGGCAGCTACCGATGTTCCGGAGAGTTTTGCCAAAGAAACGCCGCCGGCCAAGGGCGATGACATGGCCGTCCTGATGTACACAAGCGGTACGACCGGGACACCAAAGGGCGTTCCGCTCACGCACGCGAACATCATCGCCGAGCTCGAGGGCGTCAACCTCGTTCTCAAGCTTTCGGACAAAGAACGCATCCTCTCGCTTCTGCCCCTTTTCCACGCATATCTGCAGATCGTAAATCTATGGATCGCCACGACATATGGCTGCGAGGTCGGATATTTGAAAGAACTCACGCCCGACGAATTGAGCAAGGCAATGAAGTCGTTTAAACCGACGATCCTCACAACCGTTCCGCGTCTTTGGTATCTATTTCATAAGAAGATATTTGACGCGGTTGAGGCGAAACCGAAGGCAGTGCAGATGCTCTTCAAAGCGATGCTCGGAGCAAATGGGACATTGCGAAATACTCTCGGCGTCAACATGGGACGCAAATTCTTCGCCGCCGTCCACGAATCTTTTGGCGGCGATCTGCGCGTCGCGATCTCGGCCGGCTCGCGTTTTGACGAAGATGTTGCGATCGATTTTCACAAGCTCGGTTTCACTATATTGCAGGGATACGGCTTGACCGAGACGAGCGGTGCTGCAACGGCGACATACGAGGACGACAATCGCGTCGGCTCAGTCGGTAAAGCAATGCACGGCGTCGAGATCAAGATATTAGAACCGGACAAGGACGGCGTCGGCGAAGTTTTGATAAAGGGGCCGATGGTCTTTGACGGTTACTATCAAAATCCAACCGCGACAGCCGAATCGTTTACCGAAGACGGTTGGTTCCGTTCCGGCGATCTTGGCAAATTGGTCGACGGGCATCTGTACATCGTCGGCCGGGGCAAGGACGTGATCGTTCTGCCTTCGGGCAAGAATGTTCACCCCGAAGACCTCGAAGTTCACTATCTGAAATGTCCACTGGTTGCTGAATTAGCGATCATCGGCATTCAGGACCCGAACGAATCACGGGCTGGCTCGGAGAAGCTCGCCGCCGTCGTCGTACCCGATTTTGACTACCTCAAGCAAGCGAAAGTAGCGAATTCTAAAGAAGCGATCCGTCACGCCCTCGATAATCTTGGCCGCGAGCTGCCGGAATATCAACGCGTCCGCGATTACGTCATTCGAGCCGAAATATTGCCGCGCACGGCAACGCGAAAAATCAAACGCTTTCAGTTAAAAAAAGAGCTTGAAACCGGCGTCATATCAACCGAAGCGAAAGAAACCAGAGAGTGGAAATTTACCTCCGAGGAGACCGCACTTGTCGAGACTAGCACGGCCAAAGCAGTCATCGCAGCGATCCGGCAGAATGCGAAACACGGCGATGCCGTCCACCCCGCGATGAATCTCGAGATCGATCTCGGCCTCGACAGCTTGGCGCGTGCCGAGACCTTTGCTGCTCTCGAACAGGCATTCTCGACCGAGTTTGAAGGCGATGAGGCTGCGACTGCTCTGACCGTCGCCAACGTGATCGAATTGGTAAACAAGCATGGCGGCGAAAATGTTGACGCCGCATCGGTCGATCTTAATTGGGGCAAGATCGTCCGCGAGGCGGACGGCGATTTTCCCGAGGTCCGCGCCGTGCTTAAAGATCGGCCGCTATTTTCGGCCTTCGCGTGGATCGTTTACAAATGCTTCAACATCTTCTGTCTCGGATTCATGAGGCTCGAAGTTCACGGCCGCGAAAATCTGATCGCCGCGATGGACCGTCCTGTAGCCGATGGCTCGCTAAAGACATTCCTCATCTGCCCAAATCATCAGAGTTTTCTCGACCCGTTCGTTCTTTGTTCAAATTATCCGCACCGCTTGTTCAAAAATATCTTCCACGTCGGTGCGAGCGAATTCTTTGCCAATTCCGTCACCAGATCGATCGCAAAAATGCTCAGCGTCGTTCCGGTCAATCCCGACACCGAGCTGATGCGAGCCATGAAAGCCGGTGCCATCGGGCTTAAGAACGGTAAGGTCCTCAACATTTATCCCGAGGGCGAACGTGCCTTTGACGGCGATCTGCACGCATTTAAAAAGGGTGCGGCGATACTCGCGACCGAGCTCGATGTTCCGATCGTCCCGGTCGCCCTCGATGGCATGCAAAACGTCTGGCCGCGTAGATCGTGGCGGATCCGCCCGGCAAAGGTAAAGATCACGATCGGCAAGCCATTCTACGCGAAAGATGTGGTGGCCGGGCAGTCAAAGGCGGAAGGATCAGAGGTCGCAGGCACAAACGGAGCGATCGCGACCATTCCCGTTAGCGCCGATCAGACCTACGAACTCGTTACGGCTCATCTCAAACAGACCATTGCGACGATGATCGCTCAAATGCGGGGCAAATAAAAAATGCGGTCGCGACACGCGCCGCGACCGCCATTAGGTCTAAGCCTGAAAAAGAACTTTTATTCGCCGAGCGGATTGGAACGGTCAACAAATGCGCCGCCGTCTGCGCCGATCGAGCAGCCGCAATTTGCAATGTCGCTCGCGGTGTTGCTCATGATCACCGCGTTAGTCGCGACGCCAAAACATCTCGACCCTGTCTGCGTCGCTCCTGAGTTTATTGTCGGTATCGCACGCGTACAGAACGTGGCGGACAGGGATGCCGTCGCGGCGGTGGTGCCGCTCGTAAATACATATCCGCTTCGGGTTCCGCTCGCCAACACCTCGTCAACAAGATAAACGGCCCCAAGCTGCGTCAATGCCACGCCGTCAAGTCCGGCTGGCGTGCCCGCGTAATCACCATCTCCAAAGGTCGTCGCGTACACAGCCTGTGCCCCGTGTACAGTTCTGAGAGCCGAGATCGTCGCCGCCTCATTAGCCGAACGCCGTGCAGACATCAGATTTGGAACCGCGATGGCGGCAATTACACCGATCATAGCGACAACGATCAGCAGTTCAATTAGGGAAAATCCCCGATCTTTCCTCATCCGGTTCCGTCTCTCCATCCGAAATCGCCAGCCCAATTTTGCCGGCTATGTGATAAATAAAATCAATTAGCGTGCCAAATAGGTCTTTTTCGCCCGAATTCGATGAAAGGCCAAATGTTTACGGGGACTTGTCCGGAAAAAGCGGGCTGCAAACTGCGAATCACCTTCGGTACGCCTGACACATTATGTTACGCAAAATCATCCGGAGACTGACAATATTTGCGATTCCTCTGATCTCGGATCTTTCGCGTATTTCACGGTGAATTTCCCCAATCCTTGGCGGCATAGTCGTAGGATTGTCCATGACTCAGCACCGGGGCGGCCAGAATCGGCTCCGGGGCGTTTCGAGCCGAAAGACTTGGGTTTTTGGCGGAATTGCGAGAAAATGATTTGGTTGGGGTTATTTTCGTTTAGACATTATTTATTGGTTAGATCGACCTTTTGGGGAGGAACTTTTGATGAAGCGTCTTAGAACGACGTTCTTGTTGGGTATTTTGGCGACCTCGGCGGTGGTCGTGTCGGCTCAGGACGCTAAGGCTGTTTTCGACCAGGGAATGCAGCAGTTTTCAGCGAAGCAATACGATGCGGCGATAACGACGTTTCGTAAATATTTGTCGATAGTGCCTAAGGATGCCGGGGCGATGTACAACGTCGGCCTGGCCTATTTCAACCTCAAACGCTACGCCGAAGCATTACCAGAATTTCAGCATGCTGCACGAACAAGACCTGATAATGCCAAAACACATTACTTCATTGGGGCTACGCTATATAACCTCAAGCGCTATGCTGAATCAACGGCGGGCTATCGAGAAGCGATCCGGCTCCAGCCCAATTACCCGGTTGCCCTGATCGAACTCGGCAATGCTCTGGACGAGCAAAAGCTCTACAACGAAGCGATCGCTTCTTACATGAAGGCTCTCGAATACGAGCCCAACAACGCTCGGGCCTATCGGGAACTCGGCATTGCCCATCACACGCAGAAGAACTACGCGGCCGCCGCTCAGGCTTTGGAAAAATCGCTGGCGTTGGATGCTGATAATTCCAACACACCATACCGTCTCGGACTCGCCTACAACGCTCTGAAACGTACTGCCGACGCGACTAAAATGTTTGAGAAAGCCGTCGCACTCGGCTCAACGAACGGATGGGCATATCACGAACTTGGCAAGAACTATCAGCAGGCAAAACGCTATGCTGAGTCAGTTGAGAAATTAAAAGAGGCTGTCAGGCTAAAACCAGATCTCGGAGCTGCTTATCGCGAATTGGGAAATTCATACAACGGCCTCAAGAAATTTCCCGAGGCTATCGGCGCGTTTACAGAGGCACTCCGTCTCGAACCAAACGTTGCGGACAATCATCTGAACCTTGGCAATTCCTACTACAACAATAACGACTACAAAGGCTCGATCCCGTATTACAAACGGGCTTCGGAATTGTCTCCGCGTTGGGAAACGGCCCTTGTTTATCTAGGCGACGCCTATCTCAACACCCAGCAGCAAGATCTGGCGAAAGCCGCATACAACAAGGCGATCGCCTTTAATCCAAAGAACGCGAGTGCGGTTTACGGCCTCGGCTTGGTTTACTTCAACCAGCGAAATATGACCCTCGCACGGGAACAGAAGATAAAGCTTGATGTCCTCGACCCATCCCTTGCCGACAAACTTCAGACTAAGCTCGCAGGAGCACCAAAATAAAAATATGCCCGTAACTTCAATGATTATTGGATTTCTTCTGATCGCGATCGGCGTCGGCGGGTACGTCTATGGCCTAAATAGCGGCAATGCGAGCGTAACAGCGCTCATACCCGCGTTCTTCGGCATCGTTATCGCGGCCTGCGGCCTGATAGCACGCTCGAGCGAAAGCATGAGAAAGCATCTGATGCATGTCGCCGTCGTTATTGCTCTCTTGGGTTTTATTCTAACGGCTGGCCGTCTGGTGATGAAACTTAGCGACCTCAGTCTGTCGGCGGCAGTTGTTTCGCAGGTGTCGATGGCAGCGGTCTGTCTGGTGTTTGTAATTCTCGCGATCCGCTCGTTCGCAGCGGCACGGGCCACGAGAGACTAATCTTTAATATTCGGACTAGTATTTAGGCCGATCTCGATCTGTAGCCCGCCGTTGTGGTTTCGCGCAACGATAGACCCTTTGTGAGCACGAATGGCCCGATCCGCTATCGCCAGGCCGAGTCCCATACCGCCGGTCTTTCGCTCACGGGCCTCGCCTACACGGTAAAAGGGTCGAAATAGATTGGCGAGTTCGCCTTCAGGCACGCCGCCACCGTGGTCAGAAACACGAAGGATCGCGTTGCCGTTCTTTGCCTGAAGAGCAACATCGACCGCTGTACCCTCAGCGGTATATTTGACGGCATTGCGAAGGACATTTTCAATGGCACTTCTTAGCAGATTTTCATTTCCAAGGACGGTGCACGGCTCGATCTCAGAAACCGCGACATACTTGCCGTTCGCGTTCGCTTCAAAGTCGGCGTCTGCGGCGACATCGCGGACCAGTTCGGTAAGATCGACCCGAACACGCTGAACCTCTTCGGCACCACTCTCAAGCTTAGCAAGCGTCAGAAGCCGCCCGATCATATCATTGAGACGCATCGATTCCGTCTCGATACGGTCGAGTAGCGGAGCGGTGGCCTCGTTACCTTTTTGTTTTGCGATCTCAAGAGCAACATTCATCCGGGCGAGCGGCGAACGCAGTTCGTGCGAGATATCGCTGTTTAGCCGTTGCTGGGTCGTAATGAGAGATTCGATCCGCTCCGCCATTTCGTCGAAATCATTGGCAAGATCGGCGATCTCATCGCGACGGCGTCCGACCCTTTCTGCGACTCGTGTATGCAGATCGCCCTCGGCAAATTTCTGAGTCGCCTCGCGAAGCTTGCGTATCGGCGATGTTAGGTAAACGGCGAGCAGATAACAAAGCAGTGTTGCTGTAAAAAGCAGGCCGCCGAGCCGCAAATATGCCAGCCACGAGCCAAAAAACAGAGATGGCGGGGACGTTCTCTCCCACTGCAGGACCAGAGCAAAACGACTCCCGTCAGGGAATTCCACAGGAGCAGCGGCGATGCTCTTGTCGTCGATCGAAAAATCGGTCTCGGCGGTATTCGACGCAAAAGTTCGCGCCAACACATCGATCGAGTCGTTAATATCTTCGGTTTTTCCAAACCAGACGCTGCCGTCCGCGGCGACAAGATCGACCTCACGTGGAGGTTCAAGATCACGCAGGCGCGTTAGAAAGGTCTTGACACCCTCTTCACCTTCGCCTTTGGCGATCTGAGTTGCTGTTCCGGCATACACAACCATTTGGTTCAGCGTCGATCGCTGAAAACGGCTCGTCATCGGCTGGGTCTGAAAGGTTCTGGTGACAAAAACGATCACGCCGATCATCAGAGCAACCGCCGCCAAATACCAAAGAAAGATCTTGACGAATAACTTCATACTATCGTGTAAATATAGCCGACGGAGCGGATCGTTTTGATCCGCTCACTGCCGTCAGGGCGTGTTCCGAGCTTCTTCCGCAAGTTGCTGATATGCATATCGAGGCTGCGATCGTATGGCGAGAGCTTGCGCTCTAATACGGTCTCGCTCAAGTCCTCTTTCTTAACGATACGGCCTGCTTCCTTAAGCAATTCGTGCAACAGGCCAAATTCAACCGATGTAAGACTGAGTTCCTCGCCATTGCGGATCGCCGTCCGGGAAGCCGGTGACAATTGGACATCGTCAACATCGAGCTTTTCGGTCCCGTCAAGATCGTCTGCGGCGACCACGGTCCGGCGAAGTATTGCCCGCAAACGAGCGGCAAGTTCACGCGGATTAAATGGTTTCGGCAAATAATCATCAGCCCCGATCTCGAGCCCGACGATGCGTTCCATGTCATCCCCACGTGCCGTGAGCATTATTACAGGTAATTTTGAGGTTTCACGGAGACTGCGCAGGACGTCAAAGCCGTTCAATTTCGGCAGCATCACGTCCAGGATCGCCATATCAAATTCACCCGTCAGAGCTTTATCAAGGCCTGCCTGCCCGTCATGCACGCATTCGATCTCAAAGCCCTCGACAGCCAGATACTCGGAAACCAGCTCGCAAAGCTCTTCGTCGTCGTCGATGATCAGGATCTTATCCATACCAAGAGCATTCTATGCCAAATTTCGTACGGAATGTTGCGCTTTTACACTTCTTTACACAAATCTACACTTTCAATACATTCGAGGGCAGCGTCAGAACGTCAATCATTTGTGATCGGACTGTGATCGGTCTAGGATCATTATTCATATTTGAGGCAATACAAGGAGTACACGATGAAAAAAATAATACTTAGTTTAGCAGCAGCAGCCATTCTGGTTTCCGGCGCGCTTTTTGTTTTCTCACAAAAAGGCCCGCGCAAGGATAGCGGCCACTTTGGCAAACGCGGAAAAGGCGTCGCGATGTTTCTTCGCGGACTTGATCTCACAGACGAGCAAAAGGCGAAGGTCAAGGAGATAACTGACGCAAGCCGAACGAGCGTCGAGCCGATGGTACAGCAACTTCGCGAGAATCACAAAAAGATTGCAGGTCTTGGCACCGATGGCACTTTTGATCAAACACAGGTCGAGGCCGCCGCAGCAGAGCAGGGAGCCATCACAGCAAGGCTCATCGTCGAAAAAGAAAAGGCAAAGGCTCAGATATTTGCCATCCTGACGGACGAGCAAAAGGCGAAGGCAAGCGAAATGCGGGCCAAGTTTGAAGAGAGGTCAAAAAACGGCAAGAGGTTTCGCGGAAAACGCGCTGACGGCGATTTCTAGATTCTCTCACAGCAAATAGAAAAAGGCTGGCAGATGCAACTGCGGGCCTTTTTCATTTGGCCACGATCTCGCCACCGATCATCGTGAATGCAATATTTCCTGACTCATCGAGGCCAAGGAGATCGGCGCGTTTTCCAATAGCGATCGAACCCCTGTCGTCGAGCCCGACCAGCTTAGCAGGATTCGACGAGGCCATCGATGCCACGTCCGAATCTACAAATCCAAGCGAGAGCATCATCTTTACGCAGTCGTACATTGTGCAAACCGAGCCCGCGATACTGCCACGTTCATTCCGGGTTCGCCCATTCGCCACCGTGATATTTTCACCCCAAAGCTCATATTCACCATCACCGAGGCCGGTCGGGGCAACAGAATCGCTGATGAGCGACACTTTGGAGGGAGATTTCGCCCGACAAGTGACACCAAGCATTTTGGGCTGGACGTGAATCCCATCGGCGATGATGTCGAATGTCACACCTTCATTTACCAATCCCCATCCGGCAACACCGATATCACGATGATGAATTCCCGTCATTGCATTAAAGAAATGGGTCATGTGTCGGGCTCCGGCCGCAAACGCCCGGTCGAGCGTTTCAACGTTTGCGCGGGTATGTCCGATCGACACGATCCAGTCGGCGGCGACGAGTAACTTGATGAGTTCGATCCCGCCCTCAACCTCAGGAGCAAGCGTCGTCATATGAACGCCCTCTTTCAGCTTTGGCAACCCAATGCCCTCCGTCAACTGCCTGCCGCCAACTCGAAAATACTCAGGCCGCAACGCTCCGCACATCTTCTCGTTTGCAAAGACGCCCTCATAATGCACCCCGACAACCTGCGCAATTGGCAGATCGCCCTGCCGCAGCATAACCTCGTTGATCGTATCGATGGCACGCCGGTAGTTCTCATCCGAATCCGGTACCAGTGTCGGAAGCCAGGCAGTAACCCCGTTCTGAGCGAGAAACGACGCGATCTTGATCAATCCTTCAACGCCGGCGGTATTAACATCGACCCCAACCGCCCCATGGCAATGAATGTCAATAAACCCGGGCATTACAGAGCTGGCCTGCAAGCCGCTTGACCGCCCAGTCTCAGAACGCCGGGCAAAGCTTTCAACGATCCGGCCGTCCTCGACCAAGACACCGCCGTCATTTTCCAGTTCGATCGTTATTTGCATACTCTGAAATCTTAGCAAAAAAAAGCTCGTGCCCGGTTAGAGGCACGAGCAAATGAAAACCGGTTCGCAAATTCTACCAGTAGAATTTTGCAGCCAGCTGAATGACCCGCGGATCACGTACGGACGTCACTTGACCGAAAGTGGACGACGTGACATTCGTGCTCAACGACCTGAAATTTGTCCAGTTGAACAAATTAAAGGCTTCTCCGCGAAGCTGAATGCGGTAGCTTTCTCCAAATCGAATGTTCTTAGACAATGTAAGATCCACACGTTTGGTCGGCGGCCCCTGAACGACTCCGCGTCCGGACGTGCCCGGAATATTAACAATATTGGTCGCGGTTGTCAGCGGTTTTGGTTCAAAGCAAGCTGTGTTGAACCACTGCTGCTGTGTTTGAGCTCCGCCCTGATTCGGGTCACACAAAATGTTGGGCCGGTTGCCCGCGATCAATGCCGGGCTGTTGGCGAGGCCAGCAGCGTCATATGACGAAGTCGTAACCGTAAAAGGAAGACCCGTCTGATAGGTGACGATCCCAGACGCCTGCCAGCCACCCAATATCTTGCCTGCAAACCCTTCCTGTTTGGCAAAGAACGGCAACTCGTACGAGTAGTTGATCGTAATGATGTGCCGACGGTCGAGAGCCGCGCGCCCACGCTCACTGCCAATATCAAACGAATTCTGCGGGGCACTAGATCGATCGGTCTGATTGTCAGATAGATTCTTGGCCCATGTATATGCCAGATCAACAAATGAAGCCCCTGAGAAGCGGTGCTTGCCCGAGACCTGCATACTGTGGTAATTCGAGTTGTATCGCGTTTGGACGATATTCAGCGACCTGTATCCACGATAGGGGCGAAGCTGGTCGAGAATATTGGTAGCGGCACTCGAGAAAAACGCTGTCCCCGCAACCTGACACGGAGCAGTCGGCGTGGTCGAACTTCCGACCGCACAGGCTGTCGGCCCGAGGCTGATAGCATAACCTGGAGCCAATCCATTGAGTTCAAACGCCCCGATCAAGTGCGTTCCTTTAGAACCGTAATAGCCAACCGACAGCACTGTTTTCGATGTCAACTGCTGCTGCACGTCGAATGACCAATGTTGTAAATACGGCGTCTTCCAATCGGTCTGGAGGCCGCGCAGATTTGAAGCTGTGGTTGAAGCAGCGACGGCACAGTTACCACCTGGAACTGGGTTGCTGATGTTCACGCCAACCACGGTACAAGTTTGCTGATACGGCGGATTTAAGCCGATCTGTTGAAGCAATGTTCCATTGAGCACCTGATCGTGGTAGATACCATAACCGGTTCGAACGGACGTTGTTCCTTTACCGAACGGATCCCACGCGATACCGATACGCGGTGCAAAATCTGTCTTAGGTGCATCCACGACATACTTGCCCCACGGGGACGAGATCGGCGTGCAGTTGAAATTGGACGGGCCGGTCTCATAATTCTGAGCATTAACGATAATACCGTTGCAGAAATTCTTTCCAGCGGCGGCAACTCTTGCACCTGCACCGGTGACCAGCGGAGCTTCCGACGCTGACCAAAGTGCCGGGTCAAAATTCGTCAACCGCCCATTTTTGTCCCACGGCGATCCAAAGTATGAGTATCGAACACCGTAATAAAGCGTGACATTCTTACGTGCTCGCCATTCGTCCTGAGCGTATGCCTCGATCGTCTGTTGCCGCAGGTCGGCTGTGTAGTCAAAGCTCGCTTGCGTAAGCGTAACGTTTGTTCCCTGCAGAAAATTTGCCCAGAGCTGGAGATTATTATTGACCGTTCCCGTGACACCGGGAGCATTGATGCGGGTCGTGGCTCCGGGAGTATTGAATCCACTGAATGTGCCCTCGTTGCTTCCCGCGAGTGCGTTCTCATTCTTTCGATATGCCGACATCACGCCGCCAAATTTCATCGTGTGGCTTCCGCTGATCCAAGTGGCACTCAAGCTGCCGTTCTGTTTCCACGAAAAATTGTCATACGGGCCAAATCCCTGAATATTGCTAAAACCCGCACCGGAGATCGTCGAAACACGGTCGCGAACATTTTCATACGGTAGTGGTATCAAGATCGGAGAATTCGACCTAGCTATAAGGCCTACATTCTTGCTCAAGATGGCTCCGTAGCCGTATGTATATCGGCCTTCGACGATAAAGTTCGATGTCGCCGCATAGGTGAGCTGGGCCGTGTGCGTCCGCCCGGGCGAGTCAGTTTCGGTATTAGAGACACCCGGCAGGCCCGAGCCGCTTGAGAAGAGCGAATTAACGTCCTCAGTCGGGATCTTGTCACGCTGATAGCGATAGTACATCGATGCTTTATCGTTAAAGCTATGGTCGATCTTGATTATCTCCTGCTGAAAGTTTGCCCGATTGAGCGACGGGGTCACGAGGGCATATGTCGCCGCATTGGTCGGCTGCGGTAAATTATTGTAGATAAAGTCAACATACTGTTGCGATACGCCATTGATCGGTCGCATCGTCGAGATCGGCGTGTTCGCGGGCAACACTAAATTACAAGTAGTTCCCGTCGCCTGGAGACAAATATCGACCGGAAAACGTCCCTGCCGCAGGTTGCTGTCAGGCACGGTAGAACTAAGTGTCGGATATCGGAGATCGTGTCGGACCTCTTCGGAGAAAAAGAAAAAGGTCCTTTTATAACGCCGGAGCCAACCGCCGTCATTCTCCCCAAAATTCAGGAAGTAAACGGGGCCGCCGATCGTCCCGCCAAAATCGCTGTAGCGAAACGGTTTACGTAGAGCCTTTCCATTTGCATCAATATTCGCCGGGTTCGTTGTCTGATTAGTGAAATAATCGTTCGCGTTGAATTTCTCGCGGCGAATAAAATCGTAAAACGAACCGCTAAACCGCTGTTCGCCGGATCGCGTGACCACGTTTACCTGCCCGCCGCCACTTCGGCCGGACTCAGCAGGATACAAAGAGCGAAGAACCCGGAATTCACCGATCGAATCAACACTCGGATACGCCTGGATCGTCAAATTCGAACCGCGGTCGGTCACATCTGCACCATCGACGGTGAACGTATTCTGGCTGCTTCGTGCTCCATTTACCGAAATGCTGACAATATTTGCCTGCCCGTCAGGGTTCACCGTGCCGGTATATACCTGATCGGACAGATCGTTTGAAACACCGGGGGCCAAAGTCACTAACTGAGTAAAATTGCGGTTGTTGATCGAGATCTCGCGGGCCTGGTCGCCGCTGATCACGGTTCCGCTGGTCGCCGACGTCAGATCGATCGCAACGGCGTCCGCCTCGACCGTCACGGTCTCATCGATCCGCCCGGCCTCAAGAACCGCGTTGACCGGCCGCCTCGAACCAACGTCAACCTTGACGTTTGCCTGACGATATTTCTTGAAATTCGGAGCTTCGACGGCGACCGTATAGACGCTCACCGCTAGATTAGGGATGGAAAACGCACCGTCGTCATTTGTGACTACCGTTCGGACGGTGACGTTCTTAGCCGTATCCGTAATGACCACCGTGGCACCGGCCACGCCTGCGCCATTAGAATCTTTGACAGTGCCCACAATGCTGCCCGTAATTTCCTGGGCCGACGAGACCGTAACCAGCGACATTAGAATTCCTATCGCGACGCTCAATATTAACGATGACCTTTTGCTCATTTTTCTCTTATCCTTTCGAAAGATTTCGTCCTGTTCGAGCCATTTATCCATAAAAAGAATTTAGATAAATGGAGATTTATTCAAATTTTCGTTATCGACAATGACACACCGATTTCCTACCAAAACGCGAACTCATTGATACGCAATGGGTTGTTACGAAACGATTAAATTCAAATACTTAGCTACTCGAAACTTATTATTTGTATAGCAAATATGGTGCCCGACGACGTGAAAATTCGAGATTTTTTGCCTGGGCCAATTTTTCGATATTTTCGGGGGTCTGACCGCTCTTTACGGCGTCGAGAATCTGGCCATTTACCAGCAGTCGGCCATACCTTTCGACCTGCCATTCGGACGGGTAAAGTTTACGCAGGGAGACGGCTATTTCGACGCCCATTCGGACGGAATTGAGAGCGTTCCGGTCGGTGATCAGGATGTTGACGCCGCCGAGCTGTTCGTCTTTGAAGACGGATGCGTTTGGCTTAAACCGGATGGGAATGAAGCGAACGCCTATGATGTTTCGTTCGTTGAGATACTTTGCCAGTTTCTGGCCGTCGATGTATGGAGCTCCTACGACCTCAAATGGCGTGTCTGTGCCGCGTCCGACGCTTAGGTTCGTTGTTTCAAGCAATCCGACCCCTGGATAAAGCGTCGCTTGCGTCAGTGAACGCATATTCGGACTTGGGTTGACCCACGTCTGACCAGTCTCGTCGAACCACATCGAGCGCGACCAACCATCCATCTTTATTATCCGCAGATCGGCACCGATCTTTCGCTCGGCGTTCATCATCATTCCGAGTTCGCCGATGGTCAGGCCATAGCGGACGGGCGTTGTGTGGGCGGCTATGAACGAAAGTTTGTCTTCGTCGGCTAGCGGACCTTCGACTGCAAGGCCATTGATCGGGTTCGGACGGTCGAGCACAAAGACTGGTATCTTCGCCTTCGCGGCCTCCTCCATGACATTCTTGAGCGTCGCGGTGTATGTATAAAATCTCGTCCCAATATCCTGAATGTCATAGACGATCGCGTCGAGATCCGCAAGTTGCTCCGGCTTTGGCCGCCGCATGCCGTCCTTGTAAAGCGAATACACCGGAAGCCCCGTCTTTTCGTCCTTCGTGTCGTCGATCTTTTCCGTATCGAGTTCACCGCGAATCCCATGCTCCGGCGCGAAGATCGCGACAAGGTTGACCTTCTTAGACTCATGCAGGATATCGATCGTTGATTTCCCTGCCAGATTTCGGCCGGTGTGGTTTGTAACAAGGCCGATCTTGAGGGCTTCGAGCGGCTTGAAGTTGTCACGTTCGAGAATGTCGATGCCATTTTGGACGATCGTTCGAACCCCCGGCTTCATCCCGTCTAATAAAGGAAGTTGTCCGGTTGGCGTCAGAAGAGCGACGATCTGATTACTGACCGTTTGTTGACTGCTCACTGCTGACTGCTTACTGCTTACGAATCTTGGAATCTGCGCCGCGACCGCCGCGTTGTATCTCGCCTCGGCCTCTTTCCATTTCTCGATCGGCGTGTCCTCGATCGCCGAGGCGACAACCGTCGCAACCTTCGCCCGCAGCGGCGTCACGTCGCCCTTGCCGTCCGGGTGAACACGATTCGAGAGAAACACCACAAACGTCTGCGATGTCGGATCGATCCAAACGCTCGTCCCCGTAAAACCTGTATGCCCAAACGACCCAAGCGGAAAAAACTCGCCGCGATTCGACGAGAACTGCGTACTAATATCCCACCCCAAGCCCCGCGTCATACCGTCCTCACTCACCACATAAGGCTGCGTCATGCGTGCGATGGTCTGGGCAGAAAGAACTCTCGATTGCGGATCGCGGATCGCGGATCGCGGATTTTTTTGACTTTTGACTTTTACCTTTTGCCCTTCGATAGTTCCGCCATTCAGCAGCATCTGGCAGTAGCGGGCAAGGTCGTCAGCTGTCGAAAAAAGCCCGGCGTGTCCGGCAACGCCATGCATGCGGAAGGAAGTAGGGTCGTGTACTTTGCCACGGAGGATATTTTTGAATCTTCCGCAATCAGTCGCAGCCGTACTGCCAAGATAGCTTTGTTGGCCGCAAACATCCTCAGTCGGTGCGACCCGTTTTAGCCATTCGTCGCGGGTCCGATTCAGATACGGACTTCCGTACAGCTGCTCGAAGATACGATTGTCAGTGAAACTCCAAAGATCCTGATTAGACAAACGGCTAACTATCTCCCCCAACACAATAAATCCAATATCCGAGTAAACAAACTTCGTCCCCGGCGGGTTCCTCAGTTTCTCCTTCTTCAATGCCGCGAGCATCCCTTCCCGGCCGGTCCATTTTTCGCCGAGGTCAAAATCGGGGCGGTAGCCTGATGTGTGGGTGAGAAGCTGTTGGATCGTGACCTTTTTCGCTTCGGGGTCGTCGATGTCGGGGATGAATTTGCCGATGGTGTCATTGAGCCGCAGTTTGCCCTGCTCGACGAGGATCATTATCGACGTCGCGGTCGCGATCGGCTTGGTGAGCGAAGCAAGATCAAATATAGTATCGACCGTCATCGGCTCAACATTCGGCACAAGCGAGCGGTTGCCGTACGCCTTGCGAAAAACGATCTTCCCCTTGTGCCCCACCAACACGACCGCACCCGGCAGTTTCTTAGCGGCAATATCCGCATTCACAAGCGCGTCGATCTGATCCAGCTTCGCCGCATTCATCCCAACCGACCCTGGCTTTGCGACCGGCAGCCCTTGGGAAAAAGTTGGAACCGCAGAGACGCAGAGAAGCAGAGCAAGAATTAAACAGGATGTACAGGATAACCAGGATAAGATCGGTTGATCGAACCTTGCCCGCCCATTCGCTTTTACCATCATGTTCATCCTGTACATCCTGTTAAAAACTCTCTGCGTCTTCGCGTCTCTGCGGTAAACTACTTCCTCGCTTTGAGCTTCTTTTCTCGCTCGACAAAGTTCTCTTTGCATAGACGTACAAACTCTTTCGCGATCGGCGAAAAATATCCGCCGCGAAGGCGAGCGAGGCCTAGTTCCCAGTTGATCTCCGCGCCCTCGATCATCCACGAGACGAGACGGCCTTCGCGGATCTCGTTGGCGATGGTCTTGGCACCTGCGGTGCCGACACCGAGGTTGTTCTCGACCATCTGGTTGATCGCCTCCTGCCGCGAAAGCTCCATCGTGATATTCGGGCGGACATTCGCCGCATTAAAAAAATCATCGATCATCCGCCGCGTGTTGCCGCCGCGTTCGCCGAGTATGAGCTTTTCGCCGGCCAACGCGGCAGCACTGATATACCGCTCATTCGCTCGCGGATGCGATGGATGTGCTATCGCTACGATCTCGTCGCTGAATAATCGATCTGTGGTAATGCTCGAGTTCTCAACCGGCAGCGAGACAAACGCGATATCTACCTCGCCGTGCATTATCTTATCGACCAGCGTCTGGCTCGTTCCGGCACTGATCCCGAGTTCGGAGTTTGGAAATTTCTCACGTAAACCCTGCAATATATGCGGCAATTGAACCGCCGCAAACTCCGCCGACGCGCTTCCGATACGGAGACGCCCATGCTCGACACCGCCAAGCTCGGCGATCTCAGCGAGCGCCGTATCGTGCTCGCGCAATATGCGCCTGGCCCGGTCGAGCAGATATTCGCCCGCCTCCGTCAGTATCACTCGGCGCGGCGTTCGCGTAAATAGCTGTAGCCCGACCTCGTCCTCGAGTTGCCGTATCTGCATCGAGATCGCCGCCTGCGTAACATTCACGCGGCGTGCTCCGGCCGTGAATGTCTTCGCCTCAGAAATGGCCAAAAACGCCTTTAACTGTCTTATCTCCATAGGTCGAAACCACCTGTCATGCAATTAGTTTCAGTTATTGACTACATAAAATCTACTGTTTTTGATTATATGTCAAGTTTGGCGAACAATAGAGGAGAATTTTTTCGTTTTTCGCGAGGTCGAAAATGCCGAGGGCAGCCGGACAAACAGGACGATCGTTTCAGCTCTATCTCGGCGTGGACGGCGGCGGCACGAAAACGAATATTGCCCTGATGAATGAGGCGGGCGAGGTCGTCGCCGAGGGCTCGGGCGGCCCGGCGAATCCGCTCAGGGTCGGCGTCGAGACGGCGGTTACAAATATCGCAAATGCCATCGACGCCGCATGCGACCATGCGGGGCTCTCACGTGGTGACATTGTCGCGGCGACGCTTGGCCTCGCCGGTGTGCGTCGTCAGGACATTCGCGAACGCGTGCGGGAGAGCTTTCTTTCGCGGTATCGCGTTCGGCGGATCGACATTACGACCGACGCCGATATCGCGCTCTATGGTACGACGCTCGGCAAGGCCGGACTCGTTGTGATCGCGGGGACGGGTTCGATCTGTCTTGGAATGAATGACAAGGGCGAAACTTTTATCTCTGGCGGCTGGGGGCCGATCGCCGGTGACGAAGGCGGTGGAAGGGGCATCGCCGGTGAGGCGCTTCACGCGGTGGCGAAAGCTTCGGACGGGCGTGGCAAAAAGACAAAGCTCAGCCAGCGAGCCGCCGAATACTTTCGTGCATCAAATGTCGAGAACCTGATCGGTGCCATCTACGCCCCGCGTATGGACAACAGCCGCATCGCTGGCTTTGCCCGCCTCGTCGTCGAAACCGCTCAGGATGGTGATAATGTCGCTGTCGAAATACTAAATGACGCCGGCCGCGAACTCGGCACCGCGGCCGCAGCCGTACTAAAAAAACTGGGCCTGCAAAAACGCAAAGTCCCGATCGGCTGCGTCGGCAGCGTCTTTAACGCGGGCGAACTGTTAACCAAACCGATGACCCAGATAATCAATAAAGTTGCCCCAAAGGCATACCTGACCGACCCGCAAATGCCGCCAGCACACGCGGCGGCGTTGATGGCGAAGTCAGAACCACCTGCGGTAGCGGGTGGTTAAACATTAATCATGAACTTGCCCGTCACCGAACAAGAAAACCCAAACACCGCCGAGATCGACCAGGTCCCGACGCTCGAGGCTGTTCGGCTGATCAATGATGAGGATAATACGGTCGCGGCGGCGGTCGAGAAGGTCCTTCCGGAGATCGCGGCGGCGATAGATAAAATTGTTGAGCGGCTGCAAAACGGCGGCCGGCTTTTTTATGTCGGCACAGGCACGAGCGGACGGCTCGGCGTACTCGATGCGTCGGAGATACCGCCCACATTTGGCGTCTCGTACGATCTCATGCAGGGCGTGATCGCGGGCGGCAATGACGCTCTCTACAAAGCGACCGAGTCGAGCGAAGACAACCGCGAGGCAGGTGCCGAAGACCTGAAAGCTCGTGGCCTGACCAAAAGCGATGTCGTCATCGGCATCGCCGCCTCAGGCCGAACGCCATACACGATCGGGGCGGTGGAATTCGCCCGTGAACTCGGATGTTTTACCGCCAGCATCACCTGCGTCCCCGATTCGGCGATAACATTCGCCGCCGAGACTGCCATCGTCCCAGTCGTCGGCCCCGAAGCGATCACCGGTTCAACGCGGATGAAGGCCGGTACAGCGCAAAAGATGGTGCTCAACATGGTCTCGACCGTCGCAATGATCCGGCTTGGCTATGTCAAAGGCAACCGCATGACGCATATGAAAACTTCAAACGAAAAACTCAAAGAACGAGCTTTGCGTATCCTAATGGCTGAAAACGGAATGGATGAGGCGAATGCTCTCGATACTCTGTCGCGGTCGGACTGGAACTTAACGATCGCACTCCAGTCCGTCCCCGAAGGGGACAAACATTAAAGCCCAGGGTAAGGCCGCAGGCTGCAACCCTGGGTGATCTGAGATAGTGAACCGCTCCCTGAAGGGGAGCCACACGCCTGGTTGTTCATCCCCGTTGGGGACGCGATTTGATTTTACGCCATTCCTAGGGTTACGCTTCGCTTCACCCTAGGCTATATTGTTTGTCTCCGTTGGAGACCATAAAGATGCAAACACTCGACCTCATCATCATCTTCGGCTACCTGATCGGCATCACGGCGTTCGGTATTTGGTACGCCGGTAAGCAGGAAACGACCGAGGATTACTTCGTCGGTGACCGCAATGTGCCCTGGTGGGCGATCTCGATGTCGATCGTCGCGACCGAGACGAGCACGATCACGTTTATCTCGGTGCCGGGGATCGTGTTTGCTAAGGGCGGCAATTTTCAGTTCCTGCAACTGGTATTCGGATATCTGCTTGGCCGGGTCGTCATATCGCTTGTCTTTATCCCGATGTATTTTAAGGGCGAGCTACAGACGGTTTATCAACTCTTGGGCGATAGGTTTGGTGGCAAGGTGAAGGTGCTTGCGTCGGGACTTTTCGTGATAATGCGAAACATCGCCGACGGTATTCGACTGCTGCTGACCGCGATCGTTTTGGCAGCCGTCTATACAGCATTCCAGCCAGACGCCGACCCGGCGTGGATCATCGTCGGCTCGATAT
The DNA here is from genome assembly GCA_049663465.1 of Pyrinomonadaceae bacterium. Lineage (GTDB taxonomy): Bacteria > Acidobacteriota > Blastocatellia > Pyrinomonadales > Pyrinomonadaceae > OLB17. The sequence goes on from JBATDM010000046.1 coordinate 19,341, forward strand.
TGATACTCGGCATCGTGATGATCGTCTTCACATTTTACGGCGGGATGGAGGCCGTGATCTGGATCGAGGTCGTCCAGCTTGTCATTTATATCGGCGGGGCGGTCGCGGCCGCAGTTGTTCTGATCAACAACATCGACGGCGGCATCAGCGGTGCGATCGAGATCGGGCGGCAGTATGACAAATTCAGCCTTTTTGATTTTAATCTGGACTTCGCAAAGACCTACACATTCTGGGGCGGTGTGCTCGGCGGGTGTTTCCTGACGATGTCAACGCACGGCACGGATCAGTTCCTTGTCCAGCGATATCTGTGCACTGACAAACCACGGGCTGCGATCACCGCATTGATGACCTCGGGTGCGGTTGTGCTTGGGCAGTTCATCGGATTCCTGTTCATCGGCGTGCTGCTTTTCGCATTCTACGCTCCATATAATATGGATGGATACGCGGCGGCGACGGGAGCATTTCCGTTCACCGGTGGTGACAAGGTTTTCCCCGATTTCATCACGCAGAAAATGCCGACCGGACTGTCCGGGCTCGTCGTTGCGGCTATTTTTGCCGCTGCACTTTCGTCTTCGCTCAATTCCATCGCGGCAACCGCAGTCAATGACATCTATAAACCCTTCGCCAAAAATGTCACCGACAAACAGCTCATGCGCGTCGCCGGCATTTTGACCGTTGTCGTCGGCATCGTTCAGATCGTGATCGCCGTCTTGCTAAAGGATGCGGGAAGTTCTGCGTTGGGTATGGCACTTGCGGTGGCTTCGCTGATCAACGGCCCGATCCTTGGCGTTTTTCTCGTCGGCGCTTTTGTTAAAAGGGCCCGTGAAAAACACGCACTCATCGGTATGATCGTCAGCATCGGCGTTATGACCTACGTGCTGCTCGCCGCAAATAGATTCGTCCCCGGCCCGGTCATCGCGTGGCCGTGGTATGCATTGATCGGCAGTTCGATCACGTTTCTTGTCGCCTTAGCATCAACTTTTGTTTTACCTATAAAAGAGAATGAAATTTCTTCTTAGTTTTTTTGTCGTCGCTTCGACCTTGATCGGATGTCCCGCTCTCTACGCTGGGAATACGGGAATTGTATCTCACAATTTCTCGTCCGCTGGCGTGATGAGCCAGGACGCCCGCTCTGCCGGATTTTGGCCTAGCAAGAAGGCGGAGCGATTCGCCGCCGCGTACGTTAAGAAAATGTCGGTCGAAGAAAAAGTCGGCCAGCTTGTGCATATCGGCATTAATGCCCGTTTTGCGAACCAGGAGAGCTTCTTTTACAAGGATCTTCAGCGTCACATCGCTGACAACAAACTCGGCGGCATCATTTTTTTCGGGGCACCTATCTACGAGACGACGATACTCGGCAACCGGATGCAGCAGCTGGCCAAGACGCCCCTGCTCCTGTCGCTCGATGCAGAAACGGGCATCGGAATGCGGTTTGAGGACGCGACAAATTTCCCCTGGGCGATGGCTGTCACGGCGACGGGCGAACCTGATTTTGCCCGCCGAATGGGTGTCATTACTGGCCGCGAGGCAAAGGCGATCGGCATCCGCCACGTGTACGCACCGGTTCTCGACGTAAACAACAACGCGGCAAATCCCGTGATCAATGTCCGCAGTTTTGGCGAACATCCTGACGATGTCGCAAAGTTTGGGACCGCATTTGCCGAGGGAATTCAGAGCCAGCAGGTGATCGCGACCGCCAAGCATTTCCCCGGCCACGGCGACACAAATGTCGATTCGCATCGAGGCCTGCCGATCATCGAGCTGCCAAAGACGCGGCTCGATTCGCTTGAACTGATGCCCTTCAAACGGGCGATCGACGCCGGGGTCGGCTCGATCATGATCGCCCACATCGCCCTACCGCAGATCGACGGCGAAGAGATCAAACCGCTCAAAAACTTCCTACAGGGCGACGCCGAGGCAGGTGCTGAACTCGTAAATCAAAAGGCGACTGTCCCGGCGACGCTCTCGGAAAAGGTGCAGACCGGCATCCTCCGACACGAAATGAAATTTAAGGGCCTGATCGTCTCCGACGCGATGTCGATGAGCGGGTTGACGATCTATTTCACACAAGAGGAAGCGGGCGTTCGTGCATTTCTCGCGGGCACCGACATTCTCGAAAAGCCCGCCGATGTCGACGCAATGCTCCGCGGCCTGACCGCTGCGGTCAAAAACGGGCGAATTCCGATGGGCAAGCTCGACGAGTCGGTCCGCCGTCAGATCGCGTGGAAATATGAGATTGGCCTATTCAAGAACAAACTGACGCCGATCGATCAGATCGACAAGATCGTGTCCGGCAGCGAGACGATGAAGCTGACCGATGAGGTAGCGACAAAAGCGATCACTCTGGTCAGGAATGAAGGTGCCGTGCCCATTGACCGCAGTGCAAAGATCGCGGTGCTCGGCCTCTCAAATGGATTTGACGGGCCTAATACGATGAACAGCCTTGTCGGCACGCTGCGAGGCGGCGGCCTCAAGGTCACGTCGGCATATTTGCAGGAGAATTCAACGGTCGAACAGATCGCGGCCGCAAAAAAAGCGGTCGCCGAAGCCGATACCGTCATCGTCGGCTTGTATGGGCGGGTCCGTTCAGGTGCGAAAAACAGCGTCGGCATTCCCGACAATGGCGCCACAATATTGCGAGAGATGTTGGCGTCGAACAAAACGGTGATCGGCATCAGCTTTGGCAATCCGTACGTTCTCGGGTCGTTCCCCGAGATAAAAAACTATCTCGTCGCATACGGCGACATGGCCAGCCTCCAGCGAGCGTCAGCCCGGGCATTGCTTGGCACGCAGGAAATTACCGGCCGTTTGCCGATCACGCTTCCGGGCCTGCACCCGCGAGGAACGGGAATTCAACTAAGATGAACCGGAGAGAAAGACAAAGAGATTTTAGCCACGAATTACACGAATAGCACAAATCAATACTAAATTCGTGCCATTCGTGTAATTCGTGGCAAAAGCATCTTCTCCTATCCTCCGCGTCTCTGCGGTTAAACTTTTCTTATGACTCAACCATGGCAGATCGAGAATTTTCTCGATATAAAAAACGGTCACCTTCACATCGACGGCGTCGATGCGGTCGACTTGGCGCGCGAACACGGCACGCCGCTGTTCGTCTTTAGCGAATCGCGCATCCGACACAATATCGACCGCCTAAAAAAGGCAGCCGATGTCATCGACTGTCCGTTAAAGCTTTGCTACGCCGCAAAGGCAATGTCCACGATGGGCATTCTCAAGGTCATCAAAGACGCCGGCTGCGATATCGAGGTCAATTCGGGCGGCGAGCTGTGGAAGGCTCTAAAAGCGGGCTTCACCGGCGACCAGATCATCTTTAACGGCACTAGCAAAGAGGTCTGGGAGATCGAAATGGCGATAAATGCTGATATTTACGCCATTCAGGTAGATTCGCTCTACGAGCTTTCGCTGATCGAGCAAACCGCCGAACGCCTCGCCAAACGGGCCAATGTCAGCCTACGGCTTGTCCCCGAGATCGAGAGCGACACTCACTCAGGCCTGCAAACCGCGCTTCTCACCTCAAAATTCGGAATGATGCCCGACGAGGCGTTCTCGGCATTTCGCGAATACAAAGATTCCGAGCACCTCGCCCTCAACGGCATTCACCTGCATGTCGGCTCGCAGAATCCCGATCCAAAAGTTTACACCGAGGCTCTCGACAAGCTCATTGATTGCTTGTCACGGATCCATAAAGAAACGGGTATCGCTCTCGGGCACGTCAATCTTGGTGGCGGCTTTCCGGTAAATTATTTGCGGGACGGCGCGGGCGATGGAAGCTTCGGAGAGGAACAGACAGCAATGTTGTCGGCACATTTCCCCCCATCCGAGGCGTTGCATTCCGCATGGACAGCGGTAAAGAGCGGAATGTCCGCCGAGACCCTGCAACTTCTCGAAGGGCTTAACATTCTCCTTGAACCGGGCCGCAGCATTATCGCTGATGCTGGAATTTGCATTACGACCGTGCGAAACGCGAAGCAAAGACCAACTGGCGACTCGCAACTGACAACTGACAACTGGTTATTAACCGACGCTGGTTTCAACATCCTGCTCTCGATGGAAACCTACAAATGGTACTACCACCTAATATCGGCCGAACGCGCGGACGTGGCGCACGATTTTCGATACAAGGTTGCCGGCCCGCTGTGCGATGGCGGAGATGTCTATTTTGATATCGAGGGCGAAGGCCGTCTGCCAGGCCACCGAATTCTCCCGCCTGACGCAAAACCCGGCGAGGTGCTCGCACTCTTAAATTGTGGTGCCTATTCGCTCGCACAGGCATCGCAATACAACGGGCGATTTCTCCCCGCCGTCGTATTGATCCGCGAAAATGGTGAGAGCCAAGTGATCAGACGGCGCGAGGATTTTGAAGACCTCATCCGCAGCGATGTTCTAGATTAGTCGCGCTGATTATTCCGCCTTCTGTGCCAGGTGAACAAGAAGCGCTTTCTCCCCATCCGTCAGTTCCATCCCCGACGCTTCATAGACATCGGCAATACCGGCGAGGGATGCGGCGCGGCTGCTTTCGTCGCGGATCTCGGCTATGACCGCGAGGTTTTCTAGGGTCGCGGCGCGTGCTTTTTCGGTCAGGGCGTTTACGATGTACCGCTCTGCGATCTCGTTTAAGACGCCGGAGCGCGAGGCGAGTTGCGGGACGGTCTCGGACAATTCGGCGGCCTCGTCCAGCAATTGCATTGCCTCGTCGTTCGCGTTGATCTGTTTCTTGGCGTCCGACATCGCGACAAAGGCGAAAAGACGATTGGCGTCATCCGGGATCTCGTTTACCGTTTGGCGAGCGAGTTCGTCTTCGTTTCTGAGGCTGAGAAGCTGTGCGGTCTGAGTTAGGGCACCATACTGCTCCTCGATGTCTTGATTTTCCTGTGCGATCTCGACCGCTCGGTCAGGTTTGCCAAATGCGCAAAATTGGACGGCGATCGACGCCATCAGAGCGTTTCGGGCACGGCTGTCGCGGGTCTCGATGTCACGCTGAGATCTGATGATCTCGTATGCCTCATCGAGCGTATCGGCCGCATTTTCCTTTTCGTCATTTTTCCACTCGTAGCGAGCGACGCCAAGCAGAGCGGATGCCATTTGCGTCTTGTCGGCAACCAGATCAAGCGTGCGTTCGCAAAGCTCTTCGCTGCCGGCATAGAGGAATCCGAGGGCGCAATTTACGAGAAAAAAATCACGATGAACATTGTCCAGGGCATCAGCGGACGAACGCGCTATCTCAAACGTCTCGATGGCCAGATCTCGTCGACCGGCATCATTAAATGCGGCCCCGATATCACACAGAGCGCGCAGACGTTCTTCCTGATGTTCGATCTCATCGGCATCGCCGAGCGCCCTTTCGAGAGACGTGGCGGCCTTTTCAGGTGATTCAGACTCAAGCTGCGCGGCGGCTATCTGCTGCCAGCCATTTGCCCGAGCCGTCGCAAATTCTATCCGGCCAAATGTCTCTTCCGCTGCCGCCGCGTCGCCCTTTACCGCTTGATCGACTGCGATCGCGGCCAAAACCTGATCGGGATGAGCGAGTGATTCTGCGACCTCGGATGCCTTCTCGTGCTGGCCCTTATGGGCCTTTGCAATTGCGATGCGTTCGAGCGCTTGTGCCCGCAGGCCGTGATCCTCAACCGCATCTGCTAATTGAAGAGCATACTCATCGTCATCGATCTCAGCACATTTTTCGGCCACCAGTATCAAGAGACGGTCGCGCGAATACGGGTCATCGACCGCATTTGCCAACTCTGCCGCCAGATCGACATCACCTTTCGCCAAATACCTCGGCAGTACCGAGTTCATCGCCTCAGCATGCCCGTCGGCACTCCTGATACGCTCAGCAAGGTAAGCCGCACAATCGAGCAGATCGTTCTCTGCTCGTTCTCTCGAAATAAAATATTCAGACATAAGATCGTTGGCCACAGAGAGCACAGAGGTCACTGAGATAATGTTTTTGACCTATCGAAAACCCAAACGCTCAATGGGTGCGGCCAATCTGTCTCTTCCCTCTCTGTGTTCTCTGTGGCTAAAAAACTCTTCGTATCGATTCCGGCATCCAGTCGCGAAGGTCCTTGGCCGTGGCACCTGCACCTGCGGCCCGCAGTTCGTCCGTCGATACTGTATTCGCGACGCCCAACACCGGCAGGTCTGCTGCCCGAGCACCTATCACTCCCGGCGGTGAATCTTCTATTACCAAACATTCGCCATGCGTCATCGGCAAGTGGTCGTTAGCGGTGCGAAACGCGTCGAGCAGGTTAAACCCAAGCCGATAGCACGCCGGGTCGGGCTTACATTTATCGACATCCTCAGCACTGACGATGGTTGCGAAAAATTTACGAAGGTTACTCTTTTCCAGCACATACTCGATCGAGTCGCGCCCTGCCATGCTGACGATACCGAGAGCGAACTCTCTCGACATTTTCTTAACAAATCTGTCGATCCCTTCAAAAAGCGGCAACTCTTTTTCGACCGCTGCCTTCCATTTCACAGCCTTTGCAGCAACGATCTCGTCCACTTTGCTCTCGTCGGCCTTCTTACCAGCCTTCTCAAGCGTCGCACGCACAAGCGTCCGGTCGTCCATCCCAAGAGCACCAAAATATTCCGCCTCAGTCAATTCGATCCCCTCGGCCTCAAATACCTCTTGATAAGCCTCCCACTGTATCGACTCGTCATCGATAATGACGCCGTTAAAATCCATCAATATTGCTTTGATCATAAGTTTCTTCGACTATCCACTAGCCACTTGTCACTATCCACTGAATAAACCGATCTCTTCAGTGAATAGTGACAAGCGGGCAGTGGTTAGTTTAGATATTTTTCGTCAAACATATTCCCGCGTCCCAAAATGCCGTTTGGGTCAAAGGCACGTTTGATCTCTGCCATTTCGTTCAAATACCGCTCGCCCATCATCGCCGAGAGATATTTTCGCTTTAGCTTTCCGATGCCGTGCTCAGCCGAGACCGTACCGCCGAGCATGATCGCCTGCGCAACGCACCGGCCATAAATGTGCCGTGCCTTTTCAGCTTCCTCATCGTTTTTCGGGAGCATATTCGCATGAAGATGGCAGTCGCCGATGTGCCCAAAAATAACGTAGTCGAGCCCGCTCGCGTCGAGCGTCTCCTTGTAGTATCGCAAAAAGCCCACAAAATTCTCGTCCGGCACCGCCATATCCGTACCGACCTTTCGCTGCTTATACTTCGTGATCCGCTCGTTCACCGCAACCGGCAAGGCATGGCGAAATGAACGCATTTTCTCGCGGTCCTGCTCGTTGGTCGCGAACCATGAGCCTTCAATGTCCGCGTTGTGTTTCTCGAGCAATTGGTTCCATTGCTCAAGCAATGCATCTTCGGTCTCGCCTTTCGTTTCCTGCTCAAAAAAAATCGCTCCGGCAGTATCATCCGGCGTCTCGGAAAACTTCTTTGCGATAAATTTCAAAGCATTCGCATCAAAATACTCAAGCAACGTCGCCTCAGGCGGAACGCGGACGCCCTCGTCCGCAATGAGTATCGCTTCGGCACGAATAACCGTTCCAGACATTTTCTCGCCGGAGGAACCGGCGATTGCGGACGGGGGCGTCCGCGTTCCGACAGACTTCACATCATCGACAAAAGCGAGCAGATCTGACCCTCTGCTAAAAAAAACGATCCCGCTAAAGAACCCTTCGGGCTTTTCGAGCAGCTTGAGTTCTATCTCGGCAATCACGCCAAGCGTCCCTTCGCTACCGATAAAAAGATCGATGGCGTCGAGCGGTCGCGAATTGTAAAATCCACTAACGTTTTTGCGAACATCCGGACGGGTGTAGGTCGGCGGCTTGAGGACTATTTCACGTCCGCTATTTGTTTGCAAAACTAACGGTTCACCCTCTGGCGAAACAGCCTTACCACGCGTTATCGCGAGCGTATCGCCGTCCGCTAGGGTGATTTGCAGCCCACGGACATACCCGCGCGTAGCTCCGTACTTAAAACTCCTCGCCCCCGATGCATTTGTCGCGACCGTACCGCCGATCTGACACCTCCATTCGGTCGGATCAGGTGGATAAAACAGCCCTACGGCCTCGACCGCCTTTTGCAGGTCGCCGAGTATCACGCCCGGCTGCACAACCGCCCGCATCGCTTCCCGATCGATCTCGACGATCTTGTTCATCCTTTCGAGCGATACAACATAACCGCCAAACGGTATCGCCCCGCCAACCGTCCCCGTCCGGGAACCTGATATCGTCACCGGAATTTTGTTCGCGTTTGCTTCGGTCAGAATCTGCGCGATCTCGTCCGCCGTCTCAGGAATAAACAGCTTTGCCGCATGTCCGCCCTGCATATTGCTGGCATCCGTCAGGTAGTTTTGAATATCGTCCGTTTTTACTATCATTTCAGGAAATCCAGGTCATCCGTTTGTCCACAATTTTCCACTCATTTGCATCTTTCTGTAATATGATCAAATACCCCGCTCCGGCAAGCCAGTCACTTTGAGTTCCCATATACACAAGGGCTTTAGTACGTTCTTTATTAAAGCCAACGCGAGAGATCGTAGTAATACCCTGTGACTTGGGGTACTTTTGATAGAAAAACTTCCACCCTTTTTCACGGTCCGAAAAGATTTCCCCAGTTTCAGATTGATTAATTAGAATGATTTTGTCGCCTATCGGAAATTGCTTTTTCAAAATCTCATATTGCTTACGACTGTTTTTTGAGATGAAGTCGTCAGCTATCTCTTTTTCTAAACCATCAACAGAAAATGCCGTCGTATCATCGCCACCAAAATCACGATAATTAGTATAACGGTCTATGATAATCTGTTTAACTTGAGAATCAGTTATCCAATCTTTTATCAGTACGTTGAAAATCGCATACTCTTCTCGGTCTGAGACTTGATTCGAACTATCTTGAATCTGTTTCTTCTGTGAGCTTCCCGACTTTGCCTTATATTCGGCAACTTCACGTTTCGAGTAATATTCAAAAGTCCGGTATGTAACGTCAGATAGTTGGAAAAAAGACCTGCCGTCCAATGTCACCCATTCAAAATTTGACTCCTTTATGGGATTGCCGAGTTGATCAAACCGATATTCATATCGATTTCCATCTTTTATCGAACCGTCCGTGAAATGAGTAACTGTCTCAAGTTCATTACCTTTCCCGTCATCGACGCCCACCTCGACAAATTTCAGAATTCCGCTTTGATCATATTTTAGCTCAGTGGAAACTCGGGTATTTTCGTTTGAAAAGTATACCGATTTAAATTTGTCTGATGACGAAGGTTTAGGCTTCCATTCTCCATTTTCCTTAACGAATAATGTCTGCTCAACACGTTTACCACTTTCATCATAACGATATCGCTCTAGAGTAGTCTTATCAAAGTAAAGCTTGTCAATCTGAATCGGTGTCCGTTCTCTTTCGGTCCGTCTCCCATTGGTGTCGTACCTATTAATATACTTTCCGACCTGCCCCTTCCCATCGACGTAGCAGATCTCCTCAAATAACTGCCCATCCTTGTTATAGGAATATTTATATTTATCACAGAGGTTCGAGTATTTGCTGTGCTTGGTCGTCTTCTCGGTGAGTCGTCCATTGGAATCGTAGTGATATGTATCTCCGTCAAGTATCTCGTTATTGTCAGAATAATTGTAGTCAGTTGTCAGTTTACCCGAAATATCAAAGGTCTTTACTGACACCAACTTTCTGCTTTGCTCAGATGGTTTCCCATTTCTGAAAATGATCTCGGCATTTTCTTCACGCACCGATTTAACAAACCCCATCAAATTATCTGCTTCACGATCAGATATATTCTGAGCGTAGCTGACGCTGAAAAAAATAAGAACAAAAAAGAAAACTGTTGCTTTTGCCTGCATATTTGTATTCCTTCCCAAGATATTCCGACCTTACTTGAGTTGACTTCATTTTGTAGTCATCTCGGCTCTTTCTCGACCAGCCAAATCAAACTGTGACAATTCGTCACGCTTTGTAAAACTAGAAAATAAGACCAGAATTAAATATACTCCAATTCCCTGTCCCGCAAATATCTCAACCTGTCACGTATCTCAGCCGCGTGTTCAAATTTCATTTCCTTAGCGGCGTGTCGCATATCGGCTTCGAGTTGGGCTATCGTTTCTTTGAGCTGCTTGGGCGAGTATTCGTCAAAGTTCTCGATCTCGAGCGGAACTTTGAAGTAATCGGCTTCATAGGCCGTCACCAATGTCGCGTCGATCGACTTAACGATCGTCGTCGGCGTGATGCCGTGTTCGGTGTTGTATTCTTCCTGGATCTGGCGGCGGCGAGTGGTTTCGCCGATGGCGTTTTCCATCGATCTCGTGACCTTATCGGCGTACAGTATCGCCTTGCCCCCGGCGTTGCGGGCAGCACGTCCCATCGTTTGGATGAGCGACCGCTCGGAACGCAAAAAGCCTTCCTTGTCCGCATCGAGGATCGCCACAAGCGAAACTTCCGGCAGATCGAGGCCTTCGCGAAGAAGATTGATGCCTACCAGCACGTCAAATTCGCCGCGCCGCAGATCGCGCAATATCTTGATGCGTTCGAGCGTGACGATGTCGCTGTGCAGATACGTCACCTTGACGCCGACCTCGGCAAAATACTCGCTCAGATTCTCGGCCATTCGCTTAGTCAGCGTAGTGACCAGCACACGCTCGTTCCGCTCGGCCCGCACGCGACATTCTTCCAATAGGTCATCGATCTGCCCTTTTACGGGTCGCACTTCAATGACTGGATCGAGCAGACCGGTGGGCCGAATTATCTGTTCAATGACCTCGCCGCCGGTCTTTTCAAGCTCATAATTTCCCGGCGTTGCCGAGACGTAGATCGTCTGCCCGACACGCTCTTCAAACTCCTGAAAATTGAGCGGCCTATTGTCCTTCGCACTCGGCAGACGAAATCCATATTCGACCAGCGTTCCCTTGCGGGATTGATCGCCCTTGAACATCGCTCCGAGTTGAGGTACGGTCTGGTGCGATTCGTCGATTATCATCAGCGCGTTCGACGGCAAATAATCAAGCAGCGTCGGCGGCGGTTCGCCCGGGGGTTTCCCGGTGAGATGCCGCGAATAATTCTCGATTCCACGGCAAAATCCCATCTCCTTGATCATCTCCAGATCGTACATCGTCCGCTGATGCAGCCTCTGGGCCTCAACGACCTTGCCTTCTTCGACAAGGTATTTTTCGTGCACATCGAGTTCGGCGCGGATCGTCTGCACGGCACGCTTGATGACCGGCCGCGACATAACATAGTGTGTCTTCGGATAGATCGGAATGCGCGTTTCGTGTTTCGCGATCACCTCACCGAGCAAGGGATCGATCGTCGATATCGAATCGATCTCCTCACCCCAAAACTCGAGCCGGTACGCCTGATCCTGATAGCTCGGGTACAATTCGACTACATCACCCCGTACGCGAAACGTGCCGCGCTCAAAATCCACATTGACACGCTCATATTGCAGTTCAACGAGCCGCTGCAAAAATTCCTCACGCTTGATCTTCATCCCCGGCTCGACGAAGATCAACATGCCGTAATACGCGTCGGGGTCGCCAAGTCCGTAGATACACGAGACCGACGCCACCACGATCACATCGGGCCGTTCAAACAACGCCCGCGTTGCCGAGAGGCGCAGACGGTCGATCTCGTCATTCACGGTCGCTTCCTTTTCTATGTAAAGATCCGCTGCCGGAACGTACGCCTCGGGCTGATAGTAATCGTAATATGAGACGAAATACTCGACAGAGTTTTCGGGGAAAAAGGTCTTAAACTCCTGATAAAGCTGCGCCGCAAGCGTCTTATTATGCGCGAGCACAAGCGCCGGCCGCTGCACCTGATCGATCACATTAGCGATCGTAAACGTTTTGCCGCTACCAGTAATGCCGAGCAAAACTTGATGGTTTTCACTTCCGTTCAGGCCCTCAACGATTTGCCTGATCGCTTCAGGCTGATCGCCTTTCGGGGTGTTTTCACTTATGAGACGGAATTGCACACCTCAATCGTACCGAATTCGGTGCAAAAAGAAAAGCTCACGAACAATCGAACGCATACGGGCTGATCCCGTCTAGCTTTTTGTTATGAATCGGGAGATTCGGGATCGCAGGGTGGAATATGTCTCATTCAGAGCATCCCCGCGTGCCGCATAAATATCCGTGATGATCTGATCGTCCGAAGGGCGAAACGCCCTCAGCATCACATCGCGATTGCGAACAACGCCTTTGGCATCGATCACAACGACCGCACGAGTGAGATTTATCGGAAACAGCCAATGTTTGCCGAATAGGCTGGTGATCGCTCTGTCCGGGTCGGCGAGCAAGTTTATCGGCAAATGCCGCCGCCGCGCAAATTCCTGATTTTCAGCCGTCGTGGACGGGGAAATTCCAACAACGTTGGCCTTTGTTTCGAGATAATGTTCCCAGTTGTCACGTACCGAGCAGAGCTGTTTCGTACAAACGAGGGTCTCGTTCTGGGGATAAAAAAGCAGAACAGTAACTGCACCGAGATGGTCGAAAAGCCGCCACTCACGCTCATCGCTGGTAAGCAGTGAAAAGTCAGGGGCCGTCTCGCCGACCACCGCGTGCGATATATTACCGGCCCCGCTCAGTTCGATTGCTGACAAGATCGATGCCCCCTCTACTATGGCTACGCCGCGACGGTTTCCAGACTGTTAACAGTTTCACGCAGCCTCTCTGCCATATCAGTCGGCCACGAACGTTCGGACCGCAATTGGTTTAGCTCAACCAACATCCGTTCGTCCTTTTGGACCTTTAGCACATGCAGGACCGCGTACTTGACCCGCTCATCTTTGTGGTTTCGCAGGGCCGCAAATATCGGAGCAGTCTCACCTGATCTAACGAGCAGCGACACAAGCGCAAATGCTTCGTACGCTATCTTGACGTCTTCGTGCAGAAGACGTTCGAATGATTTTGCCACGATGTCTGCCTCAATGGCGGCCCGAGCCGCATGTGACATCCTGAATTTGTCGTCAGCCTCGATAATGCGTTTCCACGCATGCGCCCGATCAAACCCAAGCCGAAACAATCCACGCGCCGCCGCAGCGCGAACCTCGCGCGTAGGGTCGGCACAAGCAAGCAGAATAGGCTCGAAAACAGATTCATGATCAAAATCCGCCAGTGTCGCCACAGCTTTCGATCTAATATTTGCCGACAGATCGTATAGGGCAACCTGAGAAAGAGCTTCGACCGAGTTTTTATTCTTAAATGCAGTAAGTATTCTGACGGCAAGATCTCTGACTACTTCGTCTTCCTCAAACTCCTCATGGACCTGTTCGATCGCGGTCAAAAGAGATGGATCGTCTGACACCGGTAGCGGAGTGTATCGTTTTGCCGGAGCAAGTTGGCCAAATGAATTTATCGGAAGCTGAGAATATTGCAATTTACGCATTTTTTCCTGAAACTCTTTTGTATCAATTGCAGTATCGATCCCAGCACGAATGGTACTCTTGGGTGCGGCCGCCGTTTCCGTTCCTTTGCCGGCTGCCCGACGCTTCGACTTGGACTTTCTAGCCTTGCGGAGCCATTCGAGTTCCATCTCGGCATCAACGCCGCCCATGTCATAACTGCCGTCGCTGTAATAGCCATCAGACCGGTTTTGGTAGTTGTATACCGTGTTGTTACTCGTCTGCCCACTTCGACGCTGGAAGTAAAATGCGATGCACAGACCTACGAATACAAGGCCAAAAAATACGTAGTACATTATCCCGCTTCCCTCTTCGACGGGTTTGGCCTGAGCGTTCGCAGTCAGGGCAAGGAGTACGACCAAAGATAAAGCTCCAGTCAGGCGACCAGCGATCGTGCGGAAAAAATTTGGATAGTTGTTCTTCATCTGTAGGCAGAACATAGGAGTTTCTAATTGGCAACTGTCGCGAGCTAGGGGTGCAGGGGCGCTGGAGGGGCAAATCACCGACTTCTATTATGCATTATCCCATAAGCTTTGTCACCAACTTTTCAACATCGTTTATATATTTTTAACGATTCGTATATTCCAAAAAATCGACGTAAATCGTCACTTTTGCCTCTTTTGCGGCTTCGTACTAAAGTAATTGTTTTTGGAAAGATCCTTATGACAGGCGTAAATACTGTATTCGAATCCGAAGTTCCAGACCTAAAGCTCCTTCATCGCGGAAAGGTGCGGGACGTTTACGAAGTTGACGAAAGGCGTTTGCTTCTTGTCGCGACCGATCGAATTTCGGCCTTTGACTGTGTCCTGCCGACGCTCATTCCTGACAAAGGCCCCGTTTTGACCCAGATCTCTGCCTTCTGGTTCGAGATGTTTAAGGATATCGTCCGAAATCAGGTCATAACGACCAACATCGACGAAATGCCTGAGCCGATCAACGGCATCGAGGCCCTTCGAAACAGATCGACGCTTGCACATCGCACCGAGGTATTTCCCGTCGAATGCGTTGTCCGAGGTTATCTCGAGGGATCGGGCTGGAAAGACTATCTAGCGACCGGTTCCGTCTGCGGACACAGCCTGCCAAAGGGTGTGAAGCAGTGCGAACGGCTTTTCGAACCCATTTTCACGCCCGCCACAAAGGCTCCGACCGGCCATGACGAGAACATCACCGGCCTGGAGTGTGCCCGCATCATCGGCCACGACGATGCCGCTTTTCTCAAGGCAACTTCACTAAAGCTCTATAAGGCCGCCGCCGAATACGCCCTGACAAAAGGAATAATCATCGCCGATACCAAATTCGAATTTGGCCGCGACGCCGACGGCAAGATCCGCCTTATCGACGAGGTCCTGACGCCGGATTCGTCCAGATTCTGGTCCGCCGAAACATACGAGCCCGGCCACGCCCAGCCTTCGTTTGATAAGCAGTTTGTCCGCGAATACCTCGAAACTCTCGACTGGAACAAAACCCCACCCGCCCCGCCGCTGCCTGACGAGATAGCGGAGGCGACGGCTGAACGTTATCGCGAGGCATTTCGATTACTAAGCGGGCGTGAGCTGGAAGTTTCTAACTAATAACCTCGACCCTATCGCCGATCTTGATCGTCGAGCCT
Organism: Pyrinomonadaceae bacterium; assembly: GCA_049663465.1. GTDB lineage: Bacteria > Acidobacteriota > Blastocatellia > Pyrinomonadales > Pyrinomonadaceae > OLB17. The sequence goes on from JBATDM010000046.1 coordinate 34,357, forward strand.
TCCGTTTCCGGGATCAGATTCTGTCCAAAAAGAACCGCCGTCGCCGCGACCCCAAGCGCCTCAAATCGCTCCGGCATCACGTCCTTCGCCATACGATATGACGCCAGCGTCTTGAGCGGTTCTTTCCCGTCAAACTCACCTCGCGTCTGCTCGACAGTCGTTATCACGCAACGTGCACACGGCTTGACCACACGAAAAGCCGTCTCCCCAACCCTGATTCTTTCCCACCCATCTTCCGCAAACGCATCCGAACCCGACACAACAATATTCGGCCGAAAACGATTCATCGGAGCGCGGACACTCCTGTCCGCCTCTTCTTCTTTTCGCACAATCCGCCCATTCAAATCATCCAACGACGCCTCACCGATCACAAGCAGCGGATAACCATCCGCAAAGCTCACCACATCCTCGCCGCTATCAAACATCTCATTCACGCCGCGCCGCGTTTCGTCGGGCATATAAACTAGCTGGCAAGCCGTCCCGAGCACGTCGCTGAACCACTCGTTCACGACACCGTCATAGACCACCGCATCGCAAATACTCTGCCAAACTGTGACCTGCTGCCGCTCACCCTTGTCAGGTTCGAGCGCGATCTCCAGCGTCCCAAACCCCTCCGCCGTCACATACAGATCATCCCCGACGCCCGTCTCGACCAGCGCCATCCGCGGAAACTCACGCTGCGTAAAGAACATCCCGTCCGGCGTCGTCAACATCCAACGCCGGTCATGTTGCAACCCGCGCTTCTCGACGGCCGCAGAATCGAGGCCAATGCCCTTGAGCGATTTGATCGGGTAAATATTTATCTCGGAAATATGCATAAAATACAGTGGTGAATGATGAACGGTGAGTTATTAGATTCTGAACCTTGATTCGCGGTCACTAATCACTCACCCCTCACAGTTCATCACCAATTCGTAAACTTGACAATACCACTATCAACTTTTCTAAACTTTCCATTACACCATTGACATCAACCACGAATTTGCTATACTAGCACTCTTGGACTACGACTGCTAAAAGTACGGATTCTTAACCGTAGTTCCAAGACGTCATTTTACTATAAATAGGAGTAAACACTATGGCTACAAACATTACACCACTACACGATCGCGTTATTATCAAACGCATCGAGGACAACGTTAACCAGACCGCGGGCGGGCTTTTTATCCCTGACACCGCAAAAGAAAAGCCGCAAGAGGGCGAGGTGATCGCCGCCGGTGCTGGCAAATATAAAGAAGACGGCACGCGTCAGGCTTTGGACGTCAAAGCAGGCGATCGCGTCCTGTTTGGCAAGTACTCGGGCAGCGAGATCAAACTCGACGGTGACGAATTCATCATCATGCGCGAAGACGAGATCCTCGGCATCATCAGCCGAGCAGGCGCAGCAGCGTAAATAGTGAGCCGTAAGCAGCGAGCAGCAAGCAGTTTTTCTGTTTTTGACTGCTCACCGCTATCCGCTCACTGCTAACTCATTTCGACGAAGGAGAAATACATATCATGGCAAAACAAGTTATTCATGGAGAAGAATCACGCGCGGCTATTCTGCGCGGGGTAAATCAATTGGCGGACGCCGTTAAGGTCACATTGGGACCAAAGGGCCGCAACGTAGTTATTGACAAGAAATTCGGTTCGCCGACCATCACCAAAGACGGTGTCACAGTCGCGAAAGAGATCGAATTGAAAGACACGCTCGAGAATATGGGCGCGCAGATGGTTCGCGAAGTCGCTTCGAAAACCAGCGACGTAGCCGGCGACGGCACGACGACCGCAACGGTTCTCGCACAGGCTATCTTTAAGGAAGGCGTCCGCACGGTCGCAGCCGGTGCTAACCCGATGGCGCTCAAACGCGGTATCGAAAAGGCAGTTACGGCTGTTGTTGGCGAAGTCGCTAAAATGGCACAGCCGGTTTCGGGCGATTCGATCGCACAGGTCGGCACCGTGTCGGCTAATGGCGACAAGACGATCGGCACGATCATCGCTGAGGCGATGGACAAGGTCGGCAAAGACGGCGTCATCACCGTCGAAGAGTCGAAGACGATGGACACGCTTCTCGAAGTCGTTGAGGGAATGCAGTTTGATCGCGGTTACCTTTCGCCGTACTTCGTCACCGACGCCGACCGTATGGAAGCCGTCCTCGAAGAGCCTTACATCCTGATCAACGAGAAAAAGATCTCGAACATGCGTGACCTTCTGCCGATCCTGGAGCAGGTTGCCAAAATGGGCCGTCCGATGCTCATCATCGCAGAAGACGTCGATGGCGAAGCACTCGCAACCTTGGTTGTGAACAAGCTCCGCGGCACATTGAATGTCGCTGCTGTCAAAGCACCTGGCTTCGGCGACCGCCGCAAGGCAATGCTCGAAGACATCGCGGTCCTCACGGGCGGCAAAGTCATCAGCGAGGATCTCGGCATCAAGCTCGAGACCATCACGCTCGAAGACCTCGGCAAAGCCAAGAAAGTTACCATCGACAAGGAAAACACAACCGTTGTCGAGGGTTCTGGCTCAGGCGAAGCGATCGACGGCCGTATCAAAACGATCCGCAATCAGATCGAAGACACGACCTCGGACTATGACCGCGAAAAACTGCAGGAACGTCTGGCGAAACTCGTCGGCGGTGTTGCCGTGATCAAGGTCGGTGCTGCTACCGAGATCGAGATGAAGGAAAAGAAAGCTCGTGTCGAGGACGCTATGAACGCGACTCGTGCGGCTGTCGAAGAAGGCATCGTGGCTGGCGGCGGAGTCGCTCTGGTTCGTGCCGGAATGATCCTCGACAACTTCTCGACGGAGAGCGAAGACACCGACGAACAGATCGGCGTGACCATAGTCAAACGTGCTCTCGAAGAGCCGCTTCGCCAGATCGCGCAGAATGCGGGTCAGGAAGGTGCGGTCGTCGTCGGCAAGGTTCGCGAGAGCGAAGGCCACTTTGGCTTTAACGCCGCGACCGAGAAGTACGAAGACCTCGTCGCAGCCGGTGTCATCGATCCTGCCAAAGTAACGCGTACAGCATTGCAGAACGCAGCCTCGATCGCTGGCCTCATGCTCACCACCGAAGCCATGATCGCCGACGCCCCTGACGACAAGGGCGGCGACCCAATGGCCGGCATGGGCGGCGGCATGGGCGGTATGGGCA
>JBATDM010000047.1:0-11634 GCA_049663465.1 Pyrinomonadaceae bacterium
AGCCAGATCGCGGTCGAGCATCACCCTTTCGCCTCGAACAATGTAGATCGCCTGCTCGATCTGCTCAGCCGGTAATTTTAGAATCGAATCACTCATCGACATTCAAGGATATACGAGTCTTGTGCAAAGACCCGCGTTTCATAAATTCCTCAAAATAAAATCCGTCATCATCGTGTACCAATGTTTCACCTGCTGCGGGTTTGAAACGCCGTGGCGGGCAGTCGGGTAGAGCATTAGCTCGAACTGCTTGTCCGCCTTTTGTAGTTCGTAAACAAGCTGTGTCGTGTTCTGCATGTGAACGTTGTCGTCCATCATCCCGTGTATAAGCAGCAGACGGCCGGAGAGGTTTTTTGCGGCTTTGACGACCGATGACTTTTCATAACCCTCACGATTGTTTTGCGGCATCAGCATGTAGCGTTCGGTATAGATCGAATCATACAGATGCTCGTCTGAAACTGTACCGCCCGCGATGCCGATCTTGAACGATTTGCTGTGCGTCAACGCATAGCTCGTCATCGACCCGCCGTAGCTCCAGCCATGAATCCCAATTCGACTGCCATCAACATACGGCAAATTCTTGAGATAATTGAGCCCGTCCTCGATATCTCTTAGCTCGAGCTCATACATATTCTTGTAGATCGGCCAGACTGATTCCTCACCCTTGCCGCTCGCCGTTCGGTTATCGCAGACCCAGATGATGTACCCTTTTTGAGCGAGCATCTGAAACCACATACCACGGTTGCCGCCCCAGCGGTTTGCGACCGAAGGTGCATGCGGACCCGCGTAGGTGAATTGGAAAACGGGATACTTCATCGACGGGTCGAAATTCGGCGGCTTTATCATCATCGCCTCCATCTCAAAACCATCACGGGTATTTACCTTTAGGAATTCCGGCTTGCTCAGATCGTATTGGCCGAGGACATCGACCCGGTTCTCATTGAGCATTCTTACTCGCGACCCGTCCGCATTTTGCAATGCCAATTTTGCAGGGGTAGAGACATCGCTCCATTGATCGACAAAATGTGAGAATGTCGAGCTAAAGCTTGCGTTATGCCACCCTTCCGATCGAGTCAGCAATTCGGGTTCGCCGCCGGTCAGTTTTACGCGGTAAATATTCTCCGCGATATGGCTGTCCTTGGTCGCAGAAAAATACACCCAGCCATTCCGCTCATCCACTCCGTAAAGATTGCGGACCTCCCATTTTCCGTTGGTCAATTGGGCGATCTGTTTGCCGTCGTTGTCGTACAGATAAAGGTGCCGCCAACCGTTGCGGGCCGATTGCCAAACCATCGCTGCTCCGGTCGCGCTGTTGTTAAAAAAGACCGGATCGCCATAGACCTCGACCCACGTTGGCGTATGCTCGGTCAGCACCTTGCGGATCTTACCGTCGAGGCCCGCAGCATTGAGATCGAGGTAAGTCTGCTCCCGATTGAGCGCCTGAAACATTACATTGCGACTATCCGGAGCCCACGCAACTCGTGCGATCAGCAGATCTTCGGGCTTATAGCTCGAAATATCTACAAATTTCACACTGTCACCGAAGCGCTGCAAAACGGGCGGCAGCTTTTCGCCGATCTTCGGAATGCGCCCGGGGCTAGGCAATATCTGTGCTTTTCCGACATCGGCAATGCCGAGCCGTACGATCGGGTTTGGGTCGCCAGCCTGCGGGTAATATGTGGTCTCGATTATCTGATCATTCGGGATGTCATTTGCAATTATGAACTTCGGGACGTCTGCCTCGTCGAGCCTGAGAAACGCGATATATTTCGAATCCGGCGACCACCAATAGCCACGTTTATTCCCACGGCCGTAAAGTTCCTCTTCATAAACCCAATCGAGATAGCCATTGTAGATCGCCTTGTCGCCAACCTTGCCGTCGCGGGTCAACTGCTTTTCGCGGGTAGAGGCAACGTCAACCGTGAACAGGTCATTGCCGCGAACAAAGCTCACAAGTTTGCCGTCAGGGCTGAAATCGGGTTCGAGTTCGTCGTCGCGATTGTTGGTCAGGCGTTTAAGATTGCGGCTGGCGAGGTCATAAAACCACAGATCGCCGGCATTCGTGATCAAGATGCCGCTCTCGTCCGGGTTGAAATCGAGCGCGGTCGAGTTCGCCAATGTCTTCGCCTCGTCCGGCTTCAACCCCGCACGCTGCAACGCCGCCGACAGCGAATCACTGTCAAAAAACGGCACGGCCTGCCCCGTCACCGCATCAACGCGCATCAGCCGCCCATTCACGACCTGTTTGAACGACTTCCCATCCGGCGCCCATTGGACGTTTACCGGCGTCCCCGCAAAACGCACCCGGCGTGCCGGATCAGGGCTGAAAATGTCGTCAAGGGTGAGTAAATTATCCTGCGCAACCCCGAAAAGCGGAAATGCCCAAAGGACGAAAGCGAATATGATAAATCTTTTCATAACAGTATTGTTCTCATTCAGGCCACGTTTCGCCAAATTGTTCCAACGTCGTCCGCACTAGCCTCGCATCATAGTAGATACCCGATGCGAGAGCTCTCGCAACGAATGGAGAAATTTGGTCGATAATCCCCAAGACTTTCGATCGCCCTAAAAGCCCCAGCGAGCCCATCAATCGTAGTCCCCGCTGCATCGCGAACCGACGTCCCTTCACCTCGTCTATGCACACCAAGCTGATTTTCTCACTAATAGCAAGCTGAATGACCGCCGCTTCTCCCAAATCCAAGTGGTCGAAAAGGTCGTCGATCCGGGGCAAAGACAGTTCACAAATCTCTACAGAGGCGGGAAAATTATCGTAGAGGAGATCGCGCGGGCCCGATCGCAACTCTTTATGGACTTCTGACGGAGTAAAACATTTGTAGGGCAATTCGGCCAGGATCTTTAACGCATCCATGCGGGCATGCGCGATCAAAGGCCCCGAGCTAATGACGACTCGCTCATCCATTGAGGGCAAAATTGATATCGGTTTCCATATCCTCGGGCCGCAAATTACTCATCGGTATCCCGATCTTTCCGAGGCCAAGCAAAAAATCTACCCGGCCTAATCCGCACATTGTCGCAGCCTCGCCCGAAGAGAGATGTCCAAGTTCATACAGCTTCGCCGCGAGCAAATACTTAGCTTGGTCAGAGAACTTTTCGCGCGAGGTTCCGAGCCGTTTTAGCAGTTCGTCACCGTATTCAATGGTCAAAATATTTTGCGCCATAGTTTCAAGATTCTATCACGCTTTGGGATGCGCCCTGTCATAAACCTCGATCATCTTCTCCATCGAAACCTGCGTGTAAATTTGCGTTGTCGATAGCCGGGCATGGCCGAGGAGTTCCTGGATGTCGCGAAGGTCGGCCCCCTGATCGAGCAGGTGCGTTGCAAAAGTGTGCCGCAGCGAATGGGGCGAGATGTCGTGGATGTCCGCGCACATTTTAATGTACTTATCGATCATCCTGCCGACAGAGCGGGTTGTCAGGCGGCCGCCTCGGCGATGAAGGAATAGAGCGTTCAGATCGCGTTCGGCTTCGGGGCATGCGTTGAGGAACGTGCCGCGAGTTTGTTCCAAATACAGCATCAATGCCTGAGAAGATGGTTCGCCAAAGGGCACAATGCGCTGCTTTTTTCGTTTGCCCGTTACCCGGACCATCCGTTCGCGAAAATCCACATCTGTCGTGTTGATTCCGACCAATTCGCCGACACGAATGCCAGTCGCGTACAAAAATTCAAGGATCGCCCGGTCGCGTCGACCGAGATCGGTGTTGATATCGGGCGTCTCGATAAAGCGGACGGCGTCTTCCATCGAAAGGTGATTTGGCAGCTTTCGCTCGATCTTTGGCGTGGCAACAAGCTTGGCGGGATTGGATTCGAGCTTGCCTTCGCGTATAAGGAACTGAAAAAATGTGCGAAGACTGGCCAGCTTTCTCGCAACCGATGCCTTTTTATTCCGCACGTGCAGCGACGCCATCCATTCGCGTATCGTCAGCCGGTCGATCTGCTCGACCGGAAAGTCATCCCGCTTCTCAATACTAAATAGATGCTGCTGAAATTGCTCAAGATCACTCGCATAATTCCTGAGCGTATGCGGGCTCAGATTACGCTCGTATTTGAGGTGCTGGAGAAATTGGTTAATGTCGGAACGCAGGCTGCCAGCCTGCGTGTCTTGATTATTCATGCCACCGGGCACATCCAAATGCCCACTTCTTAGAATGGTCACAGAGTCGCGACTTTACGGGAATTTCATGAATATACTTAACTACGTTTGAAAAATGATCTCCACTTCGAATATACCTATCGTAATACTCGGGGCTCCAGAATCGTCCTGATTTTCCAAGCACTTTGTTAGCTCGATTTGCGGTAAACGATTTAAGAGAATGAATGATCGAGGACAATGAATATCCCTCTTGCGGTCGGATTAGCAAATGAACATGATTCAGCATTATTACCCAATGGAGTAGCAAATATCGTTCGCCGTCAAAACGCAGCAAGTTTTCTTCGACGATTTTGGCAACTTCAATATTACTCAGATAAAGTGGGCCATATCCGAGATCGAGAAATCTCTCAACCCGCCGATGGTACTCAATCTCCGATATCTGTTTGCTCTCAAGCTTGAACGTTAGGTTACTAAGAACCGCTCGAGGCAGCGAGTCCGCCAGCCTGTAGGTAACAAATTGCACCATCTCGCCCCCATCATAATGTGGAAGGTAACCGCGAGAATGCCACCCGGTGCTCTCGTGCAATTCCTTTGCTCGCTTAATACGTTGATTAATCATTGCGTCGGAACATGGGCTGATAGCCTTCGCGGTCTGGAAGTATTATACACGCAGGCTGGCAGCCTGCGTTCCGACAACTATCGCTTCGGAACGTAGTAACCCTTTCGAGTTCGTATCGTCAGGTTTTGCTTGTCCTTGACTATGAGCGAAATGGTGCGAAATTCGCCGCGTTTATCTGATCCGTCTTCGGGGTAATAGCTGAGAATGTACTGCTGCGACAGCTCGGCGGAGATGCGGTCGAATGCGTCTTTCATTTCGTTTTCGTCGATGGGCGAATAGACGGCACCACCGGTCTGGGCGGCGATCTCGATCATTCGGCGTTCGGCGGTGAGAGCACGGATATTGGCGTTTCCGCCGCGAATTCCGGTTCTCTTGTAGTTCTCAAAATCCTTTGTTTTTACGACATAGACCTGAACGTCATTGACCTGCAGGCTTTTGATCACGCTCTCGAGCGAGGTCTTGAGATCGCTGTACGTGTCCTCGCCGTCGGAGACGATGACGAGCACACGTCGCCCGTTTGCGGATCTGAGATATTCGGCGGCCTCAATAATGCCGTCGAGCAGTGCGGTAGCTCCTTTTGGCTCTGGAAAGTATTCGATAGCCCGCGTGAGCAGAGAAATGTCTGTCGTAAATCCCTGTTCGAGCCGTGTGTAATCTGCAACCGAGAATAGAGCTGCCCGATCCTTCTCAGGCCTTATCACTCTGCGGAAAAATCTGATCGCTGCCTGCTTTTCAAAGTCTCGGGCGACAAGTACGCTCGACGAATTATCAAACAACATCGCCATCCGAATCGGCGTTTCGCTGCGTGCGAGGTCGGCGATCTCGGCTGTTTTGCCATCTACCGTAAGTTCAAAATCCGTCAGCCTTAGCGTTGCGACCGCTCGTCCAGCAGTGTCCGTGATCGAAACCGGAATGGGAACGAGGACCGAGTCGACCCTGATGACATCGTCATCAATCTTTTTGTCGGGCGTCGGCGAGGCGGTGGGCGTTCGATTTGGACTTGGCGTCGAGAGCACCGACGGCCCGGCGATGGAATTAGGAGTCGGAGTTGGCGTTGGCTTTTTCCGGTTGGACTGCGCCGACAGCGTCCCCGCGATACACGCGGAAAACACGAAGAGTAGGATTGTCGAACCAAGTTTCATCCTGTGGAATGTTGGATTACGAAATGCCCTCAAAATATGCCTAAACAAATATCAGCTTCACACCCGCAAACAATAACACAACCGCCAAAACCCGTCGGAGAGTCATCGAATCAAACTTTCTGCTTCCGAGCGTCGAGCCAACAAGGCCACCCGCAACCGCCGCCGCGATCCATATCCAAACTTCGGCTGGAAGCCCGTTCAAAGCTCCTCTCGAATATTGACCTACCAGCCCAGCGGCTGAATTTACGAGAATAAATAGCACAGACACCCCTGCCGCAACGCGAGTCTCGGCCCAATGCATCAGCAGCAAGATCGGCGTCAGGAAGATCCCGCCGCCAACACCGACCATCCCAGAGAGAAGTCCAACCACCGCACCGATCAGCAGACACGCGGCGATGGGCGGATCTTTGACAACATCGTCGCCTTTCAAATTTACCGCCAGCCGCACTGCCGCCAGCATCAGCACCCCGCCAAGCACTATCTTATAAACATCCGTCGGCAGATGTATCATCCCGCCGACAAACGCCATCGGTATCGACGCCGCCGCAAACGGAACAAATATCCGCCACGAAAAATATCCCGCCCGGTAAAACTGCACCGTCCCGATCGACGCCACAAACAGATTCAACACCAACGCCGTCGGCCGAACCGTCTCAGGCGCCACCGCCCAAAACGCCATCACCGCCAAATACCCCGACGCCCCGCCATGCCCGACGGATGAGTACATGATCGCGACGAGGAAGATGGCGAGGATTATCAGAAGTGCGGTTGATTCCATTTCTATCGGCTCTGTATTGCCGTTCGCTTAAGCGAACGGACGTACAAAAAAGAGATTGCCGGGCTTTAGCCCATTTTGCCCTCGGCAATTTTACGTAGAGTCTCTAATTCGCGGTTAAACGGCACTGCCCTATGATGCTCCTCTTGGCCTTCGATATACGAGCGAACCTTTCCAACTACGGATTGGGAAACCGAGATCGCAAAGTAGTCATCTTGCCATCGAAATTTTCCGCGAACGAAACCTTGCTGATTCAACCAATGAGCCGATTCACCTTTTATCAACATTAATATCTTCGCTATATTTTGTTCGCGGCCGAGTGAGATCAACAAGTGGACGTGCTCGGACCAGCCTCCAATTCGATCGAGATAAATATCCTTCGACCGGCAATTTTCTCGAATGTGGTTGAACAGCTTCGAGCGAATCTCTTTCGACAAATATTGTTCGTGGTTCAATGTACTGAAGACAACATGAACCCATATACGGACGTATGACATAGACGGAGTTTGGGCTAAAGCCCGATATTCATAAAGCGACAAAACCGTTGCCTCAAGGCAACGGCAATACACTGTTCATCCACTCATCCCAATCCACTAGCGCCCGTTCGACTTGCACCATATGCCGTTCGCGTTTGTTGCGGTGTTTCTTTCGCAGTTCGACGGGCAGCGGTTCAAGCAATCCAAATGTTATGTTTACCGGCTGAAAATTCTTCGTTTCGACGTTTGAGACGTACCGGCACAATGCTCCGATCGCGGAGGTCTGCGGGGCGGTGATCATTGGTTGGTTGCGCGAGACGCGTACGGCATTGATACCGGCGAGCCAGCCGGTGGCGATGGACTCGACATAGCCCTCGACGCCGGTGATCTGGCCGGCGAAGAAGAGCCGCGGGTTTGAGCGCGTTTCGAGCGACTCATTCAATATCTTTGGGCTGTTGATAAATGTGTTCCGGTGAATCTGGCCGAATTGCAGAAACTCGGCGTTCTCCATTCCCGGGATCAATTTTAGGACGCGTTCCTGCTCGCCATATCTTAGATGGTTCTGAAAGCCGACCATGCCATACGCATCTGCCATGAGATTTTCCTGGCGAAGCTGAACGCACGCATACGGCTCGGCGTTTATCCGTGGGTCGTACAACCCCTTTGGCTTCATCGGCCCAAATCGCAAAGTATCAACCCCGCGTCGGGCGATCTCCTCGATCGGCAGGCACGATTCGAACCAATGCGTGTCTTCAAACCGCTTTAGTGGGACCGATCTCGCCTCGACCAATGCATCAAAAAAGACCGCGTACTCGTCCGGGTTCATCGGGCAATTGATGTAGTCATCCCCGCCCTTGCCGTAGCGTGCGGCCTTAAACGCAACCGACATATCTATCGAGTCCGCCGCCACGATCGGTGCGATCGCATCGTAAAAATAAAGCTGATCGTCGCCGGTGAGCCTCATTATATCCGCCGTCAACGCATCGCTAGTCAAAGGCCCCGTAGCGATGATCGTTGGAACATCCTTGCCAAGCGAATCTTTTTCAGAATCCGCGATCCGCGATCCGCAATCCGCAATCGACATGACTTCTTCCCGCACGATCTCGATATTTGGATGGGCCTCGATACGCTCGGTTATCATCTCGGCAAACTTTATCCGATCCACCGATAAGGCCGATCCTGCGGGAACTCGTGTCGCCGTCGCCACCTCCATCACCATCGAACCGCCGCGCCGCAGTTCTTCTTTTAGCAGGTACGGTGCCGAGCCAGGTTCGTCCGTCTTTAGCGAATTCGAACACACGATCTCAGCCAGCTTGTCCGTCCGATGCGCGGGCGTTTGCTGTACGGGCCTCATTTCGTATAGCCGCACCTTTGCACCCAATTCCGCCGCCTGCCACGCAGCCTCAACCCCGGCCAACCCACCGCCGATCACATTTATCAAATCGCTCATACGGCATTGATTATAGTTCAATCGAGGACGCAGGTCAGAGTTGGGTTTCAAGTTCGCACCGAGAGGTTTTCCAGCGTCGAAGTCCGCGCCAGATCGGCGACACAAAAGCATCGGTACAGGATAGCTTGGTGACGAAAAAGCAGTAACAAACGATATTTGTATTTCGCCGAATGTCCCCAAAGGGGACAAAGAGAATAGCCCAGGGTAAGGCGTTTCGCCGCCACCCTGGGTTGTTTTGTACCAATGATCACGCTCTCTGAAAGGGAGCAACCCGTGCATTTGCGTTTTCCGCGAAATCAATTACTTCCCTCCACAACGATCGATGCGGTATCCTGAATTAATGAAACTCCTGGCCTGCGTTGTGTTCCTAACCGTTTCGCTTATTTCCGTGAACGGACAATCGGCTACTGACAAGATCACTCCGCAGGAGTACATCGAAGCCAACGAATTTGCCCATCGATTGAGCCATCGGGTAGTAAAAGCAACCGACCTTGGGCCACTCATCAGGGCATACGCTATTGAGAATTTCAATGATTGCATTTCCGAGACTGGCTATGGAACGCTCCGCGACGACACGTTGATGGCGAATCAAGGATCACTTCACCCCCGATTCTACTTAGCCGAGATCAACTTTTTCCATTTGATTTCTCTATTCAGGCTCACGCTGACCGACGAGCAAATCGACAAACTTGACGAAAGTGATGATCCGTTTGCGGGCCTCCCTGTGAGGGTTAGAAATATAATCTCTTCGCTCGACGAACCTTCAGTCGATGAGGATAGGCCCCTATCGATCTCTGACAAGGAGAAAAACTTCAAAAAATTTCTTCTCGCACTTGAGAAGAGTAATCCGTTGCTGCGGAAATATGTCACCAACGGGCTGGCTGCCAAACCTGCTTTGGTTCGCAAAAATATCCTTCGGATCGAAAAAAATAGCGAGTACGCTTTTCGCCCTGAACTACTTAGGAAGCCCCCGAAATGTTTTGAGCACGAGAGTGATCGGCGCTTCATTTCAGTTGATATTCTTCCTTGGTTCAACATGACCCTAACGAAAGTTGACGACCGACTTAAGTTGGTTTCGTTCATTTTTCATGTTGACGATTGAGCGGCACACTCCCTACCGGTCGTGTTTCCGCCCTTAGGTCACCGCGACGCTCATCTTTTGCCGCGCCGCAAACATCCTCGCCATTGCTCTACAGTTGTCGAAAATTTTTGAGGTAACGGTGCCGGCGGTGGGTTCATCAACCAATGCGGCGGCGCGGGCGGCTTTTATGAGCCAGGCTTGGGCGGCGGCACAGTTGAGGTCGTAGGTCGGCGTCCATTCTTCGTGAAGCGGTGCGAGCCCGGCGGTGTCTTCCATCGCGGCAGAGCCGAGCAGGCCCTCGAGCTCGCCCTCGGTCAATGCGGGATCGGTGTCCCAGGCGGTTAGTTGTTTTAGTTTGTCGATGTATTCCATAGTTGTCGGTTGTCAGTTTTCGGTTGTCAGTGCCGGCGGTCTTGTTCTGACAACTGACCACCGGCAACTGACAACTGGGTTACGCTTTGTCCGCGATCATCATCGCCAAATTTACGGGCCGGACGGTTTTGGCGCCGTAGACGTGGAGGCCTTTGACAGCGTCGCCGAATCTTTTTTCGGGTTTGTACGTCTGGACGTCAACTATCTGCTCGACGTATGCGGTCGCGACGCGGTGGCCGGCGATGATCTTGTATTTCTCGCCGGAGACGTTTGGAACGTTGTTCGATTTGAGTATCGCGAATCCCGCCGCTTCGCCGACCTCGCCATTCTGCAGACGACGCTCGCCGGGCATCGTGCCCGAACGGACAAATCGGTCGTCCTTTAGCAGCAGCCCGTGAAACCACGCCGGCACGATGACAAAACGTCCGTCGATCGGCGTGTCCGATTCGTCGAGCAGCACGCCGATATCGACCAGATGTTCGTACGCGTCGTCCTTTGTCGGTTCGATCGGTGCGAGGGCCGTGCCGATCGTATTGCCGATGGGAACCGCAGCCTCCATCGTCGCGGCGAGAAACGTGTCCGCATGATCGCGCAGCTTCCACGCCGAACGCCTCATCGCCTCGTCCAGCACATTCACGTTCTGCTGCGCACGGTCGATGCTGTCCACGTAAAAGTTAAAATACTTTGCCTGATCGATCGTCAGGCTCTGGTCCTCATCCGTGAGCACCTCGGGGTCAGAGATGTCCTCGTCCTTTGTATAATCGTCGATCGTCACGTCACCGACAGATGCGATCTTTACCGTATTTCCGGATTCTCGTATCTCGCCTTCGTAATCGCGATTGCAAACATTTGCCTGCCCATAGACAAGCGCCTTATCAAGAGCGGTCAACAAACGCGCCGCCCAAACTGTGGGTATGAATTCTAATGCCATAATTTTTCAAATTGATAGTTGATAACTGACAATGGACAATGTCCCTTCGGAAAACTGTCAATTGTCCGCTGTCCGTTGTCCATTAGCGTGCTGCGAGCACGCGTTTCACTTCCTCCCAATCCAGCTCCGCGATCTCGGACGGTGTCATCCTTTTGAGCGCTTCGCGGGTCAATCGCGCCGTTGCCGTCTGTCCGGCACCGCCGTCGATCGAGCCCGTCACGCTCGTCGGGGTAAACTGTTCAGGATATTTTTCGCGGGCCTTTGCGATCAGCGAATCGATGTTGGCTCCAGCGTCCGTGTCGTCAAACTCGATCTCGCCTGCAAGCGCGTCCCACAGCAGCTCCGGGGAACGCGCACCTGACTTTCCCAACTCCTCCGTAACCGCCGCACGCGCGTCCTTGAGGCGTATCGCCGCCTTGAGATTCGCGTTTTCGGTTTGAAGGTCCGTTAAGTCAGTCCCACCAGCGGTAGCGGGTGGTTGATCGTTGGTTTCCTCTATATTCGAGGGGTTTGTTGGTTCTTGTGCTAAACCACCCGCTACCGCAGGTGGTTCTGATTGTGTTGTTTTTGTTTTCATAATTTTGATCTTTTTGCCGCGTTAGCTAGGCGATCATTTGCTTCACATCCTCAACCCCGTACCCCGCCTCGACGAGAGCGTCGCCGGCGGGCAGGCCAAGCT
>JBATDM010000048.1:0-10870 GCA_049663465.1 Pyrinomonadaceae bacterium
GAGCGGCATATATTGTGTTTATTTGGTTTTATGCCGCTCCTACGGAGCTCGATTCATGGTTAATTTGGTGTTCTGTAATGGCTTCAAACGAAGCAAATAAAAAAGCGTACATTTTAGCGTTGCAAAAAGACGTGAAGGACGCCGAAACGTCCTTCATCATAATAGTTTGAATTGGGGAAAAAGGGAAGAGATCGGGCAACCTGACCATTCCGCGTGCGGTTCTCGTAAACTGCCTCCTGCGTTAGATGGCGTCAGAGCCCGAGTGGATATTTCCCCTCATCTTTTTGAACGCGAGGAGTCTTTCGATACAGTTTCGCAACAAAACTACCCGTAATCAATAGATACAGCCAAAGGAAAAAATATAACATCTCGACACGCTCGTTGAGGGCATCGACCATTGTGGAAAGATGTTGGTTATTTTCGGCGAGTATCTCAACTTTGGTCTCAATAGTGGCCGTTGGGTCAATCTTGGGCGAGTAAGGTTCGTCGATCGGGATGAAGATGAAGGAAATCGCAAGGACTACTCCGCACGCCAATGAGATCGCGTGGATATTCCACAATGCTACGGTTGCATCGGTGGCTTTCGCGTCATTTTTCTTCTTCCGTCGGACAACGAGAATCGCGACCAGATAACTCAGAAAAAGTATTCCCAGAAATCCGGTGGCAAACGAAATCTCCATGTTGGTATCTCCTACAACTTGAAATATACCCTACTTGGCTTGAACTACTAAAGGAAAAAGGGAAGACGTTCGCTCAACGACCTGACATTTGGTCAAAAATCGGTCGCAGGCCGTGCTATATTTGTCGTGAGCATCGCGAAAGGTAGTAAATGTTGAAACGTGGACTCATCGCAGGTATTTCTCTCCTGGTTCTAGCAATTGGTTATCTCGTTTTCCCGACCTATTGGTTCGCGGGAACGTCGCTGACCGATTCCCTTGAGCCTCAACAGCAAATAGCGCTTGTCCCCAGTGACAAAAACCAAGGACGGCGGTGCGACGCAGAGAGAATTTACGTTGCGGAGGAGACTCGTCATATCCATGAGCGCGAAGGGTATGAATTTACCGTCGACGACTACTGTGCTGATATGCAGAAACGGCTACTTGAAGCGATCTCTGCCGACAATATCAATGAGGTCCGGCATTTGATCGAAATGGGTGCAAACCCAGCCACCGCAGACGTCTCACGGTTTGACGGGGTATATCCGTTGGCTGTGGGAGCGTATCAGGACGCTTCCATCGTTCGCGTCCTTTTAGACAATGGGGCCGATGTCAATCAGGAATTTTGCTGTTGCGCTTCATGTGATACACCGCTGACTAAAGCTATAACCGTTCGCCGGGCCGATACGGTCAAACTTCTTCTCGAACGCGGAGCGAGCATAAGTTACAAACCCAGTTGGACCGACGGGACATACGACGGATCGGCTTTCGACCGTGCGATGGAAAGTCCAGACGCCGAGATCGTACATTTCGCCAAGCAAGCATGCGAACGGAGCGTTCAGTGCCGCATATTCTCACGGATCGATACTGTCCTTCGTCTCGCCCGAATTCGGTGAGTCGCCACGAAAAAGCCCACGGCTTGCACCGTGGGCTACAAATATTCCGTCGGCGTCGCCGACTAAAATATCATTCTCAACTCTCAATTCTCAATTCTCACCTCAAACCTACGGATTCACCGTCACGGTCCTTGCGGGCGACGTGTTGCCGTAGTTGGCGTTGTTTCTTATTAGTTGGACGCGGACTTGTATTTGTTCGGGTTGGCCTGGGTTTTTGGTGGAGACGGTTACGTCGGCGGATTTTCCGGTGAATGTTCCGGCGTTTTCCCAGACGGTTTCGCCTGCCCGGAGTATCTCGACGCGCCATTGGTCGGCCTGTTCACGTTTCGCGACGACGATGGCAAAAATGTAACCACTCTGTGCGGCGTGGACCTCGATCTGCGGTTCGACCTCGGCCTCGGGCACGTGTCCGTTTTTTCCGCCGGCGATACCGAGGGCGATGCCGATCTCTTCCGTGTAACCGGGAGCGAGCTTAAATCTCGCGGCCATATCGCGAAACGTAAACAACACGCCGCCAACGAGCGGCGGGAACGGCACGACAGCGGCGGCCATCGGCGGAAAATCCGAAACGGTCGAGCCTTTTTCGGCGTTGAAATACGACTGCTTGATGTCAATGCTCGCCTTCTTGTTCGCATCATACGCCGCGCAGTAATTTTTGATGTAGATCAGATTCGCCAGCGTCTCGATCGCCCAAGCAATGTCAGCCGCCGTCGCACCGACATCGGCTTGGTACGTCGCCAGGTTTTCTTTCCACAGTGTAAGCACACTGATAAGTTCGTCGAATAATCTTACTGTCATATTTTTTCCTCCATCATCAAGGTTAATTCAGTTCTCGACGGTGAAAATGACGTTCACCGCTCCGAAACTATTTCTTTCCGTCGCAAAAGTGGTGTTTACCGAACGCTAACCGTCGTTTTCCGTCGCGAAAGTAGCGTTTACCACACGGTAACTATCGCATTCCGTCCGGAAAGTAGTGTTTACCAAGCGGAAATCATCGCTTTCCGTCACGAAAGTATCGTCTACCATACGGAAACTATCGTTTTCGCCACCGAATGCTCCACATTTGCGTTGCCAAACCCCATCCGCAGGCCCGAAAATGCTGTTCTTGAGGACAGAAACGCATTTTTCGGGCCCACGAAAGGCTTACCTGGAGCAAATTACCGGTTTATTGGCTCGGTTGCGTGGAAGATCGACGTTGGGGTGTTTCGGGAGTGAAAGGTTTCGTCTGTGCCCTACCGCATTTTCAGCGGCGTCTGCTAGCTTAGAACAGTCGCCCGGACGAAGAGCCCTTCGATCTCGACACACTTTGGCGGCGTTTTCCTCGTAAACGTAAATCAGCCGTCGGGAATCTGTTCTAAGCAAACGGATTGTAACTACTTTTGAGGAAGAAAAGCAAGCGGGAATTTCTGTGAATGGAACTCTCTTTCTGGCGGCTATGCCGCTCGATGTGCGGTGAGGCTCTGCCTCACCGATAAGCATAGAACAACCACGGCGGCTATGCCGCCGAACGCCATTTGATCAGTTTGTGGTCGGTGACAAAGGGTTCGTCGTCCAGCGGATCGCCTTTCCACAGCCGGGCACTCGAAAAGCGATAATCTTCGGCCTGCTCGACAAAGCCCGCACGGACCGGATTCTGATGAATGTAGTTAACCTTCTGCATAAACGTGTCTTCGCCGTGGATGCGAAACGCGTTTGGATGGTGTTCCCAGACGGAGTATTTGTAACCCTTGCGTTTTTCTTCCTGCCTGAGCTTTTGTAGGGAACTTTCGAAGTTATTTTGTTTCAGGTGATCGAGGATACGCTTTGCCGCGATGCCGTTCGTGAACCGTAGAACATCTGAGATCTGTCGGTTTCCGTCGGTTACCAAATGCGAATGGTCGTGCATGATAACGTACGCGAAGATAAGGAAATTGCCGGACTTCCTCGCCTCGTCGAGTGCGCTGCAGACGATCTGCTTTATCATATCGGTCCTAAAGATCGGCAGGCGGTCGTGAGCGACCGAGGTCAGATAGTAGCAAGGTTTGTCTCGCGTGATCTGGATCATGAAGCCAGCGGCGGCATAGCCGCAAAAACCCTCTAGAAACTCTCACGGCGTGGCAGAGCACACGCCGCACATCGACGGGCATAGCCCGAGACAAACTGACAACTCTGCATTGAGCTTTAGGAGAACGATAGTAAATCCAATTTGGGGAATCGTCAACCGGTTGTGAGCTTCGGGCTTCCGGCGGCTGTGCCGCCAAAGATTCTGTCGCCCGCTCACGCGGGCTCCGTAACTTGAAGTGGGAACATCCGGTGAGGCTGAGCCTCACCGCACATCGACGGGCATAGCCCGGGAGAAAGAACGTCTACCTAAACCGCCTCGGACTGTGACGTGAAGTTGAATTCCTTTACTTTTATTGCGGGCAGGAGCGAGCTGCCGACGCGTTCGGGTTTGCTCATGGCGAGGACGTTGCTGGGGCCGAGCATTTTGGTCATTGACTGATTAAAGCGGAAATTGCGGATGGCGTAGGCGACGCGGCCTTTCTCGATCATCCAGACGCCGTCGCGGGTGAGGCCCGTCGAGCTGGCGGTGCGTGCGTCGGTGCCGCGAATATACCAGAAACGCCCGACGAGAATGCCGCGTTCGGTATTTTTGATCATTTCCTCGATGGTCTGGGTCGGACCGGTGGACTCGAGGATCATATTGACGGGGCCGGGCGTCGGCTCTTTGCCCTTTTGCTTTGCCCAGAAACGGTTGTAGGTGAGCGTCTCGATCACGCCTTTATCGACGAGCGTGACGCGTTCGGCTGGAATGCCGCCCTGCGCACTCTGCGAACCGGGAAGCTCGGCGTGCCACGGGTCGCTGTAGAGACGGACCTTTTCGTCAAAGACCTGCTCGCCGAGACGCGTCTTGCCGCCCGCGACGGAATACGGGCTGCGGCCTTCCTCAGCGGTGCGTGCGTTAAATCCATTGCCAAAATTGCCGATCAGATCGGCGACGGCCTGAGGTTCGAGAATGACGGTGTAAACGCCGGGCTCGACCGTGCGTGCGTTGCGTCCGTCGAGAGCTTTGCGGATGGATTCACGGGCGATCCTCATCGTGTCGAGCTTTGAGATATCGTGATGGCCGCGAACGAAATACCCCGAACTTTGACCGTCGGTGGTTCGCGCCGTTACGGAAAGACTAACGCCGGTGGTGCGTTCGAACTCGAAATTGCCGTTCTTGGTCGCGCTGCCGCCGGCCTGCACATTCGCCGAGTGAAATCCGGCACCGATGAGCTTATTCTTCTCGCATTCGGCGAGAACGGCGCCGATCTGCTTGGCACGGGCGGTGAGCGAGAGGTTGGCGGTCGCCTCGACATAGCCTTTGGTGGGTTTGTACGTCTGCTTGCCGAGCGTGGGCAGGTATTCGCGATCGACGGGAGCGCTCTTTGCGATCTTTTCGGCGTGCTCGACCATGGCCTTGAGACTCGCGTCGTCGAGGTCGTTCGTGGACGCGCTGCCGCGTTTGCCGCCGATCCAGACCGTGACATTCGCGTTGCGGCCCTCGCTAGTGCCGCTCGTCAGCACATTATTCGCCGCAAAACGCAGATGCGAATTCTTGCTGCTCCCAACACCCGCCGAAGCGTCGTCCGCCGTGACGAGGGCGAGAATCTTGGTCGTGAGATCTTTTACTTCTTTTTCGGTTAAAAGCATCGGTAATACTTCCTTTTCTTTGGCCGCGTGAGCGGTCGGTGAATTTAGCCGTGGGTTTCAACCCACGGTGGTCCGGAAAACGTTGGTCGTCGCGTTAGCGACGGTTGAACCCTTCCGGCAAGTTCAAACGTCGCTGACGCGACGCGTCGACCTGGGTTCAAATCAACCGTGGGTTCAAACCCACGGCTAAAGTCACTTGACCGCTACGCGGTCTAATCCGCCGTTCCGGAGGCGGTATTCAACACATTAATATTTCGGAACCGCGCGGGCGGACAGCCGTGTGAGACGGAATTCGACTGGCCGGGCTCGCCTTTGCCATCGTTCGCCGTGCCGGGGACTTCGTATGAAGATACGCCGCCGAGTCCGTCGCAGGCACCCCAAAAATCGGTGGTCTTTGACTGATACGCCACGTCGCGGAGCATCCCGACGACCTTGCCGCCTTTGATCTCCCAAAATGTCTGACCACCGAACTGAAAGTTGTAGCGTTGCTGGTCGATGGAATAACTGCCGCGGCCAAAGATCAGAATGCCTTTATCAACGCCGCTGATGAGATCGTCCTGCGACAGGTCTTTGGTGCCGGGCTGGAGCGAGAGATTCGGCATCCGTGCGAACGGAACCGCATCCCAACTATCGCCGTGCAGACAACCGTACGATCTGTCGCGGCCGACGAGCTTCGCGGTGTCGCGTGTCGTCTGCCAATCGACAAAGACGCCGTCCTTGACGATGTCCCATTTCTGTCCGGGAACGGCCTCGTCGTCATAACCGACGGTCGCCATGCCGAGCGGCTGCGTGCGGTCGGCGACGAAATTGACGATCTTTGACCCGAACTGCAATTTCCCCGTCTTGTCAGGCGTCAGGAAACTCGTGCCGGCATAATTCGCTTCCCACAGCAACGCACGGTCAAGCTCGGTCGAGTGGCCGACGGACTCGTGAATGGTCAGAAAAAGATGCGACGGATCGAGGACGAGATCGTACTTGCCGGGGTCGACGGCCTTGGCGGTGAGTTTCATCACGGCGTGCTCGGCGGCCTCTTTTGCCTCGTCGGCCCAGTCGTGCCTCGTGAGATATTCGAGCCCGATCTGCTGGGCCTGACGCAGGGAATTGACGCTCTGAAAATCGCCGCTTGCACGGTTTACAGCTGTCACTGAGAAACTCGGGATCGTGCGAATGATGTACTGATCGATCCGCGAACCGTCAGAGGTGGCGAGATACTTTTGCTCATTGACCGCCGCCAGCGAGGAATTGACAAAGTTGATGCCCTTGACGCTGAGTGCGGCCTCGTTGATCTTGAGCAGCATCGCGGTCTTTTCGTCGGCGGGAACGGCAAAAGGATCGCGCTCGAATGAGCTTTTCCACGTCGCGGTGACCTTTGGCGTTGGAACAAGCTCGACCTTGCGGCGTTGGATCGCGGAATTTGCCTTTGCGATCGCTGCGGCCTCGGTGGTGACGCGTTTTACTTCGTCAGCGGTCACGATCGGACTTGCGGCAAAACCCCACGTGCCGTTAACCAGCACACGCACGCCAAAGCCGAAATTCTGGCCACTCGATACGTTCAGCACCTGACGCTCGCGAGTATTGACCGACTCGACTCGGTAGCGGTTGATACGGATGTCCGCATAGCTCGCACCGAGCTTCTTCGCCGTCGCGAGCGCCGCATCGGCAAGCGCGTCTTTATTTACATCCAGATACGCCGTCGTCGCCGCATGAACGTCGTACATCCATGATGGCAACGCCGCCGCACCCAATGCGATACTTGTGGCCTTAAGAAAATCACGCCGAGAAAAGTCCATCTTTCCCTCACTTGAACTGTTGATTTAGTAATGTCGGAACGGAACTAAGTGTATTTGGTGGAAGGTTGGCGTGTCAAGAAATCGTGAGGCAGGAGATCTCACGCAAAGCCGCAACGGACGCAAAGAGAAGGTTATTTTTTGAGGAAACCTATGAACTCAGGTTCGCTTCGGGTCAATCCCTCGAAGCGCGCGACGATCTGCTCGTCCGGCGTCAGGATCACATACAACGGGAGCGCGACGGTGCCAAAACGCTCTTCCTGCATTCGCTGAAATCCTTCGTAAGGCTCGCCTTCACCGTCGGTGAAAAGCTTGACGCGAACGTGCTTTTCGAGTTCTGCCCTCACGCCGGAAAGCGGGAACATATTCGCCTCCATCCAGCGGCAATTCGTACAGGTGTAACCGGTAAAGTCGATGAATATCCGCTTGTTCTCAGCGCGTGCCTGCTCAAGCGCGGCTGTGTAATCGTTGGTTATCCAGGTGAGTTCGCCGCCAATGCCGGTGGTCGTAGAGCCGGCAGCGACCTTTGCGGGCGGAAGGAAAGACTCGATCTCGCCCAAGCGGCTACCGAAAAGACCCGTAAGCAGATAGAAGGCCATCGTTCCGAAAAGGAACGCATTCAGCACGCGGACCATTCCGATCCGCTGGCCATCGGAATCGTGCGAGAATTTGAACAGGCCCAACAGATATAGAAAGATGAGCACCGAAAGAGCGATCCATCCGGCGATGACGACCTCTCGCGTAAAGATGCTCCAACCCCAAACCAAGTCAACGTTGGACAAGAACTTAAGGGCCGCACCGATCTCGAGAAAGCCCATGACGACCTTTACCGAATTCATCCAACTGCCCGAACGCGGCAAGGACTGCATCAGCTTCGGAGCCAGAGCAAGAACAAAGAACGGCAGTGCAAACACGCTCGAAAACGCCAGCATTCCGACGATCGGATAAAACAGATCGCCCTGCGCCGCCGACACCAGGACTACTCCGACTAGCGGAGCCGTGCACGTAAATGACGTCAACGAAAACGTCAGCCCCATCAACAATAGGCCAATGATCTTGCCCGATTCCTTTGATCGCGTAAATCCGTCGAGCTTTGTCAAAAGCCCCGACGGCAGTCCGAGATTGTACGCTCCGAGCAAGCTAAACGCGAACGCAAGGAAAATGCCCGTAATGAGAAGATTGATGTACGGATTTGCCGCAAAGCGATTGATCCCTGCCGCACCGAATAATATCGCCAACGCGATCCCCAAGCCGGTAAAGGTCAGGATGATGCCGAGAGCATAGATCCCTGCGTCGCGGATCGAGCCGAGCCGTGAATCCGAGCCGTGCTTTGTAAAATACGACACCGTGATCGGTATCATCGGGAAAACACATGGCGTCAGTAGCGACAGTGCCCCAAAACCCATCGCGAGCCAGATAAACGCCCAGATCGGCTGATCTTTGATATTCGACTCGGAGGTTCTGGTCGCGGCGTCATTGTTCGCGGCTTCTGCGTTAGCGGCTATCGAGGTGTTTGGAGTCTCAGAATTCGCATTCGCATCACTGTTGGCGTTCGAATCGACGTTTGCGAGGGCGTTTGCATCGACATTTGCATTTGCATCAGGCGTTGGGGTGGCGGTCGGCGACGGCGTGTTTGCGGGTGTCGCAGTTGCCGACGCTGATGCCTTTCCGGCACCGATGGTTACGGCAGATGCGAGCTTGACCGTTTTGGGCGGCAGACAGACCGTGTCGTTGCAAACCTGAAAACGAAAATTGATATTCAGCGTCTGCGGCCCTTCGGCTGCACCCGCGTCAGCTGTGACCGTGCCCGAAAATGCGGCACTGCCCATGTAGGTTTCGGTATTGATGCCGAAATTGGGGTCCATCGCCACCTTTGGCCTCGGCCCGGATATCCCGCTCAGTTTGAACGGGCCTTCGCCAGCGGTGATCCGGGTCGGGATCGGCCCGCCGGGCCCCTGCGTGATCGAGTACATCTTCCAACCACCGCCGATGCTGGCGCTGATCCGCACGGTGCCTTTGCCGCCCGCCGGGATCGTCGTCGGTGAAACGCTCATCGTCACCGAGACAGGATTCTGCGCTGCAACGCCCGCGTGCAGGCTGAAACTGAGCACAACGGCCGCAAAGCACAAATATATTGTCCGGAATGAAGATGTTGTCAATGTCTTAGCCAAGATTATAATTGGGTGGATGGTCAATGCCTATTGCTTCTGGGCCATAGCGGCGGCAACGATCGCTTCGGTGTCCTCTTTTTCGCCTATCTTTGCCAGGATCTCGCCATTGCGGCCGACAAGTATCTTTGCAGGCAAAGCCTCAACCTTGAACGTCTTAACTGCAAGCGGCAGTGCGGTCTCGGCATTCGCATGGGTCCAGATCGCGCCTTTTGTCGAGACGATCTGCTTCGCACGTTCGGCAGATTCCTTTGCGAAATCCGGATCTGCGGGGTCTTCGTCACCGATGGTTTCGGCATTCATCCCCAATATCTCAAAGCCCTGAGCGTTATATTTGTCGTAGATCTTTCGCAGCTTAGGCATATCCGCAAGACACGGGCCGCACCAGGTGGCCCAGAAATCGATCAAAACCACTTTCCCCTTAAACTCGGAAAATTGCCGTTTTTTGCCGGCAAAGTCGGTAAACGCAAAATCCGCGACCTCGGTTGCGGCGGAAGTACCAGCAGCTTTCGTTGCCACGGCATCTTGACCAGATGCACCGGCCGCCAAGAAAACGATCGAAATGATAAAAATGTAAAGCAGTTTGCCCATCTTGGTAATACGAGTGACCGGCCCGGACAGTTCTGCGAAAACCACGCCGCGTCTTTCGACAATGTTATCTATATGATGCATCCGGTGCAATGTCTTATTCCAGATGCACGAAAGATATCTTTTGTTGGCAAAGATTTCGCTATCATTTATCATAGAGTCGCTAACAAATCCAGATAAAAAGGTAATACCAAATTGGAACCTACTGACATTAAAGACCCCGAATATTTTCACAAGGTCGTTGACTGCCAATACGCATGTCCCGCCCATACACCGGTGCCCGAATATATCCGCCTGATCGCCGAGGGCCGATACACCGAG
This sequence comes from Pyrinomonadaceae bacterium, assembly GCA_049663465.1. GTDB lineage: Bacteria > Acidobacteriota > Blastocatellia > Pyrinomonadales > Pyrinomonadaceae > OLB17. Next base: position 10,092 of record JBATDM010000048.1, read on the forward strand.
GCTTATATGATCAACTGGGATTCGAACGTGTTCCCCGGCATCTTGGGCCGAACTTGCGACCGCCCCTGCGAACCTGCGTGTCGTCGTGGTCGTCTCGAACAGGAACCCGTCGCGATCTGTCGTCTCAAACGCGTTGCTGCGGACAATCGCGACGATGTCATCCCGTATATGCCGCAAGCTCCGTTTCCTTCCAATGGCAAAAAGATCGCGTTGATCGGCGGCGGTCCGGCTTCGCTGACGGTTGCGAGGGATCTCGCTCCGCTTGGATACGAGATACACCTTTTCGACGAACAAAAGCTCGGCGGCGGCTTTATGCGTTCGCAGATCCCGGCGTTTCGCTTGCCGGAACATGTGTTGAATGACGAGGTCAATTATATCTTGCGTCTCGGCATTCACACACAGTTCGAACATTACGTTGATTCGCTTAAGGGTGTGCTTGAGAGAGATTACGACGCGGTGTTCGTAGGAACGGGAGCACCGCGTGGACGTGATCTGCCCGATCTTCCGGGCCGTCAGGAGGGTGACGCGAACATACACATCGGCATCAACTGGCTCGGCAGCGTAGCGTTTGAACACACGGACAAGATAGGGAAGCGAGTCATCGTCCTCGGCGGCGGTAACACCGCGATGGACTGCTGCCGCACTGCTCGTCGTCTGGGCGGGGATGAGGTCAAGGTCGTCGTCCGCTCACCATTCGCGACGATGAAGGCAAGTCCGTGGGAAAAAGAGGACGCACAGCATGAGGACATTCCGATCATCGATAATCACGTGCCAAAGAG
>JBATDM010000049.1:0-3384 GCA_049663465.1 Pyrinomonadaceae bacterium
GGATGGATCGTAAGGTCATCGCGAACCTCGTCCGGAATATCAACGAGATCCTTTTCATTCTCTTTCGACAAAATTATCGTTTTCAGGCCAAATCGATGTGCCGCCAGCAGTTTTTCCTTTATACCGCCGATCGGCAAAACCTTTCCTCGCAGCGTGATCTCGCCGGTCATCGCCACGTCATGCCGGGCACGTTTGCCGGTCATCACCGAAACCATTGCGGTAGCGATCGTTATACCAGCACTCGGCCCATCTTTCGGGATCGCACCTTCGGGGACGTGTATGTGAAGGTCTTTTTCGCGAAAGATCTCAGGATCGATGCCAAGTCCCTCCGCACGCGTTCGAACGCAGGTCAGCGCGGCCTTCGCCGATTCCTGCATCACCTCGCCAAGTTTGCCCGTGAGCGTGACCTCACCCTTGCCTTTTACGAGCGTAGCCTCGACCTGCAAAACGTCCCCGCCAACCTCTGTCCACGCGAGGCCATTCACCAGCCCGATCTCGCTCTTGCGGGCGATATCCTGTTTGCGGAAACGTATCGTGCCGAGCAACTCCTGCACCTTTTCAGCGTTGACCACAACGCGAAAATCATCTTTTTCCTCTGTGCTGACGTACTTTCTCGCGATCTTTCTCAAACACGAACCGATCTCGCGCTCAAGATTGCGGACCCCGGCCTCACGCGTGTAATGGCGGATCGTTTCGAGTATGCCGTCGTCTGTAAAAACGACCTTTTCGGCGTCGATACCGCTATTCTCGCACTGCTTTGGAATCAGGTGCTGCTTGGCGATCTCGAGCTTTTCGCGTTCCGTGTAGCCGGACAAATGCAGTATCTCAAGGCGATCCTGCAACGCCGGCGGGATGGTGTGCAAAACATTGGCCGTCGCGATGAAAAAGACATGCGACAGGTCGTAATCGACGTCGAGATAATGGTCACGAAACGTATTGTTCTGTTCCGGGTCGAGCACTTCGAGCAATGCCGAGCTCGGGTCGCCGCGATAATCGCGTCCGAGTTTATCCACCTCATCGAGCAGAATAACGGGATTGACCGTTCCCGCTCGCTTCATCAATTGAACTATCTGTCCGGGCATCGAACCAATATAAGTGCGCCGATGGCCTCGGATCTCTGCCTCGTCATGAACACCGCCTAGGGCCAGACGAACAAATTTGCGGCCCGTCGCATTTGCGATCGACTTACCTAGCGAGGTCTTGCCGACTCCCGGAGGGCCGACGAAGCAAAGAATAGTTCCCTTCGGATTCTGGACAAGCTGGCGAACAGCCAGAAACTCAAGGATTCGCTCTTTAATTTTCTCGAGTCCGTAATGATCTTCGTTCAGCGTCTTTTCCGCCGAATCAAGCTCCTCGATCTCCTCAGAACGTTCCTTCCACGGCACATTTATTAGCCAATCAAGATACGTCCGTGCAACGGTGCTTTCTGCGGACATCGGCGGCATAGCCTCAAGCCGAGAGAATTCCTGCATCGCCTTGTCCGTTGCCTCTTCGGTCATTCCGGCGTCTGCTATCTTCTTTTTCAGATCTTCAAGCTCCGCCTTTTCGTCTTTGCGGCCGAGTTCCTTATGAATGGCCTTGATCTGTTCGTTGAGATAATACTCTCGCTGATGCTTGTCCATCTGCTTTTTCGTACGCGAATGGATATTGCGGTCGAGTTGGCGTTTCTCGATCTCGGCCTCAAGCACACCAATAAGTTTCTGTAGGCGTTCCTGAACCGACACGGTCTCAAGCAGATCTTGCTTTTCATCAACGCCGATCCGTAAGTGAGACGACATCGAATCCGAGATCTGTGCTGCCGAAACCCCGCGAAGGCTTGCATGCAGAGCGTCAGTGTACGCATCGGGCGAAACGCGAAGAAACTGCTCCACGAGCGAGTGAACCTTCTGCAGTAGCCCGTCGGTCCTGTAACCTGACTCGTCCGTCGAAGTGACCCGTCGCACGTGAGCGAAAAACATCCCGTCGGATTCCTGCTCGACGCGCACCGTCCGACCGCGTTCGCGCCCCTCGACGACGACCTTTATCTGACCGTTGTCCAACCGCTGTGCCTGGAGTATCCGCCCCAATGTGCCGACCTGATAGATCTGGTCGGCATTTGGCTCATCGACCGTGGCATCGTGCTGCGTCGCGAGAAATATCTGACGCTCGCCGGTCATCGCCTGTTCAAGGGCGATAACGGAGCTAGGCCGTCCGATCTTAAATGCGACCTTGGTAAACGGAAAGATCACCACGTCGCGGATTGGCACCATCGGAAAGCGTTCGATGTCCGAGGGCATTTGGTCAGTAAATTCTTGCATACTTGAAAAGGGAAAAGCTCAGGCTCTTGCGTCGTGGACGTCGTCTTGTCTAAATGGATTACTTCTATTTACGCAAAATCACAGCACAAAAGCAATAGTGATGTTCGTCAATACTTCCAAGTTTATCAACTAAAATATGCTTCAATAAAGTTCGATTGAAGGCTCGATTCTTGGTTTTGCGGCTCAAGTTGTGACTTTTTCATGAAAAAAGCAGCCCTTTCGAGCTGCCTCATTGTTTGAATGACCGCGGGCGGAGGTGTGCCGGCCCGCAGTGCGTTTGTGTTTTTGGATTACGGACGTTCGTCGCGCGAGGGGAGTTCGCGGCGGCGGAGGATGATGAAGGGGCTTCGTCCTGTCGCTTCCGTGATGATGTCGAACTCCTCTGCTTGCGGTTGGCGGCGTGTCAGGCTGCCGCCTTTCGTGTCCATCGGGTTCGGTCCGGCGATCGAGATGCGGCCTGGGGTTGATCTCGTCTTCAGCTCGTGTGCGGCTGCGTCTGAGGTGACCAGATCTGTGATCTCGATCTCTGTGTCGCCAGATGGGGCGGTTGCGAGTACATCGAATGTGATGTCCACAAGCGATGAACCGTCCTTTGTTGTTTGACCGAAGTACGTGTTCGCATCGATGAGGATACGGATGACTCCCGGCTCCTGTGTGCCGGCTGTCAGTGTGACACCGTCTCTCGGGCCGCCTGAGAGTGTGACATTCGGGTTCGCAAGCCTTGTATCGTCATATCTGATGGTAAAGCTCATTGCGAGTTCGTCCCCGTTTGTCACAACATCTACAGGTACCGTTACACGGCTGCCTGTTACTGCATTGACAGTACCGATGGTCATCTGCCTACTGCCCACTGCCTCTGCCTCCTGTTCGACAGGTGCCGGCGGCGGCGGTAGTGCTGCTCCAGGCCCTCCGGCACTCTGGGTCGGGTCGAGTCCGGCTGCAAGCCTTCTCACCTGTATGACATCCGTTGCATTGAGCACTCCGTCACCCTTTGTAGATGTCGGTGCTGTATCTGCTCTCTGGAACTCATTGTGAGTTGATACAGCCGTTTCAAGCCCCGCCACAAAGCGTCTGACAGTGACCACAT
>JBATDM010000050.1:0-45701 GCA_049663465.1 Pyrinomonadaceae bacterium
TGACATCGCCCGAACTTACCGAGCCGTCTCCCAAAGTTCCTCTCGGTGCAGAATCCGCACGCTGAAACTCATTCGGGCTAATGCTCGGCGTGTCGAGCCCGGTCGAAAATCGCCTCATCTGGATGACGTCACCTGAAAGCACGACCCCATCACCGTTTGGCCTCGTCGCAACATCGCTCTCAAACCCAGAGCCCGGCGTTGGCGTTGCGGTCGGCGTGCCGGTCGGCGTTGCAGTGGGGGTTGCGGTCGGAGTCGCCGTTGGTGTCGGAGTCGCTCCCCCACACGTCGCGCATTCCTTCGGACTGATCAGCAGCGAAAAGTTTTGTACTGTGCCAGTATCAGTTCCAACCCGATCGCTTACATTTAAGGTCCATGTCCCATCAGCATTCTCACCGTCGAAGGCACTCAAGGGGCTATTCGGAGAGAAGTTGGCTGCAACGGGAGCTCCAGTGAAATTCTCGATAGGAGGAAACGCCCCGTCATCGTCGATGGTTGCGAGACCAAAATTATTTCCGCTGTTGCCAAATGTTGATGCCGGTACACCTATTCGGTCGATAAATGTCACCGTCGTCCCCTCTGGCGAAGTCAGGGCAAATACAAGGTCGCCGATATACGAGTGGGCTACAGCACAGCCGGGATTACCTACAGTCGTATCGCACCCCCCCTGTACATCAAATCGAAAATCGAGATCGCCGACCGTGCCTACACCGGTGACCGCCAGAGGAATATCGACTCCGGCGGTGTTATTGTCTGGTATAGGAACAAACTTATCGATATAGGTGGTCACGATCGGTGCCCCGCTCACACCAGTCGGGATCGTATATACAAGATTACCCAAATTCGCCGCCCCGTCTTGATGTTGAATGGTTGCGCTAATATCAGCGCCGCAAGTGAGCCCCGGATCTGCCGTGAATGTAAAATTACGGCTGACAGCCGAACCGCTCGATACTACAACGCCATAGTTTTGCGGGCCGTTTGGAGCAGTCACGCCGCCGGATGCCTGTAAGGTCCCGACGTCATTGGCGGTGCTGGTCAGGCCAACATTCTGAACCGGAAACGCGACAGTAACTGTCTCGCCGGGGTCAACAACACCGTTGGCAGGCAGACAGCTCTCCGAGACGAGGGTCGCGGCACCAGCAACGAGATTAGGTGACGCATCCGGCGTAACGGTACCGTTGAAAACAACCAGAGCAAAATGCTGGTCGGTGGTGTCGCCATTGCCCAAGATACCGTCGCCATTAATGGCTGTGCCGAAAACGCGAACCGTTATGGGCCCGGAAACTCCGGCCGGCAAGAATACATTCTCAACATTGTTTCGATTGTCGGCCGTGCCGCCTGTGGTGGAAGAGCCTCCAGAAAATACATTCCCCCGATAAGTATTGCCCCCAACGGTAACCTCAAGATCGAGATTATTCACGAGCGACGGGTCGCTTACACCTGGCGGGTCCGTCCAGACAAGAGATACTCGAACCGGAGCGGCCGCGTTCGGTACGTTTCCGGTATATATTCGGGCAGCGCCGGTCGTGGTTAGGGCATCGGTCTGATTCACATAGGTGATCGCGGCTCCCGTATTGAGAACGTTCTTTAGATTAATTCGTCCCCAGCCTTCGGCTCCGTTCGGTCTCACGGCAGTGGCGCCAGTACCAGTCATCTCGACTGCTCCATTTATTAAGGCAGCCTTTACCATGGCCGGACTTGGATTTACCCCGGCATTATTGTCTTTCCACCATTGGGTAAACAGTGCTGCTGCTCCCGCGACCTGCGGGGCCGCGTGAGACGTCCCGCTGCTGGTTCGGTGAAACGTATCCACATTCCCAAACAACACATCCGGGCCGGATCGTCCACCAGTGACCGCATCACCCGGAGCCGTAATATCCGGTTTTATGCGGGTATCAGCCGCGGGGCCTCGGCTTGAAAAATCAGGAAGTTGTTCGAGATTGTCCGCCGCACCGGTGCTGCCGCCCGCACTATTGAGCGTCGGACGGACATTCTCGGAAGCCGCGACGGAAATGACGTTCTTTGCAACTTTTGGCCGGGTAAGGCCGCTGCCGCCGGAGTTGCCCGCCGAAAAAACGATCGTGATCGGGTCAATACCGCCCGCAATGGTCGAGTCCCGTACAAGGCCATCAAACTGAGCTGCCAATGCATCGTATGTATTGCCGTTTGTACCGGCTCCCCAACTGTTGTTGACAATGCTTCCCGGAATGCCGTTCGGGCCGCTGGTGGCAAACGAGTCGTTTATCATATCCGCCTCCGCTCCTGAATACCCGGAGCGCAAGAACGGTATATTTATTATGTTCGATGCCGGAGCAACGCCGAGGCCGTAGTTATAGCCATTTGCATCGAGGTTTGAGAACGGCGTCGTGCCGGCGATGATGCTGGCCTGAAGGTGTCCGTGGCCCTGCGCTCCGGCCGTGGCTCCGCGAAGCGGTCCATTGACTGTATTCGCAGCCGTGACATAAAATCCACCGTCGCCCGGAATGCCCACACCGTCATCCGAGACGGCCACGGTGACATTGTTGCCATTCGTGCCGAATTGGGTCAACGGATTGTAGCCTGGAGGGCTTACCGTATTTCCGACATAGTTACCCGCAACAATGTGGGCTGCGATCTCGTCCTCTTTCCGAGGCTTGATCCACGAATCGATCGCGACCACATCCGGAATATTCGACAAAACCTCGACTTGATCGAGCGGCAATTCGACCCGAAGCACATTGAAATAGTTATTCGAGAGATCTATCGATTTTAGTATGTTGCCGCCAAAGTTGCTCTTGATCTGATCAGCGACGTCAGTGAGTGATGCCCGGTCGAATATCATTACATCAAATATGGCTATATTTCTCCCTATCTTCTGGATCGGCGAAATACTGCGATCAAGAGGCGTGTCGGTACGCGCGGCATCAAGCTGGCTGCGGAGGACCGGTGATAATTTGTATTCAGGACGCAGACTGCCAACCCACCGCACCCGCGAGTGCTCTGCAACCTTAGCGACCGCACCACCGCTGCCATAGACGAAATATGCCTGATTTGGCACATACTGGATCACTTCGACACCAGCCGCCCTAATGCTGTCGATCAATTCATCGTTGGCCGTTGTTCCAAACTGAACTATGTAATAGCCGTCTCCGGGAGTAGTTCCACTCTCGATCGTGCCGGTCGGTCGATCGGCTATCGGATCGAACTTCGCTCCCGCGAGGCTGACGTAAGACTCAAGTGCCTGGCCGCGCAGTCCGACGTTCTCAAGCGAAGTCCCCTTTCGCACGGCGATCACAACAAATGGCCCGTAGTCGCAAACTATGCGGCCCAACTGGCCTGCCTTGGCCCGATCAGCGTCGTTATCAATATTGACGCGAACCATTTCGAAGGCTTCATTCCGAATGTCCGAAGTCACCGCGTCCGGACTCGCAAATTTCGCTGGCAGCGACCCCAATTTACCCTTTTCTTGGGCACGTTGGGGCACATTCGAAATTCCAAGAATGATGGCAATAGAAATGATGGTTATCGTAACGAAGAGAGCAAATCGGCGGCGATTATTCAACATACTTACTTCCTCAATTAATTGGACTCGTGATTGGAAAACGGCCTTTTGGAAAAAATCCAGTATAAAGCAGTCCTGCACGCTCTGTCCATAGGCTTGCTGCTCGATTAGCACGTTGCAAAAAAAGACGGCCCGATCTTCAGGCCGTCTTTTTCGCGTGTGTGCTAATAGGTCTATTCTTCCTCTGCAACGAAATCGACATCCGTCAACGGCCCTGTAACCTGGACCATCTGGGGCGGGAACTGATATCGCTTAGCCGCAACTCCCATTGTGAAGGAACCGCCGACCGGGACATCGGTAAAGATATAATATCCAAAGGTTGAAGTTCGGGCCGTTCGCGTCTGATTGTTCGAGTCAGTCATGCGAACTACCGCATTTCGAACCCCACGCCCCTCTGCTGTCGTCACCCTGCCGGAGACCTCGACATCGGGAACTGCCATACAGGGCAATACTGCGAGACCGTCGATCCGGTCCGAGCCCGCTACCTGTCCAAGCGAAGTAGCTGTCCCCGTCGCAAGGTCAATGGAATACAATGTCGAAGCTCCCAGCACCAACAAGACCGCATAGGCCTGATTGGTGTCGGACTGAATGTCCATCGCCCCATAGCTTAGAGCATTAACTCCCAGCGGGCCGATGGTAAATACCTGTCCGTCATTGGGTGACGGAGTGCCGTCAATTCCACCGATCCTGACCAGAGTGTCTTTGGCCGAGTCAATGCCGTAAAGGGTTGTCGTCGAAGCTCCAGCCTGGTTGTTGGAATACGCTACATGGACAATATTCGGAACCGAACCGGCATTTGGATCGCCCGGGGCATAGGCAAGATTCGCGTCGTTCGCTACAAGATCACCCGTATCGGGATGAAATCGCCGATTGGTGGCTGAATTTCCAACTACTCGAATGCGATCGGCGGTCGGATTAAAGTCGATGCCGAAAAAAACATCGCTCGAGCCTGCCGAGGTCATACCGATCGGCGAGAGCTGCCCCGTCGTCGTATTGGCAGAATATATTTGTGTAGATAACCCGAAGATATTGGTAACCCCGGCGTATAGTTGGCCGTTGGTGGGCCTGTAGTCGATCCCGAATATGAATTCATCGGGTGACAATCCCGTCAATTCTACATCCGAAAGAAAACTCCCCGGATTCGACGCAGTAAACTTGTACAGATGGTCATTGTTCGCATCGTAAGCAAACATCTGGGTTCCTTGCGGAATACAAGTGCCCCCCTGAGCAAAGCCGTACTGAATCGCACCGAATGACACCATAAGTCCCAAAACGGCTGTGAGCGACATCGCTCGTTGTCGCCAAACGCTAAAAAAACGTACTGCAAAATTCTTCATTTGATCCTACCGCCCGTCCTTCACGGGGTAAATGGTCTTTGGTCGAAATAATTTGATGCTATTCCTGACCGACAAAATTCAAGTCGACCACATTGGTCGTACCAACCGGAAAATTGTTGACCGGAGTAAAGCGATACCGCCGCGACGCAACGGCGATCGAATAGGTCCGGTTCGCCGGAACATCGTCAACGATGTAAAAACCGAACGTGCCTGTCGTAGCAAGACGCCTGACATTTTGAGAGTCAAGCACAACAACCTGTGCTCCACCAAGAGCCTGGCCATTAGGCTTTGTTACCTGGCCGGAGATCGTTACATTCGGAGCCGCAGCTTCGATCGTCACAGAACCAGGAACAAAGACGACTTCGATCGGCTCACCCAACTCATTAGAGAAACTGCTTGGAGTCGGAGTACCGCCAAAAGTTATGGGCGTGGGGCCGCCGGTTGCGTTTGGAGCGATCGTAAATCGCAACTTGACGATCTGGCGCCCCGGCCCGGCGGCAAACAGGTTTGACGAATCAAAAAGAAAACCGATCCGGCCACTCGCCGCTTGGTTGCCGTTAACGGTCAGTGCCGAGCCCGCAGGAACTCCCGTACCCAATGCTACGTCCGGGTTCGCACTTGGGCTGCTTGCTCCGCTGATGCTCAGTTTCGTTTGATCGAAATTGACAGTAAAACTTCCGGCAACTTCGTCGCCGCCCGAATCAAGCTCGATCGAGACAAATACCTGAGTGCCCGGTGCTCCGCTTACGTCTACGACATTCACAGTGTGGGCTACCGTGGGCTCAGTCGCCACGCCAGCCTTTATCATGCCATGGCTCGAAAACACAGCAACAAACAGGCCGGCAAGAACTAGAATTAGCAGTCGACCGATCGACATGTTTGATCTGAGAAATATTTTCATAATGATGCTGGAGTCTCCTGGCTAAAACGGGGGCGACGTTCGATCAGAAGCCGGATCGGCGACATTTCCCTTATTTAAGAAGACAAATCTCTGAGCGAAGAATTGCTCACCGAAGGCGATAACTATCGGTACATCGATCGCTTGAACAGAAACATTATCCCCCACCCACGCAGGCGTGTCAACAATTTTGCAAACTCGGGAGGCAAACTCTCAAGCAGTCCGTTCCTGGAGATTCACTGCAATCTCATACTGTCCAGATGCCGTCTTTGAGAATGAGGGCGGCACATACGGCCGCCCCACAGGGAAACGCTCCTACCAGACTACCTGTCGTTCTCTACCGACGGGATCTTGACCGAACCATCCAAATATCGCACAGCGACGAGATGGCCCGACGAATCGGCCGTACCCTTGGCAGCCAACGATCCAGTCAAAGAGATCGGGGTCTCGCCCCCGACTCCGTCTTGAAGGTCAAAGGTCACAAGAACTATGCTCTTCGCGATCGCTGATGCTGTCATCGGCCCAGACGAGTCAACCAATATACCGATCTGGCCTGATCTGGTTTGGTTTACCGTAAGAACCGCATCGGCCGGAGCCGCATCGCCGAGGACAACACGCGGATTTGAAAGCTTGGATGCATCATATTCCAGAGTAAAGCTCGTCGCGGCTTCGTCACCGTTGGGCTTCATTTCCACGGGAATAGTAACGCTGTTTGCACCATCCAATTTTGCAAAACCAACACGGACCTCCCGGCCAAAGAAATATGCGTAAACGTCGTCAATGACCGCCGAAAAACTTGACGGTAATATCGAGAACGACCGATCTGCGGAACCAGCGACAGGGTTGTCCAACCCGGTTGCGAACCGACGACCTTGAATTACATCGCTGGCATTGATCACGCCGTCACCCTGAAATTCTCGCGGTGCACAGTCGGCCCGATTCCATTCGGCACCGCCCGATTCTGTCATATCAAGGCCCGTCGCAAATCTCCGAAGCTGGATAACGTCGGTCGCATCCACCATATCATCACCATTCGGACGAGGCGAAACATCGGCCTCCATCATCCCAGGAGTGGGTGTGGCTGTCGGCGTCGCGGTTGGTGTAGCGGTCGGTGTTGCCGTCGGCGTAGCGGTTGGTGTTGCGGTGGGTGTAGCGGTCGGCGTTGCAGTGGGTGTCGCGGTCGGTGTTGGGGTGGCTCCTGCAGAAGGCCCCTGAACCTGAACCTGTATCGGATCTCCCGTCTTAAAAAACCCGACCGTTGCGTTCACATTCTGCGGCGGCATATTGGAATCGAAACGGAAGTTATACAGCGTCCCCCAACGAATAGCATTCGCATTCGGATTCTGGGCAAATGTCTCAGAACTCCACGTCATCGCATTGCCAGCCTGACTCTGATTCCAAGGAGCACTACTGAATCCGGTATTTCCCACAGTACCATCCATCGTCCAGCCGGGATGTTGAGGCGGGGCGTGAAATCCTACGTTGCTCAAAGTGGCGCCGGCCCCAACGGGAACCGCCAGAGACTGGATCGCTCGATCAATGTTCTGGTTGTAAATAGCGTACTCATAGTGCCAGACGCCGGGCGAAGGGTTAGTCACCTTATACGCAACTGCTCCGACACCATCAACGCCCGGTTCGGGGATCAGTTCAGCCGAAGTTGATCCGGGCCATGCGGCTACCGCTGATTTCATTCGAACCGTCGCCGAAACCGGCGAAAAGCTAAATGGGCTACCCGTGCCGGTCACATTGTATCTGCGATATGACACGTTGTTGTACATGTTGCACTCGGTCGGGTGCGCCTGGCACCAGGCATATTCATGCGGCGTAACATACTGGGATTCCGCATAATACGTAGCACCGGTATTCAATGAGGTATTCAGATCGCTCATCTCGGTGAGGATCCGGTGAGATGGGCCCAGATGAGTGTGTCCAGAATGGTTGTTGTTTGGCGTTGCTGAATCGTTCCTCGGAAAAAACCCGGTAAATGGATTGATCCAGGCTCGCGACCCAAGACTCGGCCCTGAGTTAAGGCCCGCCGAGTACGGGTCCGAGCATCCCGAGCCAAGATTCGACCCGCCAACACCATTACACCCAAGCTGACAAAGATTTTGCGTTAGAGCGGTAAAGGCATGCTTTACGCTCGACTGGCCGATCTGTTCAAATCTTTCATCGTTCGCAGCCCCGCCGCTCATGCGATACAGGTTCTGCGGGATCACCGGGTGGTCATTGTTCGAGTTAGCAAACCAGTGAAGATTCTCAGTGCCGAAATTGCACGAATCAGTTCCCACTGCGAGTCCGACCTGCGAACCACTGCTGAGGCCAAACTGAGCCAACCCAGTCAGGTCGCCCACGATCACATCCGGCCCCGGAACGCTGCCCGATTCCGGATCGCGGGTCGGCGGCAAGACCTCGCCCTCAACCTCGCCATCTACTACCTTTGTAACTTCTATCGGCTGCATTTGCGCGCTAACCGAGATCTCGCCAACTATCGCTCCTACATCCGAAGGACGTCCGAGGTCACCAGCATATTCATTAGAAATAAGTAATCGGCCGCCCTTAATATTCAAAACGCCACCTGCCGTATCGTATTCGTATTCCTGCCCTTCCACGTTGAAGAAGACAAAACCCGAACTCGCCTCACGAACAACCAGGTCGTACTGTCCGCCCCACGATTTGCTCTCCAGAACCAGATCGTCGTAAACAGTGCCGAGACGTCCGGGCAGATTAGCCGTACCCGTCGGCGTGATCTTCGCATCACCGGGCAATGTGCCTCGCAATTCGCCATTAAAGACAAGTATCTTGAAGAACGAATCGTTCTCAAGATCAAATCTCAACTTATTGAGCTTTTCGACCTTCGATGCAGGATCGACGCCGTTAAGCTTGCTGAAATTGATATCAAGAGAAACTGAACCGCTCTTAACGATCATTTTTTCCAGGGTTCCTGTGTCGCCCTGGGGTTGAGTTTGGCTAAGATCGGCCAATGAGGTATCCGGTTGGGTATCCGAGCTATTGCCGAACAGAATAAGAAACGGTAGTAGAGCAACGAGTATTAGCTTAAGCATATTTTTTGTGTGACCCCTTGAGTTGGTGGACCGATGAGCTTTTCGACGTGTCGGTTACGCAAAAAGCACCTTTCCTTTTACACTGTTTCAAGGGCGTTAATCAAGTCGAAGGTGGAGTTTGCGGGCATTGGCCGCTAGAGAAAGGGGCGTAAAGCAACGATGAAGACAGGCTGCGAGAGCAAACAGAGCGGGAAAAGAAAGTCGCTGGAGTTGCCGGTCCTCGACAATTCCTCAGCTAGAGAATCGACGATGCAGGCCTCCAAAACCAGTCGTTGGCGTGCCGTCGTTCTGATTACCCTCACATTGCTAATGGTCGCCCATTTCATTCAATGGCTGTTGATGGGCAAGACGATATCGCCGATCGAGCCGTCCGAATCGATGTATACGCTCCAGAACGGAGCTATCAACGCAGGCTTCATATTTTTTAGCTTGGCGATTCTTGCGACACTCATTTTCGGACGTTTCGTTTGTGGGTGGGGCTGCCACGTTGTTGCACTTCAAGACTTTTGCGGGTGGCTGCTAAAGAAGATGGGACTCAAACCAAGGCCGTTTCGGTCGCGGCTGCTTGTTTTTGTGCCTTTGGCCGTCGCTCTGTATATGTTCGTTTGGCCCACGGTCAGCCGGGCCATCACGAAACCGGCGGATTCACCTCTCTTTCCGGCATTTACGAATCATCTCGTTACTACCGAATTCTGGGCGACATTTCCACCGCTGGCAGTCGCGATACCGTTTTTGTTCATCTGCGGCTTTATGACCGTCTACTTCCTTGGCCAGAAGGGCTTTTGCACCTATGCGTGCCCGTACGGCGGCTTCTTTAGCCTAGCGGACAAGGTTGCTCCAGGAAAGATCCGCGTAACCGATGCCTGCAATCAGTGCGGACATTGCACAGCAACCTGTACGTCGAATGTTCTCGTTCACGCCGAGGTGAAGGAATTTGGAATGGTAGTGGATCCAGGCTGTATGAAGTGCATGGACTGCATAAGTGTCTGCCCGAATGACGCCTTGTATTTCGGATTCGGCAAGCCGTCGATCGCAACGAAGAAAACGATCACCAAAAACTATTCTCTGACGTGGCCGGAAGAGATGTTGGCCGCCGTAATTTTTGCCGCGAGTTTGTGGGCGGTTTGGGATGTGTACCAGCTTGTGCCGATGCTGATGGCCCTCGGCATTGCAGGGGTCACAACATTTCTGGTTCTCCGAACTGTAAAGATGCTGCGTTCCGCGGATCTGTCGTTCTACAGATATACCCTAAAGTCTGCAGGCACTATTCGCTCATGCGGGTGGGCATTTTTGGCGTTTGCTCTGCTGTGGACGGGCATCAATGCACATAGCGGATTTGTTCGCTATCACGAACGGGCCGGGGCAATGGCCTTCGAAAGCCTTCAGATCCCGGATGAACTTGCCCTGGCCCAACCCAATCCAACGCAGTGGCTTAGTACCAAGGACAAACAAAGTATCGCCCAGGGGACGAAACATTTCCGTATCGCAGCTGCGGCCGGTTTCTTTCTTAACCGGCCCGCGATCTCAAAGCTGGCGTGGCTCGAATACCTTGCGGGTGATACTGAGCAGGCCGTCCGTTCACTTTCCGACGCCGCCAAAGATCAGCACGGTGAGGCAAGAGCCCTCAGTCTCTACTATCGCGGAGCGATATTGAATCGTTTGGGACGATACAGTGAGGCGCTCCCAAGCCTCGATTCGGCTCTGGCCGAACGCCCCGACCTCGTCACAGCGCTTGAGGAAAAAGGCGTTGCTCAATGGCAGCTTGGCCGCCGGGATGACGCCGTCGCGGCATGGAACGAAGCGATCCGTGACCGGCCCGACCTGCCACTTGCGAACAGTTTCCTTGCAGGGGCCGCTGACGCCGCGAATCAGAGTGATGCCGCCAGGGCCTACGAAAAGCAAGCGGAACAAGTTACGCCCTCTGATGCTTTGTTCCTATATATGATCGGAACGCGACTCGAAAATATTGGGATGACCGCTCAGGCAGAGCGGCGTTTTGCACAGGCCATTCAGCTTGATCCAAAACTAAAGGGTCAGCGAAGTCTGGACCAGATGAAACGCCTCGATAATCGTCAATAGCTCGATCAGCTACTATTCACTTGCGACCAGGCGATCGCTTGACGTATCCAATGCTATTTCTGTGCCGGCGGGATTGAAACCGATCTTCTTCGCTCCGCCGCCGTCGGGCTGTAGGGCCGCGTTGAGAACCTCGCTGATCCACGAAGCAGGAATGATCTCGAGATCTGCTTTTACATCGTCCGGTATCTCGTCTGTGTCCGCCTCATTTCGATTTGGCAAAATTATTCTGCGAATGCCCGCACGGTGGGCCGCCAGGACCTTTTCCTTAATGCCGCCAACTGGGAATACCAGCCCAGACAGCGTGATCTCACCGGTCATCGAAGTATCCGAACGCACCTTTCGCCCCGTATAGAGCGACGCCATCGCGGTCGCCATGGTCACACCCGCCGACGGGCCGTCCTTTGGAATGGAACCAGCCGGAACGTGTATGTGAATCCCATTGTCCTTGATCATGGCGGCGTCGATGCCAAATTCAGCAGCGTGCGACCACAGGTAGCTGCGAGCCGCTTGTGCCGATTCCTTCATCACGTCACCAAGCTGGCCGGTAAGCGTTAATCCGCCACCGCCCGGTAAAAGGGTCGCCTCGATAAACAAAACCTCGCCGCCCATCTCGGTCCACGCCATTCCCGTGGCAACGCCCGGCGGAAGATCCGTCCTGGCTTCTTCCGGAAACACACGCGGCGGCCCGAGGTAGCCCCGAATTTCTTCTGCCGAGATCGAGACCTTTTCGGTCGAGCCCTGAGCGACCTTTAGAGCGACTTTTCGCGCGAGATTGCCGATCGTGCGTTCGAGCTGACGAACACCCGCCTCACGCGTATATCTTGTCGATAATAGATTTATCGCGTCATCTGAGATCGAAAGCTGCTCGTCCGTGAGGCCATTTTCCTTGATCTGTCGCGGAACAAGATATTGTTTTGCGATGTTGAGTTTCTCACGGTCGCTGTAACCTGCGAGGTGGATGATCTCCATTCGATCGCGCAGCGGCATCGGTATCGGTTGAAGCTGATTTGCCGTCGCGATAAAGAAAACTTTCGACAGATCAAATGGGAGATCGAGATAGTTATCGCGAAACGTATTGTTCTGCGCCGGATCAAGTATCTCGAGCAACGCCGACGCCGGATCGCCGCGAAAATCGTTGCCAAGCTTGTCGATCTCGTCGAGCATCAGCACGGGATTATTTACGCCGACCCGCCTTAGCGACTGTATGATCCGACCCGGCATCGCCCCGATATAAGTTCGGCGATGGCCGCGCAATTCGGCTTCGTCTCGCATTCCGCCGAGGCTCATGCGATCAAATTCACGTCCCAAAGCACGTCCGATCGAGCGGCCAAGCGACGTTTTACCGACGCCCGGTGGGCCGACAAACAATATGATCGGGCTCTTGGAATCGGGCCGCAACTTAACGACCGCAAGCGATTCCAAGATCCTCTCTTTTATGTCTTCAAGGCCATAGTGATCTTCGTCGAGTACTTTTCGAGCTTCGTTAAGATCAAGCTTTTCCTCGCTGGATTTCCGCCACGGCAGTTCGAGAATGTACTCGAGATACGTGCGGATAACGTGATAATCAGGTGCGGCCTGCGGCAAAGCCTCCATCCGCTTTAATTCGCGTTCGGCTTCCTTACGCACATCATCCGGCAGATCAGCTTTCTCAAGCCTTTCACGAAGCTGCGACGCCTCGGCCTGCTCGCCCGACTCGTCCTCACCAAGTTCTTTTTGGATCGCTTTCATCTGTTGGCGCAGGACATAATCGCGTTGCGATTTGTCCATTTCGCTCTGCGCTTCATTGGCGATCTTTGAGCGGATCTGCATGATCTCAAGCTCACGTGCCAACGCCGCGTGAGTAAGCGTCAGCAAACTATCGACGGTCGGCGATTCAAGCATTTTCTGCTCGGTCTCAGTTCCCAGATCGAGAACTGAAGCGAGAAAATATGCGAGCTGAACAGGATTTTCCTGTGTCAAAACAGCCATCCGTATCTCAGGCGGAACCTGCGGCAGTAATGCAAGTGCTTCCTGGATCATTCCGTGAATGTTTCGTTTAAGAGCCTCGACCTCTTCGTCATCGACGCGGTTGAGCTCCGGCAGGATAGCGACCTTCGCCTTGAGAAACGGCTGCTCACCCGTCCACTCGATGACCTCAAAGCGGCTCATTCCCTGCACGATGAGCTGCATGATGCCCTCGTTGCGCATCATGCGTTTGATATTTACGATGGTGCCGATCTGGTATAGGTCGCTTGCCTTTGCATCGTCGCCGGTGACATTTTCGGTTTTTGTAGTGACGCAAGCGAGCAGTTTTTCTTCGGTCGCCAGAGCAGACTCGACCGAGCGGGTCGAACGCTCGCGCCCGACAGCCAGCGGCACGACCGTCTCCGGAAACAGCGTCGTATTCTGCAACGGCAAAACCGCGATCTCGATCTCCTCGGGCAGGTTTATCTCCTGTGTTATAAATTGTTGCTCTTCTGCCATAACTTAAACGCCTTTGCGTAACTCGATGATCAGCAGGCCATTCTCAAAAACGTGCTCGACCTTTGCCCCCTCGATCGTTGCCGGAAATCGCAGTGTCTTTTCAAAATTGCTGTACGTGATCTCCATCTGCTGATACGAAACGCCCGCCGCACACGAACGATCTTTGCGGCAACCGGCGATGCAGAGCACATTGCCCTGAATATCAATGACAATATCCTCAGCCGAAACGCCTGCCAGTTCGACCTTTACAACCCAGCCCTCCGGAGTCTGGTAAACGTCCGCCGCGGGATACCAAAGCTTTCCGGACTGGACATTCTTTGACGTTCCGACAAACTGAAAGAAACGGTTGGTTGATTTTGCCACGCTAACTTTTGCTCCAGAACCCCGCCCCGCTCGATATTTCCTCTAGTGTCTCCGCGATCTCGCGTTGATCCTCTGATTCGAGTGCAACGTCGGCCATTGCGATGATGCCGGCGAGTTGGCCTGTTTCATCTGTAACAGGAATGCGGCGGACCTGTTTGTCGCCCATTAGACGGATCGCCTCGAAAACAAAATCGTCAGGGGCGACGGTAAACAGTTCGGAGGTCATCACGTCACCGACCGCAGAATCGGCATTTTTCCCTTCGGCGACTGCACGAACAACGATGTCCCGGTCGGTTACGATGCCTACAAGTTTGCCGCCATCGACTACCGGGACCGCTCCCATATCGCCCTTACGCATCATCGCGGCGACATCACGCAAGGTCGTCTCACGCGTCGCCGTGCGCACGCTTTTGGTCATTATCTCGCTGCAACGCATGCGTGAAATGGCTGATCTATCGGCCTCGGTCATTAGTGGTCTCCTTTCTAATATTTTGTTCGACAGAGGTTAATAAAGCAAGGGAAGAATTTTCGCCACGAATTACACAAATGGCGCGAATAAGAGTTCTTCTTAAATTCGTGCCATTCGTGTAATTTGTGGCTAACTTTTGTTTTCGGTAAAAGAGATCATTCGGTCCAGAGCGATACGGGCAAAGTGTTTTGTTTCGGCGTCCACAACGATCTCGTTGACCACGTTACCGTCGAGAAGATTTTCGATCGCCCACGCGAGGTTTTGCGGGGCGATGCGGTACATCGTTGCGCACATGCACAGGTCCGGTGCGAGCAGTTGAATTTCTTTGTCGGGAAAACGCGCTTGGAGGCGATTGACAAGATTGACCTCGGTGCCGATGGCCCATTTCGAGCCGGACGGTGAATTTTCGACCGTCTTGATGATAAAACTCGTCGATCCGTCAAGGTCGCTGATCTCGACGACCTCACGCATGCATTCGGGATGAACGAGTATCTGAGCGCCGGGTATTTCCTTTCTTCGCTGTTCGACATGCCACGGTTTGAAGCGTCCGTGTACCGAACAATGTCCACGCCACAGAATGAGCTTGGCTCCGTGTAATTGCTCTTCGGTATTGCCGCCAAGCTCTTCGTGCGGATTCCACAACGCCATCTTGTCGAGCGGTATCCCGAATTTTGCACCTGTATTTCGCCCCAGATGCTGATCGGGGAAGAAGAACATCTTGTCGAACTCTTTGAGATAGATATCAAATAGCGGGATCGCATTCGAAGAGGTACAAACAACACCTTCATTTCGGCCGCAGAACGCCTTGATCGCGGCAGACGAATTCATATACGTGATCGGTGCGACCTTGTTGTCGAGCACGCCGATCTCACGAAGCTGCTCCCACGCATCCTCGACCTGATCGATCGTCGCCATGTCGGCCATCGAACATCCCGCCCCGAGATCGGGCAGGATCACCCGTTGATGCGGTTTACCAAGAATATCGGCCGACTCGGCCATGAAATGAACGCCGCAGAAGAGAATGTATTCCGCGTCAGTCTGCGACGCCATCACCGAAAGCTGATAGCTGTCACCTGTCAGATCCGCATGACGGATCACATCGTTCCGCTGATAATGATGGCCAAGAATGACAACCCGAGGGCCGAGATCGCGCCGAGCCGCCTCGATGCGTTCGGCGACCTCAGCATCTGGCATTACGAGATAATCTTCGATCGTGCGTGTTTGTTCGAGTACGGCTGACATCGGTTTCTCCTAAGAAAAAATGATGTCACTTTGGATGCGTCAAGGCAAGCAGACATTTATCCCGAATTGTCCTTCGGGCTTTACGCGATGCCGAGGATCTTTTCTACGAGAAGTATAATGCCATAGGACATCGCGGCGATGAGAGCGGCCATTGGTATCGTCAATACCCAAGCCCAAACGATCCGCGTCGCGACGCCCCATTTAACCGCCGAAAACCGCTTAGCCGAACCGACGCCAACGATCGAACCCGTGATCGTATGAGTGGTCGACACTGGTATCCCCGTGAAGGTGGCCAGAAATAACGTCAGTGCACCAGAAGTTTCGGCGCAAAATCCACCTACAGGCTGGAGCTTGACGATCTTAGTGCCCATGGTCTTGATTATGCGCCATCCGCCGGAAAGCGTGCCGAGACCTATTGCCGTATGGGCAACGAGAACAACCCAGAGCGGAATGTCTGGCAGCTTGCCAGCCGATGTCATCTGAAGAAAACCGCCCGAAACCAAAACTATCGTAATAATACCCATGGTTTTCTGAGCGTCATTTCCACCGTGGCCAAGCGAAAAAGCAGCTGCAGAAAAGAGCTGACCGATACGGAAAACCCGATCTACTTTATTGACGGCGATCCGATGAAAGATCCAATACACCAAAACCATCATTACAAAGCCAAGTGTCATACCGATCAGCGGCGAGAGAACTATAAATGTCAGCGTCTTTATCCAGCCAGCCGCGACAAAAACCGCCTGCGAACCCGTAAAGCCGAAATGCCATACATATGACGTGAACGCCGATCCCGCATACGCTCCGACGAGTGCGTGCGAACTCGATGTGGGCAATCCGAAATACCATGTAATGAGATTCCAGATCACCGCTCCGAGCACTCCGCCAAGCAGCACATAAAGCTGGTCTCCAGGCGGAATGATCGTGATATTGACCATATTGCCGCCAATGGTTTTGGCAACAGCAGTTCCAAAAACAACAAAGGCAATAAAATTGAAAAATGCCGCCCAAGCTACGGCCGCACCCGGGGATAGTACTCGGGTCGCGACGACTGTCGCTATTGAATTCGCGGCGTCATGAAAGCCGTTTACATAGTCGAAGATTAGTGCGACGGCTATGATGACAACGACCAGTGCCACTGATGCTGTATCTTGATCCATAGGTCAGTGTATCCGTCAATTAATTATGTTTTAGAACGATGCTTTCGATGATATTTCCGACGCTTTCGCAGCGATCGGTGCCGTTTTCGAGGATCTCGTAGAGTTCCTTCCATTTTATTATTTGCACGGCATCCGTATTGTCTCTAAACAAGGCTGCCATCGCGTTGAAATAGACTTCATCAGCGTCGTTTTCAAGCCGCTGGATATCGAGCAGGTGCTGTTTCATGCCCTTAGCGTCCTTTAATAGTCCGACCGCTGCGTGGATCTCAACCGCAAGCTTTTGCAGGATCACAGCCAATTCCCTCGCAAAATCATCGGTCTGATGAATGTCATACATGACTACCGCACGGGCCGCGGCGTCAATGTAGTCGCAGACGTCGTCCAACGCTACCGTCAACGTGTAAATATCCTCGCGGTCGAATGGTGTTATGAATGACTTGTTAAGCTTCGTTGTGACCTCATGGTTGATCTCATCACATTCGTGCTCGACGCTTTTGATCTTTTTGGACAATGCGTCGTAATTCGCGTCCGGCCCCTCCATTAGCTCGACCAGAAGGCCGGCCGCCTCCTGAATTTTCACTGTCATCCGCGAAAATAACGCAAAATAATGATCTTCTTTCGGTAAAAAGCTAAAACCCATTTTCAATGTCTCCGATTACTGATTTTTGATATAGATCTAAAACTATAATTCCCATTTCGAGAGTCTATTGGTACGCACCGTGTTTAATAAACACAGCTTCGGTCAGATAGACATTCAATTCGCAAATATCTTTTACATAGTCCCCGATCCGCTCAATGTGCTTTGCGACGAACAGAAGCCGTGCCGCTCCATTGGCCGCCGCGGGATCGTTTGCCATCGTTTCGATAAGGCCCTCAAAAACGCGGCCGTAGCATTTATCCAGTTCGAGATCGCGGCCGATTATTTCCCTTGACGCAGCCGAGTCTTCGGCAGTAAATGCATTGAGTGCCTCACGCAGCATGCCCGACGCGATATCCGCCATCATCGAAAAATCTATGTAGCTGTCGATCTGAGGCTCGTTGTTCAAAACGATGGCGGCCTCGGCAATACTCGCCGCGTGATCCGCGATCCGTTCAAGTATCGGCGTGATCTTTGCAACCGAAACCACAAGGCGTAAATTGTGTTCCGTCGGCTGCTGCGAACCCAGAATGTCAATGCTGAGACGATCGATCTCCAGCTCCATCTGATCAATCTGCTCGTCTGCCAGACACACGCTTTTTGCCAATTCGGTGTTTCGTTCGGTAAGCGAACGCACTGCACGGTTTACCGCTTCTTCCGTCTTGCCGCCAAGCAATAGAACTCGATCGCGCAGCAGGTCAAGTTGTGAATCGATCTCGCGTGGTTCCATATCGTTGCCCCTAACGGGGCCGAAACTCGGCGTGTCGTGTCCGAACCAGACCGCTTGCGTGCTTTCGTTCATATCGCTTTCGAAACGATTATAGTCCAGTCCCGCCGCCGAAAAAGTTACATTATACTTAACTTTCTAAGGCCTGCGGCGAATGGGCCGCCGTCTGTAACATTCTCGTAACATTCTGATAACTTTCCTCCAATTTCTTTGCGGCGAACGCATTGCTGATGGGGTTTCATCCTACCCAAACGACGGTCGACCGATTGGCGATCGTCCACTGAACCTATTAGTATTAGGTTGTTGAGCTTAGGAGGAAACTTATGAAAAATCACCTTTTTACCAAAAGAATTACGGCTGCGGCACTCGCCGCGACGATGTGGCTCTTGCCCATCGCAACGATCGCCCAGACGCAAATATCTGCACCAAAAAACAAGTACAAGGTGCAGGATGACGTCAAGCTAGGCAGTGAGGCGGCGTCTGAGGTGGAGAAGCAGTTTCCTATCCTAAATGATACTGACGCAACAAATTACATTGAACGGGTTGGCAACAATCTGGTCGCGGCCATACCGCGTCAATTTAACCAGCCGGTTTTTGATTACCGTTTTAAGCTCGTCAACGCCAGCGATATCAACGCCTTCGCATTGCCGGGTGGCCCGATGTACGTCAACCGGGGCATGATCGAAAAGGCCAAAAACGAAGGTGAAATGGCGGGTGTCATGGCCCACGAGATAAGCCACGTCGCACTCCGCCATGCGACCGCTCAGCAGACCAAGCTGAGCAGTCCTCTGAATCAGATCCTGGGAATTGGTGCGATCATCGGTGGGGCCCTGATCCTAGGGCAAACGGGAGCGCAACTCGGACAAGCAGTGGCAACCGGCTATTTCCTTAAGTACAGCCGTGAGTATGAAACGCAGGCCGATATGCTCGGTGCTCGAATTATGGCCGATGCTGATTACGACCCGCGTGACCTGGCGAATATGTTCAGAACCATCCAGGCCGAGAGTAAGGGCGGCGGCCCTGAATGGCTCAGCAGCCATCCGGACCCAGGCAACCGATACGAAAAAATCACAAAGGAAGCCCAATATCTCAATGTTTCGCGGAATCCGATCAAGATTACCCGCGATTTCGAGCGCGTGCAGGCTCGCCTCCGGGCGATGCCTCCGGCGAAAACAATGGCCGAGATCGAGAAAGAAAATAAGGGCGGCTCGGGTGTCGAGAATCCGACCAGCTCAGGCCGCTATTCGCGCCGCGTTCAAACTCCGTCGTCTCGTTCGCGAACCTATTCAAACTCTAGCTGGCTTCGATTGAACGTTCCGTCAAATTGGCGTGATTTCGAATCTCAGGACAGCTTACAGTTCGCACCCGAAGGTGCCTACGGGGATCAGGGCATCACACACGGAACGATGATCGGCATATACCCGAGCCAAAACACCAGCCTCGAAAATGCGTCCGATGCGTATCTTGATCGGATCCTACAGGGCAACTCATATCTGCGACAGCAAGGGCGATTTGCGAGGACCTATGTAGCCGGTCGGCGAGGTTATACCACAACGCTCTCGGGACGTTCACCAATAACCGGCGAAACGGAGATAGTTACGATCTATACCACCTCGCTCAGAAACGGCGATATGCTATATGTCGCGACCGTTGTTCCAAGTAGTGAGTCGTATTCCTATCGCAACGCGTTCAGGAACATACTCAGTTCAATTCGATTGAACGACTAACGATGTATTCTACTGTGCGGTCGCCGGCCCTTGGCCGGTCCGCACGGTAGTCAACATCAGTATCGCCAACAGCGAAACAACCGCACTCGCCAGAAAAGCCGTTGACGCTCCATAATTAGTCCAGATCAGTCCAAAGAGCAGCGACGCAGGAAAGACGGTGATGCCGAAGGCCAAATTGTACAAGCCGTACGCGGTTCCGCGCTTATTCGCGGGAACCATGTCTGCCACAAACGCCTTTTCGACACCCTCGGTCATTCCAAAATACGTTCCGTAAATAATGAACAGCAGCCAGCACTGCCACGACGAATCGACAAACGCAAAACCCGCATAAACCACCGCATAGACGATCCATCCGCTGATGATCAGGGCCTTGCGTCCAAATTTGTCAGACAGATGGCCGCCAACCAGCGAGCTGATGACCTTGCTCAAATGAAGCGTCATCCACAGCAGCGGCAGGACAACAGGAGAAATACCTGCGTCCGCTGCCCGCAGAAGCAGAAATGCATCGGTTGAATTTGAAAGTGTGAATACAGAGATGACGACGAGGAATCTCTTGAAGTTCCCGTCAAACCCCGCAAGCGAGAGATTTGCAGGCGGAGCCTCCGATTTCTTAGTGGTTTTCGCCCCTTCTTTTACAAAGAGTGCGATCACCACAAGCCCCAATACAACGGGAACAGATGCGAATAAAAACACCTGCTGATACTCACTAACGGAGGGACTTGCGGTGTTTGCAGCAAAGATCGAAAGTAGAATAAAACCGGCAACCGGGCCAAAGACAGCTCCCAAATGATCAGCCGCTCGATTAAAACCAAATGCGAACCCTCTTTCCTCTTGGGGCACACCATCCGCGATCAATGCGTCGCGCGGAGCCCCGCGAATTCCCTTGCCCACACGGTCTGCCATGCGTACCACAAGTACCTGCGGCCATGTTGATACGAACGCAAGGACGGGCCGCATAACGGCCGCGGTCGAATATCCCAGAAAAACGGGAAGTTTTCGAGACTGAAATCTATCGCTCAAGTAGCCGGAAACAAGCTTCAACAGACTTGCGATCGATTCCGCAAAGCCCTCGATCAGGCCGATGGCAAAGGGTGACGCACCGAGACTCAAAGCGAGAAATGCGGGTAATAGCGGATAGATTATCTCGCTCGAGGTGTCGTTAAGAAACGCGACAACACTCAGGGCAAGCACATTCCGCGGCAGCTTAAGGTATCGCTGCCAAAAGCCGGGCTTCATGTCAGGTGCGGCGTCGGCCATCGAGGTTTATCGGGTTCGCGCGGGGCGTGACTGCGGACGCGGCGATTTGCCGGTTCCGGCCCAGAACAAAAAGATGCCACCAGCAACAGCGACGGCGACAAAAAAGGCAGCGATAAACATTCGAAAACCCATCCGAACCGTTTTCTTTAACAATTTGAATGCAAAGAACGCAACCGCTAGAAACACAAAGAAAAATGCTACCGCCGCAAAGATCGCAAAGCCACCCGGAACCGGTGCTACATCAAGTAATAGTGTCATTTCGCCGCACTCTCCCTCGCCTTTTCGATGGCGTCGATGTCTTCATCGGACAACTCGGCGGACTCGGTCGGCAAAGCGTACTCACCGTCAGCCCACGCTCCAAAATCAAGCAACTTGCACCGCTCGGAACAGAACGGCCGAAACTCGTTGCCGCTGAATTGGGTCTCTTTTCCGCACTGCGGACACTTCACTATCGGCATAGAACGAAAGATTACCACAACGCAGCGTGGTCGAAAAACTGTTGAATCTTGCGACTGTAGATGTAATGATAAACCTGATTTAGTGTGAACTATACCGGCCGCGAGACCGTACTTTATTCAGAGGTTAAACGAGGATACAGGTATGTCTGATTACAAAGAAAGATTTGATGCGTGGACAAAAAAGGCCACGGAAAAGTTTGAAGAGATCGATGCCCAGATCGGACTCAAAGGAAAGATAGAGGACGGAGCAAAGGCTGTCGTCGATGTAGCCCGCACCGGGGCAGGCTATATCAAAACCGAGGCCGAAAGGACCGACATAGGCAAGAAAGCGGTAAAGGTCACCGAAGATGTTTTTGATACCGCAAGCGGTGCAGCAAAGACGGCGTGGAATGTCAGCGAACCCGTCCGCGACGTTGCCGCCGATGCCGGTGCGAAAGCAGGCGGCGTGGTGGTCGATACGGCCGAGAAGGCCGGTGAGATGTTCGATGACGCCCGAGACACCGTTGGTACAAATGCCAAACGTGTCGCGAAGGTCGTCGGATTCGGGTCGAGCCTTTCGACAACTTTCGACTCGGGTTTGAAGTCTGCGAAAAAAGCTGCAGACTGGGCAAAAGAAGACCCGATGCGAGCGGCAACAACCGGCGTTTCAATGGCAATCGGTGCCGGTCTGGGCGTTGTGTTCACCGGAATCAGTTCACACTGGCTGCTAAATTCTGCGATTCCCGTCTGGTCCGTGAAAAAGCTCGCCGAGAGTTTTGACGGCTACCTCAATCGCCGGGAAGAGCTGATAGAAAAAGGCGCGCTCAATCAGGCGGATGCTGAGCGGATCCAGTTTGAACGCGACATCGCAAAACGCATCGGAGCACCGCTGCTCGGTGCATTCTCATTTGCGTCGGGTGCAGTAATGATGACCAACGTTCTAAACCCGGCAACGGTAACGGGCTTTCCGTTGGGCAACATCATCGGCGGCAATCCTCTGCTCGAAGGCGTCTGGTTCTTTGGCAATGGAATGGTCTGTTTTAAGACAAGCTACGATTTCTTTATGATCGCCCTCTCAGGTGACGAAGACATCGAGAAAATGGTGAAAGAGATCAAGGGACTACTTCCGCAAACGATCTAGTATTGAGTTTTCAGTAACGAAAGTGCGAAGATGGTTATGATCCGGCAATACACCAGTGGCGAGACTAAAATGGCCTTTCAACCAAAACAAGTTTATTCGCTTGAAGAATATCTCGAACTTGAAAGATCGACTGATGAAAAATTCGAGTTCTGGGACGGCGACGTTTGGTCAATGAGCGGTGCAAAATACGCCCACAACCAGATCGTGATGAACCTTTCGATTGAGATTGGGACAAAGTTACGAGAAAAGGGCTGCCACGTACTTCCGTCCGACATGCGGATCAAGGTGCCGTCATATCCGCCATACCGCTATCCTGATCTAACAGCATTGTGCGGAAAACCTCAGCTTGAGGAGATCAGCGGGATCGAAATGCTCGTAAATCCGCAATTGATCGTCGAGGTTTTATCGGACACTACCGAAGCCTTTGATCGCGGAGACAAATTCAGCTTTTACAAATCTATCGAGAGTTTCACCGAATACCTGCTGATTGCCCAGCATCGCCCTCATATTACCCAATTCGTCAAACACGGTGACGGTTTTTGGGCAAATTTTGAGTTTAATGACCTCAGCGACCATGTCGAGCTAAAGTCCGTATCGTGCACACTCCCGCTCGCTTTGATCTATCGAGAGATCACATTTCCAGAGACTAATTTATCTGGATCGGAAACGGCGCAAAGCTAAGAATAAAGATCAGCAGCGTGAGGACCGCAATCGCCTTGCGCTTTGGGTCAAGCGGCGTAATGTCCCACGGACGCGGATGCCGCACCCGCATCATTACCGCCAGAATTACCGCAATCAGAAATCCGCTCGGGCTGTTAAAGAAATAGAATCCAACAACTGAGAGAGTTGCCATTACAACAAAAGCGATACGGCCCGTCCAAAGGTGCACTTTCTCACCAAGCACCGCGTAGATTGCATGCCCGCCGTCTAACTGCCCGGACGGGATCAGATTCAACGCGGTCACAAGCAGACCAACCCACGCTGCAAAATAAAAGGCATTTCCGATCCCAAATTTAAGGTCGATCCCGAACAACACCGCAAAACTACGCATCAATAGCGGATCGGTAAAGGTAAGAGCTCCTTGCGTGTTGCCCAATTGTTCGGGCGTGACCGTCTGCATGGTCGCGATTCCGGCGATCGCTATCGGGATAAGAGCAATAAACCCGGCGATAGGCCCGGCGACGCCGATATCAAAAACTGCCCGGCGCGACGGCATCGGCGATAGTATTTTGATAAACGCCCCGAACGTTCCCGCCGGCCCGACCATCGGCGGCGTCGGGAGAAAAAATGGCAGCGTCGCATCGACGCGGTAAATGCGGCACGCGATGTAATGCCCCATCTCGTGGCAGATCAAGATAAAAAGTAGTGAGCTGGAAAATTTGAGGCCGTACGCGAGAGCGTCCGGGTGGGCAACGATATTACTCACCGCACCGCTAAGAAAGGCGGCATATCGCTGAGGGATCTCAATGACAAAAGCGAGTAGTTCAGACAGTGTCTGTGGATCCGAAGCTGGCAGCGAATCGTACCTGCCAAACGGGAACATCGTCCCGGCAAGCGTAACGGTACAAAACGTCAATCCAAGCAAAAGTATATGCCGGACCCAGGTCATACCTGTCGGTTTCATCACCGGGCGGTCGCGGTAGAGCAGATCAAGCTGTTCAGATTCTGTCATTAAAGGATCAGCGTTCGCATAAAAAAGACCGCACGCCGCGCTTACAGCGATGCGATCTGCGATCTAAACGTAAACTAGAAATATTGTACTACTAGCCGACGGATTTTGCCGACAGCTCTTTTCCCGGTTTGAATCTGATTGTCTTGCCAGCCGGAATCGGCACTTCCTCGCCCGTACGGGGATTTCTGCCGACCCCACGCTTGCGCGGTTTGACGACAAATACGCCAAATCCCCGCAGTTCGATGCGTTTGCCCGCGGCCAGAGCGTCCTTCATTGCTTCAAAAAGTGAGTCAACTACCTGCTCCGCCTTCTGTTTGGGGACACCAGTACGGTCGGCAACCAAATTGACGATGTCTAGTTTGATCATTTTTCCTCCAAGGGTTCGGAAAACGTGAAAGAGAAAGTCTGAACTATTGTGTGACTGCATAATAATCCTCTAAATCTACATCTGTCAAGCATTTGCCGTTGATTTTACAAATGCGGGGCTTTCGTCCGATTCCACGACCTCAGACGAAAATGCTAGAATCAGAACACCATTTTTCTTGAATTTCTGGCTAGCACAGGAGATTTTATGCGTTGGAGAGATCAGCGACAGAGTACAAATATCGAAGACCGCCGCGGCATGGGCCGCCCGGCGATGGTAGGCGGCGGCGGCCTGGCGGTTGTCGTCCTAGCGATTGCGATCTACATGTGCGGAGGCGACCCGAGCCAGCTTTTGCAGAATGTTCCGACGGGTTCGGAAGTTCCCGCCCCTGGCCAAGCCGCTAACAAAACCGTTACTCAGGACGATCAAAGTCAATTTGTCCGGGCCATCATGGGAAATCTCGAAGATGCCTGGAAACAGATACTTCCGGAGCAATCCCGAGTCAGATACCAGGATCCAAAGCTCGTCCTATTCACCGGTCAGACCTCGTCCGCGTGCGGCTACGCTAGTGCGGCGACCGGTCCGTTCTATTGCCCTGGCGATCAAAAATTATATTTGGATTTTGCCTTCTTTGACGAACTCCGCCGCGAATTCAAAGCCCCCGGCGATTTTGCTCAAGCCTATGTGATCGCACACGAATTTGGCCATCACATCCAAAATCTTACTGGCGTGATGGATCAGGTACAGCGTGCCGGACAGAACAATCGCCTCTCGGTCGCTCTCGAACTCCAGGCCGATTGCTACGCGGGAGTCTGGGCGAATTTTGCTGCTAAACAGAATCGTGTGGAGACCGGCGATGCAGAGGAAGCAATTCGTGCGGCGGCGGCTGTCGGAGACGACATGATCCAAAAACGAACGCAGGGATTCGTCGTCCCTGACTCATTCACGCACGGCTCGGCTCAGCAGCGAATGCAGTACTTTTCCAAAGGGATGCAGTCCGGCGATATGAAGCAATGTCAGACGTTTAGGTAAGTACCGTCTGAGCTACGGCGTAAACGGCTTGCCGTAGATATCCTGATACACCCAGCCCAGCACGCGGGCTTCGGCCGTGCAGAGAGCTTCGAGCCAGCAGCTAGAGAGATATAGTCGACGCTCGGTATTTGTCGTTAGTTTTTCCGATTTCTTAAGGGAGAAGGCTTCAAGGTCGGCGTCGAGATCGTAGGCCGTAGTAAGTTCAGTCTTCGTCTCGCGTGCACGACCGAGAGCTTCGAGAACATCCGTGATCCAAAGTTTCAAGATCGGTTCGGACTTATTCTCCGCAAGCGCCTGCACGACTCCGATCGCAAAACGAGCTTCGGCATTCTCAAACGGAAATATCGCGACGCCGTTCGCCTCGTCATCCATTTGCTTCCATTGGAATAGTTCTTCGGTATTCGCGTGCCGCATTCGGGCGACGCGTTCGTCAAAATTCAAAAACCACTCGATCAGATCAGCGAGCGAAGAATTATCTATCTCACCAGTCTCAAGACGGCGAAGTTTTGGCGGTTGACTCTCGATTGCAGGTTCGGCCATACGTCGTAAAAGCCGCTGGCGGCGTAAGCGATGATTATTCCACTCCGCCGATACTTTTACAATCGGAGCACCCCCTCGCTATAATCAGCCAACTAGCAACTAATAACTAGGAACTAAAAACTAGTAGCGAAATAAAACACCATGTTCACAGGCCTCGTCGAAGAATTAGGAACCATAGACTCCCTCGTAACGAGCGCCGATGGTGCACGCATCGTGGTAAACGCCGTTCTCGTAACCTCGGACATCTCAAACGGCGATTCGATCGCGGTCAATGGCGTTTGCCTCACCGCTCTAGAAACAACGCCAACTTGTTTTGGCGCTGATGTTTCGCCCGAAACACTCGATAAAACAACACTCGGCTCGCTCATCGCCGGATCGCGAGTCAATCTCGAACGCGCGATGCTGCCGATAACACGTCTCGGCGGGCACATAATGCAGGGCCACGTCGATGGGCGTGGAACATTTCTGTCTGCGATACCCGAAGGCGATTTTTGGACCATCAAGATAGGCTTCCCGGCTGAGATGGCCAGATACTTCATGCCGAAAGGTTCCGTCGCCGTCGAAGGCATTTCACTCACTATCGCGGCTCTCGACGCCGACAGCTTTGACATCGCGGTCATTCCGAAAACCTGGGAACTAACCAACCTCTCGACCCTTAAACCCGGCGATCCTGTCAATCTCGAGGCCGATATCATTGCCAAATATATCGAGCGAATGATGCAATTTCGCTAGGTTTTCAAAAAATCCTTTCATTTTGATCGTTTATGATGTATAACTAAATCGAATCGCTGCCATAAGCGATCGTTAATCGAATGCATCCAATATGGCAGCTAATTCATCGAATAGATGCTCGGGATAATGGGCTATTGGCCTTTAGGCTCAACAATAGTGAACTTTTTTAGCGGCAGATATGTTATATTAGATGGAGTGACGCTTTCAGTGCCGCGAAAGCCTGCCAAACAAGTCCAAACCGTCAAAGCAACCATGATCAGATCTTTAGCTCAAGCAGCCTTTTTTGTCCTCGCCGTCGCCGTTTTTAGCGCGTCTGCTCAGAACATGAGGCCGCCGCTAATTCAGGATATTCAGGTTCAGACTGAGAACTACGCTGCGTCGCCGACCGCAACCCCGCCGTACGTGCAAAAGACGGGCAGTTCGACAGCAACGGGTGCTCCGACGTCTGCCAGCGGGCTTCGAACACTCTTCCCTGCACTCGCCGATGTTCCGGTTCCTGGGTATTCGGGCATTTTGATCGAGTCGATGGACGGCAATATCGTCGTCGAGAGCAATGCCGATCTGACGTTTAACCCGGCGTCAAACGTCAAGGTCGCGACCGCCTACGCAGTTCTCAAAACCTTTGGCCCCGAGTTTCGGTTTATGACAAATGTCTATACAGACGGCGTCATCGACCGCACGACGGGAACACTCGCGGGCAATATTTACATCACCGGCAAAGACCCGATCTTCGGCTATCAGCACGCGGTAACTATCGCGAACGAGCTAAATAAACTCGGCATTCGCTCCGTTACGGGCGATATGATCGTCACGGATGATTTTGTGATGAACTATTCCGGTTCATCGCTCCTCTCGGGCAAAACGCTCTACGCCGCACTCGACTCGTCAAAGCGAAATGCCGCCGCCACGCGTTCGTGGCTCAATTACGTAACGCTCTCCGGCAAGGCCGGTCAGATACAGGGCATACCGGGCGTAAACTTTGCGGGTTCCGTATATGTACAGCCGATACCGAGCAATCTGCGTCTTCTCTTTACACACGAATCGGCGCCGATGCGCGAGATATTAAAGGCGACGCTCTGCTATTCAAACAATTTCCTCGCCGAACGCCTCGGCAACATGCTGGGCGGGCCATATGCGGTCGCACGCATCATTCATTTGAATGTCGGTGTCCAGCCCGGAGAATTCTCACTCGCGACCTCAAGCGGCCTCGGTTACAACCGCGTCACGCCGAACGCGATGATGAAGATGCTCAGAGCTCTCCGCTCAGATCTCGCGAAGTACAAGATGACATTTGCCGACATAATGCCTGTCGCGGGCGTCGATAAAGGCACGCTCGAAGGTCGTTTTGACGGTGATTTTTCACGCGGCAGCCTGGTCGGCAAAACCGGCACGCTTGGCCGCACCGACGGCGGTGCAAGCGCACTCGCGGGCGAAGTAAACACGCGAAACGGCCGCCTGCTCTTTGTCATTTTCAATATGAAAGGCAGCGTCTCTCGCTTTCGCACATTCCAAAATTTCTTTGTCTCACTGGTACAGGGCCAATTCGGCGGAGCCGCCCCAATAAATTACAACGAGATCTCACTCGAATCCCGCCTCGCCCGCACCCGCGTCAGCTACCCAACCGGCCGCAACAGCGGCGGGAACTAAACTAACGATTCTACTAATAAATACGGCCCGGCGTCTCAATGACGACCGGGCCAAATATTTCGCCTCAACCTAAACACGTCAAAGCCTTATTTCTTCGGCTTTTTATATACCACCTCATTCCGCGACCGAACCGCGACATTTGGAATATTTACCTTGACCGTGATCCGCCGACGCTCGCCGTCTTTGCCATCTTCAGTCGGATAGTATCCTAGCGTGTATTGTGTCCGAAGTTCGTCGGCAATCTGGCCAAACTTATCCTGTAAATTCGTAACGTCGTCAATCATGAAATGCCGTCCGCCTGTTTTCTGAGCCAACGCCTTCATGTAATCCGTCGCGACCTCAATCGATTTAGCAAATCTTTTAGGATCGGTGTAGGGAGCGTTCGGCAGGAGCCTTGATTGAACTGTGTAAATCAGTGCCTCCTGCTCTTCTGCATCACGGAGGGTGCTTTTGATACTGGCTGACATCCCGGAATCGGTGCCATCGCCAAACAAGATGATCGCCTTACGCCCGCGAATCTTCCGCATCTTTTTTAACGAATAATCAACGGCGTCATAAATGAGTGTTTGTGCATCAAAGGGCTGGAGCTTGAATTTGATACCGCTTTTCAGATCTTTGACCTTCATAGCGTCAACCACTGGATACACATGGTACGAATAAGTAGCCGCGATCAATTGATCGTCGGGACGAAGTTTCTGAACAAGGGTATTGGATGCATTGACCAATTCTCCAATCGCTTGCGGCGTCATCGAGCTGCTCACGTCAATCAAGATCATTACCGAAATAGGAACTTCGGTAGTTTCAAAAAGCACAGCTTCCTGCTCAATGCTATTTTCGAAAATCTGAAAGTTGCCCTTTTCCAATTCCGTAACGAAACGCCCGTCACGGTGAAGAACCGTGACGGGTATCGTGACTAGGTTGGTTTTGACCCGAATTGTTTCCTCTTGGGCCGCGACCATTGGGGTTCCAACAAAAAAGACCAAAATGCAGCCGATCCAACATCTCCCTAGATACCATGCAAGTTTATTCCCAGTCAATCCCATAGAATGAACGCACCGACTTTGTAAGACATAATGAAATAGTTCACTTCTTAGGGATAAAAGCCAGCATGGCAGTTATCAAGAGCCGGATTAACGCCATAGCAATACCCTTCAGTACATGACACGCATTCTGCCCCGCCCAGATTATGACAGATCATGTAGTATCCATAGTAGGCCCCTTGTTGTGTGTTACAAGTAAAGCTCCCCGACTGACCTATAGGCACACAATGAAGTCCGAATCCAACGACACAATGTCCAGGAATCACATCCAAATCCTGGCAACTAACCGCGTAGCTGAGGCATTGAAAATAGGTCTGCGAACAGGACTGCAAACAGCTGTAGCACGCTGTACTTGTCGAGCCATCACGACAATCTTCATCGCAGAAATCGTCGCATTCGTTCTTATTGCTCTCGCACTCCTGAATACAAGGTGCGGCCGCAAACGCGTTCTCGGTTCGATCTGAATATCCAAACACGTAAACACATCCCGATAATATTGCTATTATCATCCATTTTCGATATATCGACCACATATTTTTTCTAAGCATATTTTCCTCCTCCAAATCGACATTCAAACCACAACTTACAAACCAGCCACCTCAGAGAATGCACGTTCGAGCACTTCGTTCTCTTTTTCGGGCGGCAATTTCCCTATCCATGTGTCCATCACCACTCCATCTTTGTTGACCAACAGCAGTGTTGGCGTTCCCCTGACCATCGCTTCGCCCGGGTTTGCCTTGATGACCTCATCGACGGTGACGTTGTGTTCGCTGAGGTATTTTGTCGCGTCCGCGACTTCCTGGGGCATCGCGGCGATCACGCGAAGGCTCTTGCTCTGGGCGTTTCGTTCGAGCAATTTCTGATAAAACGGCATACTCTCAGAACAAAAATGGCAGCTCGTCGAGAGCACCATCAACAGATTTCGGTCGCTCTTGCCCCAATCAACATTTGGCATCGGGATCGTGTTGCCCGGCTGGATGACCGGCCCCTGTGCCTGTTGCTGCGGAGCAGCAACAGGCGGCGTCAGATATCTGCTGACGAGAAAATACCCGAGCAATACGGCGACCAGAATTATCGCTACATTTGACCCGATCTCAACAACTTTGCGAATTTTCTCCATTGATCTCCCTATTCCGGCACCTGTCCCCGCATGCGACCACGATGATCTTTTGTTGAAATGAAAACTGATGTAATTTTCGGCTGGTTTGGGCAGGAAAGCAACGATCATTTCTTTGCACTGAGCATCATCTCTGTGCTCTGACTATCATTCCTGTACATCCGGCGGGTTTGATTGCTCGATCTCCCAATGACGATGACGATATTCGGTCGGCGTGAGCGAAAATCTTTTTCTGAATTCACGGCTAAACTGGCTCTCATTTGGAATGCCGACATTCACGCCGATCTCCTTTATCCGAAGAAAGGTGTTTTCAAGCAGATTTTTGGCTTGTTCCATTCTCAAACATGTCAGGTATTCAAACGGAGTGGTCTTGATCTCGGTGCGAAAGAGACGGATGAAGTGCGGCTCTGATAGATCGGCCGCGGCGGCCATTTTAGCCACTGTCCATTGCTCCTGCAAACTGCGAGAGATTTCCGCTTTGAGTTTGAAAATTCGGCCGTTCATATATCTGTTTGAGGAAATGGCATTTCTTGAATTTACGGGAATTTTATCGTGTCAAACAACATCTGTCATCACCCATTTGGGTTACATCCGCAAATCGCCAAAACTGGCCCGCGAAGCAATTCCATTGTTCTTTTCACCTCCTGCCGTGAGATAATTCCCGCCAGATGAGTGACGAACCGCAACCTCGACCGGCCGCTGAGACGCCTGAATCATTGGCTGAGCCGGGCGGCATTTCTCCGTCAGCGACCAAGCAGACCAGCGTGGCGCGTTCGGCCGGGATCGTCTCGATCGCGGTGATGTTTTCGCGTGTTTTGGGGCTGCTACGCGAGATGATCTTTGCTAATTTTTTTGGCTCGGGGTTTTTGTACGATGCATATGTGGTGGCGTTTCGCATACCAAATGTGCTCCGCGACCTGTTTGCCGAGGGTGCGTTGTCGGTCGCGTTTGTAAAGGTATTTACCGACTATCAGGTCAATAAGGGCGAAAAAGAAGCCTGGCGCCTCGCAAGCCTTGTACTCAATCTCCTCGCCGTCGTGATGAGCGCGATCTGTATCGTCGGCATCATCTTTTCAAGGCAATTCGTCGGGCTGATCGCAGACGGTTTTTCGCCGGAAAAGGCTGCTCTCGCGACGACGCTGACGCAGATAATGTTCCCGTTCATCCTGCTTGTGGCTCTCGCCGCTCTGGCAATGGGCGTGCTCAATACAAAGGGCGTTTTTGGTGTGCCGGCGTCTGCCTCGACCGTTTTTAATATCGTCTCGATATTGTTCGGACTCGGGCTCGCCTTTTGGCTCAGCGGCGGCGGCTGGCTGAATTCAAATGACAAATCTGCGATCCCCGATGCCGCCTCGCAATGGGCGATCATCGGCATGGCGATCGGCACGTTGATCGGCGGAGCGGCACAGTTCCTGATGCAGATACCGTCGCTCGTAAAGGTCGGATTCAAATTCACCCCCATTCTCAGTTTTGCCGACGAAGGCGTCCGAAAGGTCATGGCCCTGATGGGCCCCGCGATCATCGGCACGTCGGCCGTGCAGGTCAATGTGCTGATAAATACTTACTTTGTATCAGGCATTGAGGGTGCTCAGGGGTGGCTGAGCTACTCGTTTAGGCTGATGCAATTGCCTATCGGTTTGTTTGGCGTTGCGGTCGGAACGGCGGCGATCCCTGTGTTGTCGCGGCTCGCGAGCGAGGGAAAGATCAAGGACTTTCGCGACACGGTGTCTTCGTCGATGAATCTCGTTTTCCTGATGACGCTGCCGTCGGCATGCGGACTGATTATCCTCGGGGAACCCATTGTCAGGCTCATTTACGAACGCGGAAGATTTGACGAGACCTCGACCGCGATGTCCGCCGCCGCTCTCGCCGGTTACTCTATCGGCCTCACGGGATACGCCGCGATCAAAATCCTGTCGCCCGCTTTTTACGCGCTGAATGACGCAAAGACGCCGATGATCATCGCCATCGCGTCGATCGGTGTAAATCTCGTCGGCAGCTATTTCCTGCGAAATTGGCTCTCGGGCTACGGCGTCACACCCGAAACGCCCGGCGGCTACGGCCACGTAGGTGTCGCCCTAGCGACGTCGATAGTCGCCCTCGTAAATTTTGTCGCTCTTTTTCTCATTATGAGAAAGCGGATAAAACGCCTCAACGGCCGAGACATCGCCCTCTCATTCCTAAAGATCGCCGCCGCCTCGGCCGTCCTGTCAGCGGTTGCCTACGCAAGCTATCATTTTCTGCTGGCAGAGTTTGGTTCAACAACCTTTAAGCTTAGGCTTCTCGAAGCCCTCGGCCCGATCGCCCTCGGCGGTATCGCTTTTGTAATAACGGCAAAACTGCTGCGAGTGACAGAACTCGAACAAGCGTTTGGGATGATGCGGCGGAGGTTTACGAGAAATAGTTGATTGGACAAGGATAGTTTTGTGGTAGCTTTGAATTGTTATGAATGATGAACTCTTAAGCCGCATTACGATGAACCCAAATATTTGTTTTGGAAAGCCAACCATCCGTAACATGCGTTACCCGGTTGAAATGCTGCTTGATCTGCTAAGTTCCGGTATGACGACAGACGAGATCTTAGCCGATTACCCTGATCTTGAAGTGCTGGATATACGGGCTGCCTTACATTTTGCCGCCAAAATTACGCGAGTGAACAGCGTATCTGAAATATTGGCTGCGTAATGAGATTTATTGTCGATGCCCAGCTTCCGGCGCGCCTTTGCAAATGGCTGTCAGATAACGGCCATGACGCGGAACATACGCTCGAATTACCTGAGCAAAATCGGACAGAAGATTTGTCGATAGCTCGACTTGCGGATGAGAATAACAGAATAGCAATTAGTAAAGACTCAGATTTTGCGCTCTTGAAACTCTTAACCGGCACACCAAAAAAGTTGCTCCTCATCAGAAAGGGAAATCTGAACAACTCCGAACTATTCGCTATCTGCGAAGCTAATCTTGATGCTATTGAAAAACTGTTCGAGTCCTTTGAGATTGTGGAAGTTGGCAAAACGATGGTCATTGGACGTAACCTCGAATAGACGTGGCAGCCAATTCTCCAAAAACCTTCAGGGGCGTCACCCCACGGATCCATCCAACGGCTTTCATCACCGACGATGCGATCATCATCGGCGATGTCGAGATCGGTGAAGATGCAAGCGTGTGGTTTGGCTCGATCATCCGCGGCGATGTGAATTACATCCGCATCGGTGCAAGGACGAATATCCAAGACGGCACGATCATACATGTCAGTTCAAAGACGCATCCGACGATTCTCGAAGAGCAAATAACCGTCGGCCATCGCGTCACGCTCCACGGCTGTCACGTCGAGTCCGGCTGTCTCATCGGCATCGGAGCGATCCTGATGGACGGTGTCCGCGTCGGTGCAAATTCTCTCGTCGGAGCCGGCAGTCTGCTCACGCCCGGCACGCAAATTCCTTCGCGTTCTCTCGTCCTAGGCTCGCCTGCCCGGGTCAAACGTGAGCTTACCGAAGAAGAACTCGCCTACCTCGACAAGTCGTGGCGAAATTACGTCGAGCTGAAACGCCACTATTTGTAATTTCAACTGAATTAAAACAGGATATACAGGATGCACAGGATCGGCATTTATCCTGCCTATCTTGTCCATCCTGTTAAAACAATATGGCAAGTACCAACCCAGCACGCGGAATGCGCGATTTTCTCCCAGCCGATGTTCGAAAACGCAACTACGTGATCGGCATCATCAGGGAAGTTTACGAATCGTACGGCTTCGAGCCGCTCGAGACTCCTGCCGTCGAGAATCTCGATACATTGATGGGCAAGTACGGCGATGAAGGTAGCCAGCTGGTTTTCAAGGTTCTCAAGCGTGGAGCAGCATTTGCCGCGAATCTTAAAGGCTTTGCGGGAATAGTAAAGGCTGGTACTTATGGCAAGTATGAGGAAAATGACCCTTCTTATGCTACTGCTATGAGTCGTGAGTTTTGCGATCTTGCCCTTCGATACGATCTAACCGTTCCCCTCGCTCGCGTCGTCGCAAACAACAAGAACGAACTCCCGAAATTCTTCAAACGCTATCAGATCCAACCCGTCTGGCGGGCCGACCGGCCCGCTCGCGGACGGTTTCGAGAGTTTTATCAGTGCGATGTTGATGCGATCGGGTCTTCGTCGATGGTGGTCGAGGGCGAGCTGATCGCCGCCGCGAGCCAAATATTTCGCCGCCTCGGCTTTGACGATTTTACCGTCAGGCTCAATCATCGCCAGGTTTTGACCGATATTCTCGACACTGCGGGCGTCTCTGAAGAACTACACACCGACGCACTCGTCGCCATCGACAAACTTGATAAGATCGGCATCGAAGGCGTCGCCAAGGAACTTAACGATCGAGGAATTTCGCCCGAAGCCTCGACGATGCTCATGGAGATCTTTGCAAAGACGCGCGAGATACTCGACCAGGAGGGCGATGTAAATCGCACGATCGTCAGCAATCTGCTCAATATCGTCAGCAATGAAACGCTTGGCGAGCTTGGCCAGATCGTCAACTATGCCGGCAAAGCCCCTATCGTCATCGACCCGAGCCTCGCCCGCGGCCTCTCGTATTACACAGGTGCGATCGTCGAGATAAACGTCCCCGATCTCGCCGGCAGCCTCTGCGGCGGCGGCCGCTATGACGGCCTGATCGGAATGTTCGGCAAGGAACAGATCGCCGCCTGCGGCCTGTCGCTCGGTCTCGAACGAATCCTCGTCGTCATGGACGAGCGCGGAATGTTCCCGCCCGAGATCGCCGAATCAACCCCTGCCGACGTGCTGGTCACTATCTGGAGCGACGACAC
The DNA here is from genome assembly GCA_049663465.1 of Pyrinomonadaceae bacterium. Classification (GTDB taxonomy): domain Bacteria; phylum Acidobacteriota; class Blastocatellia; order Pyrinomonadales; family Pyrinomonadaceae; genus OLB17. Next base: position 35,493 of record JBATDM010000050.1, read on the forward strand.
CATTTCAGATTCGCTAAAACTAGCCGCTGACCTCCGCGCAAATGGCCTCCGCGTCATCATTTATCCGGAACCAGACAAATTGGGGAAACAGTTGAAGTACGCCGACCAGATCAATGTTCCATGGGTATGCGTCCTCGGCGAGGGCGAGATCGCCGAGGGTAAAGTCACGCTCAAGAATATGGGAACCGGCGATCAGAGTTTGCTCAAGATGGGCGAGATCGCATCAACAATAGAAAAATGACAAACCGAACTGTTCTATGCATCGTTCTTGTCGTCATTGGGACGCTGACCGCCCCGAGCGTTTCGGCGCAGACGAAGTCGCCGTCCAAAAACCTTCCAAACTTTTTTGAGGTCAACCTTCACGTTTATCGCGGCGGACAGCCAAAAAGCGACGGATTTGCTGAACTTGAACGCATGGGCGTCGCGACCGTTATCGATCTTCGCGATGATGATCAAAACGCACTAAGAGAAAAGGCCTTGGTTGAAAACGCGGGAATGAAATTCATCAATCGGCCACTTAGAAATTGGAGCCGGCCTCGAATTGATCAGATCGATGAGATCCTCAGGGAGATCGAAGCCGCGGACAAGCCGGTCTTTATCCACTGCAAACGCGGAAAGGACCGCACAGGAACCGTGATCGCGGTATATCGGATGAGTCACGACGGTAAAACGGCCGAGGAAGCGATCGATGAAGCGAAGAGCTTTGGCATCGGCTGGTGGCAATTCGGGATGCGCGATTTTATCAACGACTATTACCGCGACTATATTCTGAAGAAATGAAGCCCTTCACCGACGGATACCACAGCGACGCCCTACAGACGTTCCACAACTACAAAAAAATGGCGGAGCGTGCGATCGCACAGGTTTCGGACGAGGAGTTTTTTGCTCTGATCGACCCTGAGGCAAACTCCATCGCGGTCATCGTCAAGCACATCGCCGGGAATCTGCATTCCCGCTGGCGCGACTTTTTGACGAGCGACGGCGAAAAGCCGGACCGCAACCGCGATACCGAGTTTGAATTGATCGAGGACACGCGGGAAAGCCTAATGCAATTTTGGGAGACCGGTTGGCAGACACTTTTCAACAACGTCGAGCCGCTGACCGCAGACGACTTTGCCCGCACGATCACCATCCGCGGCGAACCACACGCTGTCGTTGAGGCGATGAACCGCCAGCTAACCCACTACGCATACCACATCGGCCAGATCGTCCTGCTCGCAAAGCATTTCAAGTCCACCGACTGGAAAACCCTGAGCGTGCCGAAGAACAAGTCGGCCCAATTTAACCAATTCCTCGCCGACAAGCAAGCCCGAGGCATCAGCAAAACCGACCGTCTCGAAGCTCCGCACGAATTCGCCGCCAAAGATGACCTCGCCGGAATAAGTGAGAAGTGATATGTGAAAAGTAAGAAGTTTTCAGCTTCTAAACTTATCACCTATCACCTATCACTTCTCACGTATTCCGAAAGGGCGCAGCCAATGAAAATCATGGCGAATATGCTATCCTAAAGCCTCTGTTATGAAGTCCATCTCCATCCTTGGCTCGACCGGCTCGATCGGCTGCAACACACTGAAAGTTATTGATCATCTCGGCGACACACGCGTTGTAGCGATGGCCGCCGGGCGAAATGTCGAGAAATTTGCCGCTCAGATAGCAAAATATAAGCCCGAGCTGGTTTCATGCGAGGACGAATCTTGCGCTGAAAGCCTGGAGCGTGAATTACGCGGCCTAGACGCAGAAACCCCAAAGATCGCGGTCGGCGAGGCCGGCCTGATCGCCGTCGCAACTCATGATGAAGCTGAAACGGTTGTCTCGGCGACCGTCGGCGCCGTGGGCTTTGTTCCGACTCTGCGAGCGATCGAGGCCGGAAAGCGGATCGCTCTCGCAAATAAAGAAACCCTTGTCATCGCGGGCGAACTGATGATGGCCGCTGCGGCGAAGTCCGGGGCCGAAATCCTGCCCGTCGACAGCGAGCACAACGCGATCCATCAATGCCTTCGCGGCGAACGAAAGGCCGAAGTAAAACGACTAATATTGACCGCGTCAGGCGGCCCGTTTCGCGGCAAAACCAAACAAGAGATCGACAACGCTACCCGCGAAGAAGCCCTCAATCACCCAAACTGGTCGATGGGCGACAAGATCACGATCGACTCGGCGACCCTGATGAACAAAGGGCTCGAGGTCATCGAGGCCCGGTGGCTGTTCGGCTTTGACGCCGATCAGATCTCGGTCGTCGTCCATCCGCAATCGATCGTTCATTCGATGGTCGAGATGGTTGACGGCTCGGTCATGGCTCAAATGGGCGTTGCGGATATGCGCCATGCGATTCAATACGCACTGACCTATCCCGACCGCCGCGAAAACTGCCAGCCGCCGCTCGATCTGTCCACCTTGAGCCGTCTCGATTTTGAAGAGCCTGACCTCGACGTATTTCCATGCCTTGCTCTTGCGTACTCCGCGCTCAGATCAGGCGGCTCAATGCCCGCTGCACTGAATGCCGCAAATGAGATCAGCGTGCAGGCATTTTTGGACGGCAAGATCCGACTCAGCGAGATCGCCCAGGTAAATGCGGGCGTGATGCAGACACACACGCCTGAGAATGTGGCCGACCTTGAGACCGTTCTGCGGGTTGACCAATGGGCACGCACCGCTGCCGAAAAACTGCTCGCGGTAAAGTCGGCATCAGCCGCCGTCCCAAAATAGTTGACTCGTACGGGTGGTGAGCATACACTTTTATGACAACGGCCAGTGACGGTCTGCGCCTCTAATAGCAAGCGTTTTCTTGGCAGGATTTATTTAATGACAGATATATTAATAGCAATTTTAGCAGTTCTTTTTGTTCTCGGCGTCGCGATCAACATCCATGAGTTTGGCCATTTTATTGTCGCCAAAATGTTCGGGATGCGCGTCGAGGCATACTCGTTCTTCGGCCTCGGTCCGCGTGTTTTTGGCGTTAAGATCGGACACACGGATTATCGAATTTCCGCGATCCCGCTCGGAGCATACGTAAAACTCTACGGTGACGAAGGCGCCGGGCCGCTTGAGGCCGCGGACACGACCGATGAGCCTGTTCCCGCTGAAGAGCTGTATGAACTCAGGCCGCGTTGGCAGAAGTTTCTCGTGATGCTCGGCGGGCCTTTCATGAATATCGTCCTCGCGCTCGCGATCCCATTCAGCCTTGCATTGGCATATGGCGTTCCGGCAAATCCGGCTCCGATCGTCGGTTTTGTCAAAGCCGACGGCGCGGCCGCAAAGGCTGGCATCAATGTCGGTGACCGCATCGTCAATTTCGACGGCATCGAAAACCCATCGTGGAATCGCATCGAAGACTCGGCATTGCTCATTCCTGAAAAGGAAGTTCCGATAGTTGTCGAGCGTGCCGGCAACCGCATTCCGCTGACCATCGCCCCAGCCAAGGTCACCGAGAACGGCCAATCGGGCGGATTTCTCGACATGGCGCCTGATGCCGGAACGGAACCTGTCGTCGTAGGCAGTATCGACCCCGAAATGCCCGCCGCAAAATCCGGTTTACAGGCCGGCGACTGGATCACGTCGGTAAATGGAAAGGCGATCCGCAATACCCAGGAAATGAAGATGATGGTGGCTGAGTCAAAAGGCCAGCCCATCACGCTCTCCGTCACGCGCAATGATCAAAAACAGGAAATAAGCACGTACGCGGTCGAGAAAAACAATGACTGGCTGATCGGCATTCGATTTGACACATCGCTGCTCACCAACCGCGAACCTGTCGGCGTGGGCGGTGCCGCCGTAGCAGCGGTCGACCAGAATCTTCGAATTCTCCGCCTCACGGGTTCGGCTCTCGGCCAGGTCGGTACCGGGGAACGATCGGCCCGCGACACCGTCTCCGGCCCGATCGGCATCGGTCAGGTGATCATCACAACGGTATTCGCCAGCGGATTTTTTGGACTGTTGTCGGTACTGATGTACATATCCTTGAGTCTCGGCATCATGAATCTTTTGCCAATTCCGATGCTCGATGGCGGCCAGATAATGGTGCTCGGTATCGAAAAAGTGATGTCATGGTTTGGCAAAACCCTTTCAATGGCGGCTCGCGAACGCATACAGCTAAGCGGCCTCGCGATCGTGTTGCTGTTGATGGTGACGGTGATCTTCTTTGACGTGTCGCGGCTGATCGGGAATTAGAAATACTGCGAGTAGCCAACACTTAGAATCGAAATGAGAGTTACCAAACCAGTCATGGTTCGCGACGTGCAGATCGGCGGAGGCGCGCCGGTGGTTGTGCAGTCGATGACGAAGACCGAGACGACCGACATTGACGGCACGATCAAGCAGATCGAGGAAATGGTCGAGGCCGGCTGTGAGATCGTCCGCATCGCCGTGCCCGACGACGATGCCGCAGCGGCGATGATCGAGATCCGCAAACGAACCGATGTGCCGATCGTCGCGGACATTCATTTTCATTACAAACTCGCGCTAAAAGCCCTTGACGCGGGCATCGACAAACTCCGCATCAATCCGGGCAATATCGGCCATATCGACCGCGTTCGTGAGGTAGTTCGGGCGGCTGAGGTTCAGAAGGTGCCGATCCGTATCGGCGTCAATGGTGGTTCGCTCGAAAAGGACCTGCTCAAAAAATACGGTACCGCGACGCCCGAGGCGATGGTCGAGAGCGGCATGCGGCATATACGCATTTTAGAGGACCTCGGCTTTTCGAACACGATAATTTCGCTCAAGGCGTCCGACGTAAACCGAATGGTCGCGGCGTATCGGCTGATGGCGGAGAAGGTCGATTATCCCTTGCATCTCGGCGTAACCGAGGCCGGAACGCCTTTTGGCGGCACTATTAAATCAGCGATCGGTCTCGGTTTGCTATTGCATGACGGCATCGGCGATACGATCAGAGTTTCGCTGGCCGCAGAGCCCCACGAGGAGGTCCGCGTAGCTTGGGAGATCCTTAAATCTCTCGAGCTCCGAAAAAGGGGGGTGACAGTCGTCGCCTGTCCGACCTGCGGACGCCTAGATATAGATAATTTTGTCGAGATCGTCACCGAGGTCGAACGCCGACTTGCACATGTCGAGGAACCTCTACATCTTTCGATCATGGGCTGCGCCGTCAACGGCCCGGGCGAAGCTCACGATTCGCAGCTAGGCATCACATTTGGCCGCAACGTCGGGATGATCTTCAAAGACGGCGTACCGATGCGTAAGGTCGGTGGTGAAGATATCGTCGAAGAATTTGTAAAAGAAGTTGAGATACTTCGAAAGGAAGGCTCAGCGGCGAAATCTCTTCTCGATGAGAAACCGCTGGTACAGATCACCTAGGATTTTCTCAACGCAAAGTCGTGAAGGTGCAAAGACGCAAAGGATTTGAGATCGGGCATTCTGATTACCTTTGCAACTTTGCGTTATATTCCGAACCTACGGAAACAAGATCGTCAGCGGCCATAGCGGGATATTGCGCAGCACGCCGAACACAAACAGCACGATCACAAATCCCCACAAAACCCGCGGATACGTCGGCCACATCGGCAACCCCTTGCCGCGTATCGCCAGCAAAGTCAGCGAGACCAAGACCCATCCAAAAATGACCGCCCACATCGGGATGAGCAGGTTAAAATCAATTGCAGTAATTATGTCGCCGTGAAATAGGGCATGAAACCCGCGTGTCAACCCGCAGCCAGGACATGCAAAACCGGTCATCGTGAGCAGCGGACAAAGCGGAAAGAAACTCGCTTTCGTCGGATCAAAGAACGTTACGAACGCCGAGCCGCCAATCATCGCAGCCGCACCAGCAGCCGCAGAAAGCCGTTCCGTCACCGGCGAGATCTCATATCCGGAAATTTGCTGCTCTGCCTGCATATCTTGATTCTACGCTCCCGCCATCAATACAAAAAGTGAGTCTGCCGCGATCTTGCGGTTGATGTTGACGGTGAGGTTGTCGCGAACGGTCGCGATCTCGTCTAGCCAGCCGGGCAGATCGGAATGTCGGACTTCGGACGCAAGACGGGTGAGTCGTTCGGCGAGGTCGGTGTTTACGAGCCGCGAAGCGTCTCCAGTGATGCGGAGCGACCAGACATCGTGGATGAGCGATTCGAGGATCGAGAGATTTTCTTCAAATTTATCCTTGTTCTTAGCGTCGTTCATTTCCTCGGCCACTCGAAACATTGCCGCTCTATCGCCGGTCTCGATCGCACTGACGATGACGCTGAGCATCCGGTCACGCTGAGCACGAAATTGCTCGACATTTATCGATACCGCCCGCCCAATGCTGCCGCGTGACAAACTTGCGGCGAGCCGAGCTTCATCGTGCGAAAATGCACGTTCCTCGATCAGGTATTTTTCTACCGTTTCGGTCTCGACCGGGGCGAAGCGCAGCATCTGGCACCGCGAACGTATCGTCGGCAAAAGGCTGTCAGCCCGCGAAGTGATCAGAAAAATATAGGATGTAGATGCAGGTTCTTCGAGCGTTTTGAGTAGCGCGTTCGATGCAGCGTCATTCATCGTATGCGCGTCATCAACAATGAAAAAACGAGATTTGCCCTCGTGCGGGCGAAAATTTGCGTGACGTTCAAGATCGCGGATCGCATCGACAAGGATCAGACGCCTAAAGGCAGAAACAGTTCCAACATCGGTATGTCCACCGAATATAACCTTCTTGAATTCGTCCTTATTCTTGTCGTCGCGGGACGGTAATTCAATCGCACCGCTACGTCGGCAAACCACACACACTCCACACGCGCCGTGATCTCTCGAGTCAGGACAGAGTAAGGTTCTCGCCAACTCGAAAGCAAACTGCCGTTTCCCGACGCCTTCGTCGCCGGCGAAGATCATCGAATTCGGCACGCGATCCGCCGCGATCTGCCGCAGCAGCGTGCGTTTTACCTCTTCGTTTCCGGCGAGCTTACTGAACATCTTCTAGTTTCTGTGTGACGATCTCGACAACGTCGGCGTGAATCGCCTCGATCGAACGGGCCGCATCGATGACGATGAACCGTTCGGGCTCACGCTCTGCGATCCGCAAATATGCATCTCGAACCTGCGTATAAAACTCGGCCGTCTCCTCGTCCATTCGGTTCTTTTTTGTGTGATTCTCGTCGCGGCCGCTCATCCGGGCGATGGCTTCGACTGCGGAGATATCAAAAAAAAGTGTGATGTCTGGTTTTAGGCCGTCCGTAGCGAGATCGATCACGCTCAGCACTTTTTCCTCCGCAAATCCGCGGCCAGCACCCTGATACGCAAATGTGGCATCGGCATATCGGTCCGAGATCACGACACGCCCGGCTGCCAATGCCGGCTTTATCAGATATTCGACATGCTGAGCTCGGTCGGCAGCGAATGAGAGCAGCTCGGCCATCGGTGCTACAGTTTCGGTAGTTTCGAGGAAAGCCGCACGCAGACTTCGACCCAATGGGGTTCCGCCCGGTTCGCAGGTGGTTATGCAATTGACCCCGCGAGAGCGCAGAACATCTGCCAGCATTCGCAATTGAGTAGATTTGCCGCTGCCGTCGATGCCCTCGAACGTGATGAAAGTCCCCTTCAAGATTGGTGATCTGGCGCCGGGCGGCGTTCCTGTGAGATCGATGAAATGCCGTGCTTAAAGATCAGAATATCAGGCCCACCGACATCGAGAAGCACGGAGAATTTATCAAAACTCTTGATCCGGCCCGACACGGTCTCACCATGCAAAAGGTGGACCACCACCGAAATTCGTTCGCGGCGTGCGGAGTTTAAAAAGGCATCCTGAATGTTTTGGGCGGCCTGCTTTTCCATATCGTTCCTCGCGTCTTCAGGAGAATATTAGCTAAATTATATCAAATTTCGTGAATCGGACAAGATTTCTATTCTAGGCCAATAGCAACCGCTTGAAAAAGCGTATTCCTCACGTCTTCGTCACCACCAAATCCGTCCAACCACGTCACGCCCGCCTCGCTCCGAAACCACGTCAACTGCCTCTTAGCATAATTCCGCACGTCCTGCTGCGACTTTTCGATCGCTGACGCGAGGGCACGCTCATCGCGTAAATACTCGCAAACCCGCCGATATGCGTGTGCCCCAAGCGCGTTCGTATTATCTCTAACGCCATCAGCGAGCAGATTGTTCACCTCGTCAACGAGTCCGTTAGCGAAATGTATCTCGGTTCGTTGATTTATTTTTTCGTATAGAACTTCACGCGAAGGATTTAGCACAAATATCTTGATCCGCGAGGCAAACTCAGGCGGCTCAGCTCGATGTGGCTGTTTTTCGCTCAGACGTTCGCCGGTTTGAACGAAAACCTCAAGCGCCCTTATGACCCGAACATAATCACGCGGCGGCAATTTAGCGGCTATCTCAGGATCGACCCGCGTGAGCATTCGATGAAGGTATTCCGCACCTTGTTTTCGCTGAATCTCACGCAAACGTTCCCGGAGCGTCTCATCCGTCCGCGGACTGTCAAATAGAGGCTCGCGAAGAGTTCGCAGATAGAATCCGGTTCCTCCAACCAATATCGGCACCTTTCCGCGAGACTCGATCTCAACTATCTTCTCTGTCGCATCGCGTGCCCAGTCCGCCGCCGAATAGTTCACATTCGGATCAACATACCCGATCAAATAATGCGGCACGCCCCGCATCTCTTCCACCGTGGGCTTTGCCGTAGCGATCTCGATACCCGTATATATCTGCACCGAGTCGCAATTGATCACCTCGCCGCCGACGTGCAACGCCAGCTCGACCCCAAGCTCCGTCTTGCCCGAACACGTCGAGCCTGAGATAGCGTATATTGGAGTCGTACCGTTTTTCACCGAATAACGAGATTATCACAAACGGCCTCACGCGTTTCTCTTCGCGATCTTTTGGCGTTCGACCGTCACTTTTTCGTCAGATGCCGGGAATGGGCCGAGATCGGGCCGCGGCAATAAAAATGCAATCTATGCGTGTATGTGCTATGATTGCAACGGCGAGGCATGGATGCGTCGGGTCAAACAGAAATCTTTGCAGGAAAATGGGACAAAATCGAGTTTTCGTGTAAAATGTTTACATACAACAACTTAAGCCTTAATATCAGTATCCCAAAGTGTCCCACGGTGGGACACTGGAACACGAAAAAGGGCTTGATGGAGATCAACATACCATGAACCTAGTGAAAAGATCGGTTGCATGTCTTGCCCTGCTGGCCACGTCGTGGAGCACACAAGCGCAGACTTCGCGTGATTACACTCGCTATGTAAACCCGCTCATCGGCACACAAAAGATGGGGCACACATTTCCCGGTGCGACGGTGCCGTTCGGGTCTGTCCAGCTATCGCCCGATACCGACCAGCAGCCGCATAATATCGGCGGCAAGTACAATAAAGATACTTATATGTACTGCGCCGGCTATCAGTACGATGACACGGAGATCGTCGGATTCTCGCACACGCATTTTAGCGGGACGGGGCATTCTGACCTTGGAGATTTTCTCGTGATGCCGACGGTCGGGGAACTGCAAATGGAGCCAGGAGGGAAAGGCGATACGAAAGGCGGGTTTCGCTCGGCGTTCTCACATGCGAATGAGACTGCCGAGGCCGGTTACTACAAGGTGAAGCTCGACGATGACAATATCCTCGCCGAGATGACCGCGACTACTCGGGTGGGGTTTCATCAGTACACATTTAATGCTCCACCCGCTACCGCAGGTGGTACTGACACATTCGACAGCCACATCATCCTCGACCTGATGCACGGTATTTACAACTACGAGGATAAGAACGTATGGACATTCGTACGCGTCGAAAACGACCACACCATCGTCGGTTATCGACAGACGAACGGTTGGGCGAGAACCCGAACCGTATATTTCGCGATGGAATTCTCAAAGCCTTTCGCATCCTACGGCTTTAAGAATTTTGGCAAAGAGGATTACAAAAGTTTCTGGCGAAAGTTTGATCAAACAAAGAACTTCCCCGAAGCCGCAGGCAAACAGATCCGTGCCCATTTCGATTTTAAAACGACCGCGAACGAAAAGATCAAGATCAAATTTGCCGTGTCGCCGGTTTCGAGCGCGGGTGCAATTTCAAATTTGAGATATGAAATTCCACATTGGGATTTCGAACGAACAAGGCGCGAGGCAAAAGCCGAGTGGAATAAGGAACTCTCAAAGATCGCCGTCACAATGCTTGACGACGGTGAGATGACCAACTTTTACACCGCTCTGTATCACGCATTCCTAACCCCGACCGTCTATATGGACACCGACGGCCAATACAAAGG
>JBATDM010000051.1:0-8330 GCA_049663465.1 Pyrinomonadaceae bacterium
GCCGATACTGCCGTTTAATACACCGTGCTCCGGTGTGAAACGACTCGCTTGGAGTGAGTTCGATTTTGCAGATGCTCGGAAAGTCAAAAACATACTGGGCGGAACTGTAAATGATGTCGTGCTGACAATTCTTAGCGAGGCAGTCAGCCGCTATGTCAAGATGCACGGACATAAAACGAAAGACAAGGTTGTTCGGTTTATGGTGCCCGTAAGTTTGCGGCAAAAGGATAAACGTGGTTCTTTGGGTAATTTGATTTCAATTCTTCCGGTCGAGATTCCGTTAAAAAGCAGCGGCTTTCACGAGCGATTCAAGTTTGTAAATGCGAAGACGGCTGTTATGAAGGAGACGCGTTTGGCCGAAAGCTTTCTGACTTTTGGTGCGATGTACTCAATGCTTCCGGCGCCTTTACAATCGGCTCTCGGACAAATAGCCGACGTTCCTGTACCCCCGTTCAATATGGTCGCGACCAATGTTCCGGGACCGCAAATTCCGCTATATTTGGTTGGGAAGAAGTTAGTCAAACAATATCCGTATGTACCGATCGGGTATGGTTTGGGTCTCGGTTGCGCGATTTTCAGTTATAATCAGGTGTTGTATTTTGGATTCTCTTCCGATGCACAAGCGATGCCTGATGTTGAAGTGTTTAAGGAAATCGTCGATCAGGTGTTCGTGGAACTAATTGAAACCGCGGATGAGATAGACCACGCAAGTGAGTAATGATGGGGCCGTGGTATATTCAATGGTAATTGCATAAAGATTTATGGATATATTAGAACAAGAAATTGAAGCGCTGACCGGTTTCGACAAGGAGATTCGACAGCATACGCTGCCGATTTGGTTTGAATCACTGGTTGGTGTTGATTGGACGTTGCTCCATCTTTCGCCTGTCTATTATGGATTTGGCGTAGAGCGCGGCGATGGTTCACCCGTTATTGTCGTTCCGGGGTTTCTTGGTTCAGATATCTATCTGTACGAATTGCACTTGTGGTTGAATCGGATTGGTTACAGATCTTATCTTTCGAATATAGGTTGGAATGCCGATTGTCTGAATACACTCTCCGAAAAATTAATTGCAACGATAAAGCGCGCACACGCTGAAACCGGCAAGAAGGTTCACCTGATCGGACATAGCCTTGGTGGAGTGCTTTCGCGGTCGGCGGCTGTTCAGGAAAGGGAGATGGTTGAATCGGTAATTACTTTAGCATCACCTTTTCGAGGCGTTCGTTCGCATCCGCGTGTAGTGGAGTTATCAGAAACTATCCGAAAAAGAATTTTCCGAAACGAAGAAAAGAAGGATTTCCCGCATTGCTATACCGGTCATTGCGATTGCAATGCCGTGACCGCGCTTCATGACGGTCTTCCGGTTGACCTAAAACAAACAGCGATATACACGAAAAGCGACGGAATCGTCGATTGGAACAACTGCTGTTCGAGACGCGAACACAACAACTACGAAGTAACGGGCACACACATCGGGCTCGTCTATAACTTCCAGGTCTACAAGCTGATCGCAAAACGACTATTCGGGAATTAGAGATCAGCTATCAGGGGATCAGGATTAATTCCGAGTTCCGCGGGTTACAAATCATCAGTCATCAGTCATCAGTCATCAGTCATCAGTCCTCCGTCACTTCCGTCGCGCATATAATTCCCGGCACGCATCTTCCCAATCGCGGTAGATGAACTCGAAGCCGGCGTCCTCAAGTCTTTTTGAAACGACACGTCGGCTCTTAAGTATTAGCTCGGTTTCTGTCTGCAGGAAGAACGCGCCGAATTCGAGCATCCATTTAGATGCAGGAAGTCCAATGCTAGTATTTGATACCTTGCGGAATATCCGCATAAATTCTTTGTTGGGTAGTGGGTTTGGTGCGGCGATATTTACGGGACCTTCCAGCTCATCGTGATCTATTAGGAACTTGACGGCATTGATGAAATCGGTCTCGTGAACCCACGAGATGTATTGACGCCCGTCACCGGCGGTGCCTCCGAGCCCTTTATTGACCAAACCCAGCAACACATCGAAAATACCGTCTTTATCGGGACTCATCGTCATTGCCGACCGCATCAGGACTTTACGTGTGTCCGGTGTAATTACATCGTTTGCGGCATTCTCCCATTCCTGTGCAACATCGATGCTGAAATTCCACGTATCGGGTGCATCGTCTTCAAGGCCGCCTATTATTCCGTTCAAATCGTCGTTTGGCGCGTCAAAATGGTGGGCGTAGATTGTAGCTGTCGCCGCCTGAAGCCAGACTCTTGGCGGATTCTCTGAGATTGCGATTGCTTCGCCCACGGCTCTTGTTGAATCGACCCGCGAATCCATGATCAAACGCCGGTTTTCATCTGTGTAGCGGCAATTAACGCTGCGTCCGGCGAGATTGATGACGACATCGCTTCCGTCGATCTCCTTTGACCATTCGCCTTGAGTCTTTCCATCCCACATCACGGTATCGAACGGGCTGTCTGTCAACAAGCAGATAGTTTTGACCCACTAGCATGCAAATAGAATTGACCCACCCTGCCTGGTGTTTACCGAAGAGGGCGGATCTTTCGTTTTTGAAAGATCAGTTCTTCGGTGCTGTCTTAGCCGGTTCGTCCAGTTTGATACCGGCTTTCTTCTTTTCCATCATGCGGTAGCTGTCTCCGTTGATCTTTAATATGGTCGAACGGTGAAGCAGGCGGTCGAGTGCGGCGCTGGCCATGACGGCGTCACCGGCAAAGACATCGCCCCATTCACCAAAGGCCTTGTTTGAGGTCATTATGGTTGCCGACTCCCGTTCGTATCTGCCCGAGATAACCTGGAAAAGAAGAGAAGCCTGGACTTTGTCGAGCTTCAGATACCCGACCTCGTCGATTATCAAAAGCTTTGGACGCGTCAGGTTCTTCATAATCCTCGAAAGGCGGTTCTCATGTAGCGCCTTTGTCAGTTTTGTGACCAGATCGATTGCGGTAGTAAAGTAGGCTCTCCGGCCCTGTTCGGCCAGTGCCACTCCGAGACCGATCGCCAGATGCGTCTTTCCGACCCCCGGCGGGCCGAGAAAGATTATGTTTCTGCCCTCGTCGACAAACCTCAGCGTATGCAGCTCTTCTATCAAACGCCGGTCCACCGATGGCTGTACCGAGTAGTCGAAGTCATCAATCCGTTTGAGATACGGAAAACGGGCAAACTGCAGACTCATCTTCACCCTCAGACGCTGACGCTCCTTCAGCTCGCCATCCAGCAGATAACCCAGAAAGTGCGAGTATGACCAGTTTCCCGCCGCGGCCTCCTGGCTGACCGTGTCTAGATTCCCAAGCGAGGTTGTCATCTTCAGATCCTCGAGTCCTGTTTTAGCAAGTTCTTCATACAATCTCATTATCCGATTACCTCCTCATAAACCGTCAGGAGTCTTTCATCGGGAATCTTGACCAGAAGTTTTGCGGGTTTTGCCTTCGGTACATCGTGTCTGTCGAGCGTCAGCTTCCACATCTCGGCAGCGTGGAGCGGATCGGTCACGGAGTCTCCTTTCCTTAACGCCCTGCAGTGCTCCGCCACTATCGTCCCGTCGGCGACGACGTTAACTCTTGTATGCCCGCTTCTGACGGTGACTTTGCGTCCAACCATCTTTGGCGGAACCGAATAACGGCTTCCTCCCATTAGCACGTATCCTTCAGCGTTTACCTTCCTCCGGCAGCTCTCAACGCTCCGGTATTCAGGAACTGACGCAACAGGTGTCAGGCCTTCTTCGCCGAGTAGCTCGAACGGCACCTTTCCGGTCGTTGCGTGGACTCTCGGATTGGCCCTGTTGTCCATCCACCACCGGCCCTGCGAGTTGATATCCTCAAAACCCGCAAACTCCCTGCCTTTGATGAAGTTGTCCTTCACATACAAGACAGCCCTTTCAACCTTGCCCTTTGTACGCGGCCGATACGCACGGTGAGTCTTTATCGTGATCCCGTAATGATTCGCGAAATCCAGCATCTTCGGATTGAGCTTTCCGGACGGGAGCCTCACCTGTGCCATATTGTCGTAGAGAATCTCTCCGGTATAACCGCCAAAATAATCAAACGCTCTCTTGTGACAGCTCAGCAGTACATCGAGCTTCATCGACCTCGTGAACTCGATATAGATCATTCTCGAAAATCCGAGCACCATCACAAAGGCGTATACCTTCTTCATCAGCCCGGTTTCGTCCGGCATCATTCCGATCTCGGCCCAGTCAACCTGGGCCTGACGACCGGGCGCGGTTTCAAACCTGACCGTTGCCTTCGATGATACATACTCCGCATCGTCTATAGTTTTCAAATATCGGCGCACCGTGTCGATGCTTCCCCGGTAGCCCATTAACTCGATCTCTTCGAGCAGTCTAACCCCGCTCAGTCCCGTCTTCTCATAACGTTCCTTCAGATACGGTTTGTATTCATCCAGAATAGAAATCTTGTGCTTTCTATTCTTTTGTTCCGGTGCCTTGTGCCTGAGCACCTTCCGAACCGTATTCCGGCTTCTTCCGGTTCGCCGGCTGATCTCCCTGATCGAATGACCCTCTCGCTTCATTCCTTTGATTCCCATCCATTCCTCCATGTTCAGCATCGGCTTTTTCCTCCTGCTAAGAGGTTACCAATACTATTCAAGGGGTGGGTCAAAACTATCTGCTTGTTAGTGGGTCAGTTTTTCATGCTTGTTGACAGGCTGTCTGCTGATCGGCTTAGAATCGTTACAATATGTCCGTCTTTTTCGAACGCTCTTGCCAATACCGTTCCGACTTGTCCGCTTCCTCCCGGAATTACAATCTTCATACTGTGTGTATTTCGCTGAAGGTGAACGCTGTTTTCGCCTGAAGGTGAACAAGATTTCGCATGAAGGTGAACACTCATTTTCCTCTCTCCGACGCAGGTCATCGTTATTCTTGAGCCGCTTCCGTTTTAATGTCAAGTGGCTTTGCGTTTCGGCGAAGACTTTCGCCTCGTAATTCGAGCCGATGGCCGTTATTGAGCAGTCGGTCGAGTACGGCGTCGGCGACTGTCGGCTCACCGATATAGTCATGCCAGGCGCTGACCGGCAGTTGGCTGGTGACAATGGTTGACCGCAACCCGTGGCGGTCCTCGATCACCTCCAGGAGATCGTGCTTTTCCGCTTGGGTGAGCGGTTTCAACCCGAAGTCGTCGAGGATCAGCAACTCGGTTTTGGCCAGTGCCAGGAGCTTCTTACCGAATGAACCGTCTCCTTTTGAAAGCCGAAGAGTTTCCATCAACCGCGTCACTCTTTCGTAACGGACGGACAGGCCCTGTCGGCAGGCGGCTTGTCCGAGGGCGCAGGCAATCCACGATTTACCGGTTCCGGTCGGGCCGGTGATATGAAGGTTCTGCCTGCCGCGGATAAAGTCACAGGTAATGAGCGAAGCCATCCGGCTCCGGTCGAGTCCGCGCGGGTGGCGGTAATCAATATCTTCGACGCAGGCCGAAGACTGCCTCAGTTTGGCCAGACGGAGCAGCCTGATCTGACGCCGCTCGTCGCGCATTGTTTCCTCGCGCAGGGCGAGCATTGCGAGCCGTTCATCGAACGAAAGGTCGCCGGTTGCGGGTTGTTCGAGTTGTTGTTCGTAACCCCGCGCCATCCCGAACAATTTCAGGCGGTTGAGTGTTTCGATGGTTTGATTTCTTAACATAGAAGTTCCTCTCTTTTTCTGTCATTGGTAATAAGAACTGCCGCGGATGTTTCCGTGCGCGGGCAAAGGCTGTTCGGTCTCTTCGGCCGGCGGCAGGCGGTCGAGCCCGTTTTGTAGAATCGAGAGCACGGAGCGCCGCGCCGGGGTGCCGTTGTCGAGAGCTCTTTGACAGGCCGCTTCGAGACGTTCCGCTCCGAACCGCTTCTTTAGACCGAGCAGTCCCAGACAACTGCGGTAACCCATCTCCGGGTGCGGCCGTGTCCACAACAGGTGTTGGACCAGTTCGCGGGTTGCTTCGCCGATCTCACCGGCCCAGCTCAAAAAGCGTCCGGGCGTCCATTCAAGATGGGCGCGATGTGCTTTCGGCATATGTTCGGTCTGAGTTGAATGGGCGCCCTGAAGGCTTGAACGGGCATGGGCGGCGATCCGTTTGCCGCCCGAAAAGCATTCAATCGTTTGAGCGGTCAGGCGGACCTCGACCTCGCGCTTTACGAAAGCGGCGGGAACCGAATAGTAATGGCGCTCAAACTCGATGTGATAGTCGATGCCGACGCGCGCCTTGCGCCATTCGGCATATTCATAAGCTGTCAGAGGCAGCGGCTGGAGGACCGGTTGGTCGAGCTCCTCAAAGCGTGAGCGGCGTGTTCCGGGCAGGCGTTTGAACTCGCGGTCGTTGAGCTCAACGAGCAGACGGCGGATCTCCAGATTGAGCGCAAACAGTGAAAAGAACTGATGATGACGGAGCCGCGCAAGGATCCAGCGCGTAACCACCTGAACGCCGGCCTCGACCTTGGCCTTGTCTTTCGGTTTGGCCGGACGGGCCGGAAGCGCCGCCGTGTTGTAGTGGCTCAGCATCTCCTCATATGTCTGGTTCAGCAGCGGTTCGTAGCGGCACGCTTTTGTTACCGCGCTTTTCAGATTGTCGGGTACGACCAGTTGCGGAACGCCTCCGAAAAACTCGAAAGCCCGGGTGTGCGAGCCGATCCAGTCTCCGAGTTTCTGCGAACGGGTCGCTTCCGCATAAGTGTAGTTTGAGGCGCCGAGAACGGCGACAAAGATCTGCGCCTCGGCGACCCCGCCCGTTGCGGCATTGATGATCGGAATCGTTTTGCCGCAGTAATCGACAAACACCTTCTCGCCCGGCCGGTGGGTTTGCCGCATCGAAAGCTTCCGGCGCCCGACCCACTTCCGGTAACGGACACAAAACTGCGTGTAGCTGTACGATCGCGATCCGTGCTCGTGGCAGTATTCTTCCCAAAGCAGTTGGCGCGTGACGCCCTTGAGCCGCAATTGTTCGTGGATGTCCGAAAAGTCAGGGACGGCGAATTCCGATGCTGACGAAGCAGTAGTCGGCGGGAACAAAAGCCGCCTGAGGTCCGCTTCATCCATCCCGTCAGGCAGCGGATACGGCAACCCGGAGCGTTCGAAGGCCGCCAGATAATTGGACACCGTGCCGACCCCGATCCGGAGCGCGGACGCGATCTGCCGGTGGCTCAGACGGGCCGTTAACTTCAGTCGTAATACTTCTTTGAATAGACGCATATCGAGGCGATGTGCGGGCATGTTGTTTTCTCCTCCTCAATGAATATTGATAGAGAAAATAATGTCCCGTCAGACCATTCTTCGACCAGCGTCGGGTAGGAAAAAAAGAGTGTTCACCTTCGTGCGAAATAGTGTTCACCTTCGAGCGAAATAGTGTTCAGCTTCGAGCGAAATAGTGTTCATCTTGGTGCGAAATATGCATCGAGTTACAGCGTGAGTATAATCCCGCTGAAAATAATCCCTATTCTGATGGTGATCAATCAGATATTAGTAGTCTATTTCCTGTTCTATTTCTAAGCCAGAACGAAATCATTAAGATTGCCGAGAATGATAAAGAACAAATAGCTTTTATTGATCGATTCTTAGATTTCAGAAGTTTCGGAAAAAAGATCCTAGACCTAGAAAGAGATTTATCCGAACTAGATCGAATGCTTGCAGAGTCTTTTAAGGCCTATGTAGATGGGCAACAACTGGAGAAAGATTCGCGTTCTGTTAAGCAAGACTTAGACGAACTTGATAAGAAACTAAAGAACCCCATCTTTGATGAATACGCTCGATTAGAGAAAAAGGACCGAGTTCTCCAGGAGCAGATAAGTTTCATTAAGAGAACAAAATCTGAAATTACGAGAGCTTTGTCTCAATATGATTCAGGTCCTGAACCTCCAAAGACTCCAGATGAGCTTTCAAAAGATCCTGCTGTTAAGAGGATGCAAGATGTATCGATGAAAGTCAGACAACATACATCGGCAGCCTTTACAGATCTAGTTGAAGAAATTGGTAAGATGGGTGACCAAGCAGAAGATGAATATTTGAAGTGGAAACCCCAGATCGATGAAGGTCGGGAAAAGTACGAAGATGCTGTTCATAATTCTGGAGGAGATTATAAAAAGCTTGCCCAACGCCGTGCTCTTCGAATGAAGGACTTCAGGGAGATAACTAGTCGACTTTCGCAGTTTAAATCGAAAAGCGATCGCGTTGCGGATTTGGTGAAACAGAGAAATGCCAAATTGAAAAGTCTGAGAGAAGCCTACCTTGAATATACTGAGGAACGAAAAAATAAGTGCAAAATTATTGAAGATCAGTCCACCAATCGATTAAAGGTGGCAATTCATGAAGGAACGGATGTTGAGGAGCTTAAAAAC
>JBATDM010000052.1:0-7404 GCA_049663465.1 Pyrinomonadaceae bacterium
TAGTTAAGTAGTAATAGACCGGTAATCCCAGAACGATCAGCAAAAGACCCGTAAACGACTGTGTCGGGCTGTTGATAATTGTCGTGATCAAGAGCCATCCGGCGACGATCACAAATACAACCGGAACAATCGGATAACCCCAGGCCTTGTACGGCCGCTCGAGGTCAGGATATTTGCGGCGATAGATAAACACCGAGGACGTGATCAACGCATAAAATATCCACAGTCCAAACACCACATAATCCGTCAATGTATCGAATGACCCCGAAAACGCAAGGATCGTCGAGATAAAGCCCATTAGCAACACAGAACTAACAGGCACACTATTGACTGACAGTCGACCAAATCTCTCAAAGAAAAGCCCATCCTTGGCCATCGCATACGGCACGCGCGCTCCGCCCATAAGCGACGTATGAAGGGTTCCCAGCGACGAGAGCATCAACCCAACGGTAAAGAACGCGATTGCCGCACCAGTTGCGATACTAGCGACATTTCCGCCAAAGAACATACTTACGACGACTTTCGCCACCGAAGAATTCTTCGATACAGACGCGATCGCTGTTGGATCGAGAACATAGAAGTAAGCAAGGTGAGCGACCACATAAAGAATGATTATCAGGACGGTGCTGCCGATGATCGCGATCGGGATATTGCGGTTGGGGTCTTTTACTTCACCGGCAACAAAGGTCAGGTTATTCCATCCGTCATAACCCCATAGAGCACCGAGCATCGCGGCGGCAAAACCGCCCAGGAAACTATACGAAGGCGAGCCGAACGTAACCGATTCCGCCACTCCCTCGCACGTGCCGCCGACATTCATCATTGAAAAATGAACAAAATCGCCGCTCACCAAAACAAACGCGCCGCCCGCGACAAACACGATGAGTGCCAGTTTTACGAACGTCAGCCAGGTCGCGATTCGCCCCGTTAGACTAACAGACGCACAATTTAGCGTTGTGAAAATAATGATCACCATCACCGCAACGAGCTGCAGCGTCGTGATCTCAAATAGCGTCGAGCCGATGTTAACGCTCGTCAATGTCTGGGCAAGCTTGTTATCGAGAAAATCGTTCAGCCCAATAGCAAACGCCATCGCCGCCGCCGCCTGCGAACCGGGCCGAGCAATGACGACATTCATCCAGCCATACAAAAAGCTCGACAAACGCCCATATGTTTCCCGCAAAAAAACATACTCGCCGCCAGCCTCGGGCCTCATCGCCGTCAGCTCGGCGTAAGTCAACGCACCGGCAAGCGACAACAATCCTGCCGCTATCCATGCAATGATCACCCAGGTCGGGCTACCGACATTGCAGGTCATGACACGGGCTTTCAAAAAAACGCCGGTGCCGATGACATTGCCGATAATGATCGAAATTGCCGCGATCAGCCCCAGGCCACGGATCAACGTCTGTCGTTCTGAACTGTCTAGAGTCATATTTTTGCCGAGGAGACGGTTGGCAAACATCTTACGCTAAAGGGATGCTCAATTGAAAGTTTCTCCCGTGATAAAATCACGCTCGTGCATACGCTCGACCTCACAACCGACGAACTGCTCGATGCTCTACTCCAGATCGCCGA
This sequence comes from Pyrinomonadaceae bacterium, assembly GCA_049663465.1. Taxonomy (GTDB): domain Bacteria; phylum Acidobacteriota; class Blastocatellia; order Pyrinomonadales; family Pyrinomonadaceae; genus OLB17. The sequence continues at coordinate 1,579 of JBATDM010000052.1, forward strand.
GACCGAAACCGTCTGCATCCTCGACAGTTGCGGCGTCGGCCATCTAGGCTCGCATCTGCTGATTGCCGGTATCAAGCCGGTCGAAGTTCGTGAGATAAACAATGACGATCCGGTAAAAACGCTTGCCTTGCTCGACGACCGTCTGACGAGCCATCTTGCCTCGATATTCACGATCTCATATGAATTCGGATTGAAGCTAAAAGGCGTATCTCCGCGTTCCAAAAACGACCACACGCCCACGGAGCCAGACGTATTTCTAGCATCCTTCGACGCTTTGATCATCCACGACTACGACTCAGGGAAGACCTGGCTCGCCGGTAATCAGAAAAAGCATATGCAAATTGAACGCCGCCTCTCATCCCCAATTTCAAATTTCAAATCTCAGATTCCAGACCCGAACTCTGATCTTGCTGGTGAGTCATCTGCCGCCGTTTCAAATTTCTCAAGACATCAATATCTCTCTGCGATCGTTACGATCAAGGAATGCATTCGGCAAGGCGACACCTACCAAACCAATCTGACACAGCAACTAACGGTCAAGCTCCGAGACCAAATGTCCCCGGCCGAGGTTTTCACGAATCTGAGAAAGCAACACCCCGCATCGTTCTCCGCTTTCATCAGGCGGCCGGATTCGACGGTCATCTCGGCCTCGCCCGAAAGATTCTTTAGGGTCGAAACCCCAGTCGCGGGGGATGGCTCATCTCGCAAGATCACAACCTCCCCGATCAAAGGCACCCGCGAGCGAGGCGCAACCAAAGAGCAAGATATCGCACTCCGTATCGACCTACTCAACAGCAAGAAAGACCGTGCTGAAAATACAATGATAGTCGATCTTCTCCGCAACGATCTCGGCCGTGTCTGTGGATACGGTAGCGTCCAGGCAGAACAACTCTGTGATCTTGAGGAACACCCGACACTCTTTCATCTCGTTTCTACCGTCAGCGGCACGCTGCGAGATGACGCTCGATTTTCCGATATCCTGCGTTCCCTTTTCCCCTGCGGGTCGATCACTGGCGCTCCAAAGCTCAGCACAATGCGAATGATCGACGAGATCGAAACCGCGGACCGTGGCTTATCGATGGGTGCGATCGGTTACTGCATCCCACCAAATTTCGCCGGTCTCGAACCTGCTATCGACCTTAGTGTCGCCATCAGAACGATGGTCATTCGCGATGGCGTCGCGACCTTCAACGTAGGCGGCGGCATCGTCATCGACAGCGACCCTGCGAAAGAGTACGCCGAGTCGCTGCTGAAAGCCAAAGCCCTGTTGAGGGCCTTGGGCGTTACACAGACGTTATTCGGACAAACTAAAAGCTAAAAAGGCAAAAACTGAAAATACCAGACCTCTTGCTTCCCTTTTTCAGTTTTCAGTTTCTACTTTTCAGTTTTTTTTCGGACATATTCGGTAGCAGCTGGAACATTTTTCGATCTCGCGGTTTCTAATCCTTTAGCCCTAGGAGGAACCGATGTCACAACCACAAATAAATGTCACCCCGCTGATAGATGTCCTGCTCGTTCTGCTGATCATTTTCATGGTCGTATCGCCCTTAAAGCCAAGCAGCTTTAAGACACGCATACCGGCGGAACAGCCAGAGATACCAAATGACGTACCTACTAACCCCAAAACCCTCGCAGTAATCATCGACAAAGATTCCTCCTTGAGCCTGAATAATGAGACGAGTCTCGGCACGACAGCCGACGCATCCGCTCTGATCGCGCGGCTCAAAGTTGTGTTTGCCGAGAGGATCGCGAATGGCGATGTTTCTGAATCATTCGCCGACTCCCCGAACCGGCCATTTGCCGACAGGATCGAGCGAACTGTCTTTATCAAAGCACCGCAAAATGCGCCGTACGGCAGCATCGTTAGGGTTGTCGATGCGGTCAAGCTCGCGGGTGCGTTTCCGATAAGTTTGCAGATCGACCACCTCGAATAAAGTCGGGCTGAGTTAAGTACAGTTTATGCTATACTTTCGGTGTTTCGCGGATGCTCGTCTGCGGACACCGAAATTGCACTTTCCCAACGGCCCGCTTCGATGGTGAATTACTACAATGTTCTCAATGTGTCGCAAAAGGCGACGGGTGCAGAGATTAAATCGGCATATCGCCGCCTGGCGCGCAAACTTCACCCAGACGCGAGCGAAGGTTCCGAGGCGACGGCCCTAAGATTTGCCGCCATCGCCGAGGCGTATGCGGTACTCGGCAACGCAAAAGATCGCTCCCAGTACGACCGCCGCCTGGTCGATCTCGAATTCAGTTCAAATGGTAATGGCGATTCGGTTTTCGCCTCGACCAATCGCCATGCTCAACGCTGGCGTCAGATGGTCTATGAAAAGCGCTACAACGACATCATTGATCGAATGATGGCCGAAGAAAGGCGCGAGGCGATGGCGTTTCAAAAGGTTGTTTACCCGACCGTCGCACTATTTGTTTCGGCGATTCTGGCTACCGCCCTAAAGCCGCGTATTTTTACCGAATCTTACATCGTCGGCAAAATCCTGATCGTCGCACTATTTATCATCGGTATTCTCCATATCATCAAACGCATCCGCGAGGGCTTTGAGCGATATACTGATTTTGATGACAACATTCACGACTCGATCCTCGACGAAGCTGACCGAGTCGAAAAACCATACACTCGTCTCGCCGCAGGCGTGATGCTGGGTGGCGGCTTTCTCCTCTGCCTCGGTATCGGACTGCTGGTCGGAATGGTGATCGATTTTCCGGCAAATTCGCTCCCGGCAATGTTCTCGACCTATCTAAAACCCGAGTTTATCTTCTACCCACCGATCATCACGTTCTGCGTTGATATGATGCATTCGTTTGCTGCGAATCTTGAACGCTGACTTTCCTTGACAAATTCAGTGTTCGTCTCTAGACTCTAAGGTTTGTTTCAACTGTATTGAATTCGAGGAATTTTAATGGCTAATCATAAATCAGCAGAAAAGCGAATACGGCAGAATGCCAAGCGTAAAGAGATCAACCGCAACAACCGGAGCAAGCTGCGTACTTCTATTAAGAAGTTGCGTACGGCGGTTGCCGGACAGGACAAAACCGGTAGCGTCGAGCTTCTGTATCCGACCGTCTCGCTGATCGACAAAGCGGTCAACAAAGGCATCCTTCACAAGAACACTGCTGCTCGCTACAAGTCGCGCCTGACCAAGCACGTCAACGCACTGGCGTAGGCACTCGCAGTACATAGATTTCCGAGGGGCTGTCCGAAAGGGCGGCCTCTTTTTCGTGACTTCTGGATCGTAACGCCGCATAGACCACATGGGAACATAGAAAACATAGTTGGTTTCTTCATCCTTGGCCCTCTATGTTCCCGATGTCCCTATGTGGTTGATCTGCATCTTGTTACAATCGCGTCATGCTAGGGCGGCATCGGCAACACACTCAAACCTCCGCCCAAATTGCCTTGACTTGCGATGAAACTAGTCCTCGACACGCCCATCGTCAACCTACATCGCCACGACATCGCGAAACTTTCAGTCGCGCTCTCACGCAAACTCGCGGTCGCTCTCGCGACGCAGTGTGACAAGACGGATGTTGATGCCGTAACCGTCGAGGACCTGCTTAATTACTTCCCTGCTCGATACGAAGACCGCTCGAATTTTCTCGACATCGACCAGATCGAACCCGGAATGGAAGCGGCGGTCGAGTTGTATGTTCGAAATGCCGCAGGCGTTCAGGTCGGTCGGAATCGGGAGCGGTGGAAGCCTCCTCTCTACATTTTTGAGATCACAGGCGGCGATGCCAACAGACAACATCGGCCGGTTACTGTGAAATGGTTTGTCTCGGGCAAAGGCGCCGAGGGCATAGTCAACTGGTACCGAGACCGCTTCCCGCGAGGCACCCGCTTCGTCGCCTACGGACTCTGGGACGAAGACAATCGCGGCCAGATGTTCCTAAAACTGGCGAAACCCGAAGAGATCGAGATCCTCCCGTCAGAACCACCTGCCGTAGCGGGTGATTTAACTCAGTCGGCACTGGCTCCGGATCTGATCGAAGACGCCTCGTTACATCAGCCGGGTGAGGAGCAACAGCTTCAACCAACCGCTACCGCAGGTGGTTCTGACTCGGACGACAACATTACCGATCCCGCCTTGGCTACGATCCACACCGGCCGCGTTCCGGTCTATCGAAAACTCGGCCCGTTCCAAACCAAACGCGTTCGCGAGATCGTCCATTCGGTCATCGCCAATCTCGACACAGCATCTATCGAGGACGACCTTCCTACTGATCTGATCGAGCGACATGGCCTCATCCCGCGTGCTCAGGCGTTGGCAGAGATACACTTCCCGCCCGAGGATGCCACGATCGCTGATTACGAAATGTTTCGCAGCCCGGCACAGCTTCGAATGATCTTTGACGAATTCTTTTGGTTGTCATTTGCAATGCAGCTTCTGCGTGGCGAACGTCAGAAAGAACCAAAGGGCACGGTAATCGAGATCAGTGACACGACCAAAGAACGGCTAAAGGATCTGCTTCCCTTCACGCTAACCGCCGCCCAGAAAAAGGTCATCGGCGAGATATTTGCTGATCTCAAGTCAGACGCTCCCATGAACCGCCTGATCCAGGGTGACGTTGGCAGCGGCAAGACGATTGTCGCGTTTCTCGCTATGTTTGCAGCGATGGAAAACGGTTACCAAGCCGCATTGATGGCACCAACTGAGATACTTGCAGATCAGCATTTTCGCAATGCTACTCAGATCTTCGCTGACACCGAATATAAGATCGCAATGCTTATCGGCAGTACGAAAGCCGCTGAAAAACGAAAGGTCCACGCCGCCCTCGCAGCCGGTGAGATCAATGCTGTCGTCGGCACACACGCGATCATCCAAGATGCCGTCGAGTTTGACCGTCTCGGCCTTGCCGTTATCGACGAACAGCACCGCTTTGGCGTTATGCAGCGTGCTCACCTAAAAGCTGCTGGCAAGAATCCGGACATTCTCGTGATGACCGCGACGCCGATACCGCGTTCGCTGGCGATGACGGTTTACGGCGATCTCGACGTGTCGATCATCGACGAACTCCCGCCCGGCCGCACGCCGATCAAAACCGTCGTCTGCGGCGAAGACAAACGCCAGGGCGTGTATCGCGGTATCGAACGCGAGGTAAAACTCGGCCGCCAGGCTTACGTCGTCTATCCGCTGATCGAAGAATCCGCCAAATCGGACCTCAAAGCCGCGACGATCATGTACGAAGACCTTCGCACACGCGTCTTCCCGCAATACAGAGTCGGCCTGCTCCACGGGCGAATGAAACCAGCCGAAAAGGAAGATATAATGCGCGAATTCGTCGCCGGGCGTCTCGATATCCTGGTCTCGACAACCGTCATCGAGGTCGGCGTCGATGTGCCAAACGCCTCGCTCATGGTCATCGAACACGCCGAGCGATTTGGCCTGTCACAGCTTCACCAGCTGCGCGGACGCGTTGGACGCGGTGCCGAACAGAGTTATTGTGTCTTGCTCGCAGACTACAAACGAACCGCCGTCGCAAAGGAACGCCTTGGAATAATGGAACAGACATCCGACGGATTTAAGATCGCAGAAAAAGACCTCGAGATCCGTGGACAAGGCGAGATCCTCGGAACGCGGCAATCAGGCATCCAAAATTTCAAGCTCGGCAACATCGTCCGCGACCTCGATATTCTTATCGCCGCTCGAAAGGAAGCCGAGCATTATCTCTCCGATCGCCGCCTTTCACCCGAAACATCCAAAATGGTCAAACGCGCCCGTTCCGACAAAAATGTCGCTCTCGGCGGCATCGCCTGAGTCCCGTTGCTCACGCTTGGGCGAAACTCTAAGATATATGTACGGTCTGTTC
>JBATDM010000053.1:0-23750 GCA_049663465.1 Pyrinomonadaceae bacterium
GCAAAAACGGCAGGGGGAAATGTAGCAGTAGCATGTCCTCCAGGCGCCATGTAATCGAAGGCCATGACATCCTGGTAAAATTCGAAGACACCATCTTGATCGATATCGACAGGAATCAACTGATTTCCAACTTCATTGGCAGAATCGAATTTTGATGATTCATAAATCGACTGAAATGTGCGACCCAAATCATAAATATAATAGTCGTAACAACAATGTGCTCCTCCTGAATAGGTATGAACTACTAGCTGCTTCTCTTTCTTTCCAAGAAAGTTGAAAAACCCATATCTAAGCCAATCCTTTCCCCCACGCTCATTTTCAAATTCCGCGACAAACTTCCCGTTATAGCTTACCGTCAGCTTACAAGCATCGATCTCATCACTTGCTAGACCGCATTTGCGCTTGATCTTATATTCAGTTGTTTGCGTTTCATCGTCATTGATCCATATCTTTTCCAGAGCCTCGTCAGACTCAACGTCACCAGAAACGTTTGCTTCATCGGCATCTTTTTCATCTGTGAGGTTGATCTTCGTTTCTAGAACTGGATCCATTGGCTCCATTTCGTGAGGGACAAGTAAATAGATACCGCAACAACTGACGCAGAATGTAACTATGAAAATGAAATATTTCAAATTACTAGGCATCTCGAACACCTTATCTCAAAAAGGGCGTCTTTTTAATTCCTAAGTTTACCCAAAAGTTTTTCGTGTATCCCACCAAATCCGCCATTCGACATCACAGCAACTACATCGCCCTCCTGCATTTCCGGTGCAAGATGCTCGACTATTGCGTCAGCGTCTGCCAAGGTGATCGCCGTTTTGCCAGTGGCAGCGATGTCGGCGACGAGTTTGGGGACGTCGAGCACGTCGCCGTAATTTTTCGCATCTTCAGGATTGAAAACGCCGGCAATGATCACAATGTCTGCGTGGGCAAAGGCCCGTTTGTATTGCTGTTCGAAGATCGAGAGACGCGACGAGCGGGAGCGTGGTTCGAATATCGCGATAAGGCGATTATCAGCGTACCTCTGCCGCAGTGCCTTGAGCGTCTCGTCCACTGCTGTTGGATGATGGGCAAAATCGTCGATGACGGTCACGCCACGCTCAACGCCTCGAACTTCCATCCGGCGTTTTACCGACAAAAAGCTATCGAATGCCTCCTGCATTTTTGCCTGCGAGACTCCCCAAGCATCGGCAGCAATGATAATCGCGAGACAGTTGCGCACGTTGAATTCGCCGATCATATTTGTCGAGAATTCGCCCCAGAGCGTGTCTTCGCAAAAGATCTTGAACCGCGTACCGCTGCCTGCAAACTCGATATCGCGTGCCTGCCACTTAGCATCCTCGCTCAGTCCAAACGTCTCGACGTTGGTGTGCAGTTTCCCGCGCATTGAGTCGAGGACTTCGCCCACGATCGGCGAGTCGATACCGCAGATCAGACGTCCGTTTCCCGGCACGAGATTCATCAGCCGCGAAAACTGCCATTTGATCGCATCGATATCTTTATAGATATCGGCGTGGTCAAACTCGATATTGTTGACGATGGCGATCTCGGGTAGATACGACATAAACTTTGGCTTTTTGTCGAAATACGCCGTGTCGTATTCGTCGCCCTCGATGACAAAATAATCGCTCTCCGTGACGCGAAAGCTCTGCCCAAAATTCTGCACGACACCGCCGACAAGAAATGTCGGATCGAGTCCGCCAACTTCGCATATCCAAGCGGCGATGCTCGTCGTCGTAGTCTTTCCGTGCGTTCCCGCAACGACCAGCGATCTCTTTGCAGAAGCCTGAACGTCCATAAGGGCGTCATCGCGACGTATAAATACATCCCTCACCGTCTCAGCCTGTGATCGATAAAGAAACTTCCGATTGAGTATTTCCTCAAGCTCCGGATTTCCCCGCATGATCGTGTTGCCGACGATGGTCACATCTCGCGGCAGATCGGCATTCTCGGCCTTGTAGCCCTGCATTATCTCGATGCCCAGAGCCTCAAGCTGCGTGGACATCGGCGGGTAAACATTCTGGTCCGAGCCCGTGACCTGGTGGCCGCGTGCCTGTAGCATTCCGGCAAGCGAGGCCATAGCGGTGCCGCATATTCCGATCAAGTGATAGTGCATAGCGGGTTATTTCTTCAGCAGGCGTCCAAAGGGCAGCTTTGACGTTTTCAGATAATAGTCGACCTCATTTCCATCGTCGCCCAGTACACCCGAGTCCGCATTTTTTGGCTTATCTGTCTGGAGGTCCAAATATTTGACCGACATATTTATACGACGGGCAAAGCGATCGAAATATCTTTTTCGCACAACCTTGAAATCGCCTTTAAAAGTACGGTAATCGGTCTCGACACGGGCAAGCGTACCATTGGCCCGAAAACAATGATAGACGTATTTGACCCAATCACCGGACGGGCTAAAATGCGTGAAATTACTCGCAACGATCTTGCCGCGATTTCGCCAATTGTACGCAATAGTGTATGTTTCGCTGTCCTCGCGAAAATCTTCGAGAGCCTTTTCTGACGAGAAAGCTCGCCATTTTGGTTTAGTGACATCAATGTCGGATGTGTCGGCAAAAATCGAGCTCGGCAATTTGCTCCGTGTCCTGATCGCATCGACCGTTTTACAATAGGCGTCGATGCTCTTAACTTCAGCCTTCGCACCGTTTTGAGCGTTCGCAACAAACGCCGCAGACACGATAAAGGCTTCAATTAATAATACCAAGCTAAACTTTTTCTTCATCATTACTCCACATTTGTTGGGATCAGTGCCACTCAAACGTCAATGGAAACATCTTAGTTTAATGCAGCCGTAATTTCGGGTGAAGTTTGATTTTTCTTTTTTTGGATATTGGTATGAGATTCATATTGTCGCTATTGTTCGTCGGGGCCATTCTATTTCAACCGCTCGGTATATCTGCCTTTGAGACCGATCAATACAATCTTCCGCCTGAGCCGCTCGTCGACATTGGCAACGAGGTTTCGGAACATGTTGAACAAAATCTGCGAAAAGCGATCGGCGAAGTGAATGCCGAAATAGCCGAGCATGAGGCGTGTGTCACCGACATGATCAAGCCCAAAAGCTGCGGTTCGTCCGGCGATGAAGTAAAAAAGCTGGCTTTCCTGCGATCGGACCGTGCAGTCGCCGATGCGGTTTTCAAATTGCTGGGCGACGGCAACCTATTCATTGCAAAAACTGGAAAGTGGTTCAGAGAGCAGAAATTTAATGGTTCGCCAGACCGTTATAAGGTTTCTTACGGAGACTCGATATATGTATTTATGCCGCTCGACTATGCCACGCTGAGCCCGACGGTCAAGCTCTACGGCTCTGAATTCGGCACAGACAAGATCGACCATTTCTTTCAGCAGGGTCACAAATACTACACCATACGAGATTCAGGGCTAAAGAAAAGAAAGACGGCGGTCGAGGCTGAGAAAAAGGCTGTAAAATGGGGCCAGCGGACCGAACGAACATATTTCGGGCTGCTTGTATCGGGCGTCTATTCAAACGCAGACCTTTTTGCCAACTATGTTGGAATGAAATTCTATCAGGGCCTGACCGAACCTGTCACCGTCGGCGAATCGATCCGGCCGGCGATCTTTAAACTCGAAAATGGCTTCTGGCAGATCAACGAAAATGTCGATCTGCGCGACTCGCTCATCAAACCATTCCTAACCGATCACCTGAACGAGGCCCTAAATCCGTCCGGCTACGCCTTTAATGTTTACCCAACCGTCCGCCGCGTCGTCCGCGACCACGCCTGCCCCGAATGGCGAAAACTAATGCCCAATGCGACAAAGGCCGACCTCGAAAAAAGATCGACTTCCTTAGAGACCTGGTATGGCGAAGACTATGGCTTCACCAAAAAAAGCAAGACCGTGTCAATAGCTGACTCTTGCTTTCCAGCCTCAGACAAGTTGTAACTACCTCGTGTTCCCGCCATGAATCGCCACGCTCCTTAAAGGCTCCGCCGGAAACTTAACTCCCTAGGCCTCTGCGTCTTCCTCGGCGTTTCTCTGCGTTGAAAAATTTTCTAACCGCAGAACAAACAAATAAGTAGTTTACAAACCGAAAAGTAGGCTACTATTGTCTGGAAAATACAATGTCCACGAAGAGTCTTCAACTCCGGCTTTTTCCTATTCTCTGCACACTCTTTTCCTATGCCTTCGCGGCTAATGCTCAAACGCCGTCGCCAACGCCTGAACCCCGTCCGGCGAGTTCGCCAACTGCATCGATCACAAAGGAACACGCCGAGCAGCAATTTAGAAAATGGCAGCGGCGGGTTGATGATTTTACCAAAGAGATCGTCAGCGAATCGTCCGCCGTCCCCGACAGCGAGCGAGCCGTTTATCTCGCACTGCTGGCCAAGGCGTGGTGGAAGGTTGACGAAGCGGAAGCCCGGCTTCATTTGAACAAGGCGGCGGATAAGCTGCAAGGCGTGATCGGCGTCGATGAAAAAGCACAGCCGGGCATGCGGCTGTTCCATTTTCAAATGGCGATGGAGGTCATCGCGAGTCTCGACGCCAAGCTGGCCCAAAAGGTGATCGCTAGTCTCGAAAAATTTGCTGGCGACAGCAACGAAGAGCGAAAGCCCGACGAAGAAATGGCAAACATGCTCGTATCGGTTGGGTTCAAGGTCGTTGACACGAACCCGCAAATGGCGATGGCGTTCGGGATGGATTCACTGCGGTATGGATTTGCAACTCGCTTGCCAGCGTTGGCGGTCGAGATAAATCTAAAGGAACCGTTGCTTGCCGAATCGCTTGTCCGAAATGCACTGACCGCCGCACGGACGAGTACGGCGAGATCGAGCTACCTAATGCTCTTTAACCTCGACCGGTATATGTCCGAATTTAATAAGGGCAAATCGTTTCCCGAAGCTCTTCGCCGGTCTGTAGTGGAAATATTTATGGAGGTCGTTGCGACTGCTGCTGCGGTCGAGCAGGAGCGTCCGCTCCGTTGCAAGGTTGCTCTGTATTCTACGCGATTTGTTGCCCGCGTTGCGGAGTATTTTCCTGCGAACGCAACTGTCTTTAATCAGAATCTACAGACGTGCATTCCGTTTACGAGCGAGACAAATCAGGAACGAGTGAAAACGGCGAGTGAGGCTGAATTAAAATCGCCAGACGATCTAATCCGAGCCGCGAGGGCTACCAACGATCTTAACCTAAAGATCATGTATTATCGCGACGCCCTAAAATACTACGAGGATAAGAAGCAGTACGACGAGATGATCTCGATCCTCGACGGCACCGACGGGGACGACCTGAAAGCGGTCGCTCCCATCGTTTGGGATGATTGGCGTTCCGGGGCGAGTTCGGATGCTGCTTTGGCCGCGTTCGAAACAAAAGACCTCCCGGCGGCATATCGCTATATCGACAAAACACCAAAACGACTGCGACCCTACGTCCGCAAAGCGCTTGTCACCAATTCGTCAGTCGCAAAGAACAAGGAATTTCTGCTTGAGAATCTCGAAGAAATGCAAAAGGAGTTGAACTCCCTCGATTTCCCCACTGCTAACGCGGCCCGGCTTTACCTATTGCTCACCCGGCTTTATATCACCGCACGTCCGACCGAATCCGAGGCGACATTTCGCAATGCGGTCAAATACATCAATAAGAACGACGGTGACAATCTGGAATTTTCACCGGACAAGGACTGGGCTATTTTTTTGGAGTACGCAGTTCCAATGAAAAGCGAGCTTCTGGAGATCGACGAAGCGAGTATCACCACTTCACTCAACAACCTTAGCTCCCGCCGCAGCCGTGTGCGTTTGAAGCTGGGATTCCTCGAACCGTCGCTAAAGGAATACGTCGCTGCCAGGAAAACACTGGACGACCTAACAAAGAAACTGAAACCGGCGACGAAAGCTCCCCCGAAACAGTAGTTTAGCGGCTACATTGTCACACAGGCCGATATCGGAGGCCAAAAATGACGGCCCAACCAGCCGCCATTTTGAATGATCTTCCGGCAGACGGAATGTCAGTTACGATCCGATCAACTCCCTGACCAGAGCATCCGCATCGTAGATTTTCCTTAGTGCTTCGATGATGCCTGCGGAATGAACGCCGACGGCACGTGAGCCTTCTGCGTCCTCGATGAACCAATAGCGGTTTGAGAGCTTTTGGTTGTTGCTGTCAAAGTTGAGGCCGAGAAGCTCACCTTTGCGGTTAATGACGGGCGAGCCGGAATTGCCGCCGATGGTGTCGGCCGTATAGACGAAATTGAGCGGTGTCGAAAGGTCGATCTTATCGCGGCGAGACTTGAGGCTCTCAGGCAGATGAAACGGATCCTTTTCGCCAAAGCTCAGGGCTCTGTCGTAAAGGCCGAAGAAGGTCGTCTTGTAGGGCACGAGCGTCGTGTCTTCCTCGTAGCCCTTGACCACGCCGTATTCGAGACGCAGCTGCGAATTGGCGTCGGGCGGGATGGTCTTGCCATAGACGGCGAATCGGGCCTGGGCGATCTTTGTGCCGTTGGCCGTCTCGACATTGGTGATGTTCTTTTCGTTCCAGTCGCGTAGCTCACGGATGACTGGTTCAACACGCCTTGCTAACGTGACCATCGGGTCGATGGACTTGGCGACGGCGTCGGCACCGCCATCGAGCAATGCCTTGCGGGCGGCCGGATCAGCCAATTTCGTATCGCGGACAGCACGGCGGGCGACCTCGGCAGCATCAGCTTCGCCGAGAGCAGCTTTGATAAATGGATCGTTGGGGCCGAGCACTTTGCTCGCGGCCTCGAGCCATGCGACCAGAGCAGCCTCTTCCATGTCGGTGTAGATCGGCGTGGGCGAGAGGACAGATGACTTGAACGCCTCAAGCCGTGAATCGCGATACTCCGGATAACGTTTATCGCTCGGCTTTGCCAACTCGGCATGATAAGTGACGATCTGCTGGGCGATGGTCGCGAGACGCGATGCGGCGAGATTTGAATAAGCGAGCCGTTTGGACATCGCTGGCAGTTTTCCATAGGCGTTTGCAATATTCGTCCACGCCGGTGCGTACTGCTTTTCGAGGTCGGGTTTTAACGCAAGCTTTTCTTTGAGTTCGCGTTCCTCGGCTTCCTTGCGGGAAAAATTTCTTGGATTCAAGAGCCCGTCCTGCTGGCCACCGAGCCGCTTGAGCGAATTGGCAAAGGAACGCATTCCCGGATTCGCCTGTCGATATTGTTCAGGGCCGAGCTTTGAGTAGTCTTCGAGGGCCTTGCGGCGTGTCGTCCAGACCTGTTCCTGGAGCGGATTGCCTACGTCACGTTGGTAAGCGAGTTGTGCGATGGTCAAAAGGCGCGCAGTTGAGCCGGGATACCCTGAGACGATGATAAATTCGCCGTCGGTCGCTCCGGTCGCAGACCATTTGAAATAGTGCGGCGTATTCGCTGGTGTGCCGTTCTCGTAAACGCGAAGAAACGTGAAATCGAGATCATGCCGCGGATAGACAAAATTGTCATAGTCGCCGCCAAAGAACGCAGCCTGCTCCTCGGGAGCCATCACGAGGCGGACGTCGGTGTATTGCTTAAAACGATAGAGCCAGTATTCACCGCCGCTGTAGAAGGATATGACGTCGCACCTGAGGCCCGACGGACAGGTTTTCTCGATCGCAGCGATCTCGGTGGAGCGTCTCGCGGCCGTCTCAGCATCATCCGCACCGCCCTTTTCGGCATTGCGGATGCGGTCGGTGACATTTTCGTAGGAGGCGAGAACCGAGACGTTTGCACTCGGTATCTTGAGCTCATCGGCATGCGTCGGAGCGTAAAACCCTGATTTCATCAGGTCGCGTTCCTTGGTTGAAAGACGGGCAATATAACCGGACGCAACATGATGATTGGTCGCGACCAGACCTTGGGGCGACACAAAGCCCGCAGACGCAGTGCCGACCTTCGGGCTGGCGAGGCGTACATTGTCGAGCCATTCCTGAGTCGGTTCAAAACCGTATCGGTCCTTCCACTGCTTGAGCGGCGGATTGTCAAAGGTCCACATGCCTTCGTCGGCGAAGGCCGACGGAACGCTGACGAGAAAAGTTACAAGAAGAAATAGTGCGTAGATACGTTTCATGATGATGCTCAACTCAAATATGGCGGTGTTTCGATGCTCAAAACTCCCAGAAATATGGAATGAAAATAGTCGCAATTATCCAGAACATTATATTCAGAGGCGTACCGACGCGCAAAAAGTCTGCGAACCGGTATTGTCCCGGCCCGTAGATCAGCGTGTTCGTCTGATAGCCGACCGGCGTCATAAAGCTTGCCGATGCCGCGAACATCACGGCAATCAAAAACGGCCGCGGACTGACGCTGAGTGTATTAGCGGTCGCGATGGCGATCGGTGCCAGCAGGGCGGCGGTCGCGGTGTTCGACATCATTTCCGTAAAAATGAATGTCATCAAGTAGAACGCCGACACCAGAGCTATCAGGCCGCCCCAACTGATGACGAGAGCGATGATATTCTCCGAGATCAGCGGTGCGGCACCGCTGTTTTCCATCGCGGCCTCAAGGGTGAGCACCCCGGCGAGCAGGAAGATGATACGCCACTCGATCGCCTGATATGCCTCTTCCATCTTGATCGCGCCGACGAGCACGAGCAGGATGGCACCGACTATCGCACTGACAACGATCGGGGCGATGCCAAACGTCGCACTGAGGATCACTCCGGCAACAATGATAAGTGCGGGAATGAGTCGATTTTTGCGATAGACGACCTGGTCTTGGTCCGATATGACGACAAACGATGCGTCTTGCGCCAACTGGTGATACCGGTCGGCCTTGACCTCGAGCAGCATCGTATCACCAGCACTCAGCCGCGTGTCAGCGATCTTCTCGCGCATCAATTTACCGCGATGGCGGAGGGCGAGAACAAAGGCTCCAAACTGCTCGCGAAACTGGAGTTCCGACAGCGTTTTGCCGTCGATCGGGGAGTTGAAGACGATGACGACCTCGACGAGTTTGACCTCAGACGTTTCCATGTCCGAGTCGTGCCATTTGTACTGCGATTTGAAAAGGACACCCTCGCGCTCCTGGATCTTTTGGAACTTTTCGAGATCGCATCGGACACGGAGCACATCCTCCGCCTGAAGAATAAAGTCCGGCGGCGGCATCGGGATCATTTGGTCGCCGCGTTGGATCTCGACGATAGCAAGATCGATGTCCTTAACCAGCGGAGAATCTTTTATCGCGAATCCGACCGACGGGCCGCCAGGGAGCAGTACGACCTCGGCGATATATTCCTGCAGGCTAAAAGTCTCGATCAGGTCGCCCTCGGTACGGCGATCCGGAATAAGCCGAATGCCGATAAAGATCATATACAGCGATCCGACCACGAACATGATCAGCCCGAGCGGTGCGATCTCAAACATACCGAAAGCGGGCTGTCCTTTTTCCTCGGCGATCGAACTGACGAGAATATTAGTCGATGTCCCAATGAGCGTGCAGACGCCACCGAACATCGATGCGAAAGACATCGGCATGAGCAGCTTGGACGCACTCGCCTTTATCTCTTTGGCCACCCCAAGCAGTATCGGGATAAAAACGGCAACCACCGGAGTATTGTTGACGAAGGCCGAGAAAAAACCGACGGCAAACATCACTGTTATCATCCCAAGCCAGTAATTTTTCTTGAAGACAAGCGTGGTGAGCGTGCCGAGATAGCTGACGGCTCCGGTTTTAAACAGTCCGGCACTGATGATGAACATCGCCGCGACCGTGATCGTTGCCTTGTTGCTGAATCCAGCGATTGCCTCTTCGGAATTGATAATCCCGAGCAGGAGCAACGACGCCATGATGAGCAGAGCGATGAGATCAACCGAGAGTTTTTCGGTAGCAAATAATATGACCGCACCGATTGCGACCACAAAAACCAGAATAATTTCGACGGTCATAGGTGTGAGTAATCAGCCCGAGCTTATATCGAGACACAAATTTTCTGCTAGTTGCGGACCGGTGTCAATTCGTATCGGTAGTTCGGATCCACTATCGCAAGACCTTAGTGAGTTTCTCCATCGCACCGCTAAGGACATTATCCTCGCGAGCAATGCAAATCCGCACGTACCCATCCCACACGTCGGTGTCGGCAAAGGCAGAGCCAGGCGTCATGCCGACGCCCGCGTCTCGCATCAGCATTTCGTTGAAGGCGATAGCGTCGTTGTATTGCTCGGGTATTCTTGCCCAGAGATAAAATGCCGACCCAGAATCGTAGATATCAAACCCGAGACCAGTGAGAATTTCGGAAGCAAATTTTCGTTTCCCGTCAAACTTATCTCTCAATTGCGGGTAATAGTCGTCGCGGCTCATCAGCACCCGCGAGAGTGCCGCCTGCAGCGGGGTCGCCGGGCAGACATAGATCACATTTGCTGCGTTGTTGATGGGAGCGATGAGTTCGCCCTTGCCGTAGGCGTAGCCGAGACGCCAGCCGGAAACGTTCCAGGATTTAGAAAAAGAATTTACCGTGATCGTTCGATCCCACATGTCAGGCAGCGACGCGATAGGCGTGTGCGGGGTTTCACCCGTAACGTAGTGCTCGTAAACCTCGTCCGAAACGACGAGCAGGTCAAGCTCTTTTGCAACATCAGCAATGTCCTCAAGCTCTGTTTGCGAAAGCACCTTGCCGCTCGGATTTGCCGGCGAACAGACGATGATCATCGCGAGCGGAAAAACAATGCGGTTCTTCAATTCACGGCACCGTGCCCGCAGTGCGTCTTTTTCAAATCGGAGATCGCTATCAAGTTCAAATGTCTCGGTCTTTGCACCAAAATCATCAAGGATTCGACGGTGATACGGATAGTAGGGCTCGAAAACGAGAGCCGATTTACCGCGAAGATAACTCTGCGCGACCCCGATCAGGGCACCGGTGCCGCCGTTGGTGATCATCACTTCGAACGGCCGGGCGTCAGGATCGATGTCGATACCGTTGTACTTCGATATCTTGGCGGCGACCGCCTTTCGCAGATCAGCGTTGCCTTCGCTGCCGCCGTAATGGTTTTGGCTGGCGGCGATGATCTCGGCCGCTTCCCCAGCCAACTGTGGGTCAATAGGCAACTCAGATTGGCCCTGAACAAGATTACCGCTCGGTGGCACCAGCCGAGTGATCGCACGAATATCCGGCTTTACTTTCATACGTTTTACTTCCGTCATAAGATTTTAAAATATCAGGTTTTCGCCGAGTCTCTAAATGGTCGAGCCGAGAGCCCTACAAAAATGTAACCTTTGGGCCGCTCTTGCAACCAAAGGTATCCGAAAGCGGACGGTTGATATTTATTTTCCCCTGAGCGGCATACATTCAAGCATTGTCGTCATCACACGAGATGTAGTTAATCTGCCTGAAAATTGGTAAAATCCACAAGCTACAACGAGATCAGTTTATGAAGGTTATCAAAATCCTCTTTCTTGTTTTCGGCCTTGCAGTGGTGGGCTCCGGTCAAAAGGCCGACGACATTCTCGCGACGGCAACCGGACAAACCTTTCGACTGCGGGACCTTTCTCCAGACGTTCAGGAAGACGTCGCAAAGCTTCCGGTCAGCATTCCAAATGCCAGAAAATCATTGCTCGAACAGCTCGTGAGCCGCCGCGTTTTTGACGCAGAAGCAAGATCGCGCGGCATCACGATGGGCAAACTTTTATCGGACGAAAAGGCCAAGATCAAAGACCCAGCCGAGGCGGAAATATCGAGTGTGATCGAGGCTAATGCGGAGAAGCTCGCCGGTCTTGCACCCGAAAACGCCAGAATGCAGGTCATCGCCTATTTGCGAAACGGCCCCGAGCAAAAGGCTCTTGGCGAGCTTTATACGCAGCTGAAGTTGAAGTTCAAGGTTACGCCCGGCAAAGATGTGAACGCCCCAAATCTTGCCGCGGCGGATATCATGGCCACGGTCAATAGCCAACCCATTACGCGAAAAGAATTTGAAGATTTCGTCCAAATTCCGCTCTATGAGGCACGTGCCGAGCTTGCGGATATCATTTTGGACGAGCTCGACGAACTGATCTTCCAGACGCTGGTCGGAGTCGAGGCAAAGGCCTTGGACATTGACCCGGGCGAACTGATTGCTCGCGAAGTCACCGGCAAGCTTAAAGCCTACACGCCTGAAGAGCAGTACAACTTAGAGAGTGCGTTTCGACAGTCGCTGACGGCCAAATACAAGGTCAAGATCCTTTACAACGAACCCGAGGCACCGATTGAGAACATCTCTGTCGATGATGACCCTGTAAGTGGGACGGCAAGCGCCCCGGTTACGATCATTATGTTTAGTGATTTTCAATGTTCCGCCTGTGCCGCAACGCATCCGCTGTTAAAAAGGGTGATGGATGCTTTTCCCGGTAAGATCCGATTTGTGGTGCGCGACTTCCCGCTTGAGTCGATCCATGAGAACGCTTTTATTGCCGCCCGTGCCGCGGCGGCCGCAAATGCTCAGGGCAAATTCTTTGAATTTGCGGAAGTGCTTTATAAGAATCAAGCCGCGCTTGACGCGGCCTCGCTTAAGAAATACGCCGCACAGATCGGTTTGAACGCCGCGCAATTTGAGATAGACTTTAATTCCGACAAAGTCGGCGCTGAGATCCGCAAAGATGTTGCCGATGGCGAGGCGTACGGCATCAACTCTACGCCGACGATCTTTATCGGTGGACGGCGGGTAAGGCATTTTTCGGTCGAAGCCTTTACCGATGCGATTCGAAAGGCTCTGCCTAAATAACTGCAAATAAAGAAGATTATGCGTTTACTGTCTCTGATACTTGTAGCTATCGCCACGATTGGCTGTTCGGGGGGGACCAACACCGCAACGCCAAATGTAACCGCGAACAATTCGAAGCCGGCCTCAACGCCGCTTCCCGTTTACGGTTACGAGGTCGTCAATACTTTCCCCCACGACCCGAATGCCTTCTCGCAAGGGCTATTCTATCATGACGGATCTCTCTACGAGAGCACCGGCGAACGCGGATCTTCGTCAATAAGAAGAGTGGATCTGGAAACGGGCAAGGTTCTTAAGAAATGGGACCTGCCGCGTGAGGACTTTGGCGAGGGCAGCACGATCCTCAATGGCAAGATCTATATGCTCACATGGCAGGATGGTATCGGCCGGGTTTTTGACGCAAGCGATTTCAAGCTGCTTCGTGAGTTTCGCTATCAGGGTGAAGGCTGGGGCATCACGACCGACGGAACAAACCTGATCATGTCACAGGGCACACACGTCCTGAAAACGATCGACCCTGAGGCGTTTGGACAGGTCAAGACCGTCCCGGTCATGCGCGAGGATGGACGTCCGCTGATGAACCTCAACGAACTCGAATATGTTAAGGGCGAGATCTGGGCGAACATTTGGCATTCGGAGCAAGCCCAGATCCTCGGCAAGCCAAACCATATTGCGCGGATCGATCCGGCAACTGGAAAACTCCTTGGGTGGATAAACCTGCAGGGCATTTCGCCGGACGATCAGCCCAAAACGAACGATCCGTACGACCCCAAGGTCGAGAATACACTTAACGGCATCGCATACGACGCCGCAAACGATCGCATCTTTGTGACCGGCAAAAAATGGAAGAAACTTTACGAGATCAAGCTCAAGCCCGCCGCATGACCGACGACGATCAAAAATTCATGGCCCGAGCGATCGAGCTTGCTCGCCAAGGTATCGATGACAACGCGGGCGGGCCGTTTGGCTGTGTTGTCGTAAAAGATGGGCAGATCGTCGGCGAGGGCAACAATCGCGTCACATCGACCAATGATCCTACCGCACATGCCGAGGTGGTGGCGATACGGGACGCATGCGAAAGGCTCGGAAGTTTTCAGCTTGAGGGCTGCACTGTATATACGTCGTGCGAACCTTGCCCGATGTGCCTCGGAGCAATATATTGGGCTCGGCCAGCGGCTATCTATTACGCTGGAACGAGAGCAGACGCGGCTCATGCCGGGTTTGACGATGAGCATTTCTACACCGAGATCGAGAAACCAAACGATGAACGACAGCTTCGAATGGTGAATCTGCTTCGCGACGAAGCCCAGGCAGTCTTTCAGCATTGGATCGACAAGCCCGATAAGACCGAGTACTAGCGAGATGTCGAATATCTATCTATATCTGCTCCTTGCGGTCGCCGCAGGGGCGATGATGCCGACGCAGGCGGCGATCAATAACAAGCTTTCGACCGTCGTGAGCAGCCCGATTCTCGCGGCACTCGTATCGTTCGTTGTTGGAACTGTCGGACTCTTTGTTTACGCCGTCGCCTCCGGGACGCCGATCGGAAATTTGGCTTCTATCAAAGACGCGCCGCCGATCGCGTGGCTGGGCGGCCTGCTCGGAGCCTTTTTTGTAACGGCGACCATCGTACTGGTACCGCGGCTCGGCGTGGCAATGACGTTTAGCTTAGTGATCGCCGGGCAGATGCTTGTAACGTTGGTAATCGACCACTTCGGGCTGCTCGGCGTTCCGGTCAAAGAGATCAACCTCGCCCGCGTCGGAGGCATTCTGCTCATCACCGGCGGCGTTATTCTGATCCGGCGATTTTAGCTCTCATGATCGAATTTATTCTAAACAACAGGGATATCTCGACCGATCAGCCGCCCGGCTCGACCGTTCTCGATTTCGTCCGCTATCACAAGGATCTAAAAGGAACAAAGATCGGCTGCCGAGAGGGCGACTGCGGTGCATGCACGATCCTCGTCGGCGAGTTGGTCGGCGATGAGGTCAAGTACCGAACGATGACTTCGTGCCTGATGCCGCTCGCCAACGCTGCGGGCAAACACATCGTCACTGTTGAAGGCATCAACCCATCTGACGGTTCGCTCACGCCCGTACAACAAGCGATGGTTGATGAAAGCGGTACGCAGTGCGGCTTCTGCACCGTTGGTTTTGTAATGTCGCTCACCGGGTTTTGCTTGTCGTCGAGGTCCGAATTCTCAGCCATGCAGGCGGGCAGCCTGCGTTCCGACGCGATCTCGTCTATAGACGGCAACATCTGCCGCTGCACCGGCTACAAGTCGATCGAACGAGCCGCCTGTGCCGTCAGTAGGCAGTTGGCAGATGGCAGTAGGCAGTCAGAACCACCTGAGGTAGCCGGTGGTTTAAGTTCAGCCGTTAGTGAGAAAATTGTCCCCGACTATTTTTCCGGAATTGCGCCTCGGCTCGCGACGAACTCCATGCGTATGACTGGTTCCTCTTGTGAACCCAACCACCCGCTACCGCAGGTGGTTCTGACAGGAGGCGGCACCGATCTTTACGTTCAAAAACACGATGAAATGGTTGGGTCCGACTCGACCCCATTGCTCTACAACTATGCCCTTCGCGGTATCCGCGACACCGGTGAACACATCGAGATCGGAGCCTCAGCCACCGTCACCGACCTTCTCGAATCGTCAATAATGCAGTCGATCTTCCCCGATCTGTACAAACACCTGAAGCTGGTCTCTTCAACCCCGATCCGCAACATGGCGACGCTCGCCGGCAATTTTGTCAACGCCTCGCCCATCGGCGACATGACCGTCTGGTTCCTCGCGCTCGACGCCGAGATCGACTTGATGCCGGGAACGCAAGCGCCCTCGCCTGCACCGACGCAGAGCGTCGGGACAACGCGGCGAAGGATTCAACTGCGCGACATATATCAAGGCTACAAACAACTCGCGAAACAACCGGACGAGATCATCACAACGATCCGGTTCAAAAAACCGACCGGCGATTTTCGTTTTAACTTTGAAAAGGTTTGCAAACGCACTTATCTCGACATCGCAACGGTAAACACAGCGATTTCGCTCCGATGCGCCCCTCCTTACGAACGAGGGGTGGCAGCCGCTTCGGCTGACGGGGTGGTTCTCTCGGACGTCCACATCGCCGCCGGCGGCGTGGCCCCGATACCGCTCTATCTGAAAGAGACGTCCGCATTCCTCTGCGGCAAACCGATCAACGAAGAAACGATCACCGCCGCCAACGAAATTATGCAGTCCGAGATTTCGCCGATCTCGGACGTACGCGGCACTGAAGGATACAAGCGTCTCTTGCTGCGACAGCTTTTCCGAGCGCATTTTGTGGAACTATTTGGCCACGGAGAACACCGAGATCACTGAGCGCATCTCGGTGTCCTCCATGATCTCTGTGGCTCGATCCTAAAATGAAAAACATCGACTCAAATTCACACGTCCGCGGCGAGTCTATTTATCTCGACGATATCCCGCTCGTCCACGGGACGCTATTTGCGTGCGTTTTTGATTCGCCGGCTGCTCACGGAAAGCTCAGATCGATAGATACAACTGAAGCGGAAAATTCTGACGGTGTTTTCCGCGTCATCACCGCCAAGGACATCATCGGCGAGAACCAGATCGGAGGCATCGTGCCGGACGAGCCGCTTCTTGCTGATGACGAAGTCCATTTTCAGGGAATGCCGATCGCGATCGTTCTAGCGACGAGCGAAGAACTCGCCCGTAAAGCGGCGAAGAAGATCTCTGTCGAGATCGACAAACTTCCGCCAGTCACCGACCCGCGTGTTGCGGCGGCAAATGGCGATCTGATCGTCCCGCCGAAAAAGTTCGTCCTCGGTGATACTGCCGCAGGCTTTGCCGACAGCGAATATGTTTTCGAGGGCCGAACCGAGCAGAACGGCCAGGAACATCTCTACATCGAGACGCAGGGAGCGTATGCCGTGCCGATGGAGGGCGGCGGTATTCGCGTCTATTCATCGACGCAGGGGCCGACCGCAGTTCAGCGTGCCGTTTGCCGCGTGACTGGGCTCGCGATGCATCAGGTCGAGGTCGATGTTCAGCGGCTCGGCGGCGGATTTGGTGGAAAGGAAGATCAGGCAAATGCATGGGCGGGCATCTGTGCAGTGGCAACGCAATTGACCAAGAGGCCGGTAAAATATGCCCTTCACCGCATGGAAGATATGCGTATGACCGGCAAACGGCATTCTTATTCGTCCGACTACAAGATCGGCCTCGACAAGAACCTCAAGATCGTCGCCTACGAAGCAAGCTTTTATCAGAACGCGGGAGCATCATGCGATCTCTCGCCGCCTGTGCTCGAACGCACACTATTTCACTGCACCAATAGTTACTTCGTTCCAAACGTCACTGCGACCGCCTATTGCTGCCGCACAAATCTGCCGCCAAATACAGCATTTCGGGGCTTCGGCGGACCGCAGGGGATGTTTGTCATAGAATCAGCGATAGCTCACGCTGCAGAAAAACTCGGTGTTGCAGGCGCTGATATCCAACGAAAAAACCTGCTCACCGACGGCGATGAATTCCCCTACGGCCAGATCGCCGAGAGCGATGCGATCACAAGTTGGACGCAGGCTGATGGGAAGTACAATTTCGCGACCCTGCAAAAAGACGCTGACGATTTCAACACCTCATCAAAATACTTGAAAAAGGGCATAGCACTGATGCCCGTCTGCTTCGGCATCTCGTTCACCAAAACGCCCATGAATCAGGCGAGGTCGCTCGTTCATGTTTACACAGATGGCTCCGTCGCAGTCTCGACCGGAGCGGTTGAGATGGGTCAAGGCGTGAATACAAAGATGGCCCAGGTTGCGGCGAAGATATTTGGGCTCGACATTGATCAGGTCAGAGTCCACACAACCAACACACTGCGTATCGCGAACACCTCACCAACCGCCGCCTCGGCCGCCGCAGACCTAAATGGCAAAGCGACGCAGATGGCGTGCGAAAAAATACGCGAACGACTGATCCAGGTCGCCGTGCCTTTGGTGGAGGCAGAAACGCCTGAAGGCGTCACTCTGGCGGACGGCTTCGTCCATCGCAACGGTGAAAAGACCGGCCTTTCGTGGCAGACCCTCGTGATGGAGTCCCATCTCCAACGCGTAAACCTCAGTGAACACGCACATTACGCCACGCCTGGAATTGGTTTCGACTGGACCACGGCAAAAGGGCATCCGTTTGCCTACCACGTGTACGGAACCGCAATCGTAGGCGTGACAGTCGATTGCCTGCGTGGGCGTTACGAGGTTGATTATGTGAAATGCTGTCACGATTTTGGTAAGTCGATGAACACCGCCGTCGACAACGGCCAGATCGAGGGCGGCATCGTCCAGGGCCTCGGCTGGGTGACGATGGAAGAGGTGGTTTACGACGAAAACGGCAAGCTCCGTTCAAACGCTCTCTCGACCTACAAGGTGCCGGACATATATTCGATCCCGAAAGAGATCGATATTCTTCCACTCGAAACCAAACGCGAAAATCTCGCGATATTCAATTCCAAGGCGGTCGGCGAGCCGCCGCTGATGTACGGCATCGCAGGCTATTTCGCTATTCGCAACGCTATCAAAGCCTTTGCGGACTGTTCGCCAAGTTTTGACCTGCCGTTCACACCGGAGAAGGTTCTCATGCATCTCTACGCTGAGGATCTCCCGATGCGGTAAAATCTCTTCGTGTCATCTAAAATCGAATTTTGGAACTTTATCGCGTTTCGACTCAGCAAGGGTGAACAACTGATCCTGCTCATTGTTGCGGAAAGTACCGGCAGCAGCCCCGGCCGATGCGGCTACAAGATGGCAGTTGCGAGCGATGGTGAACTCTGCGGCAGCATTGGCGGCGGTGTGATGGAAGTACGCCTGGTTGAGCGAGCGAGAGCCATCTTGTCAGAACCACCTTCGATAGCGGATGGTTTCACTTCGCAGATAATCGAGCAGATCCACCGAAAAGACTCCCCCGATGCGAGCGGGATGATCTGCTCTGGCCAACAAACCGTAATCATTCGGTCTTTCACTCATGACGATCTGCAAACTGTTCAAGAGATCGTTGAGTGTCTCCAGAACGGCGATTCCAGCCCATTTGAAATTTCTAATGCCAAATTTGAAATTGTTGGAAGTACGCAGAATGAACGTCGTTTCTATTTCGGAAAAACGAACGAAACCGAGTTTGTCTATCAGGAACGTGTCGGGTCTGAGCACAATCTCTACATCGTCGGCGGTGGGCATTGTGCACTCGCTCTTAGCGAATTGGCATCGAAGCTTGGCTTTCGTATCTCGATCTTTGATGACCGTCCGGAGCTGAATACGATCGCGAAAAACGATTTCGCAGAGACTGTCGATATAATCGATTCCTACGAAAATATCGCCGAGTTCATCCCCACCGGTGACGATGTTTATGTTGTCGTGATGACGCTCGGTTATGCGAGCGATGCGGTCGTCATCCGCAAACTGATCGACCGGGAGGTCAAATACTTCGGAGTGCTCGGCAGCAAGGCAAAGATGGCACCGCTGATGAAGGAACTCAAGGGCGAAGGTTTCGATCTTGAAAAACTCGCCCGCATCAGCACGCCTATCGGCCTTCCGATCAACAGCCGCACGCCTGAAGAGATCGCTGTTAGCATCGCGGCCGAGATCATTTCGGTCAAAAATGCCGGCTGATCACATTTTGCCGATCGGAATTCTCCCGCCGCGTCCCCTGTGCTAGAATCGCCTTTTCGAAGCTCACGGCGATGGACAGCAAGAACGTCTCTAAACCAACTAAACGCAGTTATTTGCGAAGCCTCGCCGGCCGCGAATATTATTCTCTGCGTCGCCAGCTGAAATGGATCTCAGCTTCCCGCTCTTTTGCTCGCCAGAACCGGTCTACGACACTCGAACACAGCATTTTCCGGCATCGGACGATGATGCTTAGGCCGCTTCGCGATGTCGAGATGTATCTGCAGCACAATAAGATCACCAATCTTCGGCTCGCCATCGCTCCGATCGACGGCGTCGTGATCAAGCCCGGCGAAACCTTCTCTATCTGGCGTGCCGTCGGCCGCCCGACCGCAAGACGCGGATTTCTCGAGGGGCTCGTCCTGCATAATGGCCGCATCGAAAAAGGTATCGGCGGCGGGCTTTGTCAGTTGGGGAATCTGTTGTATTGGATGGCTCTGCATTCGCCACTTACGATCACGGAGAGATACCGGCATGGCTTTGACGTCTTTCCGGATATCAATCGAAAGATCCCGTTCGCATGCGGGGCGACGCTCGCGTACAACTACATTGATCTCCAACTTCGCAACGATACGGCAGATACCTTTCAGATCAAACTTTGGCTCGATGACGAGTATCTCAATGGCGAATTGCTCTCAAACGGACCGCCGCAGCACAACTACGAGATCCACGAGACCGACCACCTGATCAAAATGCAGCCTTGGGGCGGTTATACCCGCCACAATCGCATTTGGAAGCGAACGACCAGCCTGACAGACGGCATGACCGACGAAGAACTCGTCACCGAAAATCATGCCATCATGATGTACAACCCACTCCTGACTTCCTGACGTCCCCGACTAACAAACAATATCTCCCTCAGCCTTGGTTCTCAGTTTTCAGTTTCTTCGGCCTGGTCGTGGAACATTTCAGCCTCAGCGGTGTCTAAATATACAGCGGCTGGCACCGACGCTCAAGGAGGATTTGAAATGTTTGATAGATTGATAGAAAGCGAACCCGAAGGTGCAGACTTCAAGAATCGCCGCAGCTATTTCATGGTGTCGGCCCTCGTTGTCGGCGTGTTTTTCGCAACTGCCGTCGTCGTCAGTATTTACGCCGCCGAGGTTGGATTGGGAAACACCAGTTTCGAACTTGTCGAAATGATCGCCCCGCCGGATACGACCCCGCCAGAACCTGAAACCCCGCAACCAGCACAACCGCGAACGGAGACGCGCAGCCAATCCGCTGTCGCAACGCGACAGGTTAAGATGGCACGTGTCGAGGAATCACCCCGGTTGATACCATCCGAGGTTTCAACGACGCAAAATACTCAAAAGGCCCGGCCCCAATTCGGCAGGTATGAAATAGGCAAATTTGATACGGAACCCGTTGGTGCCCCGACGGGTGTACGAAACGCTAGCGAGGCTCCCTCCGGTGGCCTCGCTCAGGCTCGGTCGCAGCAGGTTGCCGCCGTTGAACGGGAAACCGTTTCGCCCCCACCAGTAGTAAAGCGCGATCCGCCGCCCAACAAACCCGTCTCAAAAGGAGTTCTCAACGGTACGGCAACAAGCCTGCCGAAGCCGGCCTACTCAGCGGCCGCAAAAGCTGTATCGGCTCAGGGACGGGTGAACGTTCAGGTCATGATCGACGAGTCCGGTAAGGTAATCTCAGCCAATGCGGTCAGCGGACATGTCTTGCTTCGTTCGGCCGCAGAAGATGCGGCAAGACGCGCTCGCTTCACGCCAACCTTACTTTCGGATATTCCGGTAAAGGTTACAGGCGTGATCACGTACAACTTTACACGCTAAACTAACACAATATTGACGTTAGTGTTTCTGCGGGCCACACGGCCCGCATTTTCTTGCAAAACTTTGCAAAACTCGTGTGTGATCTCCTCTAGAATTCCGTATTGATAGTATGCGGGGAAAATTCCCGCCGGAGGAATCATATGTTTGAACAATTAATCGAAACCGAACCAAAGATCGCCAACGTAAAGGGCAGAAAGAGCTACTTCATCATATCTACTATTGCTCTCTGTTCTATCTTGTTTACTGCGTTGATCGTTAGTCTCTTTGCGGTTGACCTTAATCTTGGGATGGGTGAACTCGATATGGTCGAGCTTATCGCCCCCGTCGATGTTACTGACCAGAAACTGCCCGAACCTGAGATAGCTCCGAAGGTCCAAGCAAAACCTCAAGGCGGCCCGTCGCAAACTGCATCGCGCCGGATCAATATGGCTAGGATCGATGAAGCTCCGCGTGAGGTTCCGGCCACCGTATCAACCACCACGAATACAACAAAAGAGCGGCCGTTGGTCGGCAAATTCGACATTGGCAAATTTGATACCGGTGTCGCCGGTGGTAGCGGCTCGGGCCGCGGAGACGGTACCGGCCCTGGCGACGGATTGGGCCTGGCGACCGACGACCAAATGGTAGCTTCGACCGACGATACAGACGAGCTTCCGCCACCGCCACCCGTCAAGGCAGTTTCGCCCGTTAAGGAGAAGCCCTTGATCAAATCAATGGGCGTGGTAAACAGTATTGCGATCAGCCTGCCGTTGCCGGCAGTTTCTGCGGCAGCCAGACGAGCAAATGCGATGGGAACGGTAAGCGTTCAGGTCGTTGTGGATGAGAACGGCCACGTCATCTCGGCCAATGCTGTCTCAGGTAACATTCTGCTTCGAGAAGCATCTGAGGCGGCCGCCCGCAGTGCACGCTTCTCTCCGGCAACGATCTCTGGAACGCCGGTCAAGATCTCAGGCGTCATTCATTATCGCTTTTCAACTGACTCGTAAGGATGGAAGGGAATTAGGGCGGTGGCGTCTCGTGCTGCCGCTCTTATTTTGTGAGAAGGGAGATCAGCCCGTTCGTATCAAGGTCAAAAACGGGCACAGAAAATTGGTTCTTAAGTTCCTCGCACTTCATTCCGTCAATGAATATCGGTTCGTCCGACTTAATTGTGGCCTTTGGGATGATCACAAAATCTCCGACAATTTTGTCCCGAACAGCGAGAAGATCTTTTCCGGACAATAATCCTGCGACTGCTACATCGCCGCCAAAATACAGATTCGGCACCGCCAAAACATGGAGCCGAGAACCAGTCAGTGCGTTGTAGCGGTCAATTTGTTCGCGCAGGATCGGGGCGAACATCTCACCGGTAAGCAATGTGCCAAAGTCGGAACCACCTGCGGTAGCGGGTGGTTCAAGCTTAGGTTCTAAAACGTTCCTTGGCACCATCGCCGCAGCATTAGTCCGGACATCGGCCTTTTTTATCGCCTTCGTTAAACCGCCCGCTACCGCAGGTGGTTCTGACAGGAACCTTTCAAATGCATTCACAAATGACCTCACCATCCCGACGCCGTCCTCGATCTGCGGATAATTGCCGTAGTGCCGCCGCGAAGGTATCTCAGCACCAGCCTTGATGTAGATCTCATCGCCAAGGAATGCAAACGTCACGCCGAGCGTTCTGCGAAACTCTTTCTGCAGTTTCTCGACCTCGCGAATTGTCCTTTGGCAAAATTCCGGAGTGACACGGGTCAGACGTTCGTCCGTGTTATATCGGGTGAGGGCAACGGGCACGACGGCTGTCGAAACGACTTTAGGATAATGTGCCGCGAGATCGCGTAACGTCTTTTCGAGAATCGGTCCGTCGTTGATCTCCGGGCACAGCACGACTTGCGCATGGAGTTCGATATCGGCGGCGAGCAGCCGTTCAAGTTTGTCCGAGATATCTGCCCGTGATTCGTCAACACCAAGCAGATATGCCCGCGTTTTAAGGTCAGTTGCATGAACCGAAACATACTGCGGCGAAAGGCGCTGCTCGATGATCCGCTTCATCTCATCCTCGGTTATCGAGGAGAGCGTCGTGTAATTGCCGTAGAGAAAAGAAAGGCGAATGTCTTCGTCCCGAACAAACAAGGACGGCCGCGCATCATCAGGATTGCCCTTACAGAAGCAAAACAAGCATTCATTGGCACACTGACGCGGCACTATCTGCTCAAACATCAGCCCGAAATCTTCCGATTCGTCTCGGTCAAACTCGATATCATGCGTCTCGCCATTCGTCTTTTTGACCTGAAACGTCAGCTCGGTCTCGCCCGCCGTCTGAAACCGAAAATCTAGGTAATCCCTTACAGGCCTGCCATTTACACGAACGATCCGATCCTTTGGCCGCAGCTCCAGCTCTTCGCCCAAGCTGCCCGCCGTGACCTCGTCAATGATCACGCCGGGACGGCGAAGCTGCGTAACTGCTGGTGTGACGGCAAATTCGTACATATCGAAACTCCTTAGTGTATGTTCTGGCTCCGCCCGTTGGCAAGAAAGAAAAGTAGCCACGAATTACACGAATGGCACCAATAAGGAAATCCTCATTCGTGCCATTCGTGTAATTC
>JBATDM010000054.1:0-6737 GCA_049663465.1 Pyrinomonadaceae bacterium
CGGCGGCCGCAGCAGCGGCGGCCCAGCCCGCGTCCAACTCAAATTACCCGACAGGTCTAAGGCCGGAGGAAAATGTCCAGGACGACCTGCGTGAGGGTGATGCCCAGTTTGAGGCAAGTCGGAATGCAGGATTTACCACCGTGTTGACGGTCGGTCGATCAGGCATTTTTAACGGTCAGTCAGCGGTTATCAATCTGGCTGGAGAAACGGTCTCGGCGATGATCGTCCGGGCACCGTTTGCGATGCATATCTCGCTTGTTCAACGAGGTGGCGGCGGGGGCGGTGGTTATCCGGGGTCGCTGCTAGGTACATTCTCCGCACTGCGACAGATATTTTCAGATGCCAGGCGATTGCAGGAGATCCAGCGGCTTTATGCGTCGGATCCAAAAGGCATGAAGCGGCCAGAGGCCGACCGGTCGCTCGAAGCTCTCTTTCCAGTTATCGACCGCCGGATGCCGGTGGTTATCAACGCGAACAGCGAACTTGAGATCAATCGAGCACTCGATTTCTTTAAGGAACACAATCTCGTGGGCAT
The DNA here is from genome assembly GCA_049663465.1 of Pyrinomonadaceae bacterium. Classification (GTDB taxonomy): domain Bacteria; phylum Acidobacteriota; class Blastocatellia; order Pyrinomonadales; family Pyrinomonadaceae; genus OLB17. The sequence continues at coordinate 536 of JBATDM010000054.1, forward strand.
CATCGCCGGCGGTCTGGAAGCGGACAAGGCTACGGCTCGACTTAAAACGCAGAATGTGCCCGTCCTGTTGTCGCTGAATCTGCCGAAACGAACGACCGCGTCTTCGCCCGATGCCGATCCCGAATCGCTCGAAGTACTTCGTTTTCGCGTTGCGGCACAAAAAACTGCGGGTGCGCTGTCGGCGGCAGGCGTTAAGTTTGCATTTCAATCCGGCGGAGCAACGGCGGCTGATTTCTTTACAAATGCGGGCAAAACGGTTGAGAACGGCCTTTCTCGCGATGTTGCCATCCGTGCGATGACGCTCGGGGCAGCCGAAGTTCTTGGCGTTGATAAACGTCTCGGTTCGATCGAGACGGGCAAGATCGCCAATCTCGCGGTCGTCAAGGGTGACCTTTTTGGAAGAGATCGCTTTGCCGCCCACGTATTCGTTGACGGTAAGCATTTTGAGCAGAAAGAGCCTGTTCGTCCGGCGGGCGGAGGTGGCGGACGGGGACCTGGCGGGGCAGGCGGAGCGACGCCGGGAGGGACGGCTAGTTTGAGCGGAGTGTATGCGATAACCATCGACGTTCCCGGCCAGCCCTTGCCATCTACTTTGAATTTCACTCACCAGGGCACGTCCCTTACAGGGTCGATGGTTTCGGTGCTTGGCACGAGCACCATTTCGAATGGGCGTGTGAGCGGAACGGGATTCAATTTCACAACCGCAGTTGTGTTTGGCGGTGCCCAAATGGACATTACTATTCAGGGAACAGTCAGCGGGAACCAGATCAACGGATCGGTCGATTCGCCGCAGGGCAACGTGCCGTTCTCGGGTACTAAGACTCCATAAATATTTAAGAGATCATAAGGAAAAAGATAATGCGAAAGACAACTGTTTTTCTTACAATTATTGCGATGCTGACCTTGTCGCCGGCCCTTGTTTTTGGCCAGTCGGGCAACGACATGCTGATCAAGAATGCGACCGTGATGACCGCCTCAAGCGGAACTCTGCAGGGAACTGACATCTTGGTTACCAACGGCAAGATCGCCCGCATCGGCAAGAATCTGACAGCCGGATCGAACGCGAAAGTTATTGATGCCACAGGTAAATATGTCACGCCCGGCATCATCGATGCCCATTCGCACGCGATGCTGAGCGCCATTAACGAAGGTTCTTTGGCGGTCACGTCAATGACGCGCACGCAGGATATGCTGGTTCCCGACGACATCGGGATCTATCGGGCGCTGGCGGGCGGTGTGACGGCGGCATTGCTGCTGCACGGTTCGGCTAATCCGATCGGTGGCCAGAGCACAACGGTCAAGTTCAAGTACGGTAAGCCGGTTGAGCAGTTTCCTGTCGAGGGAGCTCCGACGGGGATCAAATTCGCACTTGGCGAGAACGTAAAGCGCTCGAGTTCGACATTCCAGCCTGGCCAGACCCCGCGTTACCCGCGTACCCGAATGGGGACGATGGAAGTCATCCGTGATGCGTTCGTTCGTGCCCGTGATTACAAACAGTCTTGGGACGACTTTCGTGCGAAAAAGACCCGCACGCCGCCGCGTCGTGACGAAGAACTCGACCCGATCGTCGAGATCCTTGAGGGCAAGCGGCTCGTCCACGCGCACGGATACCGCTCTGACGAACATCTCAATCTGCTTCGAATGGCTGAGGAATTCGGATTTCGCATCGGAACGCTACAGCACGGTCTTGAGGCGTACAAGATCGCTCCTGAGATCGCAAAGCACGGTGCAGGCGTTTCGATATTTGCCGATAGTTGGAGCTACAAGCTTGAGGCGTACGACTCGATACCGTACAACGGCTATATTCTCTGGAAGAATGGCGTCACGGTTTCTATAAACTCCGATTCTGGAGAGCGTATTCGACGGCTCAATATCGATGCCGCGAAGGCGATGAAATACGGCGGAGTGCCCGAGCAAGAAGCCCTAAAGATGATCACGCTCAATCCGGCCAAACAGCTTGGTATCGGCAATCGTACGGGGTCGATCGAGGTCGGCAAAGATGCTGATCTGGCGATCTGGTCTGGACATCCTTTCAGCGTTTTTTCGGTAGCAGAAACGACGATCATTGAGGGCGAGGTTTACTTTGACCGTGCCGCCGACATCTCAAAACGCGGTGACCTGGCGAAAGAACGCGAGGCACTCGAAAAGCTGGATATAAATCGTGCTCCGAATAGCGGCGGGGCACCGCCACGCGTACCGACTGAGCGTGATCGCGGCGAGTATCACAGCGAAGGCGACGGAGGTAACAACCGATGAATCTGAGATCAATAATAAAAAATACAAGATCGAGCCTCCTGATGTTTTCAATGCTGCTGTTGGCGGTTTCGTTCGTGGCAGCACAAAACGATGGTTCGCAGCAGAATACGACTGGCCGCGCAGGAACATTCGCGATCGTGAACGCGCGGATCGTCACGGTTACCGGAGCTGTTATTGAGAATGGCACCGTAGTTATTCAGAACGGCAAGATAACAGCCGTCGGTGCGGGAGCCTCGGTTCCGTCTGGCGCCGAGCGGATCGATGGCCGCGGGTTGTCAGTCTATCCCGGCATGATCGATGCCTCGACCAATCTGGGTCTGACCGAGATCGGTCAGGGGGTTAACGCCTCGGTCGACGTACAGGAAGTCGGATCGATGAATGCCAACGCAAAAGCGATCACCGGCGTAAATCCGCATTCGTCCCATGTCAACGTGACTCGGGTCAATGGCATAACCACAGTGCTTTCGATGCCATCCGGCGGTACGGTTTCGGGTCAGGCCGCAGTCATTAATCTGAATGGTTCGACCCAGGCCGATATGGCCGTGATCGGACAGGCAGGGCTTGTCATTAATTTTCCGCGTGTGTCCGGAGGCGGTGGTTTTGGCGGATTTGGCCGTGGAGGTGGCGGCCAGCAGGATTTTAATGCGCTTGTCCGCCGGCGTGATGCTGCGGTAGAAGAATTGAAGAAAGCGTTTCAGGAAGTTGAGGCTTACGGAAAGGCCCTCGACGCCTACACCGCCAACCGGTCGCTGCCTAAGCCGGCGACAAACCTCGGCCTTGAGGCGATGATCCCCTACGTTCGCGGGCAAAAGACGATCTTTTTCACCTCGGAGCGGGACCGGGATATTCGAGCCGTGGCAAAATTTGTCGGCGAGATGAAGATCAAGGGAGTTATTGTCGGCGGTCAGGAAGCTTGGAAAGCAGCGGAGGATCTGAAAAAGAACAACATGGCGGTCATTTATACGAATATCTACAGCCTGCCGACCCGCCAGGACGACCCGTATGATTACCTTTACGAGGCTCCATCACTGATGCAGAAGGCGGGTGTGAAATTTGCCATTTCGACCGGCGACGGCGGAGGCGAGGTTCGCGATCTGCCCTATCATGCAGGGATCGCCGGCGCGTACGGCCTCGGCAGGGAAGAAGCTCTCAAATCAGTGACGATATATCCGGCACAGATCCTCGGCGTCGATGACCAACTGGGGTCGATCGAGGTCGGCAAAATGGCAAATATCGTCGTCGCCGACGGCAGCATCCTGGACGCCCGCACGAACATTAAGTATATGTTCATCGGCGGCCGGATGATTCCATTGACCAGTCGTCATACTGAGCTGTTCGACAGCTTTAAGGATCGGAAGTAAACGTCAAAGCCGAAAAGTGAAAGCGTGAAAAAGCTGGTTGCGTATATGCATCCAGCTTTTTCACGTATCGCTTGTTTTCATACTTCCCGTTTTAGGATTTTGGGGTAATCGTCTCGCCTTCCTCAAGGAACTCAAGAGAAGCAGAATTTAGGCAATATCGCTGTCCTGTGGGTGGCGGACCGTCAGGGAAGACGTGGCCTTGGTGTCCGCCGCAGCGGGCACAGCGTATCTCTACGCGCCGCATTCCGTAGGTGTTGTCCTTGATGTTGGTCAGATGGTCCTTGTCGAACGGACGATAAAACGACGGCCAGCCGGTGCCGGAATTGAACTTGTGGCTCGACGAAAAGAGCGGCAGTCCGCAGAGTCGGCAAGCGTATGTGCCGTCCATCTTGTTGTCGAGAAGCGTCCCGCAAAACGCGGGTTCCGTGCCGTGGTCGAGAAGAATACGATGTTCTTCTTCATTCAAGTCCTGAGCGAGACGCTCGATAGTTTCTGCACTCAGCGGCGCAACGTCGTAGCCTGATTCTGACTGATCCATATATCTATATTGAACGTTTAATGACCGTTCTATGCCCCGCGACCAAAAAGTCCTTTCCGCACCCGAAATATTCCATAACCGATAAACGCAAGTCCGAGTATGACCTCGATGACGCGACCGCCGCCGTGCCCGCTGGGCAAAAGGCCGTTTTCGGTCACCGCACTCGCGAGGAACCACAAACCGATGAGCACATAGATCAACGACAGAACGATCGAAACAATTTTCATTACAATGCTATCTCCAACATCTACTCGTCTCCAAAAACCTTTCTCTCTAATTTACGCAACCGGGATGCAAATTCACCGAGTTTGCGAAACGCGGCAGTCGAACGCAGCCAGTCACGATTATCAAATGCGGGGATCCCGGAGATGATCTTACCTGGTTCGACATCGTGCGAAGTGGCTGATTTTGCGGTGATCACGGCATCGTCACCGACTTTCAGATGCCCCGCGATGCCGACCTGGCCGGTCAGGATCACGCGTTTTCCGATATGCGAACTGCCGGCAAGCCCCGTCTGCGAACAGATCAGTGCGTCTTCATCAATGGTACACGAATGGCCGATCTGGACGAGATTGTCGATCTTTGCGCCGCGTTTGATGCGGGTCTCGCCGACCGAGGCACAGTCTATCGCGGTGTTTGCTCCGATCTCGACATCATCCTCGAGAACGACGCGGCCAGTTTGCGGTATTTTGAGCCAACTCTTTTCGGCGGTCTTTGCATATCCGAAACCGTCCGAGCCGATGGTCGAATTATTATGAATGATGCAATTGCGGCCGATCTCGCAGTTCTTTCTGACCGAAACGCCCGAGTGAATGGTTGTGCCTTCGCCGATCTTTACGCCGTCATAGATCGTTGCGTTTGGCATTATCCTCACACCGCTGGCGACGAAGCAATTCGGGCCGATCACAACATTTGCATGCAGTTCAACGTTGTCCGCAACAGTCGCGGTCGGGTCGACAACGGCCGTCGAATGGACAAGGGGCTTTAGCTCTGGTTCCGGGAAAAACTCACGCATTGCAAGCGTATATGCGACATACGCATCTTTCGCACGCAAAACTGCGATGTCTTCGCGGTCGATGCTGACGCCCTCGCTGAGGAAGATCGCACCGGCCTTTGTGGTAGCGATCTGCGGCGTGTATTTGGGGTTTGCGAGAAAGGAAATTTCACCCGATCCAGCGAGATCGAGGCCGGCGGTCGAGGCGATCTCGAGGTCAGCGGGGCCGCGTTCGATGACCGAGCCGGTCCTTTCGGCTAAAATGCCAAGTTTCATTCAAAATTCCTTGATAGAAAGCGTTCGTCTGTGTCACACTATTTTTAACAAACAAATCGACCCACGCAAAGCCGCCATCTTTGTAATCCCCCGTTCCGTCTGTTTTGTAGTCTTAATCAAGGAGCAGTACCGCATTATGAACCCGACCTCAGTAGAGCAGCCAATCACCGGAAACAGCAAGAGTTATCCGACGAACGAACGACGATCGGTCGTCAAAAATGAACTTTTGGACGGACGGATCATCGCGAAACCGACCGCGAACCGCTGGCACAATTTGATCGCAACCAACTTTACAATAGCCATCGGCAGCCGAATCCAGCGAAGTACTTGTCAGCTTTACGCAAACGATATGCAGGTGGCGATAGGACGCGATTCGATATGCTTTCCTGACATCGTCGTGGTTAGCGGGCCGCCCGCATTTGCTGATGATGGGGCTGAGTTGCTGATGAATCCGACCGTGGTCATCGAGATCTTTGCGGGGCTTTCGAAATCGACAGATCGGCAACAGAAACTCGAGGGATTTCTCGCGATCCCAAAAATAAAGGAATGCCTGCTCGTCAACGAGACCGAAATGCGTGTCGAGCACTACGCCCGTCAAAACGCCAAACAGTGGATCTACCGTATCTACAACGAACGCGACGACACGATCACGCTTGAGTCGATCAACTGCAAATTGTCGCTCGCCGAGGTCTATGCTCAGGTCAAGCTGAAAGAATCGGAGCTGAGTTCGAAAGCTGTGAATTAAGAGTTTTTGCCACGAATTACACGAATGGCACG
>JBATDM010000055.1:0-38615 GCA_049663465.1 Pyrinomonadaceae bacterium
GTATAGACTGAAACACGTCGAGGAGCAACGACATGGGATACCGATCCTTGGACGGATTGTCTGCGAGGTTCTGGGCTTCGTCATACGCGAAAACTATACCTTTCTTTCCTGCTTCCCGAACATCTCCGGCGACTCCTTCAAGAACTGCTTTCAGTTTATCTGAGTGTAGGCCCGGCGTTTCGTCATAGAGTTGTGTTAGTGTCGCATAGTTCCAAACATTATTCTTTGGGGGATGGGTAGTAGCAAATCCAGCCTGCGTGTCACCATTAGACACTGTCTGGGAAATGCCAGAGCCTACGATGGATAAATCTGCGATTAGGCGGATTACTAGATTATCCTCGCTAATGCTCACGGACTCGGACAATTCTGTGCCCCCAACCCAAAGCCATCCCTCACTCAGGGCGACTGGTTTGAGTTTTTCGAGTAGGACAGTTTTTCCGACACCTCGGAGACCTGTTATCAGAGGATTGTCCAGAATCACGTCTTGTCTCAAGAGGGTTTGGAATGTTGCTATTTCGCGATTACGCCCTGCGAGGAAAATGGGCATGTGGCCGGCGCCGGGGCGGTACGGATTCTTAAAATCAGCGATATTTTCAATCTTCATAGTTCCTCACGCCAATTTATAACATCATAATTGACTAGAGAATTATAGCTGGCTATGATGTTATAGTCAACTATGGCTGTATATAATTTTGTGTGGTGTTTTTTTGCTTGACAAATGCTTGCTTAGTAAGCATAATAATCATAGAAAAACACCACAGAGGATTTAGCTATGAACTGCCCAATATGTAACAGCCTTTCAAAGAAAGACGGCAAAGACCGAAAAGGCGATCAACGTTTTAAATGCACCGAATGCGGAAAGCGATTCAGCTTGCCGAAAGATAAGCTATTGGGCGCGATGATTTTGGACGAAGAAAAGGCGTTGCTTTGCTTGAATCTTTTAGTCGAAGGTAACTCCGTCCGCTCGACCGAACGCATCACAGGCGTACACCGTGACACCGTGCTTGCCTTGCTCGAAACGGTTGGCAAGAAGTGCATCTGGATTCAGGAAACGCTAGTGCGAAACGTACAGGTCGGATTCGTAGAAGCTGACGAAATCTGGTCGTTCGTTGCGATGAAAGACAGGACAAAGGCCGCACAAGAAATTGAAAATGAAAAGGTCGGAACTGCATTCACTTTTACAGCAATTGACGCGGATTCAAAATTGATCGTTGCTTGGCATCTAGGAACTCGTAACGAAGATCACGCTCTTACGTTTCTACGGAAGATCAAATCTGCGGTCGATCAGGATACGGCCTTTCAATTCTCAACTGATGCGTGGCCCGGCTACAATCAAACGGTTCCGGCGATTCTAGGCAATCAGGCTCACTACGGACAGATCAAGAAAATCTATGGGGTTCCGAATCCGAATGAAGTTAGATACTCTGCCGCTGAATGTATCGGATGCAAAAAGACAAAGAAAGTCGGCAATCCGATCAAAAAGAATATCTCGACTTCGATGGTCGAACGTCAGAATCTAACTATGAGAATGTCGATGCGTCGGTTTACGAGATTGACGAACGGCTTTAGCAAGAAGTGGGATAACTTGAACTATATGCTTGCGATCTATTTCGCGTATTATAACTTTTGTCGGAGCCACAAGACGTTACACGATGCGACTCCGGCGATGGCCGCGAATCTGACAAATACGATCTGGAGTCTGAAAGATTTACTCGTTTCTGCAAAGGATGTATCAGCACCACAGGATTAGGACACTACCCAGAATTCTGAAGCCCAAGAATCCCTTGACAATTTCCTCAATCTGTGCTATCTTTGCAACGTCATATTGTCTGCGGAATTTCGTGGCAGTTCGATCTTTGAAAATTCAACCGGGGATTTGGCACAGATCCAGAAAGTTTTTTTGTGAAAAGCTCGAAAAATGGCTATTGAGAGCCGTGTAACCTATTGCACAAGAATGAGTTACGGCCCCGACCGAGGGCTGGGACAAGGCTGGGACAAGCTTGGGACAGTGGGACGGTCGCAGTCTGGGAACGTAAGTACAGTCTACTCAGCGGTTTATGGGTGCCTCTTGAGTGATTTTTTGTATGACGTTGTCACACAGCGTTGAGAAAGCGGATCGGAATTTTGCCACGAATGGACACGAATTTTTTGGAAAGCACAGGTTCGTGATTCCCCAAATCCAACTCCTATTGGTGCTTATTCGTGTTCATTCGTGGCCAACTCTTTCTCCGACCCCTGGTTACTTCTCCATCAACGCTTCGTATTCGCCGGTTTCGACGTATTCGAGGACCTCGGCGACGCGCCAGATGGGGAATGGGTGCGAGAGGCCTGAGTTCATCACGTCGGCCCAGAAGCGGTCGAGGCGGCTTTCGTCGTAATTCTTCTTAAATTCGCGGCCCTGTTCGAGGAAGAGGTCGTAATCGATCTTCGAGGCGAACGTGCCGCCGGCGAGTTTCATCATCGTGCGGCCGATGACGTGCGGGTCCTGCATAACGAGCAGAGCCGCCCGGTCGCACGAAAGCTCGGCACGGCGTGCCCACGTGAGCAATGCACTGGCGATACCCATCGAAATAAGAAGCTTAATGATCTCGGAACCCGGAATAAGCCGAGCGACTGAGACGTTTATCAGGGCCTCGATGAGCCGTGCGGCGGTGAGGTAGAGCACATGTTCGGCGTGAATATGGCCCACCTCGTGGGCGATGACGGCGAGCGTTTCTTCGTCATTGAGCCGTTCGATGAGTGCCGAGTGAAGCACGATGATCGGTTTCTCAACGCCACCTGTGAAGGCGTTTACGACCGGATTTTGCTGCACGTACATATCCGGCGGCTCAACGCCGAGCGTCGCACACGCGATCTCGAGCTTGGCATACAGGTCGGGACATTGCTTCGGCGTGACTTTTACCGCACTCGCCATGAACATCACCCGAATGGCCGATTCGCCGGTCCATTCGAGTAGCTTCTTGAGTGCGGTATCAACGCCGGGGATCGCCTTGACCGCCGCGAGGGCCGACTTATCGAGCGGGTGAACGTAGTCGTTCTTGTGCAGCACGTCAAATTTCTTGTGAGGCTCATTCGAGAGCGGCAGCTTACACTTGCCGCAGTTGGCATCGCCGTTCTTATAGTCGGACTTTACGGAGTTTTTCTGGCCGCAAAACCGGCAGGTTACAGAATGGCCTTTCATGGGCGGCGACGGCTCGTCTGAGTCAGGTTTCTTTCTTGGCATAGTCTAATTCTATAAGTTGCGAATTGGTTTAGCTAGAGAATAGAACGAAAAGCTGGGAGAAAAGTTGCGAGTGCGGTCACTCCGTCTCGACAACCGCTGCCGACAGCCTGGCAACCGTCTCGACATGGTGCGTCTGCGGGAACATATCAAGAGCGGTGATGGAGTCGATCGTGTATGCGGCGTCAAGCAATATGCGTAGGTCACGCGCCAAGATGGAGGGTTCGCACGAGACATAAGAGATCGCCCGTGGTCCGATCTCAGCGATCTTTTCGATCACGCCTTTTTCGGCTCCGATACGCGGCGGGTCAATCAAGATCAGATCGGTCCCGGCAAGATCGGTCGAGTTGAGAAAACGTCGAACGCTCGAGCGGCGAATGTCGAGATTGGTGAGTTTTGCGATCTGGCTGTTTTTTCGAGCGAATTCGACGGCGATATCGCTATCCTCGACACCTATGACGTTTGTAAACTTTCGTGCAAGGGGCACCGAAAACAGGCCGACGCCGCAGTACAGGTCGAGAGCCGTTTCGCCGGACGCCCCGCCGATGGCGGTTTCGACGAGACTACCGACCAGAGAGCGATTGGCCTGGAAAAAGCTTTTGGCGGAGAATGCGTACCGTTCACCGCCCGCTTCGGCAGAGATCTCATCGACCTGGCCGATCATCTCGCGGGAAAACATTGATACGCGGCCGTCATCACCGGCAACGACATCGATCTCGCCGCGGTCGTCGAACAGAGACTTCCAGTCGATCTCGGACTTGAGCGTTTCCATCGCCGACTGCATTTCGCGGGTGAGTATCGGGCATTTATCGACATCAACCAGATCATGAGAATCACTGCGAAAATAGCCGACCTTGCGGGCTTCACGATCAAGATGCCAGCGAGCCCGCGATCGGTAGCCGAACTGCTCAGGGCTGCCGATCATCTCGACCTTTGCATCGTCGATCTTGGTTATGCGGTGCAGGCAATCGCGAATGATGCCCGTTTTGGCCGAGAGTTGGGCACCGTAGTCCATTTGCTGGAAATCACAGCCGCCACAGACGCTAAAATGTGGACACGGTGGCTCGGTTCGTCTCGGAGACGGCTCGATAATGTCAACGATCTCGGCAAACGCGGTCCGCTTTCGAATGTCCTCGATCCGAACGCGCAGACGGTCGCCCGGTGCCGCGAGGGGCACAAATAATGTTAATTTCTCAGCAAATGCAAGTCCGACGCCGCGTGGAAGGATCTTTTCGATCTTCACGTCCAAAACGTCGCCCGGTGAGTAATTTTTGCTCAAGCGACGCTCTCGACTTCTATTTCTATACCACCAACAATACCGGCGAAAAGGTTATACAGCAGGGCTCCGATCGCACCGCCCACAAACCCGATGATCGCGTACATTATCGGCAAGCCGACCATCACGAGGATGCCGACCACAATGCCGCCACCGCCGATCGCAAGCGCCGCCTCGCCGCCTACGACCCCTGCACCAAACAGCGAGTAGATGATGATAATCAATCCGTACGGAATGCTGATCAACAAGCTCATCACGAGTGCGATCGCACCGTACATTTTCGCGGACGACAACACGCCGACCTTCCTTATTCGAAGTTTATTCATTGGACACGCTCCTTTTGGTTCCAGATGGAATCTATTGTTTATCTCACAAATTGGGATCAAAACAAACCAGAGCTAGCTGCGCGAGAAGTTGCCGTAGGTAAGAACCTGACGCAACGTTTCAAGGTCGGCGTCCCGTGTGTAAGAGATGGTGAACATCACCGCAACCCCTTTGCGAACTGTCGCGTACATTCGTTTCTTCCCCGCTTTGGACGATGTATCGAGAAAGCCAAACTGCATCGCTCCGAGCTTTTCCGCCTGCGTTTCCGAGTATTTGAAATCAGCGAGCAGGCGCATTGTGGCGTACATCGTGCGTACCGCGTCAAAATAATCGACCGCATCCTTGATTTGAGGATTTGCGGACAGGTCTTCGACAGAAATGCGGACGATAGCATTCTCAGCCGAGCCCGGCATCGACCGATAGGCGGTAAGCAGAATATCGACCTGCTTGACCGCCGCGTTTACCTTGGCCCTCGCCGACGCCGGCAGCGAATCGGGGGCCTTGAGTTCGAGATCAAAGCCCTGGCTTTTCATGTAGGCCTCAAAATCGTCACCGGGGATGAGCCACGTATCGGGAAATGTGACCTCGAATCCAAGCGTGTTGTGGGTGTAAGTCCGGCCAGAAACGGAACCTCGGTCGATATCCTTTTTTGCGATCGCAGTCGTGCCCGGCCAAACCGGAACCACCGCAGGAACCTTTGCCGGAGTCGCCTTCGGTTTGGGTTTCGTTTGGGCGGCGGTTGTGATCGCCGCCGCGAGAATAAGAATTATGCCAAAGAGATGTTGTCTCATGGGTACGCTGCGAAAACTACGTTTATAGATAGTAAAGACCAAGTCTCGGGATGTCCGCTTCCTCGCGGAGGCGTTTTAGCAACATTAGATCGAACGTATTCTTGTACGCGTCCGGTTCCATCCCGGCCTTATACGCCCTTAGCTGGCCTGCCGTCTCTTTCTCCAAAGACTTTAGATGCTCCCGGTCCCAATTCGTTAGCATCGCCCGATCTAGTAATTTTTCGATGTCGCCAAGTGTTCCGTCCACTGCCTCAAAATTATCGCGTAGGTTCTTTGAAAGTTCCTCAAGCCGTGCAACTGCGCGCAAAACGTCTTCGCGGATCGCTTCCGCGCTGTTTGCCCGCAACTCCTCGATGGAGCGTGAGATATGAGACGCAATAGAATCAACCGAAAATCCATTGGTATCTGCCGCATCGGCGGCCTCGTCGCCCTTGCCCGTTTGCGACGTAAGCCACTCTTTGTATTGAACTTCTATCTCTTCGCGGCAGTAAAAAAGGCTCTTAATAGTGCGGGTACCAATGGGCTGCTTGTCAAAAACATCGAAAACAGACTCGATCGAACGAACCACGATATGCAGAGGAATTCCACGGTCCTGCCAGACCTCTATCAACGCCCAGTCGAGTGGGCTGAGAAACAGATTCTTGCCGCGCCGGCGGATAAAGGTATCTTCGATCTCGGTGTAGTAGTTGTAGTAATTCACTCGCAATTTCATCTTAGACGCGGCCTCCGAGGTAGTCAAAATCTACGAACAAAGAGAGGTGGAGAAAAAGTTTGACAGTGTCGCATCTGATGCGATAACATCAGATGCATGAGAACGACCATTGAGATCGAAGATGACATCCTGCAAGCGGCAAAAGAGCGTGCGGCATCTGAGGGCAGTACAGCCGGCAAGGTTATATCAAAATGGGCCCGCCAGGGTTTTGGCGGCTCGAATAAAAGCCGAGCCCCCGCTAAGTTGAGATCTCGTAATGGAATTAGGCAGCTGCCGTCCCGCGGTGAAGTAATAACGATGGAACACGTCCAAAAGATCATGGATGACGAAGGTATCTGAACTCAATGCGCTCCCTTCTAGACATCAATATACTTCTCGCACTCCACGATCCTGACCACGTGCATTCAGAAGCGGCACATGATTGGTGGTCCGAGAATAGTGCTGAGGGGTGGGCAAGCTGTCCGATTTCAGAAAATGGCTTTGTGCGAATTTGTTCTGGTGCGGTTTACAGTCCGCGTTTGGGTTTTTCTGTTGATCAGTGCATCGGCCTGTTACGGGCATTTCAGAAAGAACACGACCATGAATTTTGGCCGGACACCGTGTCCCTGTCCGATTTCAATATATTTTCTTTTGATCGAATAGTTGGCCCACGACAATTGACAGATGTATATATGCTTGCACTGGCAGTAATAAATAATGGGCGGCTGGTTACCTTTGATCGTCGGGTTCAACTCGATGCCGTGGTCGGTGCGGTTGACGAGCATATCGAGATATTAGGGCATCACAACTGAAATTCCGCTAAAAATGATAGTCTAATCCCAGAATGGCAGAACGTCGCAAATCCTTCAAAACATCATCAGGCATTGAGCTTCCTGCGGTGATCGATCCGGACAACGCAAAGGTTGTCGATTATGATCACGACCTCGGGGAACCAGGCGAATTTCCATATACACGCGGAGTCTATCGCAGCATGTACCGGGGCAGGTTTTGGACGATGCGGCAGTATGCCGGTTTTGCCACCGCCGCCGAGTCGAATGAGCGTTACAAATATCTACTGTCGCAGGGCACTACTGGGCTAAGTGTCGCGTTTGATCTTCCGACACAGATCGGATTGGATTCGGACGACCCGCTCTCGGCTGGTGAAGTTGGGAAAGTTGGCGTTGCGATCGACAGCCTTGACGACATGCTGACGCTGTTTGACGGAATTCCGCTCGACAAAGTCTCGACGTCGATGACGATAAACTCAACGGCATCAACCCTTTTGTGCCTTTATCTCGCGGTTGCCCGAAAGCAAAATATTGCTTTTGATAAGGTCAGCGGAACGATTCAGAACGATATTCTAAAGGAATACATCGCTCGCGGAACCTATATCTACCCGCCAAAACCGTCGCTCAGATTGATCACTGATACCTTTGCATTTTGCGCCGATGAGGTCCCGAATTGGAACACCATTTCGATTTCGGGCTATCACATCCGTGAGGCCGGTTCGACCGCTGCTCAGGAGATCGCCTTTACGCTCGCGGACGGCATTTGTTACGTGCAGGCGGCGATCGATGTCGGGCTCGCTGTTGATGACTTTGCACCGCGATTATCGTTCTTCTTCAATTCTCACAATAATCTGATCGAGGAGATCGCAAAATTCCGGGCCGCCCGACGGCTTTGGGCACGAATAATGAAAAAGCGTTTTGGGGCTAAAAATCCTAAATCGATGATGCTGCGTTTTCACACACAAACAGCCGGCTCGACCCTTACGGCCCAACAGCCTGAGGTGAACGTAGTTCGCACAACTATCCAGGCGCTCGCAGCCGTGCTCGGCGGCACACAGAGCCTGCACACGAATTCGCTCGATGAAGCGTTGGGCCTTCCCACCGAAAATGCGGCGCGCATCGCTCTCCGAACCCAGCAGGTAATTGCCAACGAATCCGGTGTCGCCGATACGGCCGATCCGTTCGCTGGTAGCTACGCCGTCGAAGAATTGACCTTCGAGCTCGAACGCATCGCCTTGGATTACATCGAAAAGATCGACGGCATGGGCGGAATGTTGCGAGCGATCGAAACGGGCTATGTCCAGGGTGAGATCCAACAGGCCGCCTACGAATATCAGCTCGCGGTTGAAAAGGGTGATGCCATCGTCGTTGGGGTAAATGCGTTCCAGAATGACGAAGCCTCGATCCCGGTTCTTCGTATTGACGAACAGATCGAACGCGATCAAGTCGCTCGTCTTCAATCCATTCGTGCGAAACGTGATTCCGCTGCCGCCAACGAAGCTCTAACTGCGATCGAGACGGCCGCGGGCAGCACAGAAAATCTACTCCCGTACATCCTCACTGCGGTCGAAGCCTATGCGACCGTCGGCGAGATCAGCGGTCGTCTCCGCAAAGTGTGGGGTGAATACCGCGAATCAGTTACTGTCTGACCTCTCCGACCAAACAAAAAAATAGTGACAAACATCGCACAACCATGTTAACCTAATTCGTAGCACACTTCACACCACGACAGCTCCTTCGACAGTTGACCGGATCATCGATCAGTTTCCCGCCGATCGGCAGCAGCAGATCCGCGTGATGCTCTCAGAGTCACTAAAGGGCGTGATCGCTCAGACGCTGCTTCCGAAGAAAGGCGGTGGACGCGTCGCCGCCCTCGAAGTTTTGATCATTACCCCAGCAATAAGCAATTTGATCCGCGAAGGTAAGACCTTTCAAATACCTTCTGCGATGCAAACCGGCAAGAATCACGGCATGGTAATGCTCAATGAAGCACTCTACAAACATGTTGAGAGCGGAACAGTTGAGCCAATGGACGCATACATCAAGGCGGTCGATAAGACTGGCTTTGAAACAATGCTGACGAGGGGCGGATTCAAGATCTGATCTCTAATATAGAACGGTCAACCTTGCTCATTTGGGCGACGGAAATTTCACCCCGTTGCCAATTTTTTGCAAAATCTCGATTTTCAAGCTATGATTTTCGGCATGACCTCAGACGAGTTTCGCACGATAGCTCTCAGTTTTCAGGGTGCCGAAGAAGGCTCGCACATGCAGCATCCGGATTTTCGTCTCGGCGGAAAGATCTTTGCTACACTTGGCCCCGGCGAAACATGGGGAATGGTCAAGATGACGCCCGGTATGCAACAAGAATATATGCGTATCGCCCCGTCGGCATTCAAGCCGGCCGCAGGCAAATGGGGTGACGGAGGTGCAACGATCGTTACGCTCGCCGATGCGGATGAAGGGGACGTCCGCGATGCCCTTGAATCTGCCTGGCGCTCAGCGCCCCGGGCAAATAGACTCTAAAGCATACACCCTCCGACAAATGTGCAAGTGTTTGCGACAAAGAACTGCAAGCGGCCTCTCAGCGAAACCTACTGAACTGCGGAGCAATGCAACAGCTGCAAAAACTGAAGTGAACCGAATGGATCCAACAAAGGTCTGCTTGTCGCTCTTAGGTGCTATTTTGTGACCGCGACCCTGTTCACAGCGAGGGTGGAGCCGATAGCCCGGTTGAATTCTGAGATGGCTTTGTTGAGGTCTGTTTGAGCCTGGATCTCACGACCGCGGGCCGCGGACAATTCCGTCTGCCGCTGTAGTACTAAATAAAAGGTTGTCGTGCCGGAACGAAACTGCCGCTGTTCGCTGTTGTAAAGCTCTTCGGCGGCCGCGCGAGCCTCGGTTGCGGACGTAAGGCGGGCTTCAGCGGAACGAAGCCCTTGAAGAGCGTTGCGAACCTCAGCCTCGATGATCTGCTCAGTTTGAGCCCGGGTGTTGGCAAGCCGGTCCGCTTCGACCAAGGAACGCCCCAAATTTGCCTTTGCGGTCCGGTTTCCCCACGGCAACGATATCTGCACGCCCGCCCGATACGTCGGATAGTCTTGCGCCAGTAAATTGCCTAACGAAGTAAAGTACCCGCCTTTCAAATTATCCGGAACGGTTGCTCCACCGGGTGAAAGAGGGTTTGGCGAGCCGGCCAGTCCGGCGGATGTATATGAGCCGACCAGGTCTATCTGCGGCTTGGCCTGATTTCGGTAGTATTGCTGATCGATCTGATTGATCTCGGAGCTTGTCGCGAGCTGTTCCACCTCGGGACGATTCTTGAAAGCCTCGGCGGTCGCGGTCGCGAGGCCGATCTGCGGAACACTTAGCCCGATCGGTGTAACAGGCATCAAGGCCTTTGACCATTCTTCGGCACCACGATCCGCAAGCAGAAGTGTTTTTAGCGTGTTTTCGGCACGCGTTACATTTTCTTGTGCGAGATAGACTGATTGTTCAAATGTGAAAATCTGTGCGTTGGCGGCAACAAGCTCGATAGGTGCCAACACACCCTTGTCCACCAATCTCTGGTTGCTCTCCAGCTGTTCTCGAGCCTGCTTGAGCGTCTCGCTCTGAACCTGAAAATTCCTGAGAGCGAACGTCAGATCCCAATACGACTGTTCCACGGTCGAGATCACATCGATCGCCTTCTGACGAAGCTGTGCATCCGAAATGGCCAAATTCTTTTTTGCGATCTCGATCGAGCGGCGGTTGTTGTCGATCGAACGGTTTCGCCAGATCGGTTGGATGTAGCTCGCCACGAAAGACGACGGAAACTGCGGGTTAAGCGTCGCATTCCGGTTTGTGGTGTTTGTTCGCGCAGACGTGAAGATCGCGTCGTAGGAACCACCGAATTTGGGCACAAAGCCGGACACTCCCGCATCAGCAAAATACTGCCGCTGCGTGACCGATCCGTTTACCGCTCCGCCGATCGTTGAGGCCGTTGGTGTCGTACGGCTTTCGTAAAACGTTTGTGAATTCAACAGGGGATTATAGATGCCCCGTGCTCCTTTCAGGCCAAACTCCGCGATGCTCACGTCATTTCGAGACGCATCAATGTCATTGTTATTTTTAAGCGCCATCTCGATCGCCTGTTCGAGCGTAAGCGATAGTTGATCGACCGTGCTGACGCCAATGCGCTCGGCCGACAGAAGACTTCTCGCCGGCTTGGCGAAAGACGGTTGAACAGGCATCGGATCGGTGGATGGCACTGTCGGCGTCGCAGTCGGAGACGGCGTTTGCCCAACGGAACACAATGTTGCCCCGGCGACAACGATCAGCACGCAGAAGCATCGCAGCACCGTCCGCACGGGCATTTCTGTTAGATCAAAAACCATCAAATTACCGTGCGGCCGCGTCCGGCTCGATCTCGAGATCGGACTTCGCAGGCCTCTTGGGACGAAAGACAGATACTATCTTGCCAAAGCCGCCCGAGATCGTACGCCAGAATGTCGTCTCGGCTGCATCGTCAAAAAGCGAGTAAAATACGGGAACCGCAAGCAGTGTAAGAAGCAGGCAAAGCGACTGGCCACCCACAACCAGTACGCCGATCGAGCGATTCGTAGCCGCACCCGCTCCGCTGCCAAGAATCAAAGGGATCATGCCCGCTATCAAAGCAATCGTTGTCATCAGAATGGGCCGCAACCTATCGCGATTTGCCTGGATGATAGCGTCATATCTGCTGAGCCCACGAGCCCGCAGAGTATTCGTGTGATCGATCTGTAGAATTGCGTTCTTCTTTACGATTCCAAAAAGGAGCAAAATTCCAAGTGCCGAAAAAATATTCAGCGTCTGTCCCGCGATAGCTGTCGATAACAGAGCGAACGGAATAGAAAGAGGAAGTGTCAGCAAGATCGTTACCGGATGGATAAACGATTCGAACTGAGCCGCAAGAATAAGGTACATGAACACGAACGACAACAGGAACGCATACAAAAATGCATCGTACGCCTTTTGCAGTTCCTTCGACTGCCCCGTAACGCCGGTCACATATTCCGCCGGCATGTTGAGGTCCGCGGCCATTTTTTCCATCTTGGCAATGGCGTCGGACTCGGCGGTATTTGGCGGCAATCCGGCAGAAACCGTCACCTGCCGTTGCCTATTCAGTCGACTGATCGACGACGGCGAGAGGCCTTCGTCGATCTTGATGACGCGGTCAAGATCGACCGTACCGCCATTTGATGATGCCACCGTGAAGTACCTGAAATTGCTCCGGTCGCGGCGATATGCCTCTTCAGCTCGAACGATGACGTCATATAGTTTCGAGTTTTCACTGAATGTTGAAGTTATCTGACCTGCCGACAAAATATTTAGGGCTTGTGCGACATCACCTGCACGAACACCGAGATCCGCAGCCTTGACGCGGTCAATCACGACGCGAATTTCCGGGCTGCCAACCTCGATCGACGTGTCGGGGTCGCGATAGACAGGATCGAGTTTCATCTTGTCGACCATCGCGTTCGCGTACTCAGTCAACATAGTCATGTCCGGGCCAGCAATATACATCCCGACACCCGAACCGCCGCGTCCGAGGCCGATGCTTCCGGCGATCGAGGATGAAGCCGACACTGTAACTTGATAATCTTTTGATGAATACTTCTTTGCGATCCCTCGCGTCTGATTGATCAGATCAGATTGCGATTTCTTCCGCTCCTTTACTGGCGCCAGCGAGACGTTAATAAAACCATTGTTTGAACCAGAACCACGCCCGAACCCAGCAAGGATAAGTGTGTTTCGCACGCCAGGCACTTCCGAACGGATGTCCCGTGCTATCCGGTCGAGGATCGACTGCGTGGCGGATAGGGATGTGCCCTCGGGCCCTCGGATATTCACCTGAAAAAGCGACTCGTCCTCATCCGGCAAAAAAGCCATACCGACGAACTTGTAAAGCGGAAATATCGACGCGACCGTCAGGATGCAGATCAAGACAACAGCCCAGCGAAATCGCATCGCGAGCTTTAGCAGCCAAGTATAGGTCCCGTCGATGATCGAGTAGAACCAACCTGACTTCGAATCAGAGCCGTATTGCGATTCGCCATCCCCAGAATCGCCATGAAAATCGGTCGCTGAAGAACCATCTCGTCCCTCGTCGATCGTAACCGATCCGGGTTGCTCCATTGCAATTGGAGCCACTCGGTGCCCCTTTTTCCTCTTTATCCACCTAGCCGCAAGCATCGGCGTCAATGTGAACGAAACGATGAGCGAGACCGCGATTGCAGCGGCTGCGGTCAGGCCAAACGACGACATGAACCGCCCGACGATGCCGGTCATAAAGCCGACCGGTATAAAAACTGCAAGCAGCGATAATGTGGTCGCAAGAACGGCGAGGCCGATCTCTCGGGTTCCCTCTATCGCTGCTTGGACCGGGTTCATTCCCTTTTCTTCGACAAATCGATAGATGTTCTCTAGCACGACGATCGCATCATCGATGACAATGCCGACCATAAGTGTCAGGGCAAGCATCGTCATTTGGTTTAGCGAAAACCCAAATGCCGCAATAGCGGCAAATGCTGCAATGATCGAGACCGGGATCGCCAACGCTGCAATGATCGTTGAACGAAAATTCCAGAGAAAAAGAAAAACCACGATCGCGGCGAATAGGCCGCCTAGGACAAGATGCTCCTCGATCGCGGTCAGTGAATTTTGAATAAATTCCGATTGATCGCGGATGAGGGCGATCTTCATATCAGACGGTAAATTCGGAATGATATTTTCCATTCGCGACTTAACGTTGTTGATAACAGCTATCGTATTCGCGCCAGCTTGTTTTCGTATCCCGACCGAGACGGCCGGAACACCGTCGAGCGAAGCGGCGGAGCTCGGTTCTCCGCCAGTTTTCTCGACGGTTCCGATATCCTTGATCTTGATCGGAAAGCCGTTACGGGTCGCGATGACAATGTCGCGAAATTGATCGACCGACGTGAGCTTGCTCATCGTTCTCACGCCAAAGGTCCGCTGGCCTTCGATCAGATTTCCACCAGGCATTTCCTGATTCTGTGACCTGATGGCGGCCGTCACCTCGGTCACAGCGATATTAAAAGCTCTGAGGCGGTCGGGATTGACATTCACGCGGATCTGCGGCGAACGAGACCCCCACATAAAGACCTCGCCGACACCATCCGCACTCTCGATCCGCTTTTGGATCAGCTCCTCGACCTGCTCGGACAGCTCCATCACGTTGCGCGGAGCGCTGATCGTGTACATGAGTATCGGCTGCGAATCGGGGTCGGATTTTTGGGCGGTCGGTGGATCAGCGCTGTCCGGAAGACGCCGGATCACGTTGCTGAGTTTTTGCTGAACTTCCTGGAAGGCTACGTCGGGATCTTTTTCGAGATTGAAAGTGAGTGTGACGTTTGAGCTTCCGCGTGATGACGACGATTTCATTTCCTCGACGCCGGGAACCGTATTCAGGGCTCCCTCGATCACATCAGTGATCTCGGTCTCGATCTCCTCCGGAGCCGCTCCCGAATTGCTCGTCCTAACTGAAATTGTGGGAAGGTCGATCTTTGGAAAGCGGTCAACACCAAGGGTAAAGAAGCTAAACCCTCCGACGACCGTCAAAAACATCACAATAACGGTCGCGAATACCGGACGATGAACACAAATTTCCGCTAGCCACTGCATAAAACCTCAAAGCTAAAAGCTAACTTTTGCCCCCTCATAGAGATTATCGAGGTTGCTGGTCGCAACAGTCTGATCGGTTTCGATGCCCGTCACGATCTGCATGTAGTCGCCTTCTTCAACACCAAGTTGGGCGACCTTGAGTTTTGCAATGCCCTCTTCGATGACAAAGATCCGATATGACTGCGTGCTCTGGTCGTGGTGTATGGCGGTCTTTGGAACAAAAACGCCCTTGCTGCCGCCCTCGCGATTAATTCGGGCCGTCGCAAACATTCCCTGCCTGAGCAGATTGTCGCCATTTTCGACCGAGGCTTCGACCACCGCGGACCTCGAGACCGGATCGATAGCGGGATTTATTGCCGTGACGGAACCGGCGAATTTCCGGTCCTTGTATGCGTCGAATTGCAGCGAGACCCCGCGGCCGACCGCGACATATGGCACATCCGCCTCGGCAACCTGTATCTCGACTTTTATAGGATTCGTGCGAAGAATTGTCGCGACGACCGACGCAGAGGAAACATATTCGCCCACCGCCACGGGCCGAGCGCTGATGAAGCCCGAAAACGGAGCTTTGATGATGGTGTCGGTTATCGCCTGCTGGGCGTCGGCGACCTGAGTTTGTGCGGATTCGACGTCAGCCTTAGCACTTACAATAGCCTGATTGCTCTGGCGGGCGGTGTTGATCGCAGCGTCGAGCTGCTGCCGGGCCACGTTGGCCCGAGCTCGAGCGGTGTCGCGTGCGGTGCGAAACTGCTCATACGTGATCATCGCGACATCACCGGATTCAGTCAGATCGCGGTATCGCTGCTCATTAGCCTCAGCTTGTCTAAGCTCAGCGAGCATTTGCTCATGGTTGGCATTCGCAGCCCGAACTTCCGGGATCGATGACTCATTAAACGATGTCCCCTTCAATATGCCAAGCCGTGCCTCAGCCTGTAGAACCCCGGCCTGGGCCCGCTTTACCGCTGCCTGCGCGGCTGAAAGCCGTAGCCTTGCGTCGCGGTCGTCGATGCGGGCGATCACCGCCCCGCCGCCAACAAACTGGCCAACATTGACGGAAATATTCGCGATCTTACCCGCGGTTTTGGGGGCAATATCGGAGGCTTCGTCGGCAGTAAGACTGCCCGTCGCCTGTATGACGGAGGCAATATCACGCGATTCGCTCTTCCCGACAGTGATAGCAATGGTCGCCCCGGACGGCGACTCTCCGGCGTTCGCATTGGATGCACTGCCCGCCTTCCCGCCAGTCCATCCGCATGATGCTGTTATGCAAAGGACAATAAGACAGGCAAGCAATTTAACTTGTGGTTTCCACATACGTTAGTTTCAAAGTACAGCATTTTACAATAGTTCCCGCACTTCACCGCCCTCAAATATGTAAAGTTTTGTCAATCGCAGCAGCGATTCGCTAGAGAAATTGCCATCGCTCTTGCCGGTTTGGGTCTGACCGATGCTAATATCTCAGGTACTGAAAACAAACATATGAACGAGATCACAGCTTTAGAATTAAAGGCAAGAATGGACGCCGGTGAGGATATTCAACTGATCGATGTACGCCAACCGGATGAGTACGCATTTGCTCGAATAGAAGGGGCGAAACTCATCCCGCTCGGCGAAATCCCGTCGCGGAAAGGCGAGATTGACGAAACCCGCGAGACGGTTGTGCATTGTAAAATGGGTGGACGAAGTGCTCGGGCGATCGAGTTTTTGCAGCAGTCGGGGTTTGACGGCAAGCTGTATAATCTAGTCGGTGGAATAACCGCCTGGTCGAACGATGTCGACCAAAGCATTCCCAAATACTAGAAACAGTCACGCCTTTCGGTCTTCAAATTCTGCTTTTTCCTTGAGTTTCTCGCCGTGCACGGTCGAGCCGATCTTATATCTGACGATTCGGCCGTCTTTTCCCCGTGTTTCGATCTCTCTGGTGAGGATCAGCCGGTCCCATTTTCGATATCGGATCCCGAATGTGGTGCTATTGCGAAGTATCCAATCTGAAAATTCATCCCACGACGCTTCTTCCGCCAAAACCGAAAGGCAAGTCATCATACGGCCCTTTTTGCCGATCGCCGGCGTTTGCCAAACGTCAAGAGCTCCGTTTGCCAACAAACGCTCGGCCAACCATGCGATGTTCTCCGCCGTATCGTCATCAATATTGCAAACGATCTCGACAACCGAGTCTTGTAAATAGGGCAGTCTATTATCTGCCCCGTCCGTCTCAACCACAACAATGCGGAAGACGTTTGGATAGTTTCCGAGGTCCATCGAACCCGCACCCATACCCTGGTTTATGATGGTTCCCGCCGGGACCCCATCCGCAAACTGTGGTGAAAGAGCCTTGATTATGGCAATTCCGGTCGGAGTCGAAAGCTCGACATTCTCGCGAGTTATTCCAGTCGGAGTGGCTGCGATCTGCATTCCCTCGAGGAGCCTGATACTTGCCGGCGGCGGCACGGGATGCGTTCCATGCTGCATCGTTACGAGTCCGCGTCCGGGTTTGATCGGCGTCGCGTAGATATTGGTAATGCCGGTCTTTTCAATACAATACGCCGCTGAGACCACATCCATGATCGAATCGATCGTACCGACTTCGTGAAAGGCGACCTTTTCTACATCAATTCCGTGCGCGACCGCCTCTGCCTTAGCGAGTAGAGAAAATATATTTCGTGAAAGGTCCTTTGTGGGTTCGTCAAGAGACGACGACGCGATAAGAGAATCAACATCTCCATAATGCGTGTGCCAATGGTGCTCAACATCGCCCCCAAGAAGAAGATTTGTATTTTCACGGTGATGGTCATGACGATGAGCTCCCTTTCCACCGTCATGTTCGTGAGAGAATCTTTGCTTCCACCCCTCATCTTGCCAAGTCACTTTTAGATGCTTTGCGGCGACTGTGGCACGAATTGCCGAGTCGATCTCGACAACGACGCCGTTTAGGCCAAGATGACGGACGAGCCCGTCTAGCTCTTCCGGTGTCACGAGCCCGGCATCGATAAACGCCGCGACAAACATATCACCGGCGACGCCAGCTACGCTGTCCAAAAATAGAGCCTTACCCATTCACCTTTCTCTTTATCTCTCGAACAACCTGGCATGCAGCAAAGCCAGCTGAAAATCCATTATCAATATTGACCACGGACACGCCCGCCGCACAGGAATTCAGCATCGCGAGCAACGCCGCGATCCCGCCAAAACTAGCCCCATACCCAACGCTCGTCGGAACGGCAAAGAGCGGCTTGCCAAACAGTCCTCCGACGACGCTCGGCAGTGCCCCCTCCATTCCGGCAACGACGACAAGAGCGGAAGCCTGATTGATCACTTCCGACTTGTCGAGCAGCCTATGAAGTCCTGCGACTCCGACGTCGTAGAATTTTTCAACTACTGTATCCATCGCGACGCAAACTTCACACGCCTCTTCAGCCGCGTATGTATCGCTCGTCCCGGCCGCCAGCACAGCAACAAAAGGCTCGCCGGTCGAGGAGTTCTTCGTGGGTTTTGGATTTGCTATGAATGTCCGTGCCGTCGAGTTTGCTCGACCTCCGGGAAAGGCGTTCTCGACGGCTGTGGACTTATTGCTATCAAGCCGCGTGACCAAAACTGATTCGTCGTTCTGCGACAAGTGGCCAACGATCTCGATGATCTGATCCGCGGTTTTCCCTTCTCCGTAAACAACTTCACCGATCCCATGACGCAGACTTCGGTGATGATCGAGTTCGGCAAACGGGAGATTCGTCGAGCGAAACGGAGCGTTCCGAAGCGATTCGACAGCTGCCCTGGTCGAAACATCCCCGCGTTTTAACTTTTCCAAGAGATCAAAAAGGTCGGTTTCTGTCATCTAGCCGCCCCGTTGCCTCCACCCGTTCGATAACCGGCAAGATCGAGCAAGGCCCATACATAGCCGCGTTTTTTGGCTTCAATTACTAGCATTTCCTTGAGTTCAGTAGCTAACGCCATCTCATTGAGGGCGACCTCAAGCCGGATAAATCGGGTTGTGCCTTCCTCGTGCAACCGGACACGAAAAACCCTAAGTCCGCCATCGCGGAGTATCGCCTCAAGTTCCTCTACGTCCTTCAGCTTTCGGGGCGTGATCGAAACCCCAGTCATTATCCGCGAACTCAGGCATGGACTCGCAGGCTTTTCCGCCAGTTCAAGCCCAAAATGCCGCATTAGCGATCGAATATCCTCCTTTGTCAGTTCCGCATCCGACAAAGGCGAAAGAATGGAATTCTCCAGGGCGGCCCGATGTCCCGGCCTCACATCGCCGCGGTCGGATGCGTTGTAACCGTAGGCGATCCATTGGTATCCGCGTTCGTCAGCAACCGTGCGGCAAATGCCGAACAGCTCACTTTTGCAATGAAAACACCGGTTAGCATCATTGATGGCATAGGCAGGGTTCAAAAGCTCGTGGCTCTCATGCCAAAGATGAGCAATGCCGTTAGCCATGACAAAATCTTCCGCATCAATCCGCTCCGCTTCCGAAAAGCTCGCGCTCAGCGTCGTCAACGCGAGCATCTCGCCGCCAGATCTCTGTCTTACCCGCTCAGCCGCCCAGGCTAAAAACGCGCTATCGACGCCACCGGAAAATGCAACGACAAGTCCGCCTTCTAATTTCGGAAGGAGCAATTCTTCCAATCGCCGAAACTTCGCCCGAACCTCATTAGACAACTCACTAGACGAAACCACTCGGGCGAGAACCGCTCGATCGGCCACAGCAACTCCCATTATGATTCGGTCTCCAGGTCGATGCCTTCGGCCATGCGGACTATTTCCATCCCTGACGCGGAATCCGTGCGGCACGCCATCACGGCCTTTTCCTTATCTCCATTTTTAAGCCAGACCTGGCAATTTAGGCATTCACCATTCCAACAGAAATCGCCGTAGGAAATATTTTCCATCGCGAGAAACTGAAAACCTCGAAGAAGCGTATTGTTCTCTGGAACCTTTCGTTTTTCGCCAAGAATATCGATCTCAACGAGATCCTTGTAGGGTCTAAAAATATCCGGCAGTATCATCGGTGTCAGTTATTGACGGTAGATCTCCGCTTATCGGCGGGCTAGATTATCTTAGCGAAAAGGTGTAGCTTTGAACAATGGCATTAGTGATCTACACGAAACCGGGCTGCCCTTATTGTCAGCAGGCTCGCGATCATTACAACTCAAACGGGATAGCGTTTACCGAGTACGACGCGCAGACTGATAAACAGAGACAGCATGAAATGCTCGAATATTCGAATGGCGACCCAACCGTTCCCTGTATGGTCCAAGATGGCGTTTACAAGGGTTCAGGCTGGGGCGATCCGCCCCGCGGCTGAACGGTCCATCCTTAGAGACGGCAGTTTGCCGGACTTGAAAAATACAAAAGCGAGGGGCATAGTGCAATATGCTCCTTCTTGCATTATGATTCTGAAAGACGTTGCCAATTGGCGATTTTGTGAACGCGGCGAATAGACGCATTTTTATTCTGCATCTTGCATTCGCAAATCTGCATTTTGCATCCTTATGGTTGGTTCGCAAATTAACCAATACGAGATCCTCGAAAAGATCGGCTCAGGCGGCCAGGGCACGGTATACAAGGCTCTCGACACCAAGCTCAACCGCACTGCTGTCATCAAAGTTCTCCCTCCCGAACTCACTCAGAAGACCGCAAATTTCAGACGGTTCGAACGCGAGGCCCAGCTTTGCTCCCAGCTTGATCACCCGAATATTTGCACGATCTACGATTTTCATTCGGATGACGGCGTTTTTTATATCGCAATGCAGTACGTCGAGGGCAAAAACGTACGCCAATTGGTCGGTGGTCGTCCGCTCGAACTCAGGAGTGCCGTCTCGATCGCCATTCAGGTCACTGATGCTCTCACATACGCACATTCAAAGAACATTATTCATCGTGACATCAAGGCCGGCAATATCATGGTGACCGACGCCGGTCAGGTCAAGATCCTCGATTTCGGCCTGGCCAAGCTGCTCGAAGACGAGCATGCCCAGCAGAACCAAGGGGTCGAACGCCACGAGATCACGGAGCTTGGAATTCCTTACGGCACAGCAACTTACGCCGCTCCGGAGCAGGCAAAAGGCGAACGAGCAGATGCTCGCAGCGATATCTTCTCGACTGGCGTGCTGATATACGAAATGCTGACCGGGATTTGGGCGTTCCAAGGCAAGACCGTGATCGACGTTAGGCATCAGGTTCTCTATGGCACACCGCGACCACTGGTCGAGATGCGTAAGGAACCGTTGCCGCCGCAACTTCAACAGATAGTAGACAAAGCCCTAGCAAAAGACCCGAAAGATCGATATCAAAAGATCGCGCAGATGCGCGACGAATTGCGTGATGTTTTGCAGATGGTCGCCGGAGCTCAGGTCATGCCGACTGACACATTTGCGCCCGCTCATGCTGACGGCGGCACGATGAAGCGAATGCTGAATTGGTTTACGGGCAAGTCCTCGCCTGAGGCCACCTCGTCGTCACAATCATTTCCGTCGCAGATCTCGGCGACAAGCCAGCCGTCTTTTTCGCCGGACATCTCGTTGACGGCAACCGGCACCGAGAAAAAAAGCGTTGCGATATTGCCGTTTCAAAATCTTGGCCAGGATGAGGCCTCGAGTTTCTACGAATTTGCGCTCGCCGACGCGGTTATTACTGAGCTCGCCCAGATCCGTTCGATAATTGTGAGGCCGAGTTCAGTCATTGCAAAATATCAAGCTAAGGATATCGATCCGCGTGAAGCGGGCAAAGAACTGCGTGTTCACGCCGTCTTGTCGGCCGGTTTTCTTCGGGCGGCGGATAAGCTGCGGGTTACCGCCCAGCTACTTGATGTAGTCTCAGGCGAAATACTCTGGAGCGATCGTATCGACGCCGAAGGAAGCGATATTTTGACACTCCAGGATGGGATCGCACAACGCATTCTCGAGGGCTTGCGACTTGAACTTACTGACCTTGAGGCCGAAAAACTCGGAAAACGCCTTACCGAAAATGCTGAAGCTTGGGAAGAATATCTCCGCGGCCGCGACCATTTTGGACGGTTTATTTTCCGCAGCATCGACGCCGAGGATTGCGATGCGGCGATCGCATGCTTCAAGCGTGCCATAGAACTTGATACCCATTTTGCATTGGCATACAGCGGGCTCGGGGCCTGTTATGCCAATCGTGTGTTCAAGGGGTTAGGCGAATCCGAAGATTACACATACGCCGAGGCTGCCTTTAGCAAGGCCTTTTTCTACGACCCGAATGTGGTTGAGGCACGCGTCCTAATGGTCATGATCTACATGGCCCGCGGAGAAAAGAAAAAGGCCCGCAGCGAGATCGAGCTGTTGCAAAAGCAATTTCCCAACGACGCCGCACTTTATTTTGTTAAGGGCGTTATGCACCGCCTCGACGGAGAGTATGACGAATCTCTCAAGGCGTTCGAAAAGCTCGCCCGGCTTGACCCGGCAGCCCGAGCTGTAGCGGCCTACAACCGATCGCGTATTTTCCTGTATCGCGGTGAACACGAAAAGGCTATGCACGAACTCGACAAGGGGGCTAAGGTCGAACCTAATCATCCGATGATTAAGATCTTTCGTGCAGCCGTTTGGTATTACCAGGATAAGAAAGACGAAGCGGTAGAGGCGATCGCGAACGTGCTCAAAGAAAATCCGAGAATGGACGGGATTCGTCCACTCTACGCCGAGTTCCTAGCAGGCAGCGGAAAGTTCGATGAAGCTCGTGCCCAGCTGACTGAAGATGCCCTGGCGATCTCTCGATCTGATCACGACATGGCATACTGGGTCGGCTCGACTTATGCACTTATGGGAGAGATCGATCTGGCTTTCAAGTGGATCGGTAAGGCTATTCGGCTCGGAAATGAGAACAAAGAACACTTCGAAAAGGACGTCAATCTAACTTCGATGCACAAAGACCCACGTTGGCAGGAATTATTGGATAAGATCGGGAAAGATGACTGATCTCGTGGCTCTCTACTTCTGCCCTTTTTCAAAGACGAACTCGTTGCAGCCAAGCCCAACACCACCGGATTTTACTTTTTTAAGCGTAAACCCCTTCGCACTGTAGAAATCAAATATCTCATCGACCGTCGCAACTTCGTAGGGGAATCCACCGACCCAATCGATGATGTCATGCCACCGGTTCATACCACGGCCGTTCTTGTATCGCGTCCATGAGCGAACGTAGTTCATTGGCTTGAGAGCGAACAACGAGTGTATAAATTGCCGGACCTCGTCCGGAAGAATAGCCGCGATCGCAAATGGCATCTTCAGCAAACGCGGGAGCCGGCAATACGTCTTTTTGATCCAATGCCAGCGGCGAGCCTGACTGCCCGTATCGTTGTAGATCGCAATGAATAGCTTTCCGCCATCGGTCGTTGGGATCACCGCATTCTCCAGGGCACACCACATCTCGCCGGTGTGATGGAGGACACCCCACGAATAGACCATATCAAATTTGCCAAGTGATCTGATGTATTCCGCGTCGAGAGCCGATCCCTGCTCGACACGCCAATTCGGGTCGTTCGGAAAATATCGGTTCCTGAGTTCCTGCGTACAGGCAAACGAATTGCTGTCAAAATCAAACGAATGAACGCGGGCCCCGAGTCGTCTGGCTGCGAGCGAAAAAAGCCCGCTTCCCGATCCAATATCGAGAAAGGTCTTGCCGTTCAGATCATCACATTCGAGCATTTCACGCAGCGAATCCTCGGCCTTTGCGATGCGGTCGTTATCGAGCACCGCCAGAAATGCCGCCCAATTCTTGCCGAATTCAAACCGTTCGCCGTTCGCGATCTCAGCCTCGTGTTGTAGAGCTATTTCCTGCATTTTTAGTTCATCAGTGCCCGTAGTTCTTCGACCTTTGCTTCCCAACTCTCATGCCGCACGCTCTCCGAAACCTCAGTTCGCGGCTTCGGCGCCGCCAAGGCCGATTCTATCTTTTCAATAAAGTCCGAATGATCGGTCCCGACCAGAACATCTTCGAGCACGCGGACTTCTGGAATATCGGTAGATACGACCGGAAGCCCCGCGGCAAGATACTCACGAACTTTCAATGGGTTCGCCGCGAGGGTCAATTCATTTATCGCAAACGGATTGAGAGCCACGTCAAACTCTCTACAATATGCCGGAAGTTCTGCATATGGTTTACGGCCGAGAAAATGGACATTTGATATGCCGTTCAAGACCTTAACCTTCTGTTCAGCATCTACGGCGATCTTGCCGATCAAGACAACCGAGCCATTTGAAAAATGTTCCGCAGTCTTCTTGATCAACTCAAAATCGACCCAATCGGCAAGTAGGCCGTGAAAGCCTATGATCGGCCTGGGAAGCCCTGCGATTTCTGGCGGTGTCCGAAGATTCTCATCAACCGCGGCCCGAAAATGCCGCCAGTCTGTGCCATGGCGGATGATATGGGTATTCGGATTGAACTGCCTTTTCGATTCGTAGAGCTTTTCTGCCGAAACGACAACCAAATCCGCGTCGCGAAACAGCTTCTCCTCGATATCTTTGAGAGCCGCCGAACCGGTAAACGCCGTATATTCATCGACGCAATAGTAGATCAGCTCGCTCTCGCCGAGCTTTCCCGCGATCATCCCGGCGGCCGGGTTGAAAACCATGTTGACGACGTCGGCAAATCCGAGTTTTTTCATCGCCTTCTTCACTTGCCGAATTAGCGATGTCTGATTGATTAAAACTATCGCTTTGCTGCCGTACGCCGGCACCGCGAGCGGATTGAGCACAAAAATATTTGGCTCGACCTCTCGTATTGGCTCAGCAAAGCTCTTTAGTTTCTTAAAGATGCGCGACACATCCTTCGATGAAGCGGTCGGCATTCGGTTCGCGATGGCGTTGATCCAGAGAATACGGTTGTCCTTCGACAAGACACGCATCAAGTGCGTTTTTGAGAGCGGGTCGCCCGTCCAGTCGTGCGAGAAGCACAGAAGATCCCGGCCGCGAAGCGTCCCCGATGTAGAGACCTCTCTTTTTTCGATGGTTTTCGTGGCGGTCATCATTCTATCTGGCAAACATCCGTTTGACCCCGGCTTTCATTCTGTCGGGCAGCAGTCCGTACGCCCCGACTCCGATCTCGCGGCCCTTTTCGCGTAGATCATGCATTCTTAATGGACTATTGTCACGGCGGTATCGATAGGTGTTAACGACCTCGCCACCGAATCTGCGGAGGAATAGATTTGACCCACCGAGACTGAATTTCTTCAATCCTGCACCGCATGCCCATTGAATTGCATGCCACCCCAGCAGATCATTGGGGCGAAGCTTTTGAAACTCTGGCAAAGAGAAATTTGCCGCATACTCAACCACGCCGCCTGTGCAAAATCGATAAAGGCTGCCCGCAACAACACGGCCATCGACCTTGGTAATAAAAGTTCGGCGATATTCGCGGTCGTTCATAGCAAAACGCATCTGTTCAAGCGTGTCCGGTTCTTGGCCCTTTCGCTCCTTCCATCCGCGATGGATCTCGTAGAGTTCGGCGAGTTCCTGTTCGGTTTCCAGTTCCTTAATCGGTTCAAGGATCCCGGCTTTTATTGCTTTGCGAATATCGCTCCGGCGCGATTGTGAAAAACCGCTAAAGACAGCATCGGCTCCGTCGCTCAGGTTGAGCACCGCTACGGAATTTGATTCGCCGCTCTGCCGCTCACTAAAGCCTTCCGCCGACCAACTATCGACCGATCCCCATGAATAGATCTCAACAAGTTCCGGCCTTTCACAAACTTCCTCCAGACCGTCAGCGAGTGTTCGAGCGATCTCGGCCTTGTCTTGCCCAGTGCGAAACGCGGTCTGCGGACGGGAGAAGAGCCCCGAGGTTACTATACCTTGACGACACACGCCGGTCATCAGGCCGCAATATTCCTCGTTCTCATCCTCAGCAAAGATCGCGAATCTCTCACCATCCACGAACGGGTCTGTAAAGTAGCCCGGCGACGTATAGTGCGTAACAAGATCCGCATCGGCGAGAAAACGTTCCCAACGATTTATCACGCCTGCATCTGGCATCGCCTTGAAGATCCGCGCTTTCATCTTGCCTCCTCGCCATCAATGAACCGACGCTGCCAGATCTCAAAGTTGACTAAAGACCAAATGCGCTCGTCGTGATTCGTACCGGCGTTATGCTCAGCGACCAGCGAACGGACATAGTCACCGTCAAAAATACCGCGCTCGATCGCTCTGGGGCTGGTCACATATTCCTCGACGATATTTTTGTACTCGCCGCGGAACCAACTGCCGACTGGCACTGGAAAGCCCATCTTCGGCCGATCGAGTATCTCAGCGGGCAATATTCCCTTCATCGCCTCTCGCAATATCCATTTTGTGGTTCCGCCGCGAAGCTTCATCTCGCGCGGCATTCGGGCAGCATATTCAACGAGCTTGTGATCGAGAAACGGGACGCGGCTCTCTATCGATGTCGCCATCGACATTTGATCCTGCTTCATCAGCAGTTCGTGCAGATAAGTTTTGGTATCGGCGTAGAGAAGCTCGTCGAGCACGTCGTCGGCATCGCATTTGTCGAGCCAACTATTCTGTCTTGTGTACGGATCGGTATCCGCGATCTTTCCCCGCGTCGTTGCGGAAAACAGATCTCTCTGCATACGTTTTGGAAAGACTCCAAAATTGTCGAAAAAGAGATTTTCGATGTCCGATTCTCGCGACAGGAACGTTCGGCCAAGCTTACTGCCCATCGATGCTGGCAGCGTCGCAACGCCACCGCGAACCGCACTCCGCAGAAATGACGGCGTCACGGTCTCATATTTCTCGCCGTAGCTGAGCAGTTTTAGCGCCTTTGAATACCGGCCATACCCGGCCAGCGTTTCGTCCGCTCCCTCTCCTGTTAGAACAACTTTTACATGCTCACTCGCTAGTTTCGAGACAAAATACAGCGGAACCGAAGCAATAAAACCGATTGGCTCATCTTCGTGCCAGACGAGATTCGGCAGTTCGTCAAAGAACTGCCTCGGCGTGATCGTGATCTCGTGATGGTCGGTTCCAAACGTGTCCGCGACGAGCCGCGCATATTCGAGTTCGTTCGCCTCCCGTTCTCGAAAGCCTATCGAAAATGTCTTGATGGGCCCATTGACCATTCCCGACATCATCGCGACAATCGCGGACGAATCGATGCCCCCCGAAAGGAACATTCCCAGGGGCACGTCAGCCATCAGTCTCATTTCTACTGACTCACGAAACAACTCACGCCATTCTTCGATATGCTCGGCGTCGCTCCGTGGTTCGTGCTTCGGTTCAAATTCGAGATCCCAATATTCGCGGATATCGAGTTTCCCATCCCTCCAAACCATCGTGTGGCCGGGCAAGAGCCGTTTAACGCCAAGGTAAAGTGTCTCGTCGCCAGAGGTTCCGTGATTTGCAAGTTGATCGGGGAGAGCGTTGAAATTGATCTCGGGCTTTACCGCACCGGCCTCGAGCAGTGCCTTAATCTCCGAGGCAAAATAAAGACTGCCGTCGTCAGAATGAACGTAATAGAGCGGCTTTACGCCAAAACGATCGCGGGAAATGAACAACTCGTGTTTTTTCTTATCCCAGATCGCAAATGCGAACATCCCGCGCATATGCTCGACACAATCGCGTCCATACTCCTCGTACAGGTGTAGGATCGTCTCGGTATCGCTGCGATTCTCGAAAGAATGTCCGCGAGCCTCAAGCTCTTTTCGGCTTTCGGCGTGATTGTAAACCTCGCCGTTATAGACAATTACAGCGGCACGGTCACCATTAAACATCGGCTGGGCACCGTGAGCGACATCGACGATGCTCAGTCGTCGGTGTCCGAGACCGATGTTTCCGTCAATAAAAATACCGCCATCGTCAGGCCCGCGATGATGCAAAATGTCGCGCATCGCGACCAGTCTTGCTTCGCTGACCTGTCTGCCGGAATTCGTAGAGAATGCTATGCCGTTAATGCCGCACATGGTATTGTCGCTTTGCCGCCTGCGAGCGCAGACAGCCGAACCTAAATAAAGACAGAATGGCGGCGATTTTGTAAAATTATCGTTAAATATGGACGAATCATCTTCTCGATTCGGAAAAATGCGGATTTTATGGCCTTTTTGGCCTTTCTTTAGCCGGGAGTGTGTTTTGTGACAGAAGTTTTGACGATGAATTCGGTAAGGGTTAAGAGTAAGGCGACGCCCGGCCCAAAACGAAAACTGCGGCCGCTCCGTTGGGCCGTATTGATCGCGGTCGTTCTGGTCCTCGCAATCGCTCCGTTTGGCTACGACTATTACTCGGGCAAGCTCGGCATCATAGGCCCCCAGCCCGTGATAACCGAAACCTCCGCAGGCCGTATCATCAAGGTCCCGCCCGGCGGCAATCTGCAGGGAGCGCTCGAAAAGGCTCAGAGCGGCGACATCATCGAATTACAGGCCGGTGCCGTCTATGCTGGCCAGATCAATTTGCCGAACAAGCCGCTAACCGATTTCGTGACGATCAGATCGTCTGCATCTGAGAACCTTCCTGTCGACAAGCGAGTCAAACCATCGCAGCGCTCATCAATGGCGACGATCACGTCCGGTATGATCGGCAGAGCGGCCGTCATGGCCGCGAACGGAGCTCATCATTATCGGTTTGTCGGCATCGAATTTACGTCGTCGGGTTCGGTATACAACTACGGGCTCGTCGTACTCGGCGGCGTTGAAAAACGGACCGAAAACGTCCCGCACACGATCGAGATCGACCGCTCGTATATTCATCCGCACAAACCCGGACGCTCACGTCGCGGTATCGCGTTAAACAGTGCAGACACGACGGTTAAGAACAGCTATATTGCCGGGTTCGCGGTCGAGGGCGAAGAAGGCCAGGGCATCTGCGGTTGGACGGGTACGCGTAACGCGAAGATCATCAACAATTACATCGAAGGCGGCGCCCAGAACATCATGTTCGGCGGAGCCGACCCGGCCAATGCCGAGCTGATCCCGTCCGACATCGAGGTCCGCGGCAACCACCTCAACAAGCCCCGCGAATGGCGAGAGGGCGTAACGATAAAGACGATGTTCGAGCTTAAGAATGCCAAACGCGTCGTCTTCGCTGGCAACTATCTCGAAAACAATTGGAAAGGCTCCGCATTTCGTATCACTGTCAGGAACCAGGACGGCAAAGCCCCGTTCTCGACGATCGAGGACGCGACCATCCGCGACAACGTCGTTCGCGGCTCGGGTGACGGCATAAATATTCTTGGCAAGGACGACACTTATCCCAGCCAGACCCTGCGTGGGCTCAAGATCGAGAACAATCTGTTTCTGGATATTAGCGGTTCGAAGGACCGCGAGGGTAGCGGTTATTTCATTCTTGTTTCAGAGGGCGAAAACATCACGGTGGCCAACAACACTGTCTTTAACGACGGCAACATCACGACGTTTTACAACACCCCACCAAGAGGCTTCATCTTTCGCGACAACATCACCGGCCACGGCAGCTACGGCATCCATGGCATCAATGCTCGTTCAGATCAGGCACGGTCGCTTTTCCACAACAACGTGTTTATGAATCTGAATGGCGTACCGGAAAGCGATTATGCATTTCCTCCCGGCAACACAATGGTGCGCGGCTCCGCTGAGGTAGGGTTTGTAAATGCGGCAGACAGTGACTTTCGGCTTTCGCCCTCAAGCAAATTCGTTGGGAAAGGTACAACGGTCACACTAGCTGCCACGCTTGGCTCCGACTAACTTTTCGTAGATATCTATCACAGATCGGATATTCGTTGAGTCTGCCTCGGCACCGGCCGAACGCTCACTATTCTTCTGTGCAAGACTGGCGACCGCATCGACGAGGCCCCTTCGATCTCCTTTGTCGATCAACATCGTCCCCTCCGGACGCATTCCAGTGTCCGTTGCGATCACAGGCGTGCCAAGAAATAGCGCCTCGCGGATCGATATCGCATCCCCATCGAAAAGCGTCGTTCGAAGCATTGCATCGGCGTCATTGATCAGGTGGAGCGTAACCGCATGATCGACATTACCTGCAACACAGATCGATCCCGAATAGTCTGTTGCCGCAACGGCCTTTTCAACCGCATCCCTCATCGAGCCATCGCCGACAAGCATCAGCCCTGCGTCAGGAAAATCCCGCAGAATATCGCCCATCGCCGAGATCTGAAACATTGGATCATAGTCCGGTTCGAGACCGCCGACAGACAAAAGAAATGGTGAATGCCTACGTGCAAACTCGGCCAGGTCGTCCGGCACCGCGACAGTTGGATCAGGCAGAGTCGCCGAAAACGGCTGAACAACGCTGATCCGCTCATCACCGACACCATACCGCCTAAAAACATCGGCGATGGCATCGCTAACTGCTATTATCTTCGAAAATTTCTTGAACGTCCGCCCGCGAGCAGAAGTTGGGACTGCATTCTTAGCTTCTTCGGTAAGCGGATATTGCCCGGAGTGCATCGTCAAAACGCAACGCCCGCGTCCAAAAAAAGTAGCGGCCCTTGCCAACGACATTACCCGTGGCGTCACGTCGCCGCCGATGTGCAGATGAAGGACATCGAACTTTAGCTTCGCCATCAGCCTTAACAGGCCAAAGGCAGAACTAGGATGATATACATTCTCAGCACCATCGATCCGACTGCTTTTTGACGTGGCAATGATCGAGCACGTGTCGCCGCGAGCGATCAGTTCGTCCCGTATAGCGAGCATATTCCGGCTTATCCCGCCTTCGGGCGGCGGATAAGGGCCAAGTTGTAAAATATGCATTGCCATGCAAGAAAAGATCAGTTTTCTTCAGTGGATAGTGACAAGTGACAAGTGGTCAGTCTCACTATCCACTATCAACTTGTCACTATCCACTGAATAGATCAGTATGTGACTTTGTCAATGACTCCAAACGGAGTCATACAACTCGATAATACTCGCAAGCTGCTTTTCGCGCGAAAACTGCTCCCAGATCACGTTTCGCCCTTGAATGCCAAAGCCTGCTGCCTTTTCTCTATCACCAATCAATTCTAAGACGCATTCCGCCATTGCCACATCATCGTCCGACGCGACCAGATAACCGGTTTGACCGTCGATGATCGCTTCGGAGGCACCGCCGACATTGGTTGCTACGACCGGTTTGCCTGCGGCCATGTACTCAAGGATCGAGTTTGAAAATCCCTCGGCGGTCGAGGTCAGAACGCAGACGTCCGATGCGGCTAGAAGGGCTGGCACGTCGGTGCAGCGGCCGATGAAGTGAGTATTATTGATCACGCCAGCTTTCACTGCTAGTTCTTTGAGTTCGGAATCGAGTCCGCCTTCGCCTGCAATGACGAAATGTGCGTCGGGATGGTTACTCACGATACGGGCTGCGGAACGAATGAGCATCGGCACATTTTTTACAGCGTGACGAAGATTGGCAACAAGAGTCACAACCCTTACCTCGGTCGGAATCGCAAATTGACTGTGTATTGCCGCAGCGTCGTGCTCCATCGCGAACCGGTCGAGATCTAAACCATTGTAGATCAGCCTGAGTTTCCCGTTCCCGATACCGCGTTCCAACAGGTGTTCGCGAACCGCAGATGAATTGACCACGACGGCGTGTGCCCGTCCAAATGCGATCTTTTCGATCGCCTCCTGAGCTCGCGACCGCATCCCAAGCGTCTCGCGCTTTGAAGCTATCCGCTCCGGCACGCGAGCAAGTGTCGCCGCCGCCATGCCGAATACATTCGTATAAAAATCATGTGTGTGGACGATGTCTATCTTGTTATCCTGTAGATACTTAGCACACAGTCTAACCTGCCGCACGAAGTTAGTGTTGTAGAACGAGGTAAGCGGAAACTCAGGAATGTCGCGAAATCCCGCGATGTTGGCATCATCGAGCAGTGGGCCATCGTTGCTGAGCGTCGCGAGAAAGACCTCGTATTCGCCTTGTGCCTTTAGCATTGCTGCCAAGGTTATCGCCTGACGCTCTGAGCCGCCCTGATTAAAGCTGCCCGTAAATTGTAGTACGCGTTTTTTCACCGGATATGGTGCTATTTTGACAGCCGCCTGATCGAACGGCCAAGGTCGGTCTTAATGTATAGTTCGCTGCCGAGCCGCCTGATCGATGAATAGGTCAATTCGCGCGAATCAAACACCTCGCGTCCCCCGACCTTGAGCCGATCGCCGTCGATCAGCACAAATTCATCCGGCACACGCTCGCCTTCGCTGAGTCTCGCCCACGAATATTTGAAGTTGGATTCAAAGATCCCGTTGTCAATGCTTCTGCCCGGCTCATCGTTAAAAACAAAAACATCCGTATAGTCCAGGAATCTAATCGCAAATGCTCTGCCTGATGCCGTCTGGATCTCGGAAACCGTCGGTGCATCGATGCCGTCAACAACGGGCAATATGAAGGTGAAAAACTCCTGCGGTCCTACGCCGCGTGACATAAATCTAAGAAACGGGGCATTCACGCGATTGCCATGATTCTTCGATATCCAGCTTTCGTTCTGGTGCCATGAACCATTATCGCCGAACGTAAACAGCCGATGATCGCCGCCTCCGACATACTCGCCATTCTCCGCGATCGAGGTCTCGATACCGTGGTCGAAGTGGAAAT
Source organism: Pyrinomonadaceae bacterium (assembly GCA_049663465.1). Lineage (GTDB taxonomy): Bacteria > Acidobacteriota > Blastocatellia > Pyrinomonadales > Pyrinomonadaceae > OLB17. The sequence continues at coordinate 32,266 of JBATDM010000055.1, forward strand.
TGAGCGAGTGATCGTGCTCTCCCGCAGTCTTGACGAGATCTCGCATGATCCAGTAATCGCCTTTCAGGAAAAGAATACTGCGTTCGTGCGTTGCCGGGTCCAAAAGCCTTTCATAGCCATCGTGCGAACCCGCAAAAAAGTCAAACCGCTCCTCTGCCAGCCAGTTATCACATCGAGCTTCTGCCCGCGTAGTCCAGCCAAATGCATTGCCCGGTTCGGATGATGAAACGCCGTCGATCTCAAGCGTGTTGTGGGCGATCGTGGAACGAAAATAGTCACGGAGTTCGCGTGATTCGTGATATGTGTATGTGCCGGAATCGACTAGCAGCGAACGGCCGTTCATTGCAACCGCGATTGACAGGGCATCCGCGTGGCCATGCCCGCCGGCCAGCGAACCAACATTCCCGCAATCAACGATCAGGCAATTGTCCGTGTCGCTCCAACCATCGCGCATCGTACAATATCCGCCGTCCGGAAATTGTGTTGAGGTGTCCCGTGGTTCGGCTGCCTTGAGGGCAGAATACGCATTAAGGCCTTCGGTACCGGTCAACCATAAGATCTCTTGGCTGGGACCGCCAGCAACCAGCTTATTCGCACCTCGGTCGAAAAGGATCGCTCCAAGGGCTAGCGTGCCTCGAAAGTCATCGCTCGCCGCGTCGGTAAGCGGTAACATTCGCCCACCGTCGTCATCACCGATCAACGGCGTCGAACCGTCGGGCATCGTGAACTGTCTCAACATTTCAAAGGTAGTTCCAAGTCGCCCCTCGAGTATTTCTGTTCCTTTTCCTGCACTGTTCCGTCCCGAAAGAGCCCTTAATATTACAAAATGCGAGTAGATATCGACTGTGTATCGTTGGTACCAGGTGCTCTGCTCGAAGTACACGCCGTCCGGTTTTACCTGCTTGCCGATCTCCGAAAAGAGGATCTGTTCACCGAGCTTTCGCCAATGTTCAGCGCGCTCCAGAAACGGCAGCTGTGTGCCCAGATAATAAAGCCCCAGGCCTTCGCCCGTAAGATGTGTGTTTGGGCTGTAATACTTTGAAAGATACTGCTCGATATGCCTGCCGTGCAGGTACAGGAATTTCAGGGCGTCTTTGAAGAGAGCGGGCGTCAAATGTTCGGAATCCCGGAAGAAATGAAACGCCCATATCCAAGACATCGATCTGAACGCGACTTCAAGACTGCTCGCCCAGTTGATGCCCATCGCGGGAGGATTCTGATCCATCCATGAACTAAGATGCCCCGCGAATATTTCGGCGTAATGTTCGTCGCCGGAAAGCATATATGCCACTCCGAGTGTGAAAAAATGCTGGTGCCGGTTTAGCTCCCAGATCACCTTTTTGTTCCCTGTCTCAGTGGTGTCGAGTTCGTCAAATTCCTTCCAATGTTTTAGCGGCGATTTCTTCGTCGAGACCGGCTCTCGATGCCAGTCAATTTGCGTTCCGACAAACAGCCCCTTTAGGCCCATCAGATCGACTCGCCCAGCAGCGATCTCATCGGCAGCATTGATAAAATGAACCTCAGCTTCGGGGCCAAATGTCCTGCGAAACGCCTCGATCGTCTCCTCCCGCTCGGCGAACGACGGGAAAAAGCTCTCTTCAGCGTTGTTGAAGAATCTTTGCCAGATCGTCTCCGCGATCACGGGTGCAGAGCCAAATTGAGACGCATCGATCAGCCTGACAAATTCCTTATCGGTCGGAACCGCACCAGCGCGACGCTGCTCACGATAAACAGAATAGGCCTGCCCGCCGCGAGTGAATATTTCATCGAGGCTGCGAATTTTCTTGATCTTTCTCAACGGCTTGGCCATTCCCACTACTGCCATATTATTGCCTATCGGTTGACGGCTAACTAGCTATGCGATCGCACATAATTCCGACCAGAGCTGAAATGGAAGATAAGCTAACGACAATGCTTTTGGAACTCCCATTTCCCATGATCGAACGAAGACGGTAATTGCGATACTTGTTCGGGTTGCCCTTTCGGCCGTCGATGGCGGCCGAAGCAATGTTGAATGCTTCGCGTGCCGACGCGAAATGCACCTTGAACTTGCCTGTCTTTTCCGAGTCCTCCATTACGCCGCTAAAAAAACGTTTTGCGTCGTCGCCGATACATGCCGATTGGTCGTAGTCGAAGAATCCATGGCAATATAGTTTTACAAACACAAGATCTGATCGGCCAGACACCGTCACGTTTGCCGACGCCCAGCGGCGCAGGCGACGCGGATCGAGGTTTTGATTGGCCGTCAGAGCACCATCATCGATCCGCGGCAGAGGCACGCCGGCAATTCGTCGATCCATATACAGGACCAGCGGCCCGGTGAAAATCAGTGGCAATGATGGCTCACTTCCATTATCGGCAACGCGAATTCCGCGTCGATGCGGTACGGCTTCATCCATCGGCAGAGCGCATTCGTAGATCTGATTCAAGACCGGAACCTGCGACTGGTCTGGTGCTGAGGGCAGCGTCATATCAACGTAGCACCCCGTATCGCGAAGTATCTCCATCTCGTTATCGACACCGCAATAAAGGCCGCCGCATGAATTCGCGAGAGCAAGATTACCGTGCACGAATGCGTACATCGGGTTGCCCTTTCCATCCATGCGCGAGAGGCATTTATGTCGCTCGGCGAGCGTGTCGCGAAATGTCTCGACCGTGCGCCGCGTGTTCTCGGCCGTGTCCGGCTCATCGCCCTCGTGATGCAGATGGACCTCTACCTCGCCGAGTCCCTCGGCCTGCATCTCGGCCATGATATCGAGAATGTCCTTGTGATACTGTTCGGCCGGATAAAAATTCGTATGCCTGAATTTTGTGCCGTCCGAGTCGGTGACAGACTCACCGATCGACCTTGCCATCTGATGATACTCTTTCAGGCGTTCGAGCTGAGCTTTGTGATCGAGAATGCCGTCTTCGGACCAACCCGGCTCAAAATGGTTTGCGACAGTGATGATGATATGTTTTTTCTCGAAAGCGGTCCGCTCCATAAATGCCCGCGCACGCGCAAACGGATAGCGCGTGAGCCACGGCAGGCTCCACCGCAATTTCGTCATAAAACTTGCTTGATCTACGCTCATTTACCTCCTTTGTCCAAGTATCGCCGGTGCCAAAGCTCCAGCATCCAAAGCGTCCAAAGGGCGTGAGAATGATCCCTTCGCCCCCGTGCATGCTCGCCAATGAGCAAATTTACATATTTCGGATCAAAATATCCCCGCTCGATCGACCGTCGGTCGGAAAGATCGCCGATAATGCGTTCCTTAAGCTGCTGATTGATCCATTCGCTGAGCGGAACGCCAAATCCCTGCTTTTCGCGATGCAGGATGTCATTCGGCACGAGGTTCGCGATAGCCTTCTTAAAAATATACTTCGTTTCCCGCCCCTTTAGCTTCAGGTGCGATGGTATTCGCGTAACATATTCGATCAGGCGATGATCGAGCAGCGGGCTGCGCGTCTCGAGCGATGATGCCATGCTCATTCGATCGACCTTGGTCAGAATGTCGCTCGGCAGATACGTTTTGCTGTCGAGGTAAAGCAGGTTTTCGATCGCATCTTCGGTCACAGAATTATCGGTGATATCGCGATAGAGCTTTTCCCCGCGGGCAAAACTGCCGTTCATCTTCGTCCTGATCTCGTTAGAATACAGCCTCCGTTTTCGCGGCCCGTTGAAGTGCGAAATACTGTCAATATATCGTCCCGCGGCGTCCAGCGAGATATTAAAAAGATAATTCTTACCTCGTGCACCGTGCGGCAGAGCCTCGCTTAGCGGACGGATCAAATTCCTACGCACTCCTCGCGGCAGTCGGCCGAGGCCTCGTCGGTTGCGGTCCGTAACGTATCGCGTGTAACCCGCAAAAAGTTCATCACCGCCATCTCCCGACAAAACAACAGTGACGTGTTCGCGGGCGAGTTTCGAGACCATATAGGTCGGCAAAGCGCTCGAGTCGGCAAACGGCTCGTCAAAATGCCAGACAAGTTCGTCGATCACATCTACAAAATCCGGCGTCAGCGTAAATTCGTGATGATCGGTGTTGAAATGCTTTGCGGCAACACGTGCATATTTTAGCTCGTCAAAACTGTCCTCATTAAACCCGATCGAAAACGTCTTGACCGGCTCATCCATTACCTGCGACATCAGCCCGACGACCGCGCTCGAATCCACACCGCCCGACAAAAATGCCCCGAGCGGAACCTCGGAAACAAGCCGTACCTTCACCGCATCGCGCAAACGTGTCAAAAGATCGTCAGCGATCTCGTCTTCGTCCTGACCGAGCGCATCACCCGAAAAGTCGAAATCCCAGTAGCTCTCCGTGCGGACGTCGCCATTTTTGTAGATCAGGAAATGTCCCGGTTCAAGTTTATTGACGCCCTTGAATATGCACAGTTCCTCGGGAACGTATCCAAACGTCAGGTACGAATCGAGTGCCCCGTGGTCGATTTCTCGCGAGACGCCGCCGTGCTCAAGCAGCACCTTCATTTCCGAGCCGAACACAAATTCCCCGTCCGATACATTGTAGAACAACGGCTTTTTGCCGACGCGGTCGCGGGCGAGAAAGAGCGTCTCTTCGCGAGAATCCCAGATCGCAAACGCGAACATTCCGCGGAGCATCCTCAAGCAATCCGCTCCGTAATGGTCATATGCGTGAATTATCGCTTCGGTATCCGAATTTGTCCGAAACTTGTAGCCAAGTGCTTCCAGATCTTTTTTGATCTCAAGATAATTGTATATCTCACCGTTAAAGACGATGAGCTTGGTTCTATCCGTGTTGTAGATCGGCTGTTGCCCAGTCGCTAGGTCGATTATCGACAGGCGCCGCATACCCATCGCGGCTCGGCCGACCACAGCAGTTCCCTGCTCGTCCGGGCCGCGATGCGTGATAACGCGGCACATCGCGTCGAGTCGGGCCTCTCGAGGCTCGACCGATTCGCCTGTCTTAGAAATAAATCCTGCTATTCCGCACATATCAGCCTCGCGAATCGACCACCGGCACAACCGGGCGTCCGGGCACAAACCTCCTTAAAAACTTCTTCACCATGTCTTTTTCCGATTCCTCGATCACGCCCCACATGTTGGACCCCAGCAGATAGATCGGCACAAAAACACATGCCGATATCAGCAGTACGAGACTGCCGCCAAAGAAATTTAGTGCTACGAGATTATTCGTGTGCAGCGTCTCGACAACAAAATGATCGCTCCAATTGATCAGGAAAAGACGAACATTCGCGTAAACGATATACGTAACAATACCGGCAACAATGCTGATGACCGCGCTCTTCCCGACATTCTTCAGGAGATGCATATGCTGAAGGCCGAGGCCGAGTTTTCTAATGATCATCGTCTCGCCAATGATCTTTTCGGCAATGATGGCCCCAACGGCTACAGCGATCATTCCTGTCATACCGAGATACGGCATCGCAAAATAGAGCACGCCGATCATACATGTCAGAACGAATACCCGCGTGAGAAGAAAAAATCTTCCGAGTTCCTTGTAAGACCGGACGATCGGGTCCGTCAGCAGCACGCCTAGCGGCAGCAAGGTCAGGTTGATCATAAAGATCGGCACGGCAGCAATGTACTGCTCGGTAAAGAGAGTGATGATGAAACTTCGAGCGGTAACGAGCAGAAAGACATAGATCGGAAAATACACCAGAGCAAGCTTTTGCATTGCCCGCGCCGTTAGTCGGATCATCTCCTCGCGGTCGCCGGAGGCCTGAAGCTCGTTCATCCGCGGGATCAGCACAGATGCGACCGATTCGGATAGCATCGCGATCAGCGGAACCTCAAAACACCCGTATGCATAGACCGCAAACTCTGCCGACGAGAATTTGTGCATCACAAAATAATTGTGAATGTCGTTCTGTGCGATCCAGAGAATGCCCGTGAGCCCGAACGGAATGGCGTATGCCATCTGCTCGCGAAAGAAACTCCACGAAAATCCGCGCCAAAATCCCGGGAACCGCGACGTCAGATAATAGAGCAGCAACGCCGCCTGTATCGTCCCCTGGATCACCGCCGCGTAGAGAAACGATTCAACCGTCGCAAAAATAAGTACCGCAGTTCCCAGAAACACGGTTTTCGACAATTGGGCGAGGATGATGAAGCCAGTCGCGACCTTCGTTTCCTGATTTGCGATCGCAATCGTCTCGAGGAATGTTGAGAAGATCCAGATCCAAATGACAACGCCTATCATCGGAGCCAGGCGGGTGAGTTCATCATTGCGAAAGAGTTCGCCGATCTTGTGCGGGAAGATATTCAGCAGCAGACAGGCGATACCGCCGACCACGAAATTGAAGAGCAGAATGTTTAATATTGCCTTTCCACGCCGTTCCTTTTCGCGGGCGAGATAGTAATAGGC
>JBATDM010000056.1:0-44771 GCA_049663465.1 Pyrinomonadaceae bacterium
GCGTCGAATCGTTTCCCATTGCCAGCGCCGATGTCCTGTTCGGAGCGACCGCGATCGTTCCGGTACCGTCATAACCTGCGGCGGAGGTATTGATCGTTGCGAGCAGGGCACCGGTTGAGACTTGTACCAGAAAGATCCGCGACCGGTTAAAATCCGCGGCAAAAGCCATATCTGCGCCAAAGGAAGCAACGCCGTGAATCTGAGCATCTGCCGGCAATCCGGGTACAATGATCTGATTTGTCGGAGCATTCCCAGGATCGGAAAAGATTATCGCGTGATTGCTCGCTGAGCTCGTTCCAATTATAGCCGGCTGCGGATTGCCCGTCGCTCTTACGGCTGTCCTATTTGGGAAATAAGTCGCGTTTGCTGCGTATGGCGCGAAGGCCGCCGCGAGGGCGTTTGGCGAATTGATGCCAGCCGCAGCCGCCAGCCGCTGGCCGTAGGGCATCGCCCGCATCGCATCCGCCAGAGGGTCATACAGCCCCTCGTGTTTTACCTTGGCGATCGCTGCATCTCGCTGCAGTGTCCCCAACGGAGCCGCCTCTGTAGTCGGGCCAAAACCGCCTGACGCCGCCATCGTGGCGATCGCGATGATCGCTGCGAAAAAGATAGCAATAAATAGCGGGCGAACAGATCTAAACTTTGAAACAGAACTAAATACTCTCGATAATTGCATTGCGGTCTTTCTCCTTTGGTTTTGTGGCTTCATTCGTCAAACTTCCCGGGAACTGCTTTTCTGTAGAGGATCGTAAATTGCCGGAACCTCCGCTACGGAAAACATTCATAGAACAGGGATCGTATAAGTGCATGTGGGCCTTACCGGTGCGGAATAGGTGTGGCTCCGCGTTGATGGCCGGAATGATCCAGACCTGTTCGGAGTGCCAGTACGTTTTCGCATTCGAAACCCGTGATATAATCTCTGTAAACAACAACTTAGAGTACGTGGGGCGGCGAAGTCCTTTTTTTCGGGTAACAATTTCTAACAATATCTAACAGCCGCGATTCATAGATGGGCGAAAACGGTAAATACTACAGATTCGGTGAATTTCGCTTTGACCCTTGGCGGTTGGAACTTGAGTTCAGTGGTGATCCCGTCAGTTTGCCCCCGAAATCGCTCGAAGCACTCAAAATATTGCTTGATCGGCACGGCGAGGTGGTTGAGCGGGAATTTCTGGTTGAAATGCTCTGGAACGAGTCTTTTGTCGAGGAAGCAAATCTGACGGTGACCGTTTCAAGACTGAGAAAGGCATTGGGGGACCGTGTCCCCGAAGAAACATTCATTCAAACGTTGCCGCGGGTCGGATATCGGTTTGTTGCGAATGTGGAGGTTTCCGATGCGGTCTCGGGCGGCGAGCTAGACTCGGCACCATCCTCGCAACTGCCCTTGGAGACTAGAACTCCGGGAGTCGGTTCATTCTACAGTCATAGCCGGCTTTTGTTAGCGTTCGCAGCAGTGTTGGTGATAGCCCTCGTTTCGTTGGCTTGGCTGACCCGGCAGACGCCAGTCGCGGTTGCTGAACCGTCCAGGGCCGAGCAGGCGTTTGGCAAAGGAGAGGTTGAATTTCGCAAACGTAAGCCGTGCGACAGCATTCCCTATTTTCTGGAAGCGACCGAGCGGAATCAACAATTTGCCCTCGCGTTTGCCCGGCTTGCTGCTGCCCAGGCGATGTGTCCAGCGCAGGACGGTGCACGTGCCAATCTTGCCAAGGCCCTCGCCCTTGACCCCAATCTCGCCGACGCGCACGCGATCGACGGATTCATTCGAATGGGGCGCGATTGGGATTGGCCGGGAGCCGAGCGATCGCTCCGCCGTGCTATAGAACTCGACCATAATTTGCCCGAGGCCCATCATTGGCTCGGCGTGTATCTCTCGATCCATCGCCGCCTCGGAGAGGCCAAGGGCGAAATGCAGCGGGCGGTCAACATCGAACCTGATTCGCCTCTGTTCCGGGCCGATCTTTGCCAGATCTATTACTTTATGCGCGAATACGGTGCGGCGGAGATCGAGTGTCGGAAGTCGCTCGAGATCGACCCCACGTTCTTCTTCGCGCATAACTACCTGCAGGACATATATCTTCAACTCGGGAACGAAACGGCGGCGGTCGAGACCAAGATCGCAGCACAGGAAACGAGCGAAGCCGGGTCCGAACTTGTCGCAAAGCTGCGCGAGACCTTTGCGCGAGGCGGTTTTCGCGGGTTTTGGCAGGGTCAGCTCAACGAAAGGTTAAGCTCATGGCCGGCGGACTCCGCAGTGCCGGATCGGCGTGCGGGAGCGTGTCTGAGCATCGCCTCGCTCTACACATCCCTTGGCGATCGGGAAAACGCCTTGCGCTGGCTCAATGACGCCGTAACCTCGAATCAAGGTGCACCACCATTCCGGCTCGTATATCTCGGTGTTGACCCGAGGTACGATTTTCTCCGCGACGATCCCCGTTTTGGCCAAATGCTCAACAGGTTGGGGCTCGACCGGTAATCTTCTTCTTGCTCCGGTGGTTGTGACGGGCATTGCTTGCATATTTTACGGATTTGGTTCAGAATTCGCGTGTAATTTGTTGATCGCAGACTGTTAAATGCTGATCGTGGGCAGAGTGTTTCACGGTCTCGGCTCGGTTTCCATTTACGGTCAACAACAGATCTTGAACCAACAAAAATATGGCTAATTCACTTTTTCGGAAGAAATCTATCGCACAGATACAGGCCGATGCGGCTGGGGGTTTTGATACTGAGGCGTCCGTTCCGGGCCAGCCAGCTGGGGGCGAGATTATTGCTCTGCGGCGTTCGCTAGGGACGTTTGACCTGACGATGCTCGGCATCGCGGCTATCATCGGGGCGGGAATATTCGCGATGGTTGGCCAGGCGGCCTACAATGGCGGCCCCGGCGTCGTCTTTCTGTTCATTTTTGCGGCAATCGCGTGTGGATTTGCGGCCCTGTGCTATGCCGAATTTGCGTCAAAGATACCGATCGCGGGCTCGGCATATACCTATGCCTATGCCTCGTTTGGCGAACTCCTCGCGTGGATCATCGGCTGGGACCTTCTGGTCGAATATGCTATCGGCAACATTGCTGTCGCCATCTCTTGGAGCGATTATTTTACGAGTTTGCTCAAGACGAACGGTATCAATATTCCCCTGCATTGGACGATGGACTTCCTCACCGCGAGACGCGGTTTTGAGGCTGTCGGTACGGCGATGGCCGGTGGGGCCGCAACGGTCGAGAGCCTAACCGCCGCTTGCGAGGCCAAGGACGCAGCGGTTTCGTGCGGAGCGATCGACGCCTTTACGGCCTGGACGACAGCACCTCAAGTCGGCGGCCTGCCGATCGTCGCGGACCTTCCGGCGCTGGGCATCGTGTTTGTTATCACAGCTCTCGTGTATGTCGGTATTCGTGAGTCAAAGACGGCTTCGAATATCATGGTCGGCCTCAAATTGGCGGTCATTTTGCTCGTTATTATTCTCGGAGCGTTTTATGTAAAGACCGAGAATTGGAACCCGTTCCTGCCCAACGGATTTGGCGGGATGATGACTGGTGTTGCGGCCGTATTCTTTGCATACATTGGGTTTGACGCCCTTTCAACGACTGCGGAAGAATGCAAAGACCCGTACAAGACACTGCCTCGCGGGATGATTTACAGCCTGCTGATCTGCACGGTCTTGTACGTTGTGCTCGCTCTGGTATTGACCGGAATGGTTAATTACACGATGCTCAATGTCGGCGATCCGCTGGCATTCGTTTTCGGCCCCGAGGGCGTCAATATCCCATGGGTTTCGGGCATCATCGCGGTCAGTGCCATCATCGCGATCGCTACGGTTCTCTTGGTTTTCCAACTCGGCCAACCGCGTCTCTGGATGGCGATGAGCCGTGATGGATTGCTGCCAAAGATCTTTTCGTCCATTCATCCAAAATTCCGCACGCCATGGTTTTCGACGATCCTAACCGGCTTTCTCGTCGCCATTCCCGCTTTGTTTATGAACCTCTCTGAGGTCACCGATCTGGCGGTGATCGGTACGCTTTTCGCCTTCACGATAGTCTGTGCGGGTGTGCTCGTGAAAGACAAAGAGTTTGCCGGCCAAAAGCGTTTTGTGCCCTATATAAATTCAATGTTTATCGCCCCGGCAATACTGATAGCTGTTGTTGGAGCTCTCTTCTATTTTAATGGCGACGCGATGCGTACCTTCTTTACAGACTTTACTTCGACCGAGGAGGCTGCGTTCTATCATAAGATCCCGTACTTCGCATTTGTGGTATTTTCGATCGGGATGGCCGTCCTTTCTTTTGTAAAACGGCTCTCTCTTATCCCTGTGCTCGGCGTCATGTGCTGCACATACCTGATGACGGAACTCGGTATTACAAACTGGATTCGGTTCGGTATCTGGATGCTCGTCGGCTTTGTCGTTTACTTTTTCTATGGCTATTCGCACAGCAAATTGAATAACCGGGAAGAGGCGGAGGCAGAGGTTTAAGGAAAGGATTAGCTTGTAGGAAAAGGTTTACAAATCTTTACACACAGCCTGGAACCATTTGAGCTAGAATTGCGTCTTACAGACGGACAATTTCGTATCTCAAACTGACAGGAGCTATTTTTATGAAGAAGAATTTTGTTTTGGCGGCAGTCTTTACACTGCTTGCGATGGCATTTACAGTCTCGGCACAGAAGACGGCGGATTTTAGCGGCAAGTGGACACTTGACGTTGCCAAGTCCAAACTCGGCGACCGCAACACCATCGAGTCACAAACCCTCTCGGTCACGCAGACCGACAAGGACATCAAGATCGAAACGGCGACCAAGCGTACGGCACCTCCCGCAGGCGGTGGTGGCGGAGCTGGCGGCGGCGGCGGACGCGGAATGGGCGGTGGTGGTATGGGCGGCGGTGGCGATATGGCCGTGACCTATACGCTCGACGGCAAAGAGACCAAGATCGAGCGTCAGGGCCCGCAGGGGGCGATCCCGGTGATGATGAAGGGCAAGTTTGACGGCGGCAAGCTGCACCTTTCACAGTCGAGCACGTTTGCAGGCCCTAACGGCGACATCACGACGACGACCAAGGAAACGTGGGAACTCGGAGCCGATGGCAAGAGCATGACGGTCACGACCGAACGCACAACGATGCGTGGAACCGACTCGACGACGAGAGTCTTTTCGAAGGGTTAAAATCGGTGGTTGGTTAAAAGTGGAAATAAAGGCTGTCTGAAAAGACGGCCTTTTTTCGTTAGTTAGTCCGCAAATCGAAGCAGCTCGATGATCTCCTGCATATACCGCTTTCCAAGCGCCAGATCGTCGCGTTTGAGCGAGACCGCTCCGACCACGGCATGCCCGCCTCCGCCGTAGCGTTCGCAGATCTCGGCGATATTGTGAAGACGCGGACGCGGCGACCACGGGTTTGAGCCGACGGAGATCTTAGTGCGAAATTCACTCTGCGTCAACGCTACGTTATAGGTCGTCTCGGGATAAAAATAATACGGGATAAATTTGTTATAGCCGTCGATGCCGGTATCGGTCAGGTCAAATGTGACAACCCCGCGTTCGTATTTTGCCCGCGACTTTATTAACTCGACCGTGCTCCAATGGCGTTCGAGGATCGGCGTCAATTTTGCCTGTATCTCGTCGCTCTCGACGATCTCATCGAGACTCTTCTCGGTCAGCATCCTGATGACCCTTTCAACAAACGCCGGGTCTTTTTCACCCTCGATCACCTGCATCAACTTTAAGGCAGGCGAGCGAAGTTCGACGCATTGGGCCGGCGAGTCATACAACGCACCGTCGATGATGTGCGCCCACTCGATAAGCTCGGCAAGCGATTCGTCCTCAAATCCGTACTTTTCCTTTGCGATCCGGGCGATGAACTCAGCACACGATTTGCTCTCTGTGTCGAGGAATTTTTTGCCCGAGGTATCCGCGAGAAAGTGCTGCTCATCTTCCTTTGTGAGGAAAGCCGACTGATGATGATCGAACCACCACGTCAATCGCTCGTCAGGGCTATACTTAAAATCGACGATCGCATTCTCATCGCCGTCAAACTGCTCTGGGTCAAACGCATTCCCGGCCCGGTGCATCGTCGGCGTGTATGTAACCTCAGCATCAGCGTGTATTTTTGCCCGGTAAAATTTCGTAAAGATGGCAGCCGACGAAACGCCGTCGAAACAGTTGCCGTGATAAAGTATTCTTAGCTTCATAGCAAAACACTAAAGGCTAGATGAGGGTTATATTTAAGTCAAGCACGTAGTATCTCCGGAATAAGTGAGAAACGATAAGGGGCAGGTGATAGGTCCGGGCTTTTTACTTCCCACTTTTCACTTATTCCGAATAGGGTGTTTTATGGATATCAGACTTGCACAGCGGAACGATGCGAACGCCTTGGTCGAATTCAACCAGGCGATGGCACTCGAGACCGAAGGCAAACAACTTGAGAGCGGGAAAATAACGAATGGCGTTGCGGCGGTTTTCGCGGACGAGGCCAAGGGGTTTTACGTGGTGGCCGAAAACGATGGAGTTATCGTCGGGGGCTTGATGGTCACATACGAGTGGAGCGACTGGCGAAACGGCTGGTTCTGGTGGATTCAGAGCGTTTATATACTGCCGGAGACTCGCGGGCAAAAGCTGTACAGCCGAATGTATGAGTTCGTAAAACAACGAGCCGCCGAGGCGGGGAATGTGTGCGGATTTCGCTTATACGTGGAGAATGAGAACGTCAATGCACAAAAGGTCTACGACGCCGTCGGAATGACTGCCTCGCATTACCTGATGTACGAGGAAGAACTGTCAGAAACGCCTGCGTAAGCGGGCGGCCAATAAGGCGAATCGCAAAGCATGACAAAGATCAGCGAGGCAGAGTTTCAACGTATATGCGAAGGCATATATGATGATCGCGAAACCATCATCAAACACAACCCCATCGGCCCGCCGGACGAGATCTTGCTGTGGATGCTCCTCAACTGCCTGACAACATATCTAAGTCTGACCGAGATCGAAACGCCATGTTTCACAGGCAAGCCCGACGCGAAAACATATCGCGACGCGATCTTGTTCGTGTTGAAGGATCGAACAACGCGCGAATTCGATATTCCGAGCTATTTGGATAGACTGAAATGAATGCGGAAAAGATCCGGTTTTGTTCAGTGGATAGTGGATAGTGGATAGTGGATAGTGACAAGTGGTTAGTGTTTGGCCTAACTATCCACTTGTCACTATCCACTGATCACTGAAGAAAGGAGTTTCTCAGGAGTAATACGAACCAATGTTGATCGAACAATTTGTACAAACACCATTTCAGCAAAACACTCGCATCGTCGCATGCGAAGAGACCGGCAAGGCGATCTGTATCGATCCCGGCGAAAGGTCCCCGGCGGTTGCTGAATTTGTCAGGAGCAATGGCCTTGAGCTTTCCGCGATCTGTCTCACGCATGGGCATCTCGACCATGTTGGTGGAACCGGTTTTATGCACGAGGAATTTCCGGATGCCGAGATACTTGTCCATAAGGACGAAGGGCCGCTGTATTACGCCTTGCCGAAGCAGCCGCTGGCGATGGGTTTTCCGCCGCATCAGCTTGCCGCGATGGGACTCGATTACGACGATCCGCCGCGTGTTACGCGAAATGTCGAGCACGGCGAGACGCTCGCCGTCGGGAATCTCAAATTCGAGATCCGCCATTGTCCGGGCCACACTCTTGGCCATATTGTGCTCGTCGAGCACGCTCAGAAGGCTGTCTTTACAGGCGATTGCCTGTTCAACGGGACGGTCGGCCGGACCGACCTGCCGGGCGGCGATCATGACCAACTGATCGCATCCATCGAACAGAATGTCCTTTCTCTTGATGACGACTTTACGGCGTACTGCGGCCATGGACCCGAGACGACGATAGGCCACGAGCGAAGCTCGAACCCATTTTTGACCGGCCACTACCAAGTATCGAGAAGATAGGGGCGACACGGAATTGAGACAAACAAAGAGGGCAATCGCTCATAAGAGCTTTGCCCTCTCGGTTTATATCGGCTGTCTGGCTAGGCGACGGTTATGGCATCTGATAAATAAACGTCCTGGATCGCATTCAGCAATTCGACGCCCTCGGCCATCGGTCGCTGGAAGGCTTTGCGGCCTGAGATGAGGCCGGTTCCGCCGCCGCGTTTGTTGACGACCGCGGTTCGCACTGCATCGGCGAGATCGCTTTCCCCTTTCGATTCTCCGCCCGAATTGATCAGCCCGCATCGGCCCATGTAGCAGTTGGCGACCTGATAGCGCACGAGGTCGATCGGGTTATCACTCGTCAGCTCGGAATAAACCTTTTTGTGGGTCTTGCCGTAGCTGCCGCTTTGATTCAGTGCAGGATAACCGCCATTTCGTTCGGGCAGCTTTTGCTTAATTATGTCGGCCTGGATAGTTACGCCGAGATGATTTGCCTGTGCGGTCAGATCGGCAGCCGTGTGCATATCGCCCTCCGGGGTTTTGAATGCGGAATTGCGGAGATAGCACCAAAGAATCGTCGCCATCCCAAGCTCGTGTGCGTATGCAAATGCTTCGGCGACCTCCGTGATCTGACGTGTCGATTGATCGGAGCCGAAGTAGATCGTCGCACCGACCGCTACAGCTCCCATATTTGCCGCTTGCTCGACGGTGCCAAACATCACCTGATCAAATTGATTTGGATAGGTGAGCAGCTCATTGTGATTGATCTTTACGATGAACGGGATCTTGTGAGCATATTTGCGTGCAACGGTGCCGAGCACGCCGTAAGTCGAGGCGACGGCATTGCATCCGCCTTCGATCGCGAGCTTGACGATATTCTCGGGGTCGAAATACATCGGATTTGGAGCAAAACTCGCCCCTGCCGAGTGTTCGATGCCCTGATCGACGGGCAATATCGATACATAACCGGTACCGCGAAGTCGGCCATTGTCATACAGCGTTTGTATCGACCGCAAGACGTTTGGCGTGCGGTCGGAATTTGCCCATACGCGGTCAACAAAATCTCCTCCGGGCAATTGAATGTTCTCTTTTGGAATTGTATGGCACACATGATCGAGCAGTGTGTCGGCTTCGGCCCCTAACAAACCTCGAATTCTGCCTTGGTCAACGGACATTAACATATCTCCTTTCTGTCACAATAAATGGTTGCTAAAAACTAACTGATGGTCTATATAATAATATACAACGCATCGACTGGCTTTGTTAATCCAAGCCGATTGTCTTTGGTTCGGGGATCCTCATTTCGCGTTGGTTCATCGTGAGTTTCCCACTATAAGCCGATAACGGCCGCACCCGAACCCACGGCCAGCCCTCGTTTTCGGTAAATCTATTATTGTTGAGGTTTTGTATGAGACCATTCCACGTTTCGAAGCCGTTTAACTGGCTCGCGATGATGTTTTTGCTTGTCTTCTGCTCGTCGGCTCTTTTTGCTCAGGATAAGGATTGGCGGCCAGTGTCGCCCTATGATCTCCAGGCTAAGACGCCGAAGGTCGACGCCGACGCCGATGCGGAAGCCCTTTTCTGGGAGATTCGTATTGACGACAGCTCCAGCGACGATCTTTCCCGCCGCCACTACGTTAGGGTAAAGATATTTACCGAGCGCGGCCGCGAAAAATTTAGCAAATTTGATATTCCGTTTACCAAACGTATCAAGATAAAAGATCTGGCCGCTCGCGTTATCAAAGCAGACGGCTCTATCGTCGAGATCGGTAAAGACGATATCTTTGAGCGTGAAATAGTTAAGGCGAATGGCATTAAGGTCAAGGCCAAATCGTTTGCGATCCCAAATATTGAGCCCGGCGTCATTGTTGAATACAGGTACAAGGAAACGACCTCGGATGCCGGTGCCACGGGGCTGAAGCTGCAATTTCAGCAGGACATTCCGGTGCAAAATCTTTCATATTATTACAAACCCTACAGAGGTGAGCCCGCCTATCAGACCTACAATTTTAGCGACACCAAGTTCATCAAAGATAAAGATGGCTATTATCTGGCCCGGCGGACAAATGTTCCGGCACTAAAGGCCGAGCCGCAAATGCCGCCTGAGGACACAGTCCGGCCGTGGATGCAGCTTGGCGGTTCGCGCATTGCTTTCGCCGGATCATCCGGGTTTTCTTTGAGCTACGTGATCAAGAACCCCGGGAATCAGCTTGAGTATTGGGGTGCAGTTTCTGCCGAATGGTCGCCGCTGACAAAGCTCATGACCAAGCCCTCGGGCGACGTCAAAAAGACCACTGCGGAGGTGATAGCCGGAGCCACGACCGCCGAAGAGCGGCTCGCAAAGATCTACGAGTTTTGCCAGACGCAGATCGCGAATACGACATTCGATGCCTCGATCACGTCAGATCAGCGTGAAAAGCTGCCGTCTATAAAATCGGTCAACGACGTCCTCAAAAAGCGAACGAGCAATGCCATTTTCATTGATCTTCTCTTTGGATCGATGGCAACGGCGGCTGGTATGGAAGCTCGTCTTGCGCTGCTCGGAGACCGAAGTGAAATGCTATTTGCACCGAAAATGACCAATGACGCATTTGTCCATCCGGGCGGTGTCGCCGTGCAGGTCGGAAACCGCTGGCGCGTCTATAATCCCGGATCGCGGTTTGCTCCGTTTGGAATGCTGCCGTGGTATGAGGAAGGCACATGGGCGCTGCTTGCCGGGGAGAAGGAATACGCGTGGGAGGAAACTCCGCTGACCAATCAGGTTCGCTCGAATACGGCCCGCAAGGGGAAATTCAAGCTTCTTGAGAACGGCTCGCTCGACGGCGATGTCACGATGGAATATACAGGTCAGCCAGCCCTAGAATACAGGCTTGAGAATTTCGACGAAGCTGCGTCGAGCCGCGAAACGAGCTTTAAGGAACAGATCACGCGTCAGATCACGACGGCCGAGGTGTCGAACATTTCGATCGAGAATTTGGAAGACAGCACGAAGCCGTTGGTCTTCAAATACAAAGTTCGCGTGCCAAATTATGCTCAAAAGACCGGAAAGCGGTTGTTTCTCCAGCCAGGGTATTTTGAGTACGGCAAAAATGCGGTCTTTTCCGGTACCGAAAGAAAGTACTCGATAGTATTTCAGTACCCATGGTCGGAAACGGACAATGTCGAGATAACGTGGCCCGAGGGATACGACCTGGACAACGCGGACGCTCCGGCATTGGTGACCGAGCAGTCAAAGGTCGGCGAACTTAAGACCACGATCAGCGTTGTAAAGGAAACACGGGCGCTGACGTATGACCGCAATTTCTATTTCGGCAACGGCGGCAATATAAAATTCGCTGCCTCGACCTATCCGGTTTTGAGATCTTTGTTCGATCAGTTTCACGCGGCAAATTCTCATACGATCACCTTTAAGCAGCAGTAGTATTGACGCGGTCGGGGGATGGTTTATGAAGGGAAGTTATTTCATATTGATGTTTTTTGCGGCGGCTTTTGTGTCTCTGGCCGCGATTGAGGTCAGTGCCGGCGACGCCCCTGGATGGCTGCGTCAGGCGTCGGCGATGTCGGCCCCGGGCTATGACAAGGAAGTGCCGGCCGTCGTTCTGCACGACGAACAGATCGTATCGCTCAACAATGACGGCAAGCAGGTGACCACGCAAAACTATGCGATCCGTTTATTGTCGCGTGAGGGCCGCCGATTTGCGATCGCCCGTGCGTTCTATCTCGTCAGTGCCGGCAAGATCAAGGACATCGACGCTTGGGTGATCAGGCCCGGCGGATCGTCAAAAAGCTACGACAAAAAGTCTGTGGTCGATGTCATTTCCGATCCTGACGACGTTTACAACGAGGGCCGTATCAAGGTGATCGACGCATCGGACGACGTCGATACGGGATTTGTGTTTGGCTATACGATCGTTTCTGAGGAAGCTCCGCTGTTCTATCAGGACCAATGGATGTTTCAGGACCGTCTGCCGACGCTCGTCTCGCGATACTCGCTCAACCTGCCCGGCGGTTGGATGGCGTCAAGCATTACGTTCAACACCGCCGACGTTAAGCCGCAGGTCAACGGTACAAACTACTCCTGGGAAATGCGTGATCTGGCGCCGATAAAGTATGAGCCGATGAGCCCGTCGGTCGTAAACCTCTCGCCGCGGATCGTCGTTAATTACGCGCCCGAGTCGAGTTCGCAGTCTGTCGGGCGTGTCTTTGCGGATTGGAAAGATGTGTCGCGATGGGCGACCGCGATGCACGAGCCGCAGGTCATCCTCGATGACAATATTGCCGCCAAAGCCCGGGAACTGACGGCAAATGCCAAGACCGAGTTTGAGATCATTCGTGCCATCGGTGCGTATGTTCAGGGGCTGCAGTATATCTCGATCGACATCGGCGTCGGATATGGAAACGGCTATAAACCCAGGTCGTCAACGATGGTATTGGACCGCGGATATGGGGATTGCAAGGACAAGGCAAACCTCATGCGTGCGCTCTTAAAAGCGATGAGGATAGAGGCGTATCCGATAGCGATCTACTCTGGTGACCCGACATTTGTTAGGGCAAAATGGCCGTCACCGCGTCAGTTTAACCATTGCATCATTGCGGTCCGCGTTAGTGACGCGACAGTTTCGCCCACCGTCATCACTCATCCTGAGCTCGGCAGGCTCCTCATCTTTGACGCGACTGACGCATACACGCCGGTCGGTGATCTGCCGGACTATCTGCAGGGAAGTCAGGCCCTGATCATTGCCGGTGATAGCGGCGGTTTGTCTGAGATGCCGATCGTGCCGCCCGAGGCCGCGATGCTCGAGCGTCGGATAGACGCGACAATTTCAGCCGAAGGCGAGATCAAAGGGACCATTAAGGAGCGGGCAAAGGGGCAGACATCGACCTGGTTCCGACGCGAGGTCCGCGAACTCTCGGCTACCGATTACCGCAAAGCTCTCGAAGGCTGGTTGACCCGCGGTGCGTCCGGTGCACAGCTCATCAAGGTCACGCAAAAAGACCGTCCGGAAGATGCGAGCTTTGACCTCGATGTCGAATTCCTTGCCCCGCGATATGCGCAAATAATGCAGGGAAGGCTTTTTGTATTCAAGCCTGTATTTGTCGGCCGCCGCCGCGAATTTGAGTTTACGGAAACAAAGCGGAACAGCCCTATCGAGATCGATTCGTCGTCGATGACCGAAACATCTACCTTCAATCTGCCGGCCGGATTCGTCGTGGACGAAACGCCGACGGCCGTCGATCTGAAATCGAGCTTTGGGCGATACACGACCAACTACGAGATCAAGGGACAGCAGCTCGTCTCTACGCGAACTCTCACAACAAACCGCACTCTGGTCCCGGTCGATAAATACGACTCGGTCCGAACATTCTTCGCCAAAATGCGCGACGCCGAACAATCGCCGGTGGTGCTGATCAAGAAATAGCCGATTGCGAGATCGTTTTTCCGCGTTGTTTGTTCGTCCCATTCAGGGACGGGACGCTCTGTTGCGACCAACCTAGGGATGCTCTCGCATCGCTCGTTTTCCCCAGGCTTTATTGTCCGTCGCCGTTGGCGACAAGAAATTTCATTCGTGCCTATTCGTGTTAATTCGTGGCTAACTTCCCTTAGCTTGACTGGGTTTCAACCTTGGCGAGGGCGGCGATCTTTTCGCGTTTGGAGACGACTACGCCGCCGCTTTTCTCGATCGTGATAGCGAACATCTCGGGGCCCACGGCCTTGAGTTTTGCGTTGATCGGAATGACGACCTCGCCATCGGAGGACACGTCAAATGTGCCGCCGTCTATCGGTGTCGCTTTGTCCTGGGTCTTATCAAAGATCCATAGCTGATAGGTCGTCGCGGACGCATCGTTGACGGGCAAGCCGCGGAAACGCATGTATCCCGACTGCTTTGCTTCGCTCCAGACGACATCGCCCGAGATATCTGCAAGTTCCTTGACGTTGCCGGCGGCCCAGGACGCCTTGACCAGGCTTGGGCTTGTCCGCAGCATCTCCTCACGCAGTTCGGCCGGTGCCAACGTTTTCGGGGTAGCGGTTGGCGTCGGTACACGAGCGACATCGATTGGCTGCAACCGTGTCGTGTACATATTGACCGCAAGGGCAATGCATGCCGCCGCCGCTGCCGCCCAGCCGAGCCATCCAAACCACGATCCACCGACCGCCGCCTCAGTCTCGTCCTCAGTAGGCGGTGGCCACGGAGCGACCGCCTGTGAAACTCCTACGTATTCCGAACTCGCGTCCAATATGCGTTCTCTGAGGTGCGACGGCATCTGTTCCTGCTCGGAAAGTCCTGCCAAGCTGATAGCCGCTGCAGCCATCTCCAGAGAGAAAAGGTCAGCCCCTGCCGTGCCCGGATCGAGTTCCGCCAGCTCTTTTTCTTCCGCCTCATTGAGGCCGTAGATCGCTTTCTTCGTCAGGAGATCAAAGAGTAGTTCTTTCTGTTCTTCGGTCATACTCTTGCCTCCTGTTGAAATTGCGAGCCGCCGAGGCCCATAAATTCTCTCACCTGCAACAGCCCTCGTCTCGCGTGAGTTTTCACCGTGCCAAGCGGCATACCGGTCGAATCGGCTATCTCTTGATGGGACATTCCCTGAACGATCGACAGCCTAAGCACATGCTGCTGTTCGGGGCGTAAGTTTCGCATCGCCTCCGCTGCCTGTTGTGCTTCTAGACTGATCTGCATATCCTTGTCCGCTCGTGTAAAGGGTTCGAGCAAAACGTCGTCAAGCGAGTCGGGCGAGAGCCGGCGGGAGGAGAATCTGATCCGGTCTATCAATCGGCGTCTTGCGATCATTGCGATAAACGTCGTTTCTGACGATTTCGTTTCGTCAAATCGCTCGGCATTTTTCCAGACGTCGACAAAAATCTCCTGCACGGCGTCTTCGGCATCGTCAGAATTTCTAAGCATCTTTCTCGCGATCGACCAGACGAGTCCGCCGTACTGCCTGAGACAGTCTTCGACCGCAGTCCGGTCACCATCGGCGACGCGTTTTAAAATGGCTTGAGTCACAGTATATTTATTCGCAAATATCGATGAATGTCCTCACTAAAACTACCTTACTCGGGTAGCGTTTGCCAAATAGTTGCGTTGTCTATGGCACCTAACCTCCGATATAGATTTCGACAATGGGTGAGGATTGGATTCAGGATGTTTCGAGAGTAGTTTGGCGGGGTTTGAGGAAGAGCGAAACGACGAACAATATGAATAGAACGATCGAACTGATGGCGGACAAAAGACAGAACTGGCAGAACGCTCCGATCAGTGCCCCCTGCACATAAAGCAGCCACAGCGAGAACCCCGCCATGATCGTTGCCTGGGCACCAAAGAGCTTCCACATTCGTTTGTCGCCAAAGGCGGTCAGCAGTGCGAAGGAAAACGCGACAAAATAAGCGGCGGCACCGAAACCAGCCAGCGGGATGCCAGCGATCTCAGCGTATGAGCTGGTCAGCACCTGTTCGCAGCCTTCGATGATGGAGCACGGAACGGGCTCGGCTGTATAATGATGAACCGTCAGATAAACGGAATCAGCAAGGCCCACTAATGCAACGATCGCCGCTGCCAGCGGCAGTTTGGCGATCGAGGTTTGAATAGACATATACGTCGTTATTTGCTGGCGTCGGCTGGCTTTTCAGCGTTTGCCGCTGGTGCGGTCGAGGTGGTCGGACCGCTCTTTTGGATCTCGGCGTCGATCATCTCTTTCAGGTTTGTGACCTTTATCTCCGTGTATGGAACCGAGACACCATTGAGGTAGAGCGAAGGAGTTGAGTTCACGCCGATAGCTTTGCCGCGAGCGAGATCGGCATCGACCCGTGATTTCGCAGCGATGCCAGCCATGTCATTTTCCCACTTTGGCACGTCGAGCCCGATCTTGGTCGCATAGTCTTTCCAGATCTGCTTATAGGTCGGCGAAGCGGTCCATATCTGCTGATTGTTGAATAGCAGGTTCTGCAAATCCCAGAATTTGCCCTGCATACCCGCAGCTTCGGCAGCTACCGCCGCTTCGTAGGATTTATCATGAGCAGGTATCGAAAGCGGGAAATTGCGGAATACAAACCGTATGCGAGAACCATAGAGCGACTTGATCTCATTCATTATCGGATGAGCCGCAGCACAGGACCCGCACTGAAAGTCGGCGAATTCCTCAAGCGTGACAGCCGCAGATGGTGAGCCGGCCTGGTTCGGAGGATTGGCTCCGGCCGGAGCGTTTGCCGGGATCGAATCGGCCTTTACGACGGTGGCCTTGTTGGTCGACGAGTTTGAATTGGTGTTCGCTCTCGGAGCAGACTTGCCCGAGCTATACCAATACCAACCGCTGAGTACCGCGACCAGCAAAACAGCACCGATTATCAAAAGCGGTGCATTACTCTTTGTTTCTTCTTTTTTCTTGCTCATGGTTTAACTATTTTACGGCTTTGATCCGTGTTTTGTTTTGGCGATTACCGCCGAGCCCTTCCAGCGCTTCCGCAGCCCTCCGGCAAATGCCGTCTGCGTCGAGGCCATACGCGCCTAGTAAGATCTTTGGGTCGCCATGCGTGACTATCTCATCCGGCACGCCCATTCTAACAACCTTTATCTTATCCGAAAAGCCGTATTCCTCAAGAAGCTCGAGCACGGCCGACCCAAAGCCGCCCGAGAGGTACGCATCTTCGACTGTCACAATGAGGCGATGATCGTTTACGAGGCTAGTCAGCAGCTCGGAATCCAGCGGCTTGGCAAATCGAGCATTCACCACCGTAGCGTAAATACCGCTCTGCTCAAGTTTCTCCGCGGCTTCTACGGCCGGGTAAACCATCGATCCGTAGGCGACGATAGCGACATCTTCGCCATCGCGCAGTATTTCGCCTTTGCCGATCTCGATCGTTGATGGCGGTGAGCTAATGTCAGCTCCAAAACCGTTTCCACGCGGATAACGCAAGGCTGCCGGCCCGGGATGCTCGATCGCTGTGAGCATCATATCCCGCATCTCGGCCTCGTCCTTGGGCGCCATCAGAACAATATTCGGATAGCCGCGAAGGTATGCAATATCCAGCAGTCCATGATGCGTCGGCCCGTCGGCCCCAACGATCCCGGCACGATCCATAGCAAACGTGACGTTGAGATCTTGCAGGCAAACATCGTGTATTACCTGGTCGAATGCTCGCTGTAAAAACGTCGAGTAGATCGCAGCGACCGGTTTGAGCCCTTCGCAAGCCATTCCGGCACAAAAGGTCACAGCGTGTTGCTCGGCGATGCCGACGTCAAACGAACGGTCTGGAAACTTTTCGAGGACTTTGTCCACGCCGGTACCGTCCGGCATGGCGGCCGTAAGGGCAATGATCTTGTCGTCGTCCGCCATCAGTTCGCACATCGTTTCGCCGAAGACTTGTGTGTAGCTCGGCGGAGCTTTCTTGGTCGATTTATATGGAAGCCCCGTTTTCGGGTCAAACGGGCCGGTCGCATGATAGGCGTAATAATTCTCTTCGGGATTTGGAAAGCCCTTGCCTTTTGTGGTCAAAGCATGAACGATGACCGGGCCGTCATCGACCTTTTTGGCAGCCTCGAGGGCCCGCACCAGCATCGGGACATTGTGGCCGTCAACGTACCCGATATATTTGAAGCCAAGTTCGTTGACCAAGGCTCCGGGAAGTACAGCGGCAGCGATCGCATCTTTTACGGATTTGGCCGCGCGGCGGAGAGTGTTGCCAATGCCCGGCACGCTCTCGAGAGCATCGCCGATCTCTTCCTTGAGATGCTGATAGCTTTGAGCTTCTTTGATGCGATTAAGGTAGCCGCTTAAACTGCCGACGGCCGGAGCGATCGACATGCCATTGTCGTTAAGTAACACGATCAGGGGCGACTTCAGATGCCCTGCCTGATTTATTGCCTCCATTGCCATTCCGCCGGCAAGCGAAGAGTCGCCGATCATGGCACAGACGTGAAAGTCTTCCTTCTTTGTATCGCGAGCGACCGCCATGCCAAGTGCCGCCGAAAGGGAAGTCGAGGCGTGGCCGGCACCGAACGTGTCATATTCCGACTCGTCTCGGCGGAGAAACCCTGATAGGCCGCCTTGCTGCTTGATCGTGTGAAGCTGATCACGGCGGCCGGTCAGTATTTTGTGTGCGTATGCCTGATGCCCCACATCCCAGACGAGCCTGTCGTTCGGCGTGTCAAAGACATAGTGCATAGCAACGGCCAGTTCGACAGCTCCGAGACTTGCCCCGGTGTGTCCACCGACCCGGGAACACGTGTCGATAATGAACTGGCGAACCTCGTCTGCGACTTCCTGAAGGTCCTCAACCTTTAGTTGACGCAAATCAGCCGGTGAATTGATCTCTGATAAAAATCTCATCTGCAAAAGCTAAAAATACCTATTAAATGTCGCATTTTAGCCCTCCAAGGTGCAAATGTTAAATCTGATTTGGCGGCAAACCAGTCCCTAAATAGATGCTATGATGTTTACATTTCTTTACGCTTTTAGACGCAATTGGGTCAGACTAAATGCCCTTTTGGAGCGTCAAAGGTACTGTAAGCAATTACTGACTAAATAAAAACGAGGAAAAAACACATGCAATCAAAAAATAAATTCTTTTCGATCTTAGCTTTGGCGATAGCCGTTATCGCATTTTCAACTTTCACTTTTGCCCAGGATGCAAAAACAGATGCCGAAAAAGGCGAGAAAAAAGCGGCTCGCGCCGAACGCGGTGAGAAACGCGGACGTGGCGACCATGGAATGGGCCGCCGCGGATTTGCCGGACACCGCGGCAAAATGGCTGGCGGAATGATGATGATGCGCGGTATCGATCTAACCGACGCGCAGAAGGATCAGATCAAGGCTCTTCGTGCATCGAATAAGCCGGATCAGGTGGTTCGTGACGAAGTTCGTTCATTAATGAAGGCGAAAAAGGACGGCACGCTAACCGCTGAACAGACAACCCGCTTTAAGGCAATTCACGAGGAAGGGATCGCAAAGCAGAAAGCTATGCACGAACAGGTCCAAAATATCTTGACCGCCGAGCAAAAGGCTCAGATCGAAACTCGCAAGGCAGAGATGAAAACCCGTATGCAGGATCGGAAGCAGAAGTTTGAGCAGCGCCGCAAGGCAAAGCCGGCAGACGCAACAAAGCCGACCATCTAACGAGATCGATGGTTAAAATAAGAAAGGCATGGAGAATTTTCTCCATGCCTTTCGTTTATATTCGAAATAAATATTCTTAACCGATGAACATTTCTTCTTCGGTATAGGCGCGGTCGATCTGTTTCGGAGAAGGCGCAAAAAGGACTTCGAGGCCGCGTTTGACCCCGGCCATAACGGCCGCGATCTCGCGGGCTGGCACGACGATCTTCTGATTAACGAACTCAGTCGTGTCGAGTACCTGCGAATGCGTCCGGTCGATCGATTGGCTGACCATCTCGACCTTGTTCTTTGCTGTAACCGCAGTTTGGTTGACCAACAATCGCAGTTCCGCCACCTCATCTTTGATCAGCTCAGTTGACTCAGCGAGATGTTTGGTAGCGTGCGACAGATTCGCCGAGATCTCGGTAAAGTGCACAGAGATCTCTCGTCCCTGAGAGCTGATAGCATCAACTTTAGATATAAGCGGTTCGACGCGCTCCTCAACATTTTTCACACTCGCAACGATCTTTCTAACCGTGATCGCGATCCAAAGGAACGCGATCGCCATGAAGATAAAGCAGATCGCAATGATGATCGATGAGACCATCTGCCAAAATTGGGGATCGCTGGTGTTCATAAGCTGCTATTTCGTGTCCTTGCCGTCAACCGGATAGCTTGCACGGCCTTCGGTAATGGCCTTGGATTCATTTTTTCGCTTCTCGGCGGTGTAGGCGTCCTTGCCGGCTTCAATCGCGGCCGAAAACGGATTTGCCGTAGCTGCTGCAGCGGTTTTTGCTTTCTCGGTCAGATCGGCAGCCTTTTCACTCGCCGTCTGATAAAGCTCCTCAGCTTTTTCGCGGGATACTTCATAGTATTCCCCCGCTTTTTCCTGAAGCTGAGTCGCCGTTTCCTTACTCTTTTCGATGCCTTTGCGGGTGGCGTCAGCTATATCTCCGCGAAGTTCCTCACCCGACTTGGGTGCAAACAGCAGTGCCAGCACGGCACCAATCCCGCCGCCAACGAGCAAATATGTCAATTTTGTCGCCGCACTTGTTTCTTCTCTATCGTAGTTGTTTCCCATAATATTCTCCGCGCCCGTATCTGATCCTCGGGCTAGTCCCAATGAATTTGTTATGAGCTAAGTATATCAATACTTTACCGTCTTGCGCAAAAAAAACTCGGGTTCCGCAAATACTTGCGGATTTTTTCGGGGAAGTTTTTCGGTTCGGGATACTGTGGCTAGCGAATGATATTCGCGTTTCCCGATGCGAAAAATTGAGTGATTTGATAACCTTATTTGTTTGTCGTCTCGCACGGCCGTTTTATGGACCAGAGTTTAATCCGCAACTTCTCAATCATCGCCCATATCGATCATGGCAAATCGACGCTTGCAGACCGCATTCTGCAGCTGACCGGTGCCGTTGCCGATCGCGATATGGAGGCTCAGTTGCTGGATGACATGGACCTCGAACGTGAACGCGGCATCACTATTAAGGCACATGCGGTAAGGCTTGATTACACGGCGAAAGACGGAAAGCAATATGTTCTCAATCTGATCGATACGCCCGGCCACGTTGATTTTTCCTACGAGGTCTCGCGGTCACTATCGGCTTGCGAAGGAGCTCTGCTCGTTGTCGATGCGTCGCAGGGCGTCGAGGCTCAGACACTCGCCAATACCTATCTTGCTATTGAGAATGATCTCGAACTGATCCCTGTACTAAATAAGATCGACCTTCCATCGGCGGAGCCCGAACGTATTAAGGAACAGATCGAAACCATCATCGGTCTCGATACGACTCATACCGTGTTGGCGTCGGCAAAGACTGGCATCGGCATCCAAGATATTTTGGAAGAGCTTATCAAGGACATCCCGCCGCCAAAAGGTGACCGGAACGCTCCTTTAAAGGCACTGATCTTTGACAGTTGGTATGACAGCTATCGAGGCGTGATCGTTCTATACCGGATCATCGATGGAACGATAAAGAAAGGAACGAAGATAAGATTTTTCAATACTGGCCGCGAATATCTAGTTGAGACCATCGGCGTGAACCGGCCGAGGCCGACGCCGATAAATGAGCTCGGGCCGGGCGAGGTCGGTTTTTTGACCGCGTCGATCAAGACGGTTGCGGATGTACAGATCGGCGATACGATAACCGAAGCTGCAAGGCCTGTGGACAAACCGCTTCCCGGCTTTCAAGAAGTAAAGCCGATGGTTTTCGCAGGGCTTTATCCAACCGACTCGGCGCAATACGAGGACCTACGCGACGCGATGGAAAAGCTGCGCCTTAATGATGCGTCGTTCTTCTTCGAGCCTGAATCCTCGACCGCTCTCGGGTTCGGTTTCCGCTGCGGATTCTTGGGCCTGCTCCATATGGAGATCGTTCAGGAACGGCTCGAACGTGAATTTGACCTAGAACTGATCACGACGGCTCCGGGAGTCCGTTACCGGGTCACTACGACCGACGGGGCTGTTGCCGAGATCGATTCTCCGTCCAAAATGCCGGACGCAGGCCGGATCAGCAAGATCGAAGAACCCTTCATAGAGGCGACGATCCTGACAAATGACGAATTTCTCGGCGGTATATTGCCGCTACTCGATGAGAAGCGCGGGGTTCAAAAGCGATTTGAATACGTGACGACAAATCGCGTAATGCTCGTTTACGAACTTCCGCTCAATGAGATCGTGCTTGATTTTTACGACCGCCTAAAGAGTGTCTCGCGCGGGTACGCATCTCTCGATTATCATCTGTCCGGCTATAAAGAAAGTAGGCTGGTCAAGCTCGATATTCTCGTTTCGGGCGAGCCTGTTGATGCACTTTCGCTTATTCTTCACACTGATACCGCTACCTCAAAGGGCCGTCTGCTTACAGCGAAGATGAAAGAACTCATCCCTCGGCAGATGTTCGAGGTGGCCATTCAGGCGGCGATCGGTAACAAGGTCATTGCCCGCGAGACAGTCAAGGCAATGGGTAAGAACGTTATCGCCAAATGCTATGGCGGCGATATCTCGCGAAAACGCAAACTCCTCGAAAAGCAAAAAGAAGGCAAAAAGCGAATGAAAAAGGTCGGCCGGGTAGAGATCCCTCAAGAGGCGTTTTTGGCTGTTTTAAAGGTCAATGAGGGCTAAAATCGCGCTTATCCGCACAGAATCCAAAGAAATATCCATCTATTTGGAAAATCTTCAAAATATTGAATGTCAGTCAAAACTGACTATCCTGCCGCCCAATTTAGCTCATCTTAACATCCGTATTTTCAATGGTTTAGAAAAAAAACATTGAAAATCCCCCCAGTGGAAAGCAAATTGCAAGTATAAGGGTGAACAGTTGTTCCAATTTGGACAAAAGTCTTCACAACCTTAGAATTTTTAGGAGAAAAATATGAATATTCAGCGAACTTTCAAAGTGCTCTCGATGCTTATTCTTATCCTTTCCGCAGTGTCTTTCGGCATTGCACAGGAAACGGTAGGAAGCATTGAGGTTACTACCAAAGACGCTTCCGGAGCTGTCGTTCCGGGTGTTATGGTCACTATCACTAGTGCCTCTGACACCACCGCTTTTAAGCGAACGGTAACGACCGACGGATCCGGCTTTGCTCGTGTTCCCCAGGTGCCGCCAGGCAACTACAATCTTACCGCAGCCCCGATCTCGGGTTTTGCGGAAAGCAAGGTCAACGCCCGTGTCGAACTCGGTCGTTCAAGCCAGGTTGGCCTCCAGATGAGGCTCAGCACCGTCGGAGTAACGGTTGACGTTACCTCCGGTGAGAACGTAGTTGATACCGGCAGCTCGGAAATCTCGACCTCGGTCAGCTCGGCCAAGATCGAATCACTTCCTGTTGCAGGTAACTTTACCTCGTTGCTCAAGATCGTTCCGGGCGTACGCCCAGAGCCGCTTGCCGGTGGATTCTCGATCGACGGTGCAACCCAGGCAGAAAACACATTCGTCATCGACGGCCAGGAAGTTACCAACTACCGTAATGGTGGTTTGAACAGCAGCAACAACGTGCCTTTCGCACTTGTTTCTGAATTCCAGGTCAAGTCGAGCGGTTTCAACGCCGAGTACGGCGGTGCGACCGGTGGTGTGATCAACGTTGTGACCAAGGGTGGAAACAACCAATGGCGTGGTGATTTCGGTGTCAGCTTTGAGCCTTCGAAATTGCAGGGCGGCAACCGTCCGGGCCTTAACCGCTTTACGACGGGTTCGATCGCGAACACGACATACGTACAGAACGTCGAGTACATTACGGCTCCAAAGTCGAACTACTTGACGACTGCACCGTCGGCTAACCTTAGCGGTCCGATCATCAAAGACAAAATTTGGTTCTTTACCAGCTATTCGCCGACCATCTTTAGCCAGACCGTTGATTCGGTTTACTACAATTCGGCTCCGGCAGCGACTCGTGTCGTTACCGGTGGCGATCGTTACACCGCTGATTCGTCAAACGAATACACATTCGGCCGTATCGACGCAGCTCCGTTCTCGAAGCTTCGTTTGACGGGTACGTTCCTTTACAATCCGTTCAAGCAGAACGGTGTCATTCCTTTCGGCACGTATGCGATCGGCGGAGCGACACAGTGTGTCGACTTCAGCGGCAGCATCGGACAGCTTTGCGGCAATGACCTTAACAGCCGTCAGGGTGGATTCCAGTCGTCGAAGAACGTTACGTTCCAGGCAGTATATACGCCGTTTAGCAGCGTGGTCGGAACCTTCCGTTATTCGCGCGGTTTCTTGAACGAAAAACTTGGTAACTACTTTGTACCGTCGGGCACGCGTTATCTCTGCTTGACTGGTAACGGAACGACCAATTATGGTTCTGGTGCTTGCACCCAGGGCGTCAGCGATCCGTCAAACACCCAGACTTTTAAGGATGTATCGCTTCGTACCAACTACGAAGGCGATCTTAGCTACCTTTTCAATGGCGGTGGACGTCATGAACTCAAGGGCGGCTATGGCCATCAGGGCATCTTTAACGACCTTCTGAAGAACTTTACGGATCGTGTCTATCTTCAGTATGGTGCTCCGATCGAAAATAACTTTAACTGGAGCCATCTCGCGACATCGTCGGCACCGATCTGTGCTACTGGTCAGACGACCGGCTGCGTACTCGGTTCGGGTTCGCTTTATCGTTATGGTGAAAGAGGCTCGGGCAGCAACCTGAACCAGGCTCTTTACCTCCAGGACAAATGGCAGATCAATGGCCGTTTGACGTTGAATCTCGGTGTTCGTATCGAGAAGGAATCGCTTCCTTCGTTCAACGGATTTGACGCTCCTTTCGCATTTGGATGGGGTGACAAGATCGCTCCGCGTATCGGTGGTGCCTTTGACCTCTTTGGCGATGGCAAGACCAAGATCTTTGGTAGCTACGGAAAATTCTTTGACCGTCTGAAATTTAAGATGGCACAGGGTTCGTTCGGTGGAAACTTCTACCGCGTAGATTTCTTTGAGATCGCACCGAATAACACTCCGTTCAGGAACTACACCCCGGCTCTGATCCTCGGCAACTGGACCGATCCGATCGGTGGTGCGTGTGCTCCGACCGGCTTTATCGGCAGCGGCATCAGCCGTTGTCAGAATGACTATCGTGTTGCTTCGAACGTCCCCGGTGTTGACATCGAGGTTGCGGGCGGCATCGATACCAATCTCAAGCCTTACCAGCAGCGTGAGTACACGTTTGGTGTTGAGCATGAGTTCCGCAGAAATATGGCTATCAAGGGTCGCTTCACAAACAAGAAGCTCCTTGAGACAGTGGAAGATGCCGGTGCTATCAGTGCCAGCGGCAGTGAGATCTACATTACCGGTAACCCTGGTAAGGGACTTCACGCTGACTTCCTCCGCCAGTTTGGTTATGCAGAGCCTTTTGCATCAGCACGACGTGACTACAATGCAGTAGAAGTTCAGTTGGACAAGCGTCTCTCGAACAACTACTACTTCAACGTCAACTATACCTATAGTCGCCTTCGTGGTAACTATTCAGGTCTGTCAAACTCCGATGAAGGTGGCCGTTCTGACCCAGGTGTGAACCGCAGCTTCGACCTTCCGAATATCGGCTTCTCGGCAGCAGGCGGTTCGGACTATGGTAAATTGGCAACTGACCGTCCGCATGTCGTAAATGCATACGGTGGTTATGTTATGGATTGGAAGGGTACGAACAACACGACCGAGTTCAGTGCTTTCCAGACATTCCAGTCGGGAACACCTCAGTCAACCCTTATCAGCTTTATCGTTCCTATCTTCTTGACGGAACGTGGCGATATGGGCAGAACACCTGTGCTTACGCAGACGGACTTTGCGGTCATTCATCGCTATAAGTTCGGAGCCGACAAGCGTTATGCAGTTGAAATGGATGTAAACTTCATCAACCTCTTCGACCAGAAGACGGTGACGAGCTTTGCTAACACTATTTCAAACATCTCGCTTGGTAGCTTTAGTGCTGCTCAGGGATATGGTTGTGCTTCGGGCGACTATCCTTGCTTGCTTAACAAGTTCAATGCTGGTCAGCTTTCATCGCAGATCAACACAAACTTGAACACTATCATCAACGCTAAGAATGCAACCTATGGCCGTGATAACGGTTATCAGGGTGCACGTAACGTTCGATTTGGTTTCAAATTTACCTTCTAATAGGTTTACCTATTTGAAACTTTGCCCGCCTGAGAGATCAGGCGGGCCTTTTTTTGTCCTTCCTTGCGTTCGATCGATCGGTGGTTTGCCAGATCGGATCGACAAAAGCCCTATCTATAATGGGCCTCACCACTGAAAGGCTGTGTTCATCCGTATTCTCCGCGTACTTCTGCTGACCTGTCCATCCTTAGACCATAGACATAATGCATTGCTGCCGGGCTTTGCTTTTGCCGAATAAAAATAGTGGGTCTGCAAGATTGACGCCGCATGGTCCCTCTGACCTCGTTATGAAATACGGGGGTTCTAGGATTCTGTAAGTTGTAATATCGTTGTGTCTAATTTCAACGCGGAGGCCGCAGAGATGGACGCAGAGGTTGCAGTGTTGCCGCGCGGCGGGTTCAAGCTAGGCGATCCAAAAGGAAAACGCCCTTCGATGCGGGGCACCGAAGGGCGTTTAGGTTCGAAGAATGAAAGTCGGACTATTCGGCGTTGGCCGCCTGATCCTTAAATTGTTTGATGAGTTTCTTAATGTCGTCCTTGTTCGGGGCGTCTGGAGAAAGCTTTAAAAAGCTTTCCAGCTCCTTCGCCGCTTCGGAATATCGCTTCGTGTCACGGCCGTACAAAAGAGCAAGTTGCCAATGAGCATCCGGCGACGTTTGGTCAGATGCCTTGATCGCTAGTTTGAGGGCCTTTTCCGCCTTTTCATACTCCTTGGTGGTTCGGCAGGCCATGCCCATAAGCAGATTGGCCTCGACCGATTCAGGGGCTTCGACGAGAGCTTTGTCCAGTGCAGCGACCGAGTCCGCAAATTTACCCGTAGAATACTTCGCATACCCGATCCCGTACCAGCAATCAAAACACCGGGTATTTACTGCCAATGCCCGATCGAATAGATCATTCGCTTTTTGAAACTCATTCTGCATAAGGTGCAGAAAACCCAGTTTTTGTAGCGCCAGAAAGTACGTCGGAAATATGGCCGTCGCTCTTTCGAGGCCCGCAATTCCTTCGCGGACCTTTTGTCTGTCCAGATCCTCGATCGCTATCTTATAGAGATCTTCGGCGTCCTTTGGGACCGTTTGAGCATAGATGACGGCATTTTGGAACGGAACGGCGCTCGACGATTTGCGTGCCTTTAGGTAGATGTCCTTTTGCTGATTGTCCGGCAGCGACTGTCCGCGGCTGCCGATGCCGGCAAGTTCGACATCTTCTGTCTGATCCAGTAAACCGGTTCCCAGGGGCAATGCCTTTAGCTGATACCGTCCGTTCGTCAGATTATTAAAAAAGAACCGCCCCGACCCATCCGTTTTCATGCGGCCTACGACACGGTTGAGATCGTTTCTGATCTCAACCCATATCTGCGAAACCGGCCGGCGATCCGGGCCAAAAACAAAACCGGACACGGAACTGCGGGCATCATTCTGGGCCAACACGGGACCAGCTAAGACCCCAAAAAAAACAACAGTCGCCAGTACAAGCAGGCGATCACGGACGGTCTTCATAATATTCCTCCTAAAGTTATAGCTCAGGACCCAAGGAGATGGCCCATCTTTTCTTTCTTAGTACGCATGTAGTGGGCGGCAGGTTCTTCGGCCTCGACCTCAATAGGTACGCGTTCGACGATCTTTAGCCCGGCACGTTCCAGTGCCGCCAGTTTTTCCGGATTGTTTGAAATTACCTTGACCTTGCAGAGACCCAGATCGAATAGGATCTCAGCACACTGCTGGTAGTTGCGAGCGTCGATCGCGAAGCCAAGCCGTTCGTTCGCTTCGACGGTGTCTGCACCTTGATCCTGCAGGGCATAGGCTCGGATCTTATTCAGAATACCGATTCCCCGGCCTTCCTGCTGTTGATAGACAATGGCACCGCGGCCTTCGGCCTCGATCATCTCCATCGCCTTGTGTAGCTGCGGCCCGCAGTCACACTTTATCGAGCCGAAAACATCGCCGGTCAGGCACTGTGAGTGAATCCGCACAAGGGTAGGCGTCTCGCCGTCGAGGTCGCCCTTATAAATGACCACAAATTCTTCGTCGCTCGTGAGCGACTTGTAGCCGGCGATCCGAAACTCTCCGGTCTCGGTCGGCAATTCTGCGGTCGCCACCTGCTCAACGGTGACGGCGCGGCTCGACCACGGACAGTCGTTGACGCTTTCCGCCAAATTCGGATTCTCTAACATCTGGACTCCTATAGGTAAGATTATACTCTCATTTAGAACAAATTTGAACTACTATCTTCGTTCATTCGCGAGTATTAGATGCGGAAATACGGGATTTTGCGAGATCCAGTGTGTTCAAGCCGTGTCCGGCCTAAGGTCGGTGCCGCGAGCATCCGGGGTCGATGACAGATGAAGTTTCTGATCGGAGTATTGCAGCTGATATAGGCGCCAATATAAACCCCGCAGGACGAGCAATTCGTTGTGCGTCCCAGCCTCGCGAAGTTCGCCATGGTGCAGAACAATTATCCGATCGCACTTCTGGATCGTCGAAAGTCGATGAGCAACGACGAGCGATGTGCGGCTGTCCATGACGCGCTCGACGGCTTGCTGGATGAGCTGTTCGGTTTCTGTGTCGATTGAGCTTGTCGCCTCATCAAGGATCAGTATCTTTGGGTCAAAGGCAAGCGCCCGGGCAAACGAGATCAATTGCTTTTGCCCGACCGAAAGCCCCGCCCCGCGTTCGCGAACCTCTGATTCATAGCCTCTGTCGATCTTTTGAATAAACTCGTCGGCATGAACCTCACGAGCAGCCCACTCGACCCGTTGGCGGGGAATATCGGTATTTCCCAAACGGATGTTGTTTTCGATCGATCCGCTGAAAAGAAATACGTCCTGCAGCACGACGGCGAAATTTGACCTCAGATCATGTAGGTCCCAGTCGCGGACATCGACGCCATCGACCAGAATTCGCCCTTTCTGGACGTCGTAAAATCGCATGATCAGATTTGTGATCGTCGTCTTTCCCGACCCCGTATGGCCGACCAGGGCAATACTTTCGCCCGGCTCGACAGCGAAGGACACGTCTTTCAATACCCAATCCTCGTCCTTATAAGCAAACGACACATTCTGAAACTCGATCTGCCCAATGACCTTACCGGACTTCTTTGGCTCTGCCGGTGAAACGATCTCAACATCACGATCAAGCAAAATGAATATCCGATGCGATGCGACAATCGCGGCTTGCAGCACATTAAATTTGTCCGACAGGTCGCGTATCGGCTGAAAAAGTTGTAGCGAATACTGGATGAAGGACGCCAAAATGCCTACGGTCAGGGCCGAACCGATGGCCGCGAAGCCGCTCAGGTGTTCATAACCAAAGGCGAAAATTACGACGGCAATGCCGATCGCACCGATAAAGTCCACGAGCGGATAAAAGATCGCGTAGTAGTAGATCGTTTCGATATTCGCATTTCGATAATCGTCATTTATCTCTCGAAATCGCCCTTCGGCCTTCTCCTCCGCATTGAAAAGCTGGACGGTCTGCGCTCCGGAAATATATTCCTGCAAAAAGGCATTGAGCTTGGCGTTGCGTGTCCGTACGCGGTCAAAACCATTGCGAGCGTGCTTTCGAAACCAGTTTGTCGCTGTGAAAAGCAGAGGTACGGTGACGAGCGAAACGAGCGCTAGCTTCCAATCCAGCCAGAACATGATACCGATGATCGCGATGATAATGACTAGATCGC
This sequence comes from Pyrinomonadaceae bacterium, assembly GCA_049663465.1. Classification (GTDB taxonomy): domain Bacteria; phylum Acidobacteriota; class Blastocatellia; order Pyrinomonadales; family Pyrinomonadaceae; genus OLB17. The sequence goes on from JBATDM010000056.1 coordinate 29,280, forward strand.
CTAGTACATCGATGACGCCTGAGGTAAACAACTCATTGAGGGCGTCTACATCATTGGTCAACCGTGTCATCGTCCTGCCGACAGGATATTGATCGTAATATGCGACTTCTTGCCGCTGCAGTTTTGTAAAAAGCTCCGTTCGAATGTCGAACATCACCTTTTGCCCGACATGATTGAGCAAAACTTCTTGAGCGTAAGAAAAGACAAATCGAAACAGGAAAACACCGAAAAATGCGAGAGCAAACAGCCAAATACCATCCGTCTGTTTTGGCAGGATGAAATCATCCACAGCCATTTTGGTGAAATATGGCTGTGTGCTGATAAGTATATTTGTCAGCAGCGTAAGAAAGATCGCGACTGCCGCCAGCCGCCAGTACGGCCTGAGATATCGAAAAAGGCGTCGGGCTATGCGGAGGTCATACGTCTTGCCGATCGCGTCTTCTTCGTGATATTTACGTGCTTCCTCGGACATCGGGTAAAGGTAAAGTTTAGGGTTCGCGTCATGGAAAGGCAACGAAATGACCTGTATTATTTTCCTTGTGAACCGATTCCTCGACCAACATAAGGACAACTGGCAGCGGCTCGAGGACCTGCTTTCGATGATGACGGGGCGAGGGCTCGGCGGCCTGTCGAAATTGGAGGTGCGCGAATTTGGCGAACTCTACCGCCGGGCGGCCACCGATCTGGCGATCGCACGTTCCGAAACTCGCGACCCTAAGCTGATCAACTATCTCAACAGCCTCGTAATACGAGCCCACGGCCGTATCTATCGCGCCGAAAGCCAGGGTGCCAACCTCATTGTCAAATTTTTTGCTGAGGATCTACCGCAGACTTTTCGTCGAAATTGGCGGTACATGGCAATAGCTTTCGGGGCGTTTGCCGTCTTCGCGATCTTCGGTTTTATCGCGACCTGGATCGATACCGATTTTACCCATTTCGTAATGCTATCGGGGATCACATCAGAGATAAATTCTAACAATCATTGGTGGCTCAGATTGAACGATGCCAATCAGGTCGGAGCAAGCCAGATCTTGTCCAACAACATTCTCGTGACATTTCGCGTCTTCGCAATGGGGGCATTCTTCGGTATCGGGGCGTTTTACGATCTCGCTTTCGAAGGCGCACGACTCGGTAGCGTTTTTGCCGCCTGCTACAAACTCAATCCACCATTTGGCGATGCTCTAGCAAGTTTTGTTGTTGGCCACGGCGTTATCGAGCTTTCGTGTATCTTTTTCTGCGGAGGTGCGGGAATGATGATCGGTTACGCCCTAATCAACCCCGGCGATCTGACACGAAGCCAGGCGGTCAAAAAGAAGGGAATGGAAGCCGCTCGGATCGTGATCGGATGTGCCTGCTTTCTCGTTGTAGCGGGGATCATAGAAGGGTTCCTATCGCCGTCTGAACTGCCGCCTGTCGTCAAGATCGCGACCGGCATCGGAACAGGACTTGCCATGTATTCCTATCTCATGTTGGCAGGCCGGTGCCATTCGTCCGAAATCATCTCAAAATAACTGCATAGTAAACCATAGCCAACTGTCAGTAGGCAGATGAAAGGTGTCAGATAACGATAGTTCGAAGTATCCCATCTTGACCACTCTCATTGTTCTGGCATTGGGGGGTCGGGGACAACACGCTGTCGTATTTTCTATGGTCGTGATATAAAGGGGCTAGGCTCGCTTCTTTCTGCACTTTGAGTTGGAAGACGCGAATATGAGAAGTTTTCAGATTTAGTTAAGAAACCCCGGAATCGCTGTGTGTGGTTTGGACGAAACAAACCGAAAAGGAGGTACTGATGAGAATAATAAGATTTAATAGTTGGCTTTATGTCAGTTTGATTATAGTGCTTTCAATATCAGGCAGTAGTGCCGCGGAGAAGGCAAATACCGATGGAAATACAGTAAAGGGGGCAGTGCCCGAAGCAAAGGGCGTTCCGGATCGTTTTCAGCAGTATCCTCCCGGGATAATGTTTGCCACACTTCTCAACAGTGTAAAAGTAAACTCAAGAGACGGATGGCTTAGACTCGGAAATCAGATGCAAAACGTTTTTATGCCTGATGGTTCGACCGGGAAGGTAGTTCTATCAAAAGCTGACGGTTCGCAGATATGCTACTGGGAGTGGGGACTCGATGGGTTCGGATTAAAACCTCCATACAAACTTTTTGGATTTAAGCAGCCGGCAAAACCGGGTGGAAGCCGCTTAGAGATGGCCGATCAAAAGTTGACCCAGCCTGGAAAGTACGTTCTGGATTTTTATCGCGGAGAAAATAAATTTTATACCTTTCCGTTCAGCATAAAAACTTTGTCACCTGATAATGCCTTTGATGGAAACGCGATCTATCTTGTGGACGGAGCCTGGAATGATTGGGGTTACCTTTTTTATTCTGAAGCAGATCCTGAACAAAACCTGGTGTGGAAAGTCTGGCTACGTGAGACAGAGTTTACAAAAAAGGACCATAAAGTCCGAATTGAGGTGACTCGTGACAAAGATAAAAAGCTGATCTGCCAGAATCGTGAAAATACCACCAATCGATTTCAACATGATTGGGTCAGATACGATTTTGATCTCGTCAATCCGCCGGTAAAAACGAGCGGTGGAGCGTATTTTAAGGCAAAAGATATGCTCGCGGTTGATGGTGCATACACACTGCGGATGACGATGGACGGAAAACCACATGGTGTATGGAAGTTCAGCGTTGCCGGAGGAAAACTAAATTACACTGGGAAAACCGTTCGCGGCACGGCCGACACGATGACTTTTGTCGAAGGCGGAAAGGATGCCTGGTGGTATTTGAGACAAGACGGATAAACAATCCCGGCGGTATTAAAAGTTTGTCCGGTCTGCCTTGTTGATCACAACGCCGAATGTGGACCGGGCTGACCGTCTCATCTGACCGGCATCGCCCGTGGTTAGGAATTCGTCTGAGCCCGATGACGTCAGTTTCCATCTGCCGATCTCCTGCAATAATTCTCCGGCGGGATCGATGAAAACAGTATCAGATGATACTAGCTTTTTGAGAACGGGTGTGATCGCTGGGTAATGTGTGCAGGCAAGTAGGACATGTGAGCAATTGCGGATCGGGGCCAGTATCTGTCGGGCCGTGTCCTTAAGTTGGTCAGAGCCAACGTCACCACTTTCGATCAGAGCCGACAAGGGCTGGGCGATACGCTGGCGGACGGCGATACCGTACTCGGCAAATGCCCGCCGATAGACTCCCGATAGAACCGTTCGGCGACCGCCGATCAGGCCGAGCCGTGCGGGTGCGAGACTTGCGGTCAATGCAACTGCCGGTTCGATCATGCCAGCGACCGGAATTCCGTGATCGTGGAGGTCTGGGATCGCGGTGCTTGCCGCGTTACAACCGATGACCATATGAGTTGCTCCTTTGGTTCTGAGGAATTCGATCGAGCGGTTGAGCCTGGCTACGAGTTCAGGTCGGGTCATTTTCCCGTACGGGGTCGCCCCCGTATCGGAAAGGTAAATGACTGAGACATCGTCTACTTGCTCCTTTATGAGCTTGTAGATACTGATGCCTCCGATGCCCCAATCGAGAATGCCAAGTGCCATAAAACTCCCTAGTCGTCCCAGTCCGCTTTTTATGGATAGGTAAGCTTCGCCTCGATGCCGCGTTCGACCGGTCCGCTGTCAAAAGCGACGATCCGTGAGTGCCAAGCCATGTTCAGGATCTCCATCTTCTGACCCGGAAAGCGGCTTTCGAGATACCATTTCATTTCATGCTCGGATCGGATCGGATTGTATTCAAGCATTTTTTTCCAATCGGGATGTGAGACGAGCTTTTTTAGCGCGGCATCGAATCGTGCATTCGCTTTCTGCTCGCGATTTGTTCGTAGTTTGTCGCTCAGTAGCCGCGGATATTCGCTCATCGCAACCGGAACCGTAACCATATCAATAATTAGAAACTTGCCGCCGGGCCGCATGATACGTTTTATCTCGGCAAGCAGCGGATCCCAGTCGAGATATCTGAATGACATCAGCGATGTTACAACGTCGAATGAATTATCCGGAAACGGCAAGATCGGACCGTCGATAATTTCAAATTTCAGATTAAAGATTTCAGAATTCTTCAGCCGTGCTCGTTCGACAATACCACTCGATTCATCAACGCCAATGCCTGACCCTATTCGGTCGGCGAGGGTGTTGAGTAGGGCTCCGTTCCCGCAGCCAATATCGAGCATGTCGATCTTGCCCTGTGGCAGATGCTCGTTGAGCCATCTCCATTCGTCTTTTCGAACACGAATGTCCTGAAAAGCGACGTTGTAGAGGTCGGCCACATGATCGTAAGATGTGTCGCCGTCGGGCGGCCGCGGCTCAAAACGTTTCATTTCTTCGGCGGGCATAAATCCCGCTCGTTTTCTTGCAGCAGCCAGATAACCGTGCGATTTTCTTCCCTTGCAGCCGATCGTATAAAGCGGAGCGTCTGTGCGGTCGCCGGCTGAGACATATTTTGTTTCGCTCCGCGAAAAAGTCGTGTACCAAAAGAAACCGTATGCCGGTACGTTGAAAGTGCGAGCAAAAAACGGAGCAAACCACCGTGCCGAGCGACAGCAATGAAAATACGCCGAACTGTCGGCGGAAAACGGTATTTCCATATGCTCCCATTCGTACGGCGAAAACTGCTCGGGAAATGCAACCGTTCCATACATCGGCCCATACATCCCCGAATGTCCGACAAAGTGGAATTCGCTGATCAGCTTTCCAGCTTCCTTGATCTCGGCTATTGCGGCTAGCACATCGCGTTTGCTTTCAACCGCTCGTGTAAAGATCTCGCCGTCGAAACCCGCATCTCGTTTCTCTGAGGCAAGAGTCTCTGCAACCACCGGAAACTGCTGGCCTCCGAGGCGGTATTTCGTCGTGTAGATTATTAGGGTGACTTTTCGATCGTTCATCCTTAAGAGATAAAAATCAGCTTCGCTTGAGCCAATATCCCGGACTTCTTTTGTGATGGCTGACGGCGATAATCCTGACCTCGTCGGTATCAAAGCGGTAGAATATCGTGTAAGGGAATTTTCGAAGAAGTTTTCGCCTCATTTTGCCTGACAAAATGGGACAGGCTAACGGATTTAGAAGGATTTGGGTGATTGCTGTTTCGTACAGCTTTAGAAATTCCGCCGCAACGACCGCATCAATATCTCGATAAAACGACATCGCAACCCGTGCTTCCAACCTCGCTTCGGGATGAAAGGAAAGTTCAAAGGTCATTTCAGAAGTTCGCGCATCTCCTGCATAACCAGATCACCTGGAATCAATATCGAAGGGTCGTCATCAATCTCGCTACTTCGACGCTCAACCTCACGGAGCCAACTTTCTTCGATCTCGTTTTCCGTCAAAGCATCGTCCCCGGCATTTTCGTATAGGCTCAGAAACAATTTTGAAATCAGAGTCTTGCGAGATTGCCTATCAAGACTCAAAATTTCTTTTTCTAATGTTGCGATATCCGCCATATCACCAACCTTCTTTCCAAATATTACTCCATATACAAGTTCTCGTCTATGATTCTCTAGGATGAATCTAGAGCATTCCCCTTTCTTTCACCCGCAAATAGCTTTCCAACAGCTTCGGAGCCAGCGTCTGTGCGGTCACATCGAGAGCAAGGCCGCCGAGCGATTCGACTAGTCGCAGGGCAGATTCTCGCTGATGGATTATCTCTTCGGCCGCAGATTGTGTGAATACATCTTTGATCTCCGCCGGAGCGTGGCTGACGGCGGCATTAAGGTCTCGATCGCCGATGGTTGCGACCAGCGGTAAATGCCTCGGACGCAACAGCTTAAGCGAGTTTATTAATTCCTTTGAACTGTCTTTGTCGACAAGATCCGTTAGGATCACGACGAACGAACGTTTTTTGGTATTCGAAGCGATGAATTGGAATGCCCGAGCGTATGACGGCTCGATCATCTCCGGTTCCAGATCGTGCAAAGCCTCGAGAACAGCATCGATGTGTTCGAGTCCACGTTTTGGCGGAAGATATTTGCGAATGCGGCGACCAAATACGACGATGCCGCAATTGTCGCCCGCTCGTGCCGAGGCCGACATCAACGCAAGGCTGGCGTGCAGAGCTGTGTCGAATTTTGTCTCGTCGTCGATCCGGCCGGTCATCAGGCGGCCCGCGTCGATCGCGATCATAACCGTCTGGTCACGCTCGATCTGATATTGGCGTGTGGTCAGTTTGTTCCGCCGGGCCGTAGCAGTCCACGAAATGTGCCGCAACTCATCGCCGCGAACATAGTCGCGCATCGACTCAAATTCACGTCCTTCGCCCCGTCTAACCGCAAGGCGTTGGATCGCAAGGAACGAACGGGCTCCGAGCGCTTTTAGTTCCATCTCGCGGGCCCGCCGCATGTTTGGATAGACTTTGACGGACTGAGATTCGTTCAATTGTGTCTGGCACCAGACGAGGCCAAATCTTGATAGGAAGCGAATCGCCGTCCGCCCAAATTCATATCGTCCGCGTTTGTTCGGCGTAACATGATAATAAAACTCAGCCGTTCCCTGAGGTGCCACGACGAACTCAGCCTCGCGCGATTCATGTAGCTGCATCGTTGGCGGATATTCGTCCTTGATCTTGAGCTGTATCGAGCGTCCCGATGAATTTTCTACAAGAATGCTAACCTTCGTCTTATCGCCAATTGCAAAGCGCTTCTCAAATTCGCGATTCATCCTAAACTCAGCCGGCAGGGCACGGCTTAGAAAATAGTCGGTCAATGCTGCACCTATCAGGAGAAGATCATATGCAAAAACGGCGTAAGTGAGGTTCGGAGAATTCCACGATACCGACAACGGCAAGAGGCCGGCCGCGAGCAGGATATAGAACCGTCTTGAGAATACAAATCGCATCGAATTGCGAGGATTATACCATTCGCCAACATTGCCGGCTGCGGAAAATATCGCGGAGCGATGCAACTTATCGGATGCTACGCGGTTCAAAGTACTGCGCAGCCGTTTCGACTATGGGGGCCGATAATGAAAGCAGTCTTACTTTTTGCAATATTTGTTCTTTTCGCAGGTGCAGCATTTGCCCAAGATGACATCCCGCCTTCGGCATCTCCTGCGGTCGAGGAAGTCTACCTAGCGAAAGATGACGGAAATGGCAAGGCGGGTGAGCAGGTAACTGAGTTTGGGACGGACGATATTCCGATATTCTGTGTCGTGTTGCTCAATAGGAATGCCAAGGTGACAGTAAAAATGAACTTTGTCGCGGTCAGCGTGGCGGGCGTAAAGCCTGAGACAAAGGTAGTTACGGCGAGCTATACAACCAAAGAGACGCAGAACCGGGTAAATTTTACCGGCCGCCCTGACGGGGTGTGGACGCCTGGGACATACCGCGTAGATCTGTTCATCGACGGCAGGCCTGCAACGGATCTTGAGTTTGAGATCAAGGGGATAAGTGCAAAGGTTAAGAATGCCGCGAACGGTTTCCAGGGGCCCGTTTCAAAACCCAAGCCCAAACCATCAAGGCTCCCCAAAAAGCGTCCCTAGCAATAGCTGGCGACGTGAATAGAGGGATAGCTCGCTACTCATTACAAACCAAAAAGGCCCGGAACCACTACGGCTCCGGGCTTTCTCAATTGTTTAGGCAAATGCTTACCAGCGGTTTCCGCCACCATAGCCGCCACCACCACCACCACCGCCGTATGCACCGCGGCCTCGGTCGCCGCGATCTTCGCGGGGCTTAGCTTCGTTGACCTTGATCTCACGGCCCGCAAAATCGGTCCCGTTAAGTTCAGCGATACATTTTTCGCCGTCTTCCTGACTAGCCATTTCGACAAAACCGAATCCGCGTGAGCGGCCCGTTTCGCGATCTTCGACAACAGTTGCCGACTCGACCGTGCCCATACCGGCAAACAACTCTTCGAGATCAGAGCTCGAGGTCTGGAATGAGAGATTACCTACATAAAGTTTCATTGACATAAAAATAGTTACCTTTCCCGATGAGGGAATTTCAAATGAAGCCGTGAATGGGTCTTTTGCTTTGGGGAAACGGTCTGCCCCTTAGAAACCACAGTTTCGGACGCTCGTGAATTTGAGCTACTTCAAGATACCAAAAAACGAACCAACCCTCTTGCCTTCACGCCGTCGAACAAAGCTTTATGTATCGTGGCGCACCACCGTTGATGCGCGAGAGCAGGACTAACAGTAATTATGATGCACGATGGTGCGAGCCTGTGGCAAATAGCGTATGTCGTTTTTACTCAACAATATTCTTGATCTCGTCGATCTTTTCGCGGGCGGCTTTTTCACCGAGCGCGAGGAATTCGTCGCGCTTTCCGATCTGATCGGGCCTAAGGTGAGCGATCTGAGGTTCGACGATCAGATCTGCGCTCTGATGTTCCGAGTAAGATACTGTTTGCAAGAGGGCTAGAACCGATTCGAGCATTATTCCGAGGCCCGTTCTCGATCGGCTGCGAAAGGTGGAGCCGCAAGATAACAGATCGACGGCAATCACAATATCGGCCCCCATTTTGCGGACCACTTCAACCGGTATCGGCGAGACGACCCCGCCATCGACAAGGCTCCGGCCGCCTTCGTCGCGGAAGGGAGCGAACACGCCCGGCACCGCGCAACTGGCACGTACCGCGTCAATGACGTCACCCGTTGTCTCAAATATCACGGTTTTGCTTGTTGCAAGGTCGTATGAGACCGCTGAAAACGGGATCGCCAGATCCTCAAATCTCGTAACAGGGAAGTGCCGCCGCAGAAAGTTTCCCATTGGGGCATTTGAAAGTAAGCCGCCAAAAGAAAATGACGGGCGTGTCATGTTCGTCCAGCCGACCTTCGTCGCCATCGAAAAAATTTCATCGATGGACATTCCGGCGGCAAATGCTCCACCGATAATTGATCCCGCAGATGTGCCGGCGATCATATCTATTGGGATATTGTTCTCGACAAGCACCTTCAGTACGCCGACGTGGGCGAACCCGCGTGCACCGCCGCCGGAGAGTGCAAGGCCGATCTTTTTCCTGGACATACGCGAAATTGATTTTAACTGTTGTATATGGAAAACTTAAATCCCGACGATGATGCCTCACGGATCACTTGCAATAGCCGAAGCCGAACACGACGCCAGCTACGCGGCTGGCGGAGATGTGTGCCCGGTCTGCTCACGGTCTGTACACGATGGTTACGTTTCGCTTGCAAGCCTTCCCGCAGACGTTGAAATGCTGATCCGTGCGAATGCTCCGGGCAATGACAATTTCGATGAAGTTTGCGAACGCTGCTCGAGATTGTTCACACGTGCGAAAGATCAGATCATTAAGGATGCGGCAGTACAGAAAGACGGCTCGCACGTGCTTTCGACGCCTTTGCGGCTGGATGCGGCAGAGCGGTTTACCGGCAACGGTGTGACGATCGCGTTTCTTGATTCGGGCTTTTATCCACACGTTGATCTGACGACGCCCTCCAACCGGATCCTCGCCTACAGGAATATGCTTGACGAAGACGGCGATATGTCGTCACTGTTTGACCCAGATGTAGCAAGCTGGCACGGGATGATGACATCGGTCGTGGCTGCCGGGAATGGCTCGCTGTCGAACGGTTTTTATCGCGGCATTGCGCCCGAGGCTGAGGTCGTTCTGATCAAGCTTGCTCGTACGGGGCGAATTACCGATCAAAATATTCAGGACGGTTTGGAATGGGTGCTCGAGAACCGCGAACGCTACAACATCCGCGTCGTCAATATTTCGGCAGGCGGTGACGACGAACAGAGCTATCTGCATGATCCTCTTTCGCAGGTCGTTGAGCAGTGTTCCTCAGCGGGCATTTTGGTCGTCTGTGCTGTAGGGAATGCTGGGCATCTGCCCAATCACCCCGTCGTTCCGCCCGCAAGTTCTCCGTCATGCATAGCCGTCGGAGGCCTCGACGATAATAACTCGATCAATCGTTCAAAACGCGGAATGTACCGTTCGTCCTACGGCCCGACGATCGACGGGCTACAGAAACCCGAGGTCATAGCGTCGTCGATCTGGGTTCCTGCCCCGATCCTGCCGAATACGCCGACCGCGCAGCAGGCTGAGCTTCTTGAGATGCTCGATAAGATCGACGATGACCAACTTCACGAGCTGATCGCAAAAAATTCTGGCGTTGACCCCGAGCTCGACGCTGCTCTTGACCGGCCTGTTCACAGTATTCGGCAGATCGTGACGTTAAAGAGACGGCGCGAGAATGTGATCACAAAACACTACAAGTATGTTGACGGTACATCGTTTTCCGCACCGATCGTCTCGTCGATAGCTGCTCAAATGATCGAGGCCAATCCGGATCTCACTCCTGCTGAGATCAAACGGATTCTGATCATCACGGCCGAACGCCTGCCCCACTATGAGGTTGATAGGCAAGGCTGGGGTGTGATCGATCCGCGAAAGGCAGTCGAGGTGGCCGAGGCCAGCCGAAATTAGAGTTCAAAATTAGTTGCCATTTCCCGGCGGCCGGTTCGCTGCGTTCGCCGGGGGACGCGGTCCCATTCTTGGCGTACTGGCGGGCGTCGCCGTATTTGCAGGACGAACGGTCACAGACGGACGAGGGGTCGGATCGGGCGTATCTTCATCGGGTGTCGGTTTGGCAGTTGCTGTCGGACTCGGGCTTGGCCGCGGTGTTTGAGTCGGTGATGGCGTACGGGTATTTGTGTTCAGATTGGTCCCGATATTGAAATTAGTGTCGATACTTGAGTTGAAATTCGCATTCGTATTGAAGTTAAAATTCGAATCAAATCCGATATTACTATTGAGGTTTGTGTTGATATTTGGCGGGTTGGTGTTGACGTTGATATTTGACGGCGGCTCTTTCTGAAACAGCCAAAATAGTCCGGCACCGAATCCGAGCACAGCCAGCGTGCCGATGATAGTCAAGATGATCGTCTTGGCGGTGTTCGGTGGTGGCGGTGGCGGATAATATGCCTGAGCGGAGCGCGGGCGAACCTGCTGTTCCGGTTCCGGTGTCGTTGGTATAACGATCCGTTCTGACTGACTAGCGGATTCACTCGATTCTGGCCGGCGCCGAATCACTGTTTCCTGGCCAAAATCATCGTCCAGGGCCTCGCTCGGCATCGCGGTAAAGCTCGGTTCGGCTTCCTCGACCAGCGGCGTGCCGTCCTTCGTACAAAACTTAATTACTTCTTCGTCAAAACGCTCATCGCATACCGGACAATATTTCATAGCTATTTATCAAGCCTCGTCAATCTTACAAAAACAGCACATTCTAACATGATTTGAGGCTATCAAAATAACTTAAGGTTGAAAACGAAAGAGGCCGGTCACTTCGACCCCTCAACCGAGTGTCTTTTAGAACCGAGTGATGACGATGTCGGGCGAGTTTTCACCGTCGGATACCTTGTCCTCTCGGGACATGATCGCTCCGTGACTGATCAGAAGTTGCTTTACGTCATCATTTGACGCGAGATCTAATGCCGTGTCGCCATCCTCGTTCTTTGCATTTACCTCCGATCCCGCTTCGAGCAAAACCTTTACCGAGTTCAGGTCGTCATATGACGCTGCTTCCATGAGTGCAGTTTGGCCCTCTTTGTTTTTCGTCTGAATGTCAGCACCGGCGTCTATTAGAGCCTTGATGGCCTCAGCATCAGCGTTTCCAGTAGCGAGGATAAGTGCTGTGTTGCCATTCTTGTCCACCAGATCAACCTTGGCTCCAAAACGGATCAGCAGGTCAATGAGTTCCCCCGTCGCGTCACTATCGACCCGCATGAGCGGCGTCTGTTTCGAGCCGTCACGGGCGTTTATCTTGGCTCCGAAATTGATCAGCATTTCGACCATCTCGATGTTTCCATTTTCAACGGCTAGAAAGAGAGGCGTCACTTTGTCGTAGTTCTCGTCCTTGCCATTGGGATCGACGCCCTTGACGAGCAGGTCTCGGGCTTCCTCAAGATAGTCCCGGCCGACTGCTTTCGTAAGGTCCGTCCCGTATTCCATAAACCCGATCCCGCCTGAGATCGTGTTGTAGATCTCGGACGGTTCGAGCACAACATCGATGGTCAACGATGGGCCTGCAACTTCCAGCGAGAGGTCTATGTTCGCATCATTCTTTACAGCTGAGATCGTGATCTGTCTGTCTGCGTTCATGAATCCGGCCGTTTCGGTCTCGATCCGATAGGTTCCCGCTGCGAGATTTGAAAAGGTGTAATCGCCGTTCCCGTCGCTAGTCGTCGCCGCGACCTTGCCGGCATCGACGCTGAATATGCTGACAGACGCTCCGGGCATGACCGCTCCGTTAGGGTCTTTTACCGTTCCTGAAATGCGGCCTGAGATCGATCCGGCCGCATTTACGGTCTGTGTTTCTCGTCCATTATCGACGCGCTCGATCGCGGGCGGCGTTGTTGGTATTTCCGAAGTTCCTTGCGAATACGCCGGCGTCGATAGTGCTATCGACGCCGACATCACCCCGGCGGCGACGCTCGGGGCACGCCGCGTGATCTGCAAAAGCTGATCTGCGAACATCGGACGTTTTGTTCGCGGGTCGGCGATGTAACGAATGCAAAGTTTCCCATCCGAATCCCGTACGAGCCGCGTCGCCTGTTTTCGCGTCATTTCTGACAGATTATTTACGTGTTTGGAGCAGTGCGAACAAAAGCGAACCTTGTCGCTCCCTTCCATTGCGTTCCATTCTTCCGTACAGGGACTTTTTACTTCAACCGAATCAATACAGCTCTTTTTAGACATAGTTTTCCCTCCGCGATACGCCGTCATAAAGCGCGTATCGTCAATACTTAGACATCTACAAAATAAGAATGTTCCAGGGAAGAGTTCTTGCGTGACCAGTCCTATTTGCGTAGATGCGGCGAGATTTAAAAACGGTTGCTTTTTGGGAAAGAGAAAATAACATTGCCCGCGAATCGTCGGCAGCCTACGTTCCGGCAACGTAACCTAGGGAATATATCCTTCTAGACCGGGTCGGGCGCGATTAACCCGGACAACTCGAAGCGACTTTCTTTGCACCAAATGATTTGTGTTTTTTCAATAATTTCGCTCAAATATTCGAACGATGAAAAGTATGAGTTTTAAGATCTCTGCCAAGCTTATGGCGATCGCCGCCGTCGCCGCGATGGGAGTTTTTGCCGCTATTCCGTCGGCCAAAGTTTCGGCTACCGCTGTCGAGGTCAATACTGAGGCAGTGATGCAGGCCTCGCTTTATCGTGCCCATTGTGCCCGCTGCCACGGCAATGATGGTCACGCAAACACCAAGGAAGGGCGCAAGACCGAGGCTGACGACCTTACGGAGGATAGCGTAAAGGCGATGAGCACGGAGAAGATGACCCGCATCATCCGAAACGGCAAAGGCGACATGCCTGGATTTGCCAGCAAACTCAAAGCCACGCAGATCGCCGGTATTGTCCGGTACGTCCGCGGCCTGTAGGCCGGAACGCAGGCTGCCAGCCTGCTCTTTGCATATCGCGGCCTTTAACGCCGCCTATCTCACCGCAAAACTGATACTCACAACCGCAGTCATATCTTTCTCGACCGTCGACGTGTCATAAACGCCATAGTCCGAGACGTCGGTCGAGTCGGCCGCCGTTATCTGCAGCACACCCATTTTTGCAGACCGCACGGAGCCGATAGAGTTGCCGGTGCTGGCCGCGATGCGTTCGGCGCGTTCTTTGGCATCCTTAGCTGCTTCGCCGAGCATTTCGACCTTGAGATCGCCGATCTTGGTGTAATAGAACTGCGGGGCACGCGATTCGATCAGTACGCCTTGGTTGATCAGCTCGGTTGACTCGCGTGCGATCCGTGCTATTTTCTCGACATCCGTGGATCTGACGTCGATCCGCTGAGATAGAGAATATCCGGTGATCTGACCCGTTTCGTTACCGTTCTCATCCGTCTTTTTGAGGGTCGTGGATGTTATCGACGATACGGCCATCTCGGCCTCTGGGATGCCCTTGCCGATGAGGTATTCCTTGATCTTTGGTATCTGCCCCGAAAGGCTGCTGTACGCGCCGTTCAGCTCTGCGGATTGTGACGAGACGGACGCTGACCAGACCACAAGGTCGGACGTGATTCGACGTTTTGCCGAACCCGTGACCGTAATGGCGTCGTCGCCCTTTTTCGCCGTTGAATAAAACCATCCAAATATCGCGGATGAAATGACCAGTGCCGCAGCGATTGCTACGCGGCCTTCAAAAATAAGCGATCTGTTGTTTCCGTTCATAATTTTATCAGCCGCCTCCTGCAGCTAATTTGTATTAGATTGGAAACGGGATTTTTTTTGAACGGTTAGAAACACGAAGGGCCACTGTGGTAAACCACAGCGGCCAGTCATGTATTTGCGGGAGAAACTTTGTCGGCTACTTACCGTTCTTCTTACCGAAATGCTTGACCTCGACGATCTCATCGACAACCAACAGATCTACATCGGTCGTCTCGCGGCCCGGGAAGATCTGAACTGCGAGCGGCTTTGAACCTGCTGCCGTCTTTTCAGGAAGAGTCTTTTCGTCAATAAAAATTGTGTGTTCGCCGGGTGCGAGATCGGCGATGGTGAAATAGCCGTCGGAATCAGTGAGCGTGTCGCGGCCGCTGGCGGTGACGACGCGAACATCGGCGAGCGGCGTTTCGCCCTCGTCAAACTTGCCGTTCTCGTTCTTATCATGCCAGACGCGGCCCGTCATGCGACCTGTGCGCACGAGGCGAAAATCAAGTGCCGATTCGCGTCCACCCTTGAGCAGCATATCTCGCGAATCGCCATCAAGCAGCGTCAGATCGGCCCTGACGGAAAGCAGGTCGAGATAGATCTTATGGTCGCCTGCGGTGATCGCCTCAAAACTGTAGTTCCCGTTCTCGTCCGTTTCGACATAGCGGTTTCCATCGACGCGGACCTTTACGGAAGCCTGCGGTTTATCGACGCCTTCCTCAAAACGGCCGTTCCCGTCGATATCCTGATACACGCGGCCCGTAACGGTTCCAAAGTTATTGACCTCGGCCGGCAGGGCGTTGAGATACGTGCTCGCCTCGCGTTTGCGAAAGATCGTGCCGCGAAGTTGGACGAGCACGGTCGCTCCGTGTTGTGCATTGATGTAGCTGACCTGCAGCGAAGATTCACGCGGGAGCACGAGCGAGGCCGTGAGGCGTTCGTACGGGGCGAATTTTGAGGTTGGCGAATAGTTGTAACCCGCACCGGCGGTCATATTCAGCCGTTTTCCGAAGAGTCCGACGGTGCGCCAATCGATCAGGCCGTTGTAGTTTTTTCGCGAACCGACGCCCTGAGTAGCTTCGACGGAGTTGCGGTCGTTGATCTGATAGTTCGCACCGAATTGGGCATTGACCGTCGCCGGGCCGAGGTTTTTGATGCGGCTTGCGTTCATAAAAAGACGGAGCCGCTTGAAGTCTTTCGATGCGTTAAAGATCGTGAACTGGCCTGACTTGATCAGCCGCGAACTGCTCTCGGTATGGGCGAGATAGAATCTCGGTTTGCCGGCACCGGGCGTGATCGAAAAGGCGGTGGTGATATAGCTGTCTGCTCGTCCGGTCTCGGTCGAGCGC
>JBATDM010000057.1:0-43540 GCA_049663465.1 Pyrinomonadaceae bacterium
GTATCGGCGCGGGGCTCCCGTCCATCGGCGGCATAAAGGGCGAATTTGTATTGATCCCCGTGATGATATCATTTGCCGTTACCGGCTGACCGTTCATGGTGCCGATCACCGTCTGGCCTTCAACGCGAGGCGGGCGCGGCCGGGGTCGTTGCCCGGCCGCTGTCGTGGCGAGGAGGCATGGGGCGAGAGTGAGTCCGGTAAAGAAAACGATCGATAAAATGGCTTGTCGCGGCATGTGGATTCTCATATTTCTATTTCAGATTTAGGGTGGCTCACGGAAGAGGGCTTTGATAAGTGTCATCGTCCCATATCTCATATCGTTCGAGTTCGCGCATAAAATCATCCGAAGCTCGGGTTATGCTGGTCATCATTTCGGTGGATTTGCGGATCTCATTTCCGAACTCGGTCATTTGTTCGATCTTGAGGCCGTAGGCGACAAACTTTGCCTGGATCTTTGCTTCCAGTTCACGCAGTTGGCCTTCGACGGTGGTAATGCGCAGGTTCACAGCCAGCATCTGATCGATCAATGACTGAACGCCATCCTGGTTGGCATCGGGATTGGCCGAGATCGCTCTGGTCGCGTCTGCGATCCGCTCGCGTTCTTCATAGAGTTTCGCGAGATCAAGAAGGATGTTCTCGCGGTCAAAGAGCATCCGCTCAAGTTCCGAATCGAGTTTTGCCAGTCGTTCGAGATTGGCCATCTCAGCATCGGCGCTACGTCCGATCGAGAACCGCAAAAAATCATCGAGGTCACGTTTATTGGCTGCCATGTCAAAAATGCCGTTCTTTAACCTTCGGGCAATATTGACAACCGAATGTATCTGACTCGTTATCGTCGCTTCAATCCGCCGCTTTAGATCGAATGTGTTGCGAATAAGCCGTCCAAGTGTCGCGTAGGTTGTTATCAGCTGCTTGTGACGCATGACCTGCTCATCAACCTTGTCGAGTATTCCGCGAAGGTTTGTGACGCTCTCGACCATCTTTTCGTATTGCTGAACCGCCTTCTCGTACATCTCGACATAGTGTTGTATCGTTTCGATCCATCTGCTTGCTTCTTCGATCTTTTTGGCGACCTGAAGTGCATACTGAGTCGGATCAAAAACCGTCCATTGAGCCGACACCGGTTTTACATCGAGACCAATAAAGATCGACGAAAGGATCAAGCTCATCATGAATTGTTTCGCCATTCCTGGCGTTCTGCTGGTCATATCAATATTGAACCTCCGTTATTTCTCGCAGATCGGCTTGGGTAAGCTCGGTCCGACCGATCGCCGTGAGCCCGCAAGGGTACTTTCCGGCCAGCCATGTCACAATGATTTCAAGCGGCAGATCGGGGCGAAGGTTCTCGATCAGCCTTCTCGCGTTCGCTTCGTTCGTATCATTTGTATTTGCCCAGATCATCACCGGAGAGAGATGGATCTCCGCCATCTGGACGATCTTGTCACTGCCGCTCCCGATTACAAACACCCACTGTGTGTGGCTGCCGTAATGATTCCTGATCCCCCTGACAGCGGCGACGGTTTCTAGAGCGAGTTCACAGTCGTCGGCGAGACGTTCGAATCCGCCTATCTGTTTTCCGATCATCTTGACGCCGGAATTCTTGACCAGATCGATGCCGGTAATATTCGGCTGTTCCGGTGTTCCGGTGAAATGTTCGTAGGCTTGAGAGAAAAGAACTGTAACGAGTCCTTCCTTTCTTCCGGTGACAGTTGCTTCCGCGATAAGCTCCTGGATCGCCGGAAAGTGTTTGTTGATCTCGCGCATCTCGTCGCAGAGAAAAAGAATCGGCTGCTTCTGATTGTTTGCGTCCTCGTCTCCGATCTCCTGCATGATCTGGGCGCTGATCCGAAACCCGACGCTTTCGCGGATCTTTTCGTCGAGGCTGCTTATTCCCGAGAGTTCGAAAACATCGAACATTGACGCATTGTCGTAGTCCGGGTGGGTTGGCGCATTCAGCCAAACGTCTTTGCGATGAATATTTAGTTTTAGAAACAGTTCGCTGGCTTGCTTCTGCTCTCCGATGCTCCAGTGATAGCTTTTGAGTACATCGAGAAAATGCCCGAGCGTGGGCTGGAACTTTGGCCTGCCCACACCGTTGCGTGAGATCGCCATCTTGTAGACTTCATCAATAACCGTCGCGGCAATGGCGCTCGTGATCGCATCTGACCTGTCGGTCTTGCTGAGGATGAGAATATCCGTCAAGACCATCGCAAGCTGTCTTTTTGTTGGTGGAACACCGTTCTCTATGCCCGGATAGTTCCAAATATTGATCGGCTTTGGGTCCGCTTCGGTGAATTCAATATGACGGCCTCCCAGAAGCTTGCAGATCGGTTTGAACGAGTGACGGTAATCCATGACCCGCACCTTCACGTTCCCGCGATGTGCTCTTATGTCCGTGATGAGCATTGAGGCAAGAAAGGATTTTCCTTCGCCCGATGCCGCCGTGACGATCACAGTAGGAGATTTGATCAGTGAACGGTCGTAGAGATCGAGTCCGAACATCTGACCATTTGGCGTTGTAAAAATGCTGTGCGGCCGTTTGCTTCCTCTCCAGTTCGTTTCTGTCGGGACAAATGCAATGATCGAGTCGGCGGTCTCGGTAAGTTCCTGTCCGGTTCGTCTCGGCGAAAGCTCGCCCGCCAGCATTCTCGGGTAAAGGGCGCGCTGCCGAACCGGTTCTTCACGGATGGCATCGGCGCCGATCTTTTTCCGAATGGCCGAAACAACCGCTTCGCATCGTTCATTGAGTACTTCGATCTGTCGGCGCGAATCTCTCGATCCAATAGAACGGTTGGCAAAAACCATTACATTCATCCTGAGCGTACATATTTCTTCGTTGTCGGCTTCGACCTGTTCGAGCAGGTTTTCGAGGTCGCCCTTGATAACAACCGCGTCCTTTTTGAGGTTTCGAAAACCAAGAAGCGTGTTCCGGCTTCTTTCTATCCGGTCGATCCGCTTTTGGAGGTCCTTCTTCGCTGCCCGTTTCTCGGTGGTCATTAGGTCAACGACTATCTCGTGCGGAAAACAAAGGTTTCGAGTCGCGGTGAGATAACGCATCACGTCAGCCGTCACAAAACCGTTTGGAAGGCTTTTCAGACTGACAAGGCTGGCTGGAGTCCCGTTATGTCGCACCAAAGCTTCCCCGTTTGCTTCAATTTGCGTGCTGGCGATATATCGGCGGATATCGATGCGTTTGGAATCGGGAATCTTCGGTACCGATGATGTATCCCGCCTGTGGCTTTTGAATAGAGCCGAAAATAACTCATCCGGCCTCATCTCACGCAAGAGTAGCTGTTTTGGAAAATTAGATTCGAATGACTGAAACACACGTAGAACTTTTGCCCTGCATTCGTTCTCGGCGTGTGCCTGTCGCGAAACCAATGTATCGCTGACACCATTCCTTACATTTATGACGGGCTGGCGAAGGAATCGAAGCATCCCATTTTCATGGATCTCGCGTTTTATCGATGGAACGAGTCCGGCAATCGGCCCCTTATCGCCGACCGCTCGAACCGGAACCCGTATCCATACGGTAGCGCTCTGCTGCATGATCCGACCGGACCGAATCGCTTCCTCGAACAGAGAAAGATTCGTCGCTTGTAGCAAACTCGCAACTGGATCGCTCCGTTCGTCGTTTCTCGTGCGAAGATGATCCTTGAGCACACTCCCGTCATCAGTCGCGTTCTGGAATCTAAACTGAATGATCGTATTTGGCGGCTTATCGAATTTAAGGATGGTCTTGAGGTCCTCTATCCTCTGTTCGGTCAACAATCCATCGTCATATAACGTGTTGGCTGGCTCGAAACAATATGCCTTACCGAAACTCCCGTCGCGATAACGTATCAGGTTTCCATCAAGCCCAATGATCTCGGTTGAAAGCAGTTTGCCATCGCTTGGGGCTTCCGTTACGCCTGCGGCCGTTTTGGATCGACGATTGCTCAAAAGCTTCCTCTGAGCTTTGTAACGCGGAAACAAACGATGACCGATGGCCAGGCCGATACCAGCGAAAGTCAGACTGCCAAAAAGCGTAAGAGCTATGTGTGCGAAAGAAAGATTTGCTGTATCCATGATTTTTGATTTGTTTTGTTATTTGTGAACCCAATCCCTGGCACTCAGTTCCCCGTAGAGTGGCGGACGAATATCTGCCCATTTCTCGCTGACGGCTTCCATCTTGTGTGTCAGCCAGCATTCCGGCTTACTGCGACGTAGAAAGTTGAATGCGCCAAGCAGTATCAGGAAAGTTCCCAGTCCGAGCGGGAAACCAAGCGGAACATAGCCGATCCATATCCCGAATATGAACGGAAGCAGATAGGCAACTCCGGTCGGGGCGAGGATGAACTTCCAGTCGGTCGAGTGAACCCCGAACCGCTTGAGTCCTCGAAAGACATTTGGACGCGTCTGTCGTTTTCGCATTTGTTGCCTCGCTTTAAAAATTGGTATCGACACCGACGGCCCGCCCTTGGGCAAGCTGCCAGAAAACTGCAACGATCGTTCCAAACGCAAATGACAGGAGTGAACCAAAGGCCTGGTTTCCCCATTCCTTGCCGGTCATCTTGTTATAGATCGACCATGCCACGCCGACCGCCCCAAGACAGAAAAGGATGATCGCCATCAGCTTGAGCGCCTCGCGGATGATGTTTGATAGGTTGCTGGCGTCACCCGTGAAGATCGGCCCTTGTGCAAATAAGGCGTTCGAAAAGACCAGTACAGCCAGAACCGTTAGAAATTGTGGTAATGCTTTGCGGGTATCTTTGAATAGCTTCTTCATATTTGTCCTCGAAAAATAAAGTTGATTGTTGTGAGATCAACCACCAGCGAAAAACAGGAGGAAAAAACATGGTCAACCCCACAACGATTTGGTTCATTTGCAAAGGCTGTGCCGCTCGCATTTTTGTCGGTTGGCATATCGATTGCGAAGACGACTCGCATTATGAAAAAACAAATTCTATTTCTGTCGCTTATCGTCACCGCCGTATTGCTTGGAAACCCCCTTGCGCTCTGTTCGCAAGTCCGAACTGTATACAGCAGAACTTCTATTTCGAGACTGGACGTGCTGTCGCGTTCAGCATTGTTCGAGCCCGCGATCGCTGAGGCCGCCCGAGCGGAACGAGTTGACCCGTTGATCCTTTGGACGATTGCATACAACGAGTCACGCTTCCGTCCGTGGGTGACCAGTCCTCAAAATGCTCAGGGTCTGATGCAGTTTATTCCTGCGACGGCTTCGCGCTTTGGTCTTGTGAATCCATATGAGCCGCGGGCTTCGATCATTGCTGCTGCGAAGTATGTGAAGGTTTTAGGAGAATTGTTTGATTGGCGATTGGACTCGATCTTAGCTGCCTACAATTCGGGCGAAGGCACCGTTACCGCCTACCGCTACGGGAAAACCCTGTTCGCAAACGGCAAAAAAATAAACCCTTCAAAGATGCGTACAAACGGAGGGGTTCCGCCGTATAAAGAAACAACCAATTACGTTGCGAACGGTCTGAAGATCTATCGGTGGCTGACAAGTCAGAACAGGTTCGCACCTTTGAAAAACGAAGCGGTTGCGAAGCTTCCGATGAGCCCTCGACAATCTTTAGAAATTGACGAGTATGAACGAATTAGGAGTGCCAGCTCCGTTAAAAACGAGGCCCGCCCTGAGTCAGTTTTCTACGATCCTCGAACAGGCAACCGGCAGCTATTTGGCGAAGAGAAAAGGCTACTACTTTTAAAACAAAAAGGTCCGGTGATCATTTCTCCCGAAACCCGGATCGTTCCGAACCAGGTCGGCCGATCCACTTTTGCCAGCGAGATCAAGTAATGGTTCATTCCTGCATACAAAGCGGAACAGCGATGCACCGCGTGGAACATTTATGATCTTTCCCAGGTCAAGACCTTTTATTTTCTGACCAATAGGCGTTCTAAAACTTTGGCATTGGTATTGCCAACAGACGAAGCAGGCATATTGAACACAGGTCAAAACAATGAACGAAAACTCAGACAAAGTGAATCACCCGGACACGAATAATTCGATTCTATCCACGCCGGTATATCTGTCGCGTGATCCGGATGATGTGTTAACGATCTCGTCTCTATTCAAAGCCATCTGGGTACTTCTGGCGATTCTTCTGCTAAGCGCCGGGATCAATGTTTTTCTTTCGCTGAGAAAAGCTGACCGGATCGTAGTCGATAAGACCACGAGTCGCGTAACAGAGCTTAACAATCGTGACTACGGATCGACAGAGACGGTCAGCATTTCTCCAGATATCCCGACTGAAACTGACAAGAAATATCTCGTCCGGGAATTTCTCAGGTCACTCTACGAGGTCGAACAGACAACCCGCGAGGTGCAGGTAAACAAGCTGTTGAGGATGCTCGACCCAAATCTTTCGTTGGCGGTTGCGGGACGGCTAAAACAGAACGGCGTCTTGGCCGCTGAAAAAGCCGATAGCGTCAATTCCACCTGGGAACTGCAGGACCTGACCATGGACGAGAATGATCCGTACGTGCTCCGAGCGATCGGTGTTCGCAAGATCCGCCGAAAAGCCGCAGGACAGGATGTCGAAGAGTCGGTCCAGTTAAAATGTAAATTTCTGCTGAGGGACAGCCCGACGTCACCAGCACGAAACGACAATAATCTTCGAACCGGCTTCACGATCCTTCGCTTCCGCGTCGAACCTGTAAATGGGAAATCGGTTTCGCCGATCACCCTTTTGGGAGACCCAACGGAGCAAGATGCGTCAGAGGAGCAAGATCCCTCTCAGGACAAGGGCAGCCTGTCATCTGAAACCAAACCCGGTCAGTAAGATCAGCATTTTAATTTTTCCTAGATAAAGCTATGTATAAACAAACCATAAAACCAAGCGTGATAACAAATACAATTAGAAGCGGTTTCCTAATAGCCACTTTTCTCGCGGTCCTGTGTGCCGGAAACGTATTTTCGCAGCACCAAAAGAAGACGCCTCGAACAAGATCGCCGGAGTCGGTGAAAAGCACAAAAAGGGTCACTCCAAAACCGGCAAAACCTTTGGAAAGACCCCTCGCTTCCGGTGATGTTGCAGCAGCGGTTTCCGTCGTTAACTCGACACCGAACGATTTCCTATCCGGCGAAGTCAGCGTACAAGTGAACCCAAAACAGCCAACGGTGATCAGACTCGGTCTGGCGCAAAACGCGGTCTCAATAGTCGAGTTTCCGGCAAGCGACGGTCTTTACTACATCCATGAGGGTAATCCGAAGCTGGCGTCGGTCTTTCAGTCCCCGACCAAAGAAACTGACAGGTCAATAACAATTTATCCGGGAGAATCATTCCTGCCGTCACGCGATGGCACGACTGCGGCGGCGATCAGTCTGCAGATGAGATCGGGATTGGTTGTCATACTGGAACTTGTTCCGGTTGCCGATCTGCGAAAGAACGCCCACCGCTGCGTTATTTCGTATGACCGTGATGCGGTGATCGCGGCCCGGCGCACTGCTGGACTCGCTTACAATCTTGGCGGAGATGACATAGCAGGCTCACCTGTTAATTCCAAAGCTATGTCGAAATTGGTCAGTTCGACGGCATCGGTGGAAACAAAGGAACAAGCAGTCTCCGCGTCGACCAACCAACCAAACGTCAAGGCGGCCTATGTGGACATGACCGGCCAGCAGGCAAAACGCGAGAAGAATGACTCAAAGTCCAAAACAAAAAAGGAAGATATTTCGACGCTCGCCAATAAAAAGCTGGCCGAATGCCTGAAAGATCCAAAGAAGAGCTTCAAATCATGGAGTAAACCGCAAGCCGGGCTTGAGCTTTCCGTCTCACGAATAACAGAAATCGACGAGCAGCGTCGGCTGGCTGTGATCGCCGTCCGCAACGCCGCTCTCTCAAATCTAAGACTTGTTCCCGGCTCACCGGAACTTCAGATCCAAACCATCGATTCAACCGGCAACAGCCTACAGTCATCCCGCCTCGATGTTGAATATATCGAAACAACCGCCTTTGACGGACTAATTCCGGCGGGGACAACGGTATATTACGCGTTGGTATACACGGCTCCAGTTCTTGGCATGAATCAGACGATCAGGGTACTTGTTGCCCAACGCGAGGCCGCTGATGTTCCAGTTACAGCATCTCTCGGCAATACGAAATCAAAGGAGTAACGCAATGGAACAAACTTCAATGACAACCGAAATTCCAAGCGCACTGCCGGATATCGAGGAAACCGACCTTCGCGAATCCTTGCTTGAGAAAGAAAATCAAGCGGCCGTAGACGGATCGTCTGAGAACGAGGATGAAGAGCTTGAGGATGAGCTACCCGAGCCTCAGCCGAAGCGCCTCGGCAAATGGATCCGGACCGGTGGAGCTTTTCTCGTGTTTCTCGTGCTGCTCGTTTTTGGTATGGGGTGGTTCTTTGGGATCGGATGGTTTTCGAAAACTAAACCGGAAGTGGTTCAGCGAAATGCTCAGAAGAATTCCGAATCCAGCCCTCAATCTGAAGACGAAAAGCTGAAGATCGCTCTCAATATG
Organism: Pyrinomonadaceae bacterium; assembly: GCA_049663465.1. Classification (GTDB taxonomy): domain Bacteria; phylum Acidobacteriota; class Blastocatellia; order Pyrinomonadales; family Pyrinomonadaceae; genus OLB17. Next base: position 8,487 of record JBATDM010000057.1, read on the forward strand.
GTCGCTGCTAAAGAACCGCAAGTGACTAATGAGCAGCTTGTTAGGGGGACAGAACAAATTTTACCCGATACAACACGCGACGAATCTTCGTTGCGCGGAAGGTCTGATTTGAACTCTAATGTTCCGACTGTCCAGGTGCCTGATTCGAGCGCGGTCTACAGGAACTCTTCGGTCGGCGGTTCCAGGAAAGATGAGTCCGATTTGAAAGATAGCCCGACGAACGATACGCGACAGCGAGAGAGAGTTAATACGAAAGCCAATGAAAGCGAACCACCGGGCAGATCGGTCTTCTTTGGTATTTCCGAGAGAAAGCCATCGTCGAAATCAATTCAAAATGATCCGCCTCAAGGTTCGCTAATAAAGACGTCGCAGGTTGAACGTCGTAACCCAATACCCTTCGGGACACTCCTGCCGGTTCGCCTGACCGGTTCGATCTATACTCTGCGAACCGCAGGGGGCTATGTGCGAATGGAGCTGACCCGTCCGATCGAAGGTAAGGGCTACAAGTATCCAGCCGGAACGCAGCTTGTGGGGAATGTTCGGGGCGGTGAATCGACACGCGCCTTTGTTGCGGTAGTTGGGCTGATCGATCCGGCTTCTGGTGAATTTGTAAAGTTTAGCGGCGATCTGCTGGGGAGTGATGGGGCTTCGGGAGTTGAGGGCCGAAGAAGAAACCTAACTGGAAAATGGACTCGACTGCTCAACGGGCTGAGAGACAGTGCCGCCTCTGTCATTGGTTCGGTTGGCTCGCTCAAAGGCGGAAGCACCGTCATACTTTCTGACCAGGTAAGAAGGGGTTCGAGTTCCATTGCGGATGAGATCTCGGGATCGGTTTCAAACGGCAACGCCCAAACCACTTTTGTTGAAGTCGCCGCCGGAACGACCGGTTATGTTCTTGTTACTGAACTTCCGTTGGCGCCACAAACTCAGGCATCAATCAATCCAGTGGAGGATGGGCGAAAATGATCCTTCACGATCCAAAGCGGTCTCAAACAAATCCGCGTCAGATGGTATTAGCCGGACGTGAGCTCGACCTCTATGGCCTTATCTGCAAAAGCGGATATATTCCGGACGAGCGCGTATTCTCCGATTTTTGCGAGAGTCTCAAATCGGGACGGGCGTGGCTCATATCCGGCACACGCGGCAGCGGTAAGACGGCATTTCCGGAAGCTCTTGCCGAAAGCTGCAACCTCTCTATGGGTGTCGTCGCGGGACGTGATGGTTTGAAACAGGAGGAGATACTCTACGACTGGGATAAAGATGAACAGGAAGTTTGGATGAAGGAGAACCTCGCGATTGCAAAAGGCTTACCGGCTGATAAAGCAACAGAGCATCTTATCAACGCCCGGCGGATGAAGTGGCAAAGACAATTCCTTGTTCTTGGTGAAGTCGGAAACGCGTATGACCTGGCAGCGAAAGCCGCAACGACTTCGGACCCGCCTCCTGTTCTTTTACTCGATGAAAGCGATAAGTTCGGCCCGAGCATCGAGGATTCACTTTTAATGCCTCTTGAACGTGGTTTGATCTATATTCCGCGTTACGACGAGGGTTGTATCGGCGTCACGGATTGGAATTTCCGCCCGATCGTTATCACAACCTCTAACGATCTGAGGCACAAGCTGAGCGCTCCATTCATCTCGCGACATATTTTCACTCACTTCGCGACTCCCACTCTGACGAAGGAGCTTGAAATTCTTTCCGCAAGAAACAATAGCGCAACTTCTGCTCAGCTTGCTTTATCGATCAAGCTTCTTGACGCAGTTCGCGGAATCGCGGGGCTCGAAGATCATCCCAGCATTCGCGAGTCGATCGATATCGCAGGAGCCTTTATTCGCAATTCCGTGGAAATCATTGATTCCGTCACCTTGTCGCGTCTGTTCTGTTATTTCGTCAAAGACGGCGACGCTCAGAATCTCTTATCACTCCAGCTCGATTATTTACTTGCCATGACCAACTCATTTCATCCGGAGGTGGATACCTGGCTTGCGGCACGCGACCCGCAATGGGCAAATCGCTGGCCAGAATTCCTTTCAGTTTAGAAAATTTATGACTCAAGGGAAAAACAGAAGAAAACCTGAAGTTGTTCCTCCGACAGCACGGTTCGAAGGACCTCGAAATGTTTTGTCACGTCTTGCGAAACTGCTCAGTTCCTCAAACCTTGGCGCGGCTTTTCTTATTCTGTTGATAGTCGGCGTTTACTTCACTGCAAGATTCGTTGGCCAAACCAATCAACATGCACAGGTCAAGTTTGTCGAGCAAAACGACGCGATTCAATCGACGGAACCGGCTGACTCAAATGCTATTTCAAAGGAGATATTTTCAGGAACAAAGTATGAGACCGCTCTCCGGGTCCGAGAGTGCGGGGCTCTGGGAATCGCCGTTTCGTTATCCGTGTTCGCAAGCTACACGGTTACCGGAAAGGCACCTCAAACTGCTCAGGAAGTCATGTCAGAACTTATTGATCGCAAACTATTGCCGCCGGGCCTGATACGAGAAAGAGATTCGTTGCGATCTGCCTCCAGCAGATTTCGATTGACTTACAAGCCTTCTCCACTTGCATTTGAAATACTCTCAATCCCGCTTGAGGCGAATTCCGGACCGGCATTATTGTTTCAGTTTCCGCTTCCGCCGAGCGGGGCCAACTCGGTAATGTATTTCCAAAATCGGGAACAAAAAACTTTTCCGGCGGCTTTCAGCAATACGGAACAGCTCGTGGACCGCGGTTGGAAGATCAGTCATTGGAGAACTGATGATTTACCGCTTAACGGGTCATCGATTGCCGAAATTCGAAAGCAGAATGAGTGGATCCAGTCATTCGTCCCGACAAACTAAAAGAGATGTTATATCGCGAGCACATCGAGAAGTTTGACGCGTCATATGGCATACCGCGTAAGGCCAATGAGCAATATCTTCCTTCCTACCAAGCTTTCTGGCATTGGGCTTCCGATGTTGGGCGCGGGATCTTTTTTCTTATCGTCGGTTTGATCGGAGCGTTCTTCAGTCTCTTTGCCGGCTGGCTGCTAGCTGTAACCGGATTGATCACGCTCGTCTTTTGGGCGATGGCGGGCATGTGTCTGGCTGCGGCATTCCTTGATGCTTATTCCCTGCTCTGGTCTTACAGGATCAGGCTGATGAGTACCGCACACGGTTCGGCGAGATGGGCAAGGGCCTCGGACTTGATCCGCTGCGGTCTGATGAATCGTATTCGAGGACTGCCGATGCCAGCCAATTCAATGCCGATCGCCAAGGCTTTTGGCGGCAGGGATATCTTTCTACCGCAAAGTCAGTGGCTGAGGCATTTTGTGATGTTCGGTCCAACAGGATCAGGCAAGTCGAAGACCTTTTTCATTTCGATGATACGGGCAATTCTCAAAAGGTCTTCCTGTCTTGTATATGACCCGAAAGGTGAACTCTGTGAACAAACAGCGTTTTCCGCAACCCGCCTATTCCGTCTCGATCTGAATGACCCGTCAAAAAGTGATCGGTGGAACTTTATCCCTCAGTGCCGTAACGATCCGGCTTTTGCCTGTCAGGTAGCTGGAATGATGATCGGTGTCGAGAGCCGTCGCCGGACAAATGCTGATCCTTTCTGGGGCGATGCCGAACAGATCGCATTGACCGCTATATTGCTGCATATCGCTGAGGTCTATGGGGACAAAGCCATTCCAGCATTTACGGCGGACTTTCTGCTTTCACTGGGAGATGACAACAATGGTGCTTTTGAGAAAGCAATGATCAGTTCGCCGAGCGATTACGCGAAACAGGCTTATCTTGCATTCCGCCAGGCTCCTCAACAAACGCGGGGTTCGATATTGATCGGGCTCTACAACAAACTGCGGCCGTTTACGCTCTCGCCGGCCCGGATGGTAACAACGACACCAACTAACGAAGAAACGCGTGCGGGATGCAGACTTGTTAATTTCGCGGATCTGCGCAAACCCGGAACGGCTGTTTATCTGGTGGTTTCAGAAGGTGCGGCTGACATTTATAAGGAATTTATCGCAACGTTCCTGGGGCAGGCGGTTATGGAGATGAGACTCGACGGCGTAAACGATCCGAAACACCCTTGCTTTGTCCTGATTGACGAAGCCTATCAGCTCAATGTTTCCGAAGTTAAACGCATCTCGGGAATCGGCCGTGGACGCGGCGTCGGACTTGGACTCGGGTATCAAGACCTTCCTCAAATGTATGACCAGTATGGCCGTGAGCGTGCAAACGCGATCCTTGGAACCGTCATGACCAAGATATTTCTCCCAGGCCTTGACGATGTGACAGCCGAATACGCGTCGAAACAGCTTGGTGACACAACTATCCTCTCAAAGACGTTTCAGGATTTTCCCGGGAAGAAAAGTGACAACACCAGATATGCTGAACAGAAACGATCGCTCATGCTGCCATCTGAAATTCGACAGATAGCGGCCCATACCGAGGTCTTGATCGTTAACGATACCGCGCCGCCAATCAGAGCGGCCTATCCGCCATTTGCTTTGTCACGTGAGTCGTACAAGGCTCCTCGGAGATCTAGGCCTCGATTGATTCATCTCGGCGATATAGACGAAACCTTCAGTCTCAGAAGCCATGCGAACACTGAACGACCAAATACTGATCACGAGCTTCGAGAGATGGTTTCGCAAGAGGTCGAACGAGTTTTCGATGATGCCAGAATGCTCGAAATCATCGGTGGATCTCAGGAGAGCCTGGATAGGGCCGGAACTTCTCCGGATTCATTGCTGACCGAAAATCTTTCCTTTGAAAGTGCACTCGATGATCTCACTTCGGACCTACAGTCAAGGCTTGCTCAGTATTACCACCATCCACTTTCCCCGATGCCGCAAAAGGCATGTTAGCCGCACCTATGATAACTCGATTGAAAATATCCCTTATCCTCGCACCTTTGGTCTTGCTGTTAGTAATCGGTGTGTACATTTACTCGCTATGGGCGGCGGAAAGGCAGAAAACCAATGACCTTCCGGTCGAAGCCGTCAGCAAAATGATGAGCGACTTGCTTAAGTTTCACGAAAAACGCGGAGGCTTCCCTAGTGATCTGAAACAGTTGGAAGGTGTAGTTTGGCAACCGAAGGAAACCCGCGTATTCTCGAACGGCAATCGCACTCTCAGTCATCGCAACTACCTTTACCTCTACTCTCGCCAGAATCCTCATCGTTTCACTTTATGGGCACTTCCGACGGGCAGATTTCGTGACGAGGCTCCGACCTGGTTTCTTGCGGTTTCTCCATCCATGTGTCGGCGATGGAAAGGCTCTGCAATGGAACTTAACGACGTTGGAAGACTGACAACACAACCTTCACAGGGCCAACTCGGCGTCCTAGGACTCATTGAACAGGAGAAACTCGTTTTCGAAAAATCTACGGGGGGGCAAGAATTGAATGTGTTCAAATTTACGAAAGCTTTATTGGCAATGAGACGGAAATTTCGAAATAAGAATTCTCCAACGACCTGAACATCGGGGCAAATCGAAGTTGAAGGCTATGTGTTAACACAAGCACTCGCTGCAATGTTTACCGCGCAATGTCTCGATTCCTTCTTTGGCGATGATCGGCACCATTATGAGAGCGGCGGCGGGGTCGGCCCACCACCAGCCTACGGCGGCATTTAGTATCAACCCGCCGAGAAGAATTGCGGAAAGGTATGCACAAAAATCGGTTTGGCGTGAATCCGCTGTCATTGCCGCACTGTTTAGTTTTGCGGCGACTTTCCGCTTTTCGTGGGCAAGAAAAGGCATCACGACCAGAGACAAAGCGCCAATGCCGATGCCGATGTAGGTTGTTTCAGGCGCTTCGCGGTATAGGAGGGATTTAGTGGCCTCGAAAGAAACGTAAGCGGCAAGAGCAGGAAAGCTGATTCCTACTAGCCGCAAAGCAAGGCGTTCGCGGTGTTCACCGGAGAAAAGCCGCCAGAGGATGATCGCACCGATGAAACCTCGATCACCGAATCGAACCCAAAACCAACAAGAGCGATACTTCCGGCGACAATTCCGACTCCAACAGCGATGATCGCTTCGAGTGAATTCCAACCGATGGTCAGGTAGGCAACCAGGCGACCTCGCCTTTCGAGATTGAGTTTTGCATCGATTGTCGTATTTATTGTCGAAACTTAATGTTTTCGTCGATGATCTCCTGCAAGTCGTTGGGTATCGGCATACGCTTAAAGAACCAGACATTTGAACCGCCCGTGTTCCCGGTCGGATTGATGCCGAACGGCGTCTTGGTCGCGGCTCCGATAATACGGATGATCTGTCCCAAAATCTCGGGAAGCGATCCGCGTTTGAAGGCAAGTTTAAGCATACGCCAATGAACGCGGGTGTGATGATACGTCGATGCCTGACCTAGGACGTGAGCGCGTTCAAGGTGATGAAAAGCAGAGTGATAGTTCCCGGCGTTTCTGAGCGAATCGGCCAGGGCAATTTCGTTATCAATGGTTGACCTCAATAACGAGGCGTTATTTTCGCTCATCGGATTCGTTTCTCCCGTGTCGTTCGGTTCGCATACCAACTAGTATACCAACCCCGAAAATCAAAGACATGATGAGCAAGGACCCAACGATAAGCAATATGAATTGGTGCTCTTTCAGCAGATGCAATAAATTGGTTTCCTGTTCCATTGATTCATCGCCCCCTTAGTTTACTCGCTGTTCAAAGATGAGCTTCGTGACAGCCGAATTCCGCACGTTCGGTTTGAGCCGTGACGTGCGCAATCTTGAATTCCTTTGTGCATTTCTCGTGAACGCGGGTCAGAACGTCGTCGTGTTCGGCTCCGTCGGCGAGAACGGTGTGGACGCTCAGTGCATTTACGCCGGACGTGAGCGACCAGACGTGCAGGTCGTGAATTTCGGCGACACCTTCGACATTCGCCAGGCTTTCGCGCAAGTTCACGATATTCACATCGGAAGGCGTTCCTTCTAGAAGCACGGCAACGGCGCTTTTTAGCAGCGACCATGTTCGCGGCAATATGAATAACCCAATGCCTGCGGAAATTAACGGATCGGCATAATACCAGCCGGTCGTCAGTATTATTATGCCCGCGATGATCACGCCTATCGAGGTGAGCATATCGGAGAGCACCTCGAAATACGCGCCCTTCATATTCAGGCTTTCCTTTGAGCCGGAGCGCAAAATATACATGCCTGCGAGATTTACCAACAAGCCAACGGACGCAACTGCGAGCATTCCGATGCTATGCACCTCTGGCGGATTCTTAAACCGCTCGTAGGCTTCGTACAGTATGTAGAGCGAGATGAATATCAGTACGATTGCATTCGTCATCGCCGCTAGGATCTCGACGCGGTAATAGCCGTAGGTCTTTTCGGGTGACGCAGGCCGTTCTGCGAACCATATTGCAAGCAAAGCCAAGCCGACGCCTGCAACATCCGTCAGCATATGTCCGGCGTCAGCCAGTAAAGCCAAACTGCCCGTCCAAAACCCACCGACAACCTCGACGATCAAATAAAAAAACGTCAGGCAAAAGACGATCATCAGCGGCTTTTTATTTCTGCCCGCCGCCGATATTTCGTGTATGTGTCCCTGTCCCATGATTTTCCTTTCCTCAGAACCTGAATTTTCGCCTATCGCGTCTTTTATCAGCCTTTGCCCGTCCGCGTTGCTTATAACGGCTGACTTTTCTCTCGCTCGGATGCGTTTTTATTCCCTTCTTATGCAGATAGAGGATCAGCCAAGCAAGGCCGAAGATCAGCCCTGTTCCGATCACGGTACCTAAAAGCATTTGAACAGATCGTTCGGAAATCACCTTTGTTTGGCTCAAATCAATTGGGTGGCTCAATTGGAACCACCGTAATCATTCTACCCTTGGCACCGGGGCCACTTCTAGAATCTCATGGCGGGCTGATGCGATCCAAAATTAAAAACTCACCTTAACTCCTGCCTGCAAAAGTCGCGGCTGCGAAGGCAGGATCCCTCGTGACCGGTCGACGATAAAGGTCCTGTCGAAAATGTTTTTTGCGGTCACAAAAAACGTCGAGTGCCATTTTTCCACCTTGTAGTTTGCAGAAGCGTTCCAATAGCTCTGTGCCGGCACGGCTCCGATCTGGCCGTTGAGCGTGGGGTTGACGGCATTTAGATCGTCGCCGAACTGTCTTCCGACGAACACGTTTTCTACGAACGCGTCTAGTCCGGTCGGATGTGAATAACCTAAGCTCGACGTCAAGAGTGTTTTTGGGGTGTACGGTAACCGGTTGCCGGTGATCACGCAGGCGGTAGCTGAGAATCTTCGTTCCGGCGGACAGTAAGTGTTCAACGTTCCGGCGCTCGTTACGGTGCTCAGCCTGTCGCCGCGAAATTCGGCGATCGGAAGATACGTGTACGCCGTTCGCAGATACAAGTTGTGCGCCGATCGGAAAATCGTGCCGAAATCGACCGAACCGGTAAATTCGAAACCCTGCTGCAGGGTCTTGCCGGCGTCAGTGAGCTGGGTGCCGCTCGCGATCGACGCCGCGACGATCTGGTTATCGTAATCGTTCCGGAAGAACGTCGCTGCTAGATCGACGCCACGAAACGGGCGCGTTCGGGCGCCGACCTCGTAGTTCCAGCTCAGCTCGGAACGGAGGTCGCGTATGCCACCCGCGTCCGTGACGACATCTTCGACTCTAGGTGGAGCGAATCCGCGGTGAACGCCCGCGAATAAGGTGATCTTCTTCAGCCCCGAATACGCGACGCCGAAGCCCGGTACCACCTGAGTCAGTGATGTATCGCCGGTCACGCCCGCGCCGCCGCCGAAAAGCAGGTTCGACCGCTCGTACTTGATGTTCTCTACCCGGATTCCGGGCGTTAAGGCGAGGTCTTTCCAGATAAACCGGTGCTGTATGAATCCGGAGTACGCCAGAGCCTTCCGCTCGTTATGTTCGATAAGCAGCCCGTCGCGCGAGGTCGGGAGATCGCCGTATTTCCCGAGCCGGTTTTGGTTCTCCCGGTGGATGCGAAAACCAATGTTTGTCTCGTTCCGTACGGCGCCGAGGTCGAAACTGATATTGAGCCGAGACTCAACGCCAAGCGTTAGGTAGTCGCGAAGGTTTCCGCGATTCCCGCAGGTCGTATTCAGATCGGCAAGACTGAAACAATCCGCATCGCTGATCGGGTTGCCGAGGTCGTTTGGTCTCCGCAATCTGAACGGGCGTTCGCCCGAGTTCGATGTCTGCCGCCACCAGTCGCGGGAGAAGTAATTCGAGTAGAAGTTGGTCGTCAGATTGATCTTGGATGTCAGCACCGCCGCATGCTGGAGCGAAAACCCGTAACGCCGTCCGTAGAAGAAATCGTTCTTGAATATGTTGCCCTTCGGGTCCGCCGCGAATTCCGCTTCAGTTGCGCCCGTGTACGTCAGATTCGAGTCCTCGCGGTACACGCTGAACTTTGCTGCCAGCGAATTGCGCGCGTTTATCTCATATGTCGACTTTGTAGCAAGATCGTACAGTTTGAAGTTTGTGTTCTCGCGCGAGCCATCGCCCCGCTTGTGGTTGAAATTCAGAAGTGTCCCGAACTTGCCGAACGTTCCGCCGAACCCAGCTCCGCCGTTGAAGAACGAACGATTCCCGCCCTCTAGCTTGAAATTGAACGTCGGTTTTTGCGGCGGGTTCGGGGTGATGTAATTGATCACCCCGGCTATAGTCTGGGGCCCGTACGCGATCTGTCCCGATCCCTTGAGCACCTCGATAGCTTCGTAGCGCTCCACAGGCGGGTGGTAATACGAGGCATTGTCGCCGTATGGGGCATACGATAGCGGAAGTCCGTCCTCAAGAAGCAGCACCTTCGTCGAGCGACTCGGGTTCGTCCCGCGTATCCCGATATTCGGCCTTAAGCCGAATCCTTCCTCATCACGCACGTTGACACCCGACAATTTCCGGAGGGCCTCGGAGAAATTGAACACACGGGCGTTTTCGAGCTCCCGCCCGCCAATCCTATCGATCGAGCCGGGTATCTCACCTAAGCTTTCGGTCGTCCCGGCAAGATATCCGGAGGTCACGGAAACCTCCGCCGCAACCTGAGCGGCCGAAAGCACGATATCCACATTGGTTCGGGTATCCGAACCGAGCTGCAACTTGCGAACCGTTCTGCCGAAGGTGTCCGCGAACGCCTCAATCTGGTAATTACCAGCTGCGAGATCGGAAAATCGAAAATTACCTGCCCGGTCGGTGATCGTTTCGCGGTCAAAGCGTACATCGACGCTCGAAACTTTAACTCGGGCGCCGGAAACGACTGAACCGTGTTCGTCACGGACGTTCCCGTTGATTTCTAAACTGTGCTGGGCATACAACGGGAAGCCGATAAAAAGCAGCAGAAACATCGAGTACAGGGCGGAGCGCATAGGCATATAAATCATCCTCTAGCATACTAATGCAATTGAAATTCATTTTCAATTAGTTAATTTTATGCAGATAAGGACGGCTTGTCAAATTTTGATGGGGAAAACTTACTTTCCGCTTCTTTTTCGTCAACCTCCCAATCTCTTGGTCAACTTCTAGGCCCGTACATGGTTATGAAAACGCCGATGAGGGCGACGACTCCTCCGATAAGGTCTCGCCTTTCTTTTTCGCAGCCCGCCTTTCGAGAATAAAACCTACGCCGAATAGCAAGGCGAGGATCAGCAAGCCGCCGATCACGAAAATCATGAACTGATGCTGAGTAAAAAGATGAACAAAATCTGTTTCTTGTTCCATATAATTCCTAGATCCGACCGGCTAGCTCGATTTCTTATCTGAAGCTTTCGACACTTCCGCCGGTGGGCTGGTGTCAGGTTGGCCATCCGGGCCAAAGTGTTTTTCCAGATCGTCCGGGTTGATCAGATGGACTCCGATATCGTCGGTCGCACGTTTAGCGGGAACTGTTTTTGACCGGAGCTTGCGGGCCGGTTTTTTTTCTTTCTTAGGTTTCACAATCTACTCTCCGTTACTTGAAATTTAGCAGCCGAAGGCTATTGAGGATCACTAATACGGTGACTCCCACGTCCGCAAATATCGCCATTGCCAGGCTGCTCAGGCCAAGGATCGCCAGCACAACGAATACGAGTTTGGTCAGTACAGCGGCGGCGGTGTTGAGACGGATGGTCGAGATCGTTTTACGTCCGAGGCGGACGAGATATGGGATCAATTCGAGGCGGTCGTTGAGGATGGCGATCGACGCGGCCTCGATGGCGGTGTCGCTGCCCGCCGCCCCCATGGCGACGCCGACATTGGAAAGGGCCAGGGCCGGAGCGTCGTTGACGCCGTCGCCGACCATCGCCACCGAGCCGTACCGTTTGAGAAGTTCGCGGATGGCCTCGGCCTTGTCTTCGGGAAGCATCTCGGCTTTGACCTCGGTTATGCCGACAAGCTTTGCCACTGCTTCGGCCGGGGCGTGGTTATCGCCGGTCAGCATTATTGTCTCGATGCCCATCTCACGAAGATCGGTCACGGCCTGCTTGCTTTCCGGTTTCAGTTCGTCGGTGAGGGCGATAATGCCTTCGACGCCGCCGTGGCTGCTGACCACGATCGAGGTCTTGCCCTGCTGTTGCAGTTCCTCGACCTTTTTGACGACCTCTTCCTGAACGTCGTGTTCCTCAGTAATGAAGGGAAGCTTGCCGATGCAGTGATGTTTGTCGTAACAGATCACGCAATCGGCCTGCGCGCCCTTGCCCATCACGGCCTGAAAATTCTCGACGCCGTGGATCTCGATCTTCTCGCCACGCGCCGCGTCAACTATCGCCTGCGCCAGCGGATGTTCGGAATACGTCTCGATACCGGCGGCACACGCCAAGAGATGCTCGCGGGTCGTCTCGCCGAACGGGATAACGTCAACGACCTTTGGCTTGCCATATGTCAGCGTGCGCGTCTTATCCATCGCGACGGCCTTGATCTGGCCGATGGCTTCGATGTATTTGCCGCCTTTGACAAGCGCACCGCGGGCCGAGGCGTTGCCTATGGACGCATAGATCGAGATGGGCGTGCTGATGACCAGAGCACACGGGCACGCAATGACGAGTATCGTGATCGCTTGTTCAAACCAGACGTTGAACGGCTGCGCAAAAAAGAGTGTCGGAATCGCCACGAGCAGCACCGCGATAAAAATGATCGATGGCGTGTAGTAACCGGCGAATGTCTCGATAAACTTCTGCGTCTCCGCTTTGGTCTTTGTCGCCGCGAATGTGGTTTCGATGATCTTTGAAAGCGTCGAGTCCTTTGCCAGCTTTGTCACGCGGGCTTCGAGATAGCCTTGCATGTTCAGCGTACCGGCGAAAACGTTATCGCCCGCGTGCTTATCCCGCGGCAGCGGCTCGCCCGTGATCGTGGATTCGTCAACCGACGACGAGCCCGTAACGACTTCCGCGTCCATCGCGATCATATCCGAAGGTTTTAGAACGAGAATGTCGCCGAGTTTCACTTCCGCGAGCGGAACTTCCGCGATCTGGCCGTCGGCATTTTTTATTGCCGCAGTTTTCGGAGCGCGGTCAACAAGCGCCTGCAAAGCCGATTTGCTCGTGGCAATACCGAATTTCTCAAGCGTTTCCCCCAAAGTGAAAAGCACCACGACGACCGCCGCTTCTTCGTATTCGCCTAGGTAAAACGCCCCGACCACGGCAATCGCCATTAGCAAATTTATGCTTTTAAAATTAAGTTTCGAGAGAGCTTTTAAACCGCTCCAAAGCGTGCGCCAGCCGATTGCCAAGATAATAGCGGCAAAAAACACGGCGGCGAAGGCGCGCGAGTATCGCTCGCTGACCAGATACTTGAAAACGTCGATATTTGCAAGCGAAAAAAACTCGAAAACTGCGACGAGTGCGACGCTAAATACCATCCAGCGAAATTTCTTGTCCTGCCAAAGCGAACCTGTCTTTGAAACAACTTTTACTTTTTTCATAGTCCTGAATTAACTTGTTACGCCCAATTATCCGTCTTTCTCCGCCAGCATTGACCTCCAGCTCCGATTAAGTTTTTACAATTCATATAAAATTCCTTGATTTTCTACGTCATAAATCTTTCACGGGCAGAGAAAACCATCCATCCGCTATTGGCATAGCCCCCTTTTGCTTCGCCAGCAAAAACAAGCTCCCCGGTTAATAACTTTAACGCCTGTTTGGCCGGGAAAGTGAGCGAAATCACGGTCAAATTTTGAAGTATTTCCTTGAGCGCAAATCATCCTTCCCCAGATAAAGACCGTATTCTTCCAATAAAAAGTTGTAAGAACCGGCCAATTATTGATCGCCAACCCTCTTCGTCTGCCATTTCAACTTGGGGATAAAACTACATTCTCTAAATCATATGTCACAGCATTCTCTACTAAGTAATAAAAACGGAACCCGCAGACGTCACCATTTGCGGCAATTATCGGTTTGGCTTGAACCTGACATTCATCTTTGATTCGATGAATACCGAGACGTGATTCAACCCAACAGCCTTCTTTCACGATTAATATTCTGTCCGCCGCTTCAGTCGGCCGCTTGCCATCCGCTCTCATAATCAACCTCATCCGTCCAAGATCAAGTATCGCCAAGCCAAATTCTGGCCGCTACGTGGTCAGATATTAGGCGATGCAAACGAATCCAACGGCCGTGAGCTACACACCCACTTAGAAACCGAACCGCCTGTTTCGCCTGCCATACTTATAGGTCAGATACGTCACCGCAGCGATGACGGCAATAGTGATGGCGATTTTAACCCCGCCAGAAAGATTGTTGCCGCGGGCCTGGCCGACCTGCGGGTAAGCGACGGTCGTCGCCGTTCCCGTCTTCGGATTGACAACCGTGAAATCGTTTTCGTTGGCTTCGCTGACGTACCCTTCGAGCTTGGTTTTATCGCGCAATTTGAGTTTGATCTGAGCGTCCGGTCCAGTGCCGAGCTGGCGGATTTCGGTTTTCACTTTTTCTGCGTCTTTCTCGTTGCCGGTTCTCGGGCTAATCGCCGAAACAACGGTCGCGCTGCTGAAGATAGCTGTAACTAACACTAATGACGTAATTTTACTAAACATAACTTCTTCATCTCGCTTGTCGAAAAAAAAACCTTAAGCGCGGGCAAGCAGACACGCCTAACTTTTGGTTACCAGCAAAATGCTGCACCAGACTGTGAACGGTCGCCCCGGGTTTCCAAAATTCGGCGATAAAACCGACGATCAGGACCGCTGAGGCTGGAATCAGTGCGTAGCTCAGCACCTGTGAAAATAGATTGTTCATAGAATTCACCTGTCGTCGGCTCATGCGAACCAGTTTGATGGACAGGACGCCAGCAATAAATTGAGGAGACAATAGCCTTTGAGCCACGGAGGCTAATTCGAATCGAAAAACGACCTAACAAAGCACTTAAATTCTAATCACTTGATCAAGCGGCAGGACAAAAATCATGCCATCCCCGGTTTTGCCCGTATGTGCATGTTCATGAATTGCTTCGATTATTTCTTCGATCATATCGACTGGCGCGGCGATTTCGATTTGTTTTTTCGGATGAAACGGATTTAGCGTTTCATCCCAGGTGTTATTCGACCTCTGCCCGAAGCCGTGCGCGTCAACAACAGTGATGCCGGGAAACTTTTTGATGTTCTCAAACGCGACCACGAGTTTATCAATCAAAAACGGGCGCACAATGGCAATTATCAATTTTCTTTCCATAATTTATTCTCCTTCTTCAAAAACTCCTTTAGGATCGCGTTCGATCCACGCATAAAGCGTCGGCAGAATCAGCAAAGTCAGCAGCGTCGAAGTTATCAGACCGCCGATGACGACAGTTGCAAGTGGTCTTTGAACTTCCGCTCCCGCGCTGGTCGCAATCGCCATCGGAATAAACCCCAAACTTGCGACGAGGGCCGTCATTAAAACGGGTCTGAGTCTGGTCATCGCCCCTTCTTTGACGGCTTCCAGCACGGTATTTCCTTCGCGTCGGAGTTGATTGATGTAGGAAACCATAACCACCCCGTTTAGCACGGCCACCCCGAACAGTGCGATAAAACCGACTCCGGCGGAAATCGAAAACGGCATTTCCCGCATTGCTAAAGCGAACACGCCGCCGACAATCGCAAACGGGATTCCCGTATAAATAAGAAGTGCCTGTTTGATCGAGCCGAAAGTTGTAAAGAGCAGAACGAAGATCAGGAAAAGGGCGATGGGGACGACGATCAAAAGCCGTCCGGTCGCTCTCTGAAGATTCTCGAAAGTTCCGCCCCACTTTAGATAATATCCGGCTGGAAGCTGAACTTCTTTGTCAATCAAACTTTGTGCTTCGGCGACAAAACCGGCGATGTCGCGCCCGCGAACATTGAGTTCTACGCTGATTCTGCGGCGCGTGTCTTCGCGGGAAATCTGCGCCGCACCTTCGACGAGTTCTATTTCCGTGACTTCCGACAAAGGAACGCGCATTCCCGTAGGAGTGGTTAAAAGCAGATTTTTTATCGTGTCTATATCGCGCCCCGAATTCTCGTTTAATCTGATGACCAAATCGAACCGCTGTTCGCCCTCGAAAACCTGTCCGGCTTCCTTTCCGGCAACAACAGCTTCGACTAAATCGTTGACATCTTCGACGTTAAGACCGTAACGAGCGATCGCAGCCCGGTCGGGTTTGATCTGAAGTTGCGGCAATCCGCTTGTCGCTTCGGCTTTGACATCTTCCGCTCCCGAAACCTTTGACACCACCTGCACGATCTCATCGGCTTTTTCCTTTAAAACATCTAGATCGTCGCCGTAGAGTTTGATCGCCACGTCGGAACGGACACCGGAGATGAGTTCCGCCACGCGAAGTTCTATCGGTTGGGAAAAACTGATGATTGCCGACGGGACTTTCACTTCCAACTTGTGCGACATTTTTTCTACGAGATCGGTTTTATCTTTCGTCGTCGTCCATTCATCGTGAGGTTTCAATGCGACATAAAGATCGGAAAAGTCAACGCTCATCGGATCCGTTGCGACTTCGGCTCGACCCGTTTTCGAGATGACCGTTTTGACTTCGGGAAACTCCATTAATACTTTTTCTACTTCCGTGACGGTTCTGATCGATTGACTCAGGGACACGCTCGGCAGTTGCTGAACCTGAACCGCAAGATCGCCTTCATCGAGACGCGGAATAAATTCCGCTCCCAAAAACGGAAAGATCGCACCTGAGATCAACACCATGCCGACGGCGATCGCTAAGGCTTGCGAGCGATAACGCGCCACAAAAGCAAACGCCGGAGTATAAATTTGTTTCGCCCAACGGATCAGAAAACTCTCGCTTTCGGAAACTTCGCCTTTCAAAACAAATGTCAGCATCGCCGGAACGTAGGTCAGGCTGAGGATCAGCGAACCCAAAAGTGCGAAAATTACCGTTAAAGCCATCGGCACGAACATTTTGCCTTCAATTCCTGTCAAGGAAAGGATCGGCAGATAGACGATGCCGATGATAGCGACGGCGAAAACGACGGGACGCGCCACCTCCAGACACGCATCTAAAATCGTTCGTTCGGGCGGCTCTGACGAATGTTCGTGCTGCGCCTCAGCTCTTCGCCGGACGGCATTTTCGACCATGACGACCGCTCCGTCCACGATCAACCCGAAGTCAAGCGCCCCCAAGCTCATCAAGTTTCCAGAAACGTTAAAGACGCGCATTAAAATCGCCGCAAACAGCATCGAGAGTGGAATTATCGTTGCGACTAGCAACGCTCCGCGCCAGTTTCCAAGCAGCAGAATAAGCACGACGATGACGAAAATCGCGCCTTCGATCAAGTTCTTTTCGACCGTATAAATGGCCCGGTCGACAAGTTCGGTGCGGTCGTAAAACGGTTCGAGTTCGACACCGGCGGGCAGAGATTTTTTTACTTCCTCAACGCGCTCCTTGATGCGATTTGCTGCTGCCCGCGAGTTTTCGCCTTTGAGCATCAGTGCGATCCCGGCGACGATCTCGCCCTTGCCATCCGCCGTTACCGCTCCCTGCCGAACGGTTGAGCCTTCGACGACCTCGGCGACGTCGCGGACATAAACCGGAACGCCATCCGTTCCCGTTTTAACGACAATATTCGCAACATCGTCCGCCTTTTCGACCAATCCAAGTCCGCGAAGAAGATACTGTTCAGCACCTTTTTCGATGTATGCGCCGCCGACATTCGCGTTGTTTGTTGAGACCGCTTCATAAATATCCCGCAATGTCAGACCGTAAGACTGCAATTTATTCGGGTCCAGCCGAACTTGATATTGCTTTTTGAACCCGCCGAAACTGTTGATTTCCGTAATTCCCGGAACACCTAGAAGCTGTCGCCGTACGTTCCAGTCCTGCACCGTCCGCAGGGCCTGCGCGTCGTAGCTTCCATCGGGCGATTTGAGTTCGTATTGATAAATTTCGCCCAAACCCGTCGAAATTGGCCCCATTTCCGGAGATCCGATCGAGGCAGGAATCTGCTCGCGGGCTTGAGCGAGTCGTTCCAGAACAAGCTGACGGGCAAAATATGTATCAACCGAATCGGCAAAAACAACGGTTACTGCCGATAACCCGAACTTTGAAACCGAACGGATCTCTTCGACATCCGGAAGCCCCGACATCGCCGTTTCTACAGGAAAAGTTACCTGTCGTTCAATATCAAGCGGCGCTAAGCTGGGTGCGGCGGTCAATACCTGCACCTGAACATTTGTCACATCAGGAACGGCATCAATCGGGAGATTCAAAAGACTGTATGCACCGCCCGCCGCCATGATGCCGACGAGCAGAAGGACGATCAGCCGATTGGCAACGGAAAAGCGTATTAGTGCGTTAATCATATAGATTCCTTCAGTAAATAATTATTCTCCTGATCGAAGTTCTTGAGCGGCGCGTGAGAAAACCCTAAATGCGGAACGGAGAAAAAGAACGACGAGGCAAAAAGCAATGATGATGTCAGGCCAGCCGGACCCCGTAAGCCAAACGGCGGCGGCGGCGACAAAAACAGAGATATTTGAAGCGATATCGTTGCGGGAACATTCCCAAACGGAGCTCATATTCACATCGTCTTCGCGGTGCCTAGTGAGTATAAACAAACATGTCGCGTTTGCCGCAAGGGACAATAGACTCACCGCTCCCATGACCTCAAAGATGGGTATTGACGGAACGAGAAGTTTATAGACGAGTTGTGCTATTACGATCAGTGCGGCCCCAAGAATTAGACTTCCCTTAAACATAGCCACTCTTGCTTTCGCACGGGAGGCCTTGTAGACAACATAAAGGCTAAAACCGTATGTGAGAGCGTCACCCAGGTTATCGAGCGAGTCGGATAGAACCGCCGAAGAACCCGAGTAAATGCCGGCGGCAATTCCCACTACAAACATCACCGCGTTGATCACCAAAACGATCTTCAGAGCGGTGCTCTGCTTATTCCGCAACGCTTCGAGAGCGTCGTCTTTCACGCAACAATCGCCCATTTTAGTGGTCGTCTCCCAAGGCACCCTTTTCAAGCTGTGTCTTTAATGTAAAGCTGCCTTTCGTAACGACCCTTTCGCCTAGCTTTAGTCCGTCGATAACCTTTGTATACCCGTTGATGTCTGCCCCGGCTTTGATCTCGCGAACTTCAAATGCTCCGGGCTCATCTTCACGCGGGACAAAGACAACAGTTTTGTCGCCGGTACGCTGCACAGCATCGGACGACACAACCAATTCCTGGCCGGTCGCGGCGTTCGTGCCGGTATAAAATCCGACATCGGCAAACATTCCGGCGCGAAGCTTGCCGTTCATATTCGGAACCTCGATCCGCACTCTGCCGGTTCGCGTTGTCTCATCCAATTGCGGATCGATATATGACACGCGGCCATTCACCGTTCCGATCGCCGGCGAAGTTATCTCTGCGTTTGCGCCGACAAACAGCTTTGAAATGTTCGCTTCGGGAACATTTGCGATAACGTAAACCGTCCCGAGATGCGAGATCGCAAAGATCGGCGTTGCGGCTTCCACTCCGGCACCCGCATTGAATTTGCGTTCTGTAACAATGCCCGACAGCGGAGCTCTTAGCGAAACGAGCGACGTATCGCCGCGATGATCGTCCGGTTTGTTCGATTCCACGGGAACGCCCAGAGCACGCATCTCATCCTCGATATGCCTTAGATCGACGTGAGCCGTTTCGACCTCTGCTTTCGCTTCTTGCAGCTCTTTGTTTAGTGCGATGTTTGATTGGAAATCGAATTCAGCTTTAGCCGTCCTGTAGTTTGTTTCGGCCGTGACAATGTCTTTGCCTGCACCCGCACCGAGTTCGATCAATCTTTTGGTTCGTCTGAGCGTTGCATCGGCTTCGTCGAGTCTCGCCTTTGCCTGAAGCACCGCGACGCGGTTTTCACTTCTTTGAACACGGACGAGATTTCGCTCAGCCAATTCGTATTTGGTCTTCGCCTCGTGCATCTTGCCGTGCATTTGAGCGAGTTGCGGGCTTGAGACAACCGCAAGAACCGCTCCTCGCTGAACATAGTCGCCAACACCGTAATTGACCCGCTCGATGCGTCCGCCCACCAATAAAGTCGCCATCTCTGTCGTTTCAGGATTCAGCTCGACAGCACCAGTAACGTTCAACATCGCGATTGCGGGTCGCTGTGTTACGGTTTCGGTCAAGAGTCCCGCTGACTCAAGCAACTCAGGATCGAGTTTGACCTCTCTTCCAGTCTCATTCTCCGAGTGTCCCGGTTTTTCTTTGTTTTCCTCGGTCGCTGCTTTGTCTCCACCCGTAGAACTTCGACTGACGATCCAAGCAATTCCAACAATTGCGATCAACGCAACAATGCCGCCCGTGACGAGCCACGGGACGAGCGGATTCTTCTTTGGAGCCTCGGATTCCATGTCGTTTTCGTCTGATCGATCGAAGTTTGTTTCGAGCCGGTCGAGTTCGGCCTCGTCCGTTGCGTGATGTTCGACTGGTTCGGTGATTTTGTTTTCTGACATATTCTTTTCCTTTATCTAACAAATGTGAGTCCGAGCGCGATAAATAGATCCGCCTGGGCCCGGTAACGCTCCGTTAGTGTTTCGGTCAGATCGCGATTAGCGTCCAGCAATCTGCGTTGTTCCGCAATTAGATCAGTGATCTTGAGTTCTCCCAGTTCATAAACTCTTCTAATGGTTTCAATGTTTTGACGCGAGCGCGGCAGCACGGCGGTTTCGAGGGTCATCAGCGACCGGTTGGCCGCTTCGATCCGTTGAAATGCAACAGTGATCTCGTTCTTTATAAACTGCTCGGCGAACGCTCGGCGTTCCTGAGCCTGGCGTATCGTGATCGCCGCTTCCGCCTTTGCTCCCTGATTCTTGTTGAATAGCGGCAGCGTAATTGCAACACCAAAGGTTAGCGATCGATCGCGATCCTGCGGAAACGGGCCGGTCGGTAGATCGATGGATGAACGTCCCTGAGTGTAACGGGTATAAGCGGTTAGATCCGGCCTGCTCTGAGAATTGATCAGCCGCAGACCGGCGCTTGCAAGCTGCTCGTCTAGCTCGGCAAGCCGAATCTCCGGCCGGTTGCGCAAACCGACGGCAATACCTGTGTCGATGGAGGGTGGAAGTGACGGGAGAGTCGCCGTTGATATATCTTCGCGAAGTTTGAAAGGCGCTTGCGGCTCGACTCCGGCGTAGAATCTCAATCGTGTCAGTGCGGCCTGCAGCCGTCCCTCAACTAACTGCCGGCGCGCCCGCAGCCTCTCAACCTCGGTTTGCAGAAGGTTAAGTTCGAGCGGCGGTGTCTCGCCTTCGTTTACGCGGATCTGCACAAACTCAACGGTCCGCACGTCAAGAGTTAGCAGTTCCTCTGACACCTGTAGCTCACGCAATGCCGCGAGGGCTTCGGTGTAAGACACAAATATTTGACTCGCCAGAGTTCGCTGCCGGGCCGTGATTTCAGCCTCTCGCAAGGTGATTTCGGCATTTGCCACATCAATGCGCCGCTGCCGTCGCCCGAATAGTTCGAGTGGAACCGCGATCCCGGCGCTGAACTCGCTGTCACCGGGCGAACCGGCCAGACGGCCGGAGCTTTGTTCAACCTCAAGCGTCGGATTTGGCCGCAGCCCAGCCTGGGTCAGGCGAGCCCTGGCTTTATCGAATTCGAGACGGGCGATCTTTATCTCACCGTTTGTTTCAAACGCAAGTCTGATAATCTCAGCCAGCGACATACCGTCCGTCTGGCTATAATAATTTGGCACCAACAAAACCGTGAAAGCGTTAGTTCTGATGGGAATGTCGCCCGTCGAGGGAGTTGACTCTCTTCCGACTATTGCTACCTGCGACTGACCAAAACTTGTACTTGTTAAGATGGCAACTGCCAAAAGTAACGCGCCAACGGCACGTCTACCAAAAAGAACATACATAAACCTGATCCTTAATTAGAAACTGGAAAATCTCGCTTGTCTCCCGGCATTAAGCTGGGATAAAAAGCGCAGTCGTTTCGATCGAAAGAATTAGGCTGTTCTAGGCGGACGGAAGAGTTGAGTTAGGCTTGAATTAGAATACCGTCCTACGTACGTATCGGACTGTGAAAACTCTGATTTGTTTGTAGGCTTGGCGGATGGAATTGCGAAATATCCCGCGATGACATGGGAACAGCAGCAAAAGCAGGTATCGTCGTCGCAATCCTGAGTCGGATCGTTTCCTTGTCGGGATTCCCCGTCTGACTGCAGACGAGTTTGAATGGATTTAGTAGCGGAGCGACTGTCAGGATCGCGGGCAGTTTTTGTAAGATGATGAGCGGGTGGAATACCGACGGCCTCGTTTCCACAAAAGGCTTGAAGAACAGTAACGTCAGCCAAAGCATAAACCACAAACAGTAGTGCAACGAGACTGATAAGCCCGCGTTTTATACTGTTTTTGGTAATTCTTGGGCCATTCATACTAAATTTTAGACCATACATTGGCAACAAAAATAAGTCAATGCTCAATTGAAACAAATGAGTATTTTTGGTATCGGTCGAGACTTTTTCGTCATGCGTTCGCCGCCCGGTTTATAGGTATTGTTAGCCTGAAGATTGTGAGATCAGCACCACATTTTGCGGTCAAGTACCCTCCGTGCTAAGTCGCAATTTTATGGCAACCGAAAGGCCGTCTGCCTGGTTGTGATAGCGATCGGCAATCGGTGCTACTAACCGTTTTTCAGATACACTTGTCGCTGGTTGCGAAGCGATTTTAGTTGATCCGATATCGAACGTGTTCGCGCTGATATTCTCCTGCGAATACACAGTAGCCGCCGTCGCAACGACGACCACATACATTAGTTTTTTGAACATTTATGAACCTATCGAAAAAACGTTTTCGGCGAGCCTGCTAGGCGCTAAGATTCGCACACTAGCCAAATAAAGGCGCATGAATGGTGTTTGAGTTAGGCTTTTGGCGGCTGCCAAATTGAGAAGGAGCGGGTACTTTCGTAAGGGGTTTGATCGTGAGAAAAATCGGAAGCCACTTGCTCAAGGCGCTTGGGGGAGGTCACAGCAACCGAGTGGACGTTCGTTTGCGCTGGGTAGCTTCCGCAACACGAGTAAACACAAAAAGGCGAACAATCCTCATTTGAATCGCTATCACTATCCTGCGAAAGCGGGTCCAAGTGGCCGACCTCCTGAATCGGGTGACCTTGGTTGTCGCGTGGCAAAAGGCTGTCCTTAAATGGCTACACCGAAAGAACAAGCAAATACGCTACAAGAATGTACGTAAGAATTCGCACCGGATAGGGCTCTCAAATTTCCACGAGATTGTCTAGCAGGGGCGAGAGATCGTCCACAAACCAGTCTTCAGATATACGAAGATCCCGTCTCCCGAGGAGAGGCTGCAGTCGTCGAGGGGTGGTCACAAATCGAATCGTCAGCGGCTTAGAATGAGTGGTTTTTCCGAAACCTGGTGATTTTTCCAACTGTTCTCGGAGTGTTTTTGCGTGGCTGTGTCCTTTGTGATTGCCCCTTGTTCTGAACGATAATTTCGAATTAATGCGATTCGCCCCGCCAACTCGTGACCGAGTTTGTCTATTGTTCCTTTATTCAGAGGGCCGGCTTGCTCAGCTCGCACGAATCGATCGCTGACGATTAATTTGGTTTGCTCAGTTAGAACTGCTTGGTCGATTTCCGGGTGACTTTCAAGCGTCTTGAGTAGGTCGGAAACAATCCCTCCACGGAGAGTATTCAGTGTATTCGGCGATTTGTCACTGATCGAATCCAACGAAAGATTACTTCTTGTCGTCAATTGACCATTTGCTTGTTGTTTTGCCTCCAGAGCTTCCTTCTGAACGATCGCGCGTTGGTAAATGAAGTCCTTTTCAGGTGGAGACAGTTTGAGATACAGAGCTTTGTGATCAAAATCGTTCTGGTTTCTTAGTTCGTCATTGGGCGTCTTCAAGCTTTGAAGAAAATGCTTAGTTGCTCCCAGCGAATCATTCAGATAACGCCGCTCCAATCTTGATTCAAGACTCTCGACCAACTTCTGAGCCTCCCGGCCAGGCTTGATCTCTCCCCTCATCAAAGCGTCCGTTCTCATAACCCTACTATGACCCGCGTGAGAGAACGCAAGACGTGCGATCGTCATTTCATAGTTGTAGTGACCTGGAGAACCCTCCGTAAAAAGGTACTGCATTTCAGTTGACGTTAGCGGGCGCGGCGTTTTCATTTTTTCCACCGTGGGCAAGTTGTCCCACTCTCGTCCAATCCGTGCGTTTTCGGAACGGATGTGAGAAGCAGCTTCGATCACTTCGTCTCTAGACGAGGCTTTATCTAGGATTCCAGCAAACTCTCGGTATCGAAGATTGAAGTGCCTCAATTTGGATTCGGGATGTTTAATCTGATGGTCAATATAGGCAGAGGCAAAGCGTAAATCATCAATTGCCGCTTGCTTACTTGATGGTTCGTGGACTGATGCTAGGTAAATCTTGTCCAGATATCCATCCAAAATCTCAGCGATCGATTTTCCGCTCTCAAGTTCTCTATCAATGGCTGGCAACCGAACCTCAAACCAATGGTTAAGTTCTCGTGTGTCCATTTTTGAGGCCATCTGAGCGAGGGCGATGTTACCAACTTCAATCCTCTCGAACTCTGGCTGGATTGGAAGGGCCATTTCTATTTCAGACCCTAAGACATTATTTACAGATGAGTCGTGTTCTTCGTAGTCTTGGTGATCGTGTTCTGCGTTGGTCAGCATAGAATTGTCATTTCTTGATTTTTCTTCGAGCGATTCAAGGTGATCCGAAGGCTCAAGTTGGCTCATTTCCTGCGCAAGATTCGCAATATCCTTAATTGTTCGGTCGAATCTGGCCTGTTGTGACCCGTCCTTCAGTATCTGTTCCGGAGCATCCAAGAACTCGGATTTACCTTCTAATGATCGATAAATCCAATTGAAAACCTTCACTTGCGTTTCACGGTCGGCCGTCGAACCGGCGATCTGCGTTCCGTATTCGACGAGTTTTGGGGCGAGTTCCACCGCTTTCACTCTGTCTTGAAGAATGTGTTCAAGCTTCTTTACGGCGTATTTATTTGTTGTCAGATTGAGCGTCGGCGGCACCGACAGACGTTCTTTCGGCACGATAACCACTCCTGCACGGGTTGTTGCACCGCGTTCGTATAGGTCTCTGGTGAATTGAGAATGCTGATTGAGAAACGACGAGTGTTCATTTTGGCTACGACCGCCTGTGTTATCGATCCTTGATAAAAGCAGATCAGATTTGGTTACTGAAAGTATCTCGTTAATGGCTCGCTGTGTTCGCGGGTTTGGTCCAAAGTGATCCCGTGCAGATACCGAATGAACCGGTTGCCTTTCAGCGGCTTCGCGAATTTGGAGCCGGTTATGAACCTTTTCTATGGCCATCTTGACGACATCGGCATGGCACATCTCGCCTGACTTGCAAGTGCAACTGACCGCAATACTTTGACCTTTTTTAAGAGTCTCGCCAAGAAGCAACATGCCGTCTCGTAGGCCTCCTTCATTGGTTCGGTAGCTGTTTCTGAGTCGTTCAGAGTAGGAGAGTAAGGCATTTGCTCGGGATTGCCCTGTCGGTGCTATTTCGGACCCGAGCGGTGCGAGCATTTTGAGCTCTTGAGTTTGAATATTGGACAGATCCAGAGTGCGCCGCGGCAGATGCTTTGCCGTTTCTGCGGGACTAACCACAACCTGGTTGCTTAAATCGAGATCCATTGACGCGCTAAGAAATTTACATTTCTCGATACGGTTCCTAATGCAAATGGTATGCCTCAGAGGCTTTCACCAAAGTTGGGTAACGGTCCAAAGATTACCGCCGAATGCCGTGTGAGATCTCTGGCAATGGACGTTCGTTAATTTCCGATGGCAACTTCACTTGCTCCACCGGTAAACGCGGGCGTGAAGGATTCGCTTTGGTAATTTGCCCGTCTGATTTTTCGAGTTCGTGAAGACCATGCTCCTTTGCTTCGGCGCCCATACTACGGGCCTCATCAAAATCGCGTAATAATTTAGTCGTTGAACGTACCGTTTTGGGATCGGTACTCGAAAGTAATGATTTCAAACCGGCGGCTTCCTTAGAATTCTGGGTGTGATCGATCCTGAATTCGATTAACGATATTTCAGAAGGCGTAAATATTGGTGCGAATACCGGCTCGCTTCGCAACGATAAGAAAGTTGGCTTCTTGAATTCCGAAGCAGCGGCCGAGGCAGCAGCATGGATCTCTTTAGCGTCGCGATAGTCCGACTTGAGCTTTTGCTCTTTCTCCTTAACCATTTCCAAGACAATTTTTCTTGTTCGGCGATGCTCAGTGCCTTCCACTATTAAATCAACGGCTTGATCCAGTAACGAGTGTTTTGATGGCAGATCGACATCCTTCAGGCTTAGATATTCGACCCGCTGATCCCGCCCGTTGATCACAGAAAATTTGTGGAATCGCTTTGTTTTCTTGAATGCTTCGAGTTCTTCTTCTGCCTTTTCGAGGTGAATCTTTGCGACGATCTCTCCTGCATTTGCCCTACCTCCGATTGTCTCCAGTTTATGATTGTCGAACTCAGATTCGCGACCATTTTTCGATAACCTTCGCGCAGCCGGACAATCCGCGCCGGCGGATTCAATCAAAGCCCTTTTATCAGACCAATTCTGTTCATAGACTTCGCGCAAATTTAAGAGCAGGGACAACTTCTCGATCTCTTCAAGTTCTTGTGGAAAGTACATTCCCTTTGCAATTTGGATTGGTTCTTGCGATTTCAATACCTTTTCCAATAATACTGACTGTTTCGCTTCGATATTTTGCTCGGTTTTAAAAGCCAGTTTTGCTTCTTCTAGTTTGTGTTCGATAGACTCTCGAAGCTTGGTTCGTTCGATGTCAGTAACTGGATCCTCAGTTCGGGTAATTCGTCTTATGACACCACGAACCTTCTCAAGGATCTTCGAGCCTGAGCCCTGTTTCATTGCCAAGTTTTTATCTAAGCGGGCGAGAGATATCGATTGGCCATCAAGATCTACGAATTGATAGAATCGCCTCGCATCAAACTCGATCAATGTCCGCTTTGCGTTTTCAGATCTGAGATCAGTTAGTGTCTTCTGTGCGAAGATACGCCTAAAGTCCTTCTCACTCCGGCCATCGATTTCACCGGATTTCTCGAGTTCCGATCTGACTCGTTCCAGATATGCAAACTGACGAAGATCAGATGTTTCAAGACACTGCTCCTGAAGTTTGTCGATGTCAGATTTGGAAAGCGTGGGTATGGGTAACTTTTGACCCTCTTTCCTGTAATGGGCCCGGATCGTGGACGCCTCCTGAATCGAGCTACCAAACTCCTGTTCGACCTTCGCCTTTTGGGATTCCTGCTTGGCCAGCATTTTGAGTAGGATGGTCTTTATTGTCCGCCTTTCCGAACCGTCATTTTCTGTTCCGACACTGCCTTCGACGGGAGCTGGCGGACGACCCGGCAGGTTCTGGCTTCCCGACATCGTACTCGGTAACCGATCATTCTTTACATATTGATCGAGATCGCGAAGCGATAAACGTTTTTTCACCCCACTCACCGAATCAGTGACGAGGAAGCGCATTTTGTCGCCGTCTTCAACTAACTGGTTAATCCGGCTATCGATTTGACGCAGCGAATTTTCGCCGATAATCGACTTGCCCAAAACGGTCCTTTCTCTCAAATTTTGTGAGGTCATCTCTTCCTTTTCACGGCCATGTTCAGTATCTGAAAACGAATGCTCGTCACCGGGAATTCGGGGCTGTCTCAGTGACCTATCGGTAGCATGTTCTTGTGCAATTATTGACTCCATTTTCTGTTCCGACGCACGAACAAAATGCCCTGGAACGAGTGATCTTTCATTGTTCACAATTTCATAGTGGGGCAGCATTTCTCTGGGCATTTTTGTCAGATGTTGTTTGTCTAACGATTGTGAGAAGAATTCCTTCCGCATTGCTATATGAACATGGGGATTCGCAGTATTAAGATGCACCGCACCAACCCAAAATATTTTTTCAGCATTTAGATGTGTTTTTAATTCGGCCATAGCTGTTCGGGTGATGTCCCTTAACGCAGCCTTGCGTTTCTCTTCTCCACCGCCCAGTTTGCGATAATCTGCCTCGCGAAATGAGATCACTAAATGATGTAAGCTGTCGTTGCTTACACGCTGCTTTGAAAGCCCGATCTTCAAGGAGTTGTTTGAACTTTCTACTGATAAATCGTTTGAAAACTCGTTAAAGAGTTCGCGGCCGCTTTTGGGTTCTTTTAAAGATTCAATTTTGCTGCGGGCAATGTAGTGAACGAGGCCGCGCGAGCTGCCTCGTTTTGACTGCAATGACGCAATGATCCTCAAGGTATTTTATCTCCGACCCCGGCCTTTTGTTTTGAATTTCTGTTTATTCGATCCGTGAGAACCTGAATCTTTGTTCCAACATATAGATCAGCCTCCGAATCTGTATCCAGTTTCAAAGCGTGAAATGCGGCGCATTTGTGAAGATCGACAATTGAATGAGCGATGAGATTTGCGAGCGCAGCGTTACCAATATCTACGCTGTGCTCTCGCTCCGTCTGGTTTGGAGATGAGAATTCAAGAAGCTTCGTGAAGATCTGATTTAGTGAAGAGATAGTGACACTCAACATGCAGTAGAATTCTCGAATCAGAGTGTTTGAATTCATTACGTTCTCCGAGACTGTTTTGAGCGTTTCTTGAGTCGCTTCTGTCTTCTCGTTTAAGTCTTCGATTTGCCCAAACATTCTGCGCAATTCGGGCTCATTGTCGCGACTTGTACTTATGAGCCAGTCAAGTTTGTTTTCGACTCTGTCCTGCTCAGCTTTCCAGTGGTTCTCCGAGAGAGCTCGTTGAATTAGTTTCCTGGCGATCGCCGACTTCGCTTCACCGGTATCCTGAGACAATTCAACGATCTTTTTTAGATCAGATTCGTAGGGACGTACGAAGATGGATGTGCCCTGATTTGATTTAGGTCCGACTTCAAGAATTTCGACGATTTTGTCGCGGTCACGTTTTCTCATTTGCGTCGTTTGGCTGAACAAAAACTTTCGTGCTTTCGAGATTTGTCAGCAAGTCAACATTACGAATAACGGCAAAATACGTGCCTAAAAACGCATACTTTCGAATAGATTTGGTTTGTCAGGTTTGCTGACAGCAACTAAATCCCGTATTTGCATAGATTTAGGCACCTGACAAAATTGCCAAATCGGTCTATCCTGTCATACACCCTAGCGACCACAACTTCAAAATTTCTCCGTGCTCCACAACAGCAGCTTTTTATCCGGCTGGCACGCTGTTTGTATCAAGCCCCTATGTCCAACAAAAGGGATAGGAGATGAGCATCAAACAATGACGACAATACCCGAAACAAACGCACCAAAAAGATCATCCAATGACCAGACCATACTCCAGATCAACCGCCTCAATTACAGCAAGGTCAACGCAAAAATTCTCGACTCGACAAACGAGAAGCTCAAGAAATATCTTCGCTTTGCGGCTGAACAAATGAGGACGGAAGTCACAACAAGTGACGTTATCGAATTCGCTTTGAATATGCTTTTTGAGCGCGATCCGGGATTCAAATCGTGGCACAAACAGAACCCATAGGCTCATTACTACTGGGCGGAAAACGCCGAAGGAAGGCTCTGACTGATGTTGCCATTATTAAATGGTTTGTTGAACTGGCTCGCAAGAGAATAGCGTCTCGCGAGAAGATTAAGATTCCTTTCAAACTCTTGTATTATCAGGTCGTTTGCATTCTCTTTCACATAGACGGCCTGTTCAATTAATTCCTCATCCGGCAGGCTGCATTGATATGTCGAGGCCGCTCTTGAAAGACGATCTGCAACTTCATGCAAAGCAACTCCCGAGTGTCCTTTCACCCATCGCCAGGTGACATGATGACCGTAACATTTTGTCACCAATTCGCTCCATAAGGACCGGTTCAATTTCATTTGGTTTTTACCAGTCATCGTCTCGATCACATACTGCGAATCTGAGATTATATCCACGATGCAGGGACGGCGAAGTTCCCCGAGAGCGGTTGAGCATGCGAGAATTTCAGCCTGCTGATTGGTCACCGAACCAAGGTATTTCGCGATAAGTCGAATATCCATTCGATGGCTGTCAATAATCACCGCTCCGCATCCGGCCGATGCATCAGGTGCACCATTTCTTAGACACGAAGCATCCGCATAGATAGTGACCACCGGATGGTAATCATCGATTTTGATACCGCCATTTTCTGATCGATCGCAATTCTGCATACTCATAAGAACCTCCAATAAAATTCAGGGCACCAATGTCTCGATGCCCTGAGATCGTCTATTGCAATCAGAAAACCACTCGTAGTAATGCTTCAGAACTGATCGACAAACGGCTCTGTTGTCGCCGGTTCCACGCTGTTCTGATCGGTTTCGATTGGCTCTGCCGGTTCGGGGTTTTCCTCAGGTTCGGTTGCCTCTGACTGGCTGCTGCTTGCGAATTCGTACGACTGAAGCACGACCTCAGCACCGGCGCGTGGCTCGCCGTCCTTGGTAAGCCAGGGACTGAATGCCAGCCTTCCCTGCACAAGCAGATGGCTGCCTTTCCTGACGCTTGCTGCAAGGTTCTCAGCCAATTTCCCGAAGGCCGTCACGTTGAACCAATGCGTGATCTTAACCCGCCCTTCAGGGCTGTTCTTAAACGAATTTGACGCGATTGGAAAGTTTGCGACAGGTGTTCCTTTCTCCGTATAACTTAGAGTTACATCGCGTCCTGTGTTTCCGAGTATTGATATTGATGTTGACATGGTCTATTTTTGCTCCTTTTGGTTTATTTTTGTTCTGCGGTGGTTCATTTCTGTACCACTCGTGTGGGGCGATCCGGCTTTGACAGTTCAGTTCATTGCTAAATCAGCTACCAGCCTGACCGCCGCTCCTGTTTTCAATTGATTTGTACAACAACTTCTAGGCCGCGGGAACGACCTTCACGTATCCCGACCGGCCAAAGAGAAGCTGTTGAACCGGTCTGCTCTGCTGTAAACTGACCACCGACTTCAGAGTCTCTTCACGCTCCCGAACAGCATCCCAAAGGCGCTGCTTCTCTTGTCGGGTAAACCCCTTCGCCTCTGGATCGTTGTAGAGCGCGAATTTCCGGTATCTGAGTTGTCCAGTAGATGCGGTACTGATGATCCCAAGCCACTTTCTCGCGGTCGGCTGCAGATGATTCTTGAGCCGAACTTCCTGAGATTTTGCGACCGTATTTAGCGCCGTGAACTCCTTGAGAGAAAGCTCATTTCGTTCTTTGAAAGCCGCAAATGCCAGCTTCTTTTTCTCGGCCACGACAGCCGTGTCCGACGCACCTCGAATATCGAGATACACTTCCTGATAGATACAATTGCGAAGACTTCTAAGATGAAAATCTTTGTGAAGTTTGTACCAGAGAATCCGGCAGATCGACGCGGCATACTGCATCTCGTCGTAGTCGGGATTGACTTCGTTTTCGGACATGTAATCAAAGGATGTTTTCCCAAAACTTCTTACCCTGCGAACTGAGCGGACCGTCTTTTGACCATAGAGTTGCTCCAATCTGAGCGGCAGCCATTCCTCGAATTCCTGATCGGAGAATGGACGACGTAAACGATTAAACTTTTCGCCGGAATTGAAGGTCTTGTCGAGATGGTAGCCTCGCGATTCGGCTATCAGCGTCCGGGCTAAACTCGTCTCGCTGCCGCCCATCTGATGTCCGACAAACAGGTGAGCGATGACCGAACCCAAGCCACGCTCATCCGGCGGAAGATAAGACGCATCAACCTCGTATTCGAAGTCGAAAACAACGACAGGACTCTGCCCGCCGTTCATTCTGAGACCGATGATCCCCTTCTCGTCATACTGATCAATGTTCTCGAATGTAAGGAAGTCACGATCGAGTTCCTCGAGAGACTTATTTCGGTCCGAGAGGTAGTATTCCTCGAATTCGTCGTAGATACTCCGGGTGATCTTTTGACGGCCAATGCGCTCGTTTACCGCCTTCACTTCCGCATCGAAGTTCGGTGTCGGCGTGGGCAGCGGTTTGCGATTTTTTGCTGCTTCATAACATCGGCGTTTATCGGCTTTTGTTACTTTTGTCGAGATCGGCCGTGACTCGGTCACATCCAATTCCCGTTCCGTGATCGGTGCCGTAACCGCTGCCATTTCCATACCCAGCAAGCCCATTTCCTTGAGCACTTCCGGGATGCCTCGTCGCCTGCTCTCACCGTAATAGTAAGCGGCAATCTGCTGATACTCGAACTGTCCGGCGTCGGGACTTGCGATCGCCTTGACGCACCTAACGAACTCACATGCATCGGTCTCATCGCCAAGCACTTTGACCGCGTATTCGAGCGAAAGGATCTTGACCTTATCGACAGGCTCAGCCTCAATTTCGTCCGCAATTCTGACAACGACGTCGCCAAGAATTGCAAATTCTTCGAGTTCTTGACGACGCAGCGGATTGCGTTCCAGATGCGTACACCAGTCATCCATCGGGGAACCGGTACTTGGCGGAGTAAAAGCGAGAATCGGGCTGTGTGGCGCGAAGGTTCTCAGATGTTCGATGTTCAATTGTACTGCCATATTATCCTCATAGATCCGGAAAAGAAGCCGGAGAAAACGCATGATTTGGGGCAGCGTTTCCAATGCCCAAATTAAAAAACTCACAAGAATTCAGGCTCGAAAATCCCTTTCAAGTTGACGAGTGGACCTGTGGGGGTAAATGGGATAGTTACCTAAGATATGTCTCTAATTCGGCAAGTTTCTGTAGGAGAAAAGCAAAGGTCTTTGGGGCGCGTTTTTCCAATTGCGCCCGACCGGTTCCGAGGCCATCCGCAGGGATGGTAATTATTTGATTTTCACGATTTACCCCGTTGATCGCCGTTAGAACTCCGGCAAACGCCGCGTCGATTGCAGCCTTGTTGAGTTCGATCTCGTCGTCGCTAAAGAAAGCGGATTCTGTATTGCTCGGGCTCTTTTTGGTGGGGATCCCGATCGCGTTTGGCTCTCCTCTCATGGCCGCCGCCTGGCCGCCGAAACCTCTTCGTTCAAGGTTGTCGCCAAACAAAAACAGCTTGTCTGGGTTAGATCGAACATACTCACGAGTGATGAACTTGATTCTCTGGACACGCCAGGTCATACGGGCTCCCAATATGATTGAGGAAGCCTTTCATCCGACGAGTCGTAAATCAAAAAGTCGAATGAAAGGCCCTTTGTTGATGAGGATAGGGGCAGTTAGTAAGCGGCTGTTTGTTGTGAGATCTCTTGCACCTCCGAAGCGGGTACGGGCATAGCCTCATCCCCAGACGCAGCCTCTTCGCGTCGTTTGTTGGGAAGGAACTGAAATTCCTGAAGCACGACATCCGCTCCGGCCTGTGGGGATCCGTTGCGGTCAAGCCACGGGTTAAATGTGAGCCGTCCCTGCACGCAGATCCGATTCCCCTTTTGGACATAGCGGGCGATGGTCTCAGCCTGTTTACCAAACGCAATGACCCGGAACCAGTTGGTCTTTTCGACCGGCCCATCTGACGTGTTACGAACCGAATTCGAGGCCATTGAAAAGCTCGCGATAAATGTTCCTTTGTCTGTGATCTTGGTTTCGGGCGCCTTGCCGAGATTGCCTATAAGTGAAATGTTTACTGACATTGTAATATTCTCCTTTTTTCTTCTGTATTCGCCCCAGCCGGCATCCACCAGCATGTCATTGACCGTAGCTTGAATGAGAGCTGAGGCTCGCATTTTGTCAGCCGCCTATTGTTTTTCTTCCTCAACAAAATGACTCATCAAAGTCAAGAGCCAAGGATCAAGACGACTGCTTTTGCACTAAAACGAATACCGGCTTTCCGCACGCGGTCGCATAGTCGATCGAATGTTTCGTCCCGCGACTCTCGCCGCCCCAGATCGCGATCACTGCATCTGAGACACCGATCATTGTGATATTGCGAAGAAACCCCGCACGTTTACCATATTTGCCCCAGTCTGCAAGATATTCAGTAAACTCTATGCCCGCCGATCTTGCATAACGTCGGGCCAGAGTATCAACGCCGCGTGCCCCGCCCGAGATGATATGTGTGGGATTCATGCCGCTTTGCTTGACTGCCCGCGAAATAAGCGCCGGCTTGTTTATATTTCGACTGCCGCATATTAGAACTTTCATATTTTCTTCCTCCTTGAGAATGTCCGTTATGTCAGCCACTTGTTTTTTTAGTAGAAAGATCTGAAACCATGGGGATGACTAAGAATGTGGAGACTCCGATCCGGCAAGTGTCCGCAGGACGCGACGGATGGTGCAAATTGTGGTCGTTTTGTTTCCTTGAGGGAAGAATTTAATCTACGGAGGGATTGTCCACAGGATGGGAAGCTGTTTATTTGTGGTCTATTGCTGCACCGCCGTGGTCTATTTTTGCACCACTGTGGTTTGTTTTTGCACCGAGAAACGGCTTAGTGAAAGGAGATTCGCTTGAGTTTTTTGATAAGTCCGGATCTGCTAATGCCAAGATCCTTGGCAGCCCTTGTGCGGTTATTGTTGTGAACGGCGAGGGCGTTCTTTACCAGGTCGGTTTCGATCAGCTCAAGATAGTCTTCCATCCTGTCGCCGGAGATATATGCAGGAATGTGGCCGTTAGGCTTCTCCGGCGAATTTGATTCATCTCGGGACGAGGCTTCGAGACGCCTTTCAAGAATGTCTTTGGTGAGATCGATTGGCAGAAGCCAGTTGCCTCGGTCATCAGCTTCAAGCAATGCCTCAAGACAGGCTTCGTCAATAAATGAACGCAACTCACGCACATTTCCAAACCATGGAGCCTTTTCGAGTATCCGCAGAACTTTTTTTTCAGCGATAATCGTTGCCCCTGATTTTGTTCCGAAATCCTTGATAAACGCCTGTGCAAGCGGAACGATTTCTTTGATCCGCTCCCGTAAAGGCGACAGCTCGATCACATGTGCGGTTATTCGGTAGCGGAAGTCTTCCCGAAACACTGAAAGGTCGCGATGAGTAGCGTAGATTATCCTTACATCGATCTTTCTCGGACGATTCCCGCCTACGCGGGTTATCGTTTTTTCCTCGACAACCTTCAGAAGTTTTGCCTGTGTACTTCCATCCAGTTCACCGATCTCGTCAAGGAGTAGGGTGCCACCCGCAGCGGCCTCGAACTTACCTTCTTTCGAAGTAACTGCTCCGGTGAAGGCCCCTTTCTCATGTCCGAATAACTCGCTTTCGATTATCGAACCTGCAAGTTCCGCACAGTTGACGGCGATAAATGGCCCTTTCCGACGGGGACTTAGTTCGTGAATCTCTTTTGCGGTATGGGTCTTGCCTGTACCTGTTTCACCGAGCAAACAAAGATCGAGAAAATCGAAACGTGCGAGTTGCTCGATGTTTACATGATTACTTTGAAAGGTGTATAACATTTATTAATAGCGTAAACCCGAATCAGTGTCGAAAACCGGAGCATCGACTAATCTTTTTCCTAAATGGAAAAAGGAATTCCTCTCCGAATTGGCCTGTATTACTAAAAACCTTTGGAAGTCGAAAAGGTTACATTTAATCTGCGTAGTGGAGTCAGTATTTATCTCCAACGCCTTTTTAATCGTCTTTCGGAATATCCATGAAGTGATGAATAGATCGTTCCTTCAAAAGCTTCAACCAGCACCGGGTGAACCGCCTTCGCCCGACGTTCAAGGTGCACCAGACAGCCGCAGCGAAAGCCTTGTCC
>JBATDM010000058.1:0-4284 GCA_049663465.1 Pyrinomonadaceae bacterium
TATGCCCGCTTATTTGCGGAAAAGCTGTGCTTTTCCGGGCCTGTCTCCCTTAAGACCACGGAGGCTGTGCCTCCAAACCTCTTGGCGGCAAGCCGCCGTGGATCATATAGGGCACCATCGGAAAAGCGAGCCTTTCCGCAAATAAGGCGGCAAGCCGCAAAGAAGCAAGTTCAAAAGGCAGAAGGCAGAATCCAAAAGTTAAAAGGCAAGAGTTAAAAGGCAAACCCCCATTCTGGATTCGAAATTCCGCATTCCGCATTTGCCTGTTACATCCTGTTTCACCCGTCTTAGTCTGTAACAGTGAAACAGTGAAACAGGTAGGCGGATCGGGGTGGAAAAAAAGGTGAAGAAAGTGGCTGAGATCGCTTGACACATTTTTTGATAAATCATAGTATCTAAAGTTTCGGACTTTACCGTCTGGTGGTTCTTTGGGCCTCTTGGGGTTTGCGGAACAGGATTTTTGAGAATTGAGTGCAGGAATTGTAGCGTAAATGCGTTCGCACCAACGGACGCGGCGAAGACGTAAAGCCTTATGGCGACTGACCTTGAGCCACGCTACAGCAAAGTCTCGATACTCATGTTAAGCCCCGCTTCGGTTGGGCTGCTTAATTAGATTTAGTAATTCATGTCAGCCACGAGCTGCTTGAGCTAACTGCCGGATTTATTCGGCAAGAGTCAGGTAAGGCGGTAGTTTTGCCTGTTGGAGAAGATGATCTTGGATCTTGGATCTTAGATCTTTGAGACGAAGCGGGCGAACGAGATCTCTGGTCGATCAAAGGTCGAAGATCAAAGTTCAAAGATCATAAAGAGTTTTATGCCGACAATTAACCAATTAGTTCGCAAGGGACGCCAACGCGTGAAGTATAAGACGGCGAGCCCCGCACTACAGGCCAATCCGCAGAAACGCGGTGTTTGTACACGCGTTTACACCTCGACCCCGAAGAAGCCTAATTCGGCACTTCGTAAGGTCGCTCGTGTGCGTTTGACCAACCAGATCGAGGTCACGACCTATATTCCAGGTATCGGCCACAATCTGCAGGAGCACTCGATCGTGCTCATCCGAGGCGGTCGTGTAAAGGATCTTCCGGGTGTGCGTTATCACGTTATCCGCGGAACGCTCGATGCCTCAGGCGTCGCAAACCGCAATCAGTCACGTTCGAAGTACGGTGCTAAGAGGCCGAAGGGAAGTAAATAGCAGTAAGCAGTAAGCGGTAAGCAGTGAGCAGATATTGCTCGAAACTGCTCACGGCTCACAGCTAACGGCTCACGAAAAGATATGGCAAGAAGAAGAGTTGCAGGAAAACGAGAGGTTTTGCCGGATCCGATCTATAACAGCATCGCCGTGACGAAGTTCATCAACGGCTTGATGTGGGCGGGCAAAAAGACGACCGCCGAACAGATCTTTTACGGTGCGATGGAGAAATTGGCCGAAAAGACCGGCGAAGAGGCTCTTAAGATGTTTAAGAAAGCTCTCGACGCGGTCGCTCCGACCTTGGAAGTAAAGTCACGCCGTATCGGTGGTGCAACCTATCAGGTTCCCCTCGAAGTCACGCGTGACCGCCGCGATACTCTGGCGATCCGTTGGGTTGTGACAAACGCTCGTAACCGTAGCGAAAAGACGATGGAAGATCGCCTCGTGGGCGAACTTCTCGATACAGTTAATGGCCGTGGCGGAGCAATGAAGAAAAAGGACGATGTCCACCGCATGGCAGAGGCGAACAAGGCGTTTGCACACTATAGATTTTAGTTGAAAGTGGTGAACGGTGAACGGTGAGTGATAGGCAAAAAGCTTTTAACTCACCACTCATCACCAATAACTCATCACTAAACAGAAATGGCGAATATTAGTTTAGACAAATATAGAAACATCGGCATTATGGCCCATATCGACGCGGGTAAGACCACGGCGACTGAGCGTATTTTGTTTTACACCGGTGTCTCGCACAAGATCGGCGAAGTTCACGAAGGAACGGCGACGATGGACTGGATGGAGCAGGAGCAGGAACGCGGTATTACAATTACCTCGGCTGCGACGACCTGTTTCTGGACGCGTAATAACGTCGAGCATCGCATTAATATTATCGATACACCGGGACACGTTGACTTCACGATGGAAGTTGAGCGGTCCCTTCGAGTTTTGGATGGTGCCGTATGTGTTTTCGACGGCGTAGCAGGCGTTGAGCCGCAGTCC
Organism: Pyrinomonadaceae bacterium; assembly: GCA_049663465.1. Lineage (GTDB taxonomy): Bacteria > Acidobacteriota > Blastocatellia > Pyrinomonadales > Pyrinomonadaceae > OLB17. The sequence continues at coordinate 2,192 of JBATDM010000058.1, forward strand.
GAAACCGTTTGGCGTCAGGCAGATAAGTACGGCGTACCGAGAATTTGCTTTATTAATAAGCTTGATCGTGCAGGTGCCTCGTTTGACCGCTCGTTTCAGTCGATCCTCGACCGTCTCGGAGCGAACGCCGTAGCTTTGCAGATACCGATCGGGCTGGAAGAGCATTTCAAGGGCGTTGTCGATCTGATCACAATGAAAGCCCTCATCTGGAACGATGAAACAAAGGGTGCTCAGTACGAAACGACCGAGATTCCCGCCGACCTCGTTGATGCCGCAAAAGAAGCTCGCGACAAACTCGTAGAAGCTGTTTCGGCAATCGATGACGATCTGATGATGAAGTACCTCGAAGGCGAGGAGATCACAGAGGACGAGATCCGCACCGGATTGAGAACGGGAACGCTGGCGATGAAGATCGTTCCGGTCGTGACTGGTTCGGCGTTTAAGAATAAAGGTGTTCAGACACTGCTTGACGCTGTTGTCGATTTTCTGCCTAGCCCGCTGGATATTCCGGCGATCGAAGGCGAAAATCCACGCACCAACGAGATCGAGACCCGTCCACCGGATGCGAAAGCACCGTTTTCGGGCCTTATCTTTAAGCTGATGGCTGACAAGCATCTTGGGCAGCTCGCTTTTGTAAGGATTTACTCAGGCACGGTCACTGCTGGTTCGTATGTGACCAACACGATCAAGAACAACAAGGAACGTGTCGGTCGCTTGATGCTCATGCATGCTAACAAGCGTGAAGACGTCGAAACGGCATCGGCAGGCGAGATCGTGGCTATCGGCGGCATGAAGAACATGACCACCGGCGACACGATCTGCGACGAGACAAAGCCGATCATTCTTGAGTCGATGGAGTTTCCCGATCCGGTCGTGCGTGTCGCGGTCGAACCGAAAACCCGTCAGGACCAGGACAAAATGGGCATCGCACTTAATCGCCTTGCACAGGAAGACCCTTCGTTTCAGGTCACGACCGACCATGAGACGGGCCAGACGATCATCGCCGGAATGGGCGAACTGCACCTTGAGATCATCGTTGATCGCATGAAGCGTGAATTCGGCGTCGAGGCGAATGTCGGTAAACCGCAGGTTGCCTATCGTGAAACGATCACGATCCAGGCTCCGGGTAAAGAGATCTATAAGAAGCAGTCGGGTGGCCGTGGTAAATTTGGCCACGTCGAGCTCACCGTCGAACCCGCACCGGGCGAAGGGTTTGTCTTTGAGGACAAGATCTCCGGTGGTTCGATCCCGCGTCAGTTCATCAAGCCGACAATGGAAGGCGTTCGCGATGCTATGCAGCGTGGATTCCTCGCCGGCTATGAACTTGTCGATATCAAGGTGACGCTGCTGTTCGGTTCGTATCACGAAGTCGATTCGGACGAAATTTCGTTCAAACTCGCAGGTTCGTTCGCATTCCAGGATGCGGTCAAGAAGGCAAAGCCGATCCTGCTCGAACCGATCATGCGTGTCGAGGTTGTGACGCCCGAGGAATATATGGGAGCCGTCAATGGCGACCTTAACCGACGACGTGGCCAGATTGACAAAATGGAGCCGCGTCCGGGCAATGTTTCGGTTGTAACGGCATTTGTTCCGCTGTCGGAAATGTTTGGTTACACGACCGATCTGAGAAGTTCGACACAGGGACGTGCGACTTCGAGCATGCACTTTGAGCGGTATGCTGAGGCACCGCGAAATGTTTCGGAAGAGATCATCGCAAAGATCAAAGGTACAGGGGCGAGCACTTAAATTTGAAATTTCAGATCTGAGATTTGAGATACAAGACTATTAGGAGACAGAGATGAGCAAAGAGAAATTCGACCGAAGTAAGCCGCACGTGAATATTGGGACGATTGGACACGTGGATCATGGCAAGACGACATTGACGGCAGCGATCACGAAGGTGATGTCGAAGCACAATCCGAAGATGGCGTTTCGATCGTTTGATTCGATCGACAACGCCCCGGAAGAGAAGGCCCGTGGTATCACAATTGCGACCGCACACGTCGAGTACGAGACGGCGAATCGTCACTATGCTCACGTCGATTGTCCGGGCCACGCCGATTATGTCAAGAACATGATCACCGGTGCCGCCC
>JBATDM010000059.1:0-22300 GCA_049663465.1 Pyrinomonadaceae bacterium
GGACCGCTTCCCGTCGGATTTCATGTTCGTTTTGACCAAGGTAGAGTTTGAAGATTGGAGGTCACAATTTGTGACCTCCAAGCAGGATCGCGTAGGACTTCGTTATGCCCCTATGGCCTTTACCGAACAGGGGGTCGCAATGCTTTCGAGCGTGCTGCGAAGCAAAAGGGCAATTTTCGTTAACGTCGAGATCATGCGCACCTTCGTGAGGCTTCGACAACTCCTAGCATCAAATGCTGAACTTGCAAAACGGCTCGATGACCTCGAAAAGAAATATGACGGCCAATTTAGGGCAGTTTTCGATGCTATCAAGAAACTGATGACGCCGCCAGACAAACCCAAAGGCGGAATCGGATTTGTCAGCCCAAAGAAATCGGCGCAACGTCCTGAATGACGAACCACGATCGTCGGATCAAGCCACCCGCGTACAACACTTTGGACGCTATTTGGGTTCATTCTCCTCGATCATCAATCACAACTTCTGGAAACTCAGCCGTGAATTGCTCGCGTGGTTTTGAGTCGATCTCGCCGCGCAGAGCACGTGTGCCGACGTTCGGTTTGAATCGGCCATTCTCATCATACAGGCGGCGGTACTGGGCGGAGTTGCGGATGATGCCCTGGACGTAGCCGCGGGTCTCTTTGAACGGTATCTCCTCAACAAATTCATCAATCTCAGCGGGCAATGTTCGACGCCATTGGTTTACGCGGCCGGGCCCTGCGTTATAGGCGACGCCAACGTATTCAAAGCGGCCGAATTTTGCGAACTGATCTTTCATATACGCTGTACCGAGCTCGATATTCAGTGCGGGGTTGTAAAGGTCGGTTGGGGAATTAGGCATCGTCGCGCCGTATTTGCGTGCCATCGACTTCGCGGTCGGCAGCAGCAACTGCATTAGGCCATACGCATTAGCACCCGAACGCGCATCGGCGTCGAAGATCGTTTCCTGCCTGATGACACCGGCGACCTGATACGGGTCGAGGCCGCGATTTGACGCCCATTTCTTTATCTCGCCCCAACTCGTTAGCGGATAGAAAATATCCCATTCCTCGCGTCCCATTTCCTCTGGGAACATCTGCGCGTAGTCCGGATAGCTCTTGGCAAGTGAAAGCAACGCGTTCACCTGATCGCCTTTTTGCCGGTAGTGTTGTGCGAGGGCCCGATTGATCTTCGGGCTGTTTTCCGCAGTTTTTTTGGCTTCTTTCAATTCGTCTATGGCCCAATCGAAAAGGCCAACGGTGGTTAGTTCCTCGCTTTTCTCGATGCGCTCCAATTCCTTTTCGCGGGCAGTCTCGCCGGCGACGGTGACGGTCTTGAGATTTGCAACCGCCTGCTCAACAGTTGAATTTGGTGCTGCGGTTGACCGGCAATTCCCGTTATTTTTCATCGTGGTCAGACGGTTCAGGGCAAGATATCCGTACCAATTAGAACCGTACCTATACACGGTTCCGTTGTAGATAGCGCATGCCTCGGCTATTTTGCCCGCCCGTTCCGAATCGCGGGCCGCCCAGTAACCCGCCTTGCCGCGATTGCTCGTATCTTTGTCCACATAACGTGCGAGGTGGTCGATCAGCATCTGTGACGAGATCGCATAGTTTTTGTTCTCATGCTGAAACCACGCCGCCTCAAATTGTGCCTGTGCGACCTCGACCGCATTTGGGAATGCCGCGACGGCAGTATTTAAGTAATAGCCTTCGTCGGTACGATTCCTCGCGTCGCGTGCCGCGAGTCCAGCGTCGATAAACGTTTTCGCAACAAGAGAACCGGACGGAAACTTCTGCTTCATCTCATCCGCTGCGACCCGTGCCTGCGGCCACAACTTCGCTTTTGTGTAGCCGAGAACTAGCTGGCGATAGCCTTCTTCGCGTTCATTTCCAGATGCCGGTAATGCATCGAAGACGCGCTGGCCGTCCGCCATTTTGCCCGAACCGGCGATAGCGGTCAGGCGGCTAAGCCGTATCTGCGGAGTAACGGCCGATGGAAACGCGCGTTCGAGATCCTCATATGCGTTTGCGGCATCCGAAAAACTATTTGTCCGAAGCAGCTTGTCTGCACGCGCCAGTTGTTCGTCCGCAGTCTGCGGGGTTAAGAGCTGGCCGAGAGCAGTCAATTTCGTTTCAGCTTCTTTAGCGGCCACCGACCCGGCGGCGAAGAAGTAGGCCCGACGGTAGTACATGATCGCTTCCGGCTGCGAGGCCTGAGCGTCGTACGCTTTTGCTGTTAGCAACAAGGCATCGGCGTCATTCGCCTCGCTCATCTCGACCAGCATCGGCGGGACTTCGACAGCTCGACCGGCTGCGATCGCCGATGTTGCCCACATCAATTTCGCATCGCGAAAGCGGACAGAATCGGCGTGTTCACGGATCAGTTTGTCCAATACCTTGAGTGCTTCGGCATGATTGCCGGCCGATTGCAGGGCTTTTCCCCGCAGCCATAATGCGTGGTCGGCGAGCTTTGTCCGTCTCCCAAACACATCCGAATCCAGTATCGCTGCCGCACCTGTAAAATCATTATTCTCAAACCGAATGCGAGCGTGCAAAAGCTTGGCGAGAGCACCTGTCTTCTTGCTCGCAAAACGTGACTCGATATCCGACACCACACTCTCGGGCGGCAGCTTGCCGGTGCTGGTCATCTGCCGTAGCGAAGCAAGTGCCTGCTCCTCTGTTTGCTGGGCCGAGCAAGCTGAGGCGAATCCGGTGAGTGCAAACAAGATTGCGGTGAAAGCGAACGTATATATATTGCGATGGTGCATGAAATAAAAACTCCGATGAATAGGATGAAAAAGCGAAGCTAGCCGTTGCGGAAAACAGCTATCCAAACACAGAATGATTATTATACGATATGGAATTGATCCTTTCGAGGGAGTTTGGCATCTGAGTGTCAGACTCATAGGGGCAAGCGGCAAACTAGAACATGATCGTACGATCCATACTCCTGGCCATTTTTGTTTCTGCTTTGGCGGTCGGCTTGCCGGCACAGAGCGAGCCGGTACCGCGTCCATCACCCACACCCGACAACGACGTAGTCAAGATCTCGACCAATCTTATCCAGCTCGACGTCACCGTTACCGATTCAAAAGGAAAGGCAATTGCCGACCTTCGGCCCGACGAGATCGAGATCTATGAGAATGGTGAGCGGCAAAAGATAACGGGACTGTCATTCGTGTCGTTCGGAAAAACATTAATAAAACGATCTGCGGAAAAGGAAGAATACGGTGTGCCCGTTCCACCGGTCACTGTTCGGCCCGAACAGGTGCGGCGGACAGTTGCACTCGTTGTGGACGATCTGACGCTTTCATTCGAGAGTGCATATCAGACGCGGCGTGCGCTAAAGAAATTTGTCGATGAGCAGATGGAGGACGGTGATCTGGTGGCGATCATTCGCACAGGTGCGGGCATCGGTGCGTTGCAGCAGTTTACTTCGGACAAACGAATCCTATACGCGGCGATAGAAAAAGTGAGATGGAATCCGTTGGGAAATGGCGGAATCAGCGCATTTGCACCGCTCGACGCTACCGACGCTACCGATCCGGACGAACCGGAACCTGAGCCCGGAGAACGCACCGCCGAAGGGATCGATCGCGAATTCAATGATTTTCGCAACGGTTATTTTGCCACCGGTACGCTGGGTGCTCTTGACTACGTTATCCGCGGAATGGCCGATCTGCCGGGGCGCAAGTCGATAGTGCTGTTCTCGGATGGTTTTCCGATGTTCAATACCGACGCCCAGGGATTTATTGAGAGTGCGGACGTTCTCGATCCCATGAAGCGGTTGGTTGATCGTGCAAACCGAGCGTCGGTGGTCATTTACGCGATGGACCCTCGCGGCCTCGTTTACACAGGATTGACGGCAGCCGACAACACGGGCGGGCGCTCAGCCCAGCAAGTGGATACCGAAATGGCTAGCCGGCGAGCACAACTCTCTGACTCGCAAGACTCATTGAGATTTCTAGCTGACGAGACGGGCGGATTTGCCGTTGTCAATAGCAATGACTTAATAGGCGGTGTGCGGCTTGTGCTCGAGGATCAGAGCTATTATCTTGTCGGGTATGAGCCGGATGGCGACACATTTGACCCGGCCAAGCGAAAGTTTAACAAGCTCGAGATCAAGGTGCTGCGTGCGGGAGCAAAGGTGCGATATCGCAGCGGCTTTTTTAACGTGGCCGACCGTGCAAAGCCTGCATCCCCGATGGGCAATACGCCGACATCGCAGCTTGAGTATGCACTTGTGTCGCCATTCGCCGTCAACGGCATAGATGTGCGGCTAAATGCTCTATTCGGTGTGGATGCGAAAAATGTACCGTATGTGCGCTCATTGCTGCACGTAAATGCAAAGGATATCAAGTTTATCGATGGAGAAAATGGCGCGAAAAAGGCAGTTTTCTCGGTTCTCGCGATGAGCTTTGGCGACAACGGTCAAGTGGTGGACGAGTTGTACAAAGGCTACACGATAAACGTAAAGCCGGATGCGTACAAGCGTATGCTCGCCGAGGGGTTTGTCTATCATTTTCTCTTTCCGGTCAAGAAAGCCGGGGCGTATCAGTACCGTGTCGCAATTCGTGATTCCGAGGGCGGCGAGGTTGGATCTGCCAGCCAGTTTGTCCAGGTCCCGGATCTAAAGAAGAAGCGCCTCACGACATCAAGCATTGTTCTCGAAAGCATAACGGCAGCCGAATGGGAACGATCGGCCAACAGTCCATCACTCCCGATCGCTTCGGATCCCCTGACCGACACAGCCTTACGCCGCGTACGTATTGGGACCGTCCTCAGATACGGATTTGAGGTTTACAGTGCAAAGTTCGATCAAGCAAAACAACCGCGATTGAACACGCGCATACGAGTTTTTCGAGATGGCAAAATAATCCTCGACGGAACGAAAAAGCCGATCGCGGTCGGTGGGCAAACCGATCTTCAACACATAAAGGCATCCGGCGCCATCGCTCTCGGCACGCAAATGCTGCCCGGCGACTACATTCTCCAGATCATCGTAACGGACGAACTTGCCAAGACAAAGCAGCAGATCGCGACCCAATTTGTGCAGTTTGAAGTCGTTCCGTAGCGGTTGCTTTCGCCACCGTTTTTGCTTTTCTCAACGTCAATTACTAACCTAGTCTTTTTGTTGCGATGCTAAAGATAAAATCCGTCGAACTTACCGAGATAAATCTCCCGCTCGTCCATTTCTTTGAGACCAGCTTTGGCCGTACGTATGAGCGCCGGATAATTTTGGTGCGGGTCGAGGACGCCGACGGAGCCGAGGGTTGGGGCGAGATCACTTGCGGCGAGTCGCCGGGTTATTCCGACGAGTGGACCGATTCGGCTTGGGTGACGGCTGAAAGAATACTCGCTCCGATGGTCGTCGGCAAACAGGTTGAGTCGGCGGCAAATATTTGGGGCCTGATGAAATGGGCACGCGGGCACCGAATGGCAAAGGCAGGAATCGAAACTGCATGTTGGGATCTTGAAGCCAAAAGCCTTGGTGTTCCGCTCTGGCGGCATCTCGGAGGCGTCAATCAGACGATTGAATGCGGTGTTTCGATAGGCATTCAGGACTCAATTGAGCAGCTTCTCGAAAAGATCCGTGTTGAGGTTGATGCAGGTTACAAACGCATCAAGATCAAGATATCGCCGACATGGGATTACGACGTGATCAAGGCCGTTCGCAAAGAGTTTGGCGATATTTTGCTCATGGGCGATGCGAATTCAGCATACACGCTCGACGATATCGACTTGCTCAAGAGCCTCGACGAATTCAACCTGATGATGCTCGAACAACCGTTGCCATACGATGACATTATCGACCACGCGAAGCTTCAGCGTGAGATCAGAACGCCGATCTGCCTCGACGAGCCGATCAAATCGCCCGACGACGCGCGAAAAGCGATTGAACTTGGTTCCGGCAAGATCATTAACCTGAAAAATGGTCGCGTCGGGGGACACACGCAGTCAAAACAGATCGAAGAAATTTGCCGCAACGCCGGAATGCCCGTCTGGTGCGGCGGCATGCTCGAGTCCGGCATCGGCCGCGCCCACAACATCGCCATCTCAACCCTAGCGGGCTATACAATGCCCGGCGACGTCTCAGCGAGCAAACGATATTGGCACGAAGATATCATCGAACCGGCGGTCGAAGTTTCGGCAAACGGCACTATCACGGCACCAGAGGGACCGGGAATTGGACTAGATCTTAGACGGGAGAGGATCGACCGTGTCGCGACGAAGAAAGCTTTGATATAATCAGGCTATGTGCGGGAAGTTTGGAACACCCATTCTCATTTTAATAATTTGCGTTCTAAGCGCGTCTACGCTGAATGCTCAGGGCTATGTGGATATCTTGCCCGACGATATTCAAAAGCCTTTTCGGGAGAAATACGAACGTGTATCGGCGGGGATTGGCGGCTTTCATTCAAACGAATGGGCAGGAAGGTATTCGCGCCATGTCGGAACAACATTTTCTGACGTGCTCGTCTGGACATCCAGTGATGGCTTTGCTGCTTTTCGGGATACCTGTAGTAATGGGCCGCGTGCTTGGGTGAACTTTGGTTCTGCAAAGTTTTCTGACGGCCTTCTCATACTAGATTCCGAACAAAGCTATAAGGGCGAACATTCACTTTCCGTAGATCGAGAGTTTACGCCGGTGAAATGGGGACACCAGCGCTGGCTCATACCAACAGACGAACTGGAACTTTTCGCCTACGCAGTGAATTCAGCCTCTTGGGAAGCTTATGGAGCGTTCTATCTCAAGGATGACCAAACCGAAAAAGATCCAAAGGGACATCCAGAGATCCCGAAGCAATTTAGACACATACTCAACAGAAAAGCCTTAAAGGTAAAGCTCCTTGCGGCAAGTGAGAAGCCCCGGACATGGTACGGCGATCTAACCATTGACGCAGGAAAAAACAAGGGTGTGATTGTCGGGATGAGTTTCTGGCTCATAGGCGTAAAGAATACACACGTAAAAATATCGGTTGTTGAGGTGAGCGAAAATACTGCCCTAGCAGAAGTGGTTGGTGTCGGATATTCGTATGAATATGACGACGACGGCAATCAGAAGGGCTCAGACCCTGAGGAATTTGAGCCCAAACCAGGAATACGGTTTACGAGCCGAAGTCCATAATATCAATATCCGGGTGGGAGTTGGTATACTCGCCGATTATTGGCACTCTTTGCCACAAATGCTATTTTTCAAGTTATGAGCACGATGAACATTTCGCTTCCTGAGGAGCTCAGGTCCTTCGTTGATTCGCAAGTGTCTGAGGGGGATTACACCAGCAGCAGCGAGTATGTGAGGGAACTTCTTCGAAAGGAGAAGGACCGAATTCGGCTGCGGCGATTGTTGCTTGACGGGATGGAATCCGAGTTGATCGCCGAGCCGATGGATGCTGCATATTTTGACAAAATGCGACAACGGATCGCGGCTAAGAAATAAGTGAAGCAGAAACGGGTTCTCCGCCGCCGTCGGGCTAACGTCGATATCGAGGCGGTGATCTCATATTATCTTCGCGAGGCGGGAGCGGAGGTCGCTTCGGACTTCGTGACACGGCTTGAGGAAGTCATACTAAGTATTTCCAGAATGCCCGCCGCTGGTTCAGAACGTTACGGTCAGCAGCTTCAGATTGCGGGAATGCGGCATTGGTTGATGCAGAGGTTTCCGTATCTTGTGTTTTATATCGAAAAGACGGATCACGTCGAGGTCGTGCGCGTACTTCACGAGCGTATGGACATTTCTTCCCAGCTCGACGACCCAGAAGGACTGCGGCCAATATCTTAATGAATTATTAAATGAGCAATAACGAACCAAACAAGATCATCTTTTCGATGGTCAAGGTCAGTAAGTTTTACGATAAGAAACCTGTCCTCAAGGACATTTATCTTTCGTTCTTTTATGGGGCGAAGATTGGCGTGCTGGGCCTTAATGGCGCGGGAAAATCGTCTTTGCTGCGGATCATCGCGGGCACTGATACAGAATTTAACGGAGAGGTCGTTTTCTCAAAGGGATATTCCGTTGGCTATCTCGAACAGGAACCGAAGCTTGACGAGACAAAAACCGTCCAACAGATCGTCGAGGAAGCGGTGCAATCTACGGTCGATCTGCTAAAGGAATTCGAGGAGATAAACGCTAAATTCGCTGAGCCGATGGACGATGATGAGATGACAAAACTCATCGAGCGTCAGGGCGAGGTACAGGAAAAGCTCGATCACGCCGATGCGTGGGACCTCGATTCGCGGCTCGATATGGCGATGGACGCGCTTCGCTGCCCGCCGCCTGACACTGTTGTTAAAAATCTTTCCGGTGGTGAGAAACGCCGCGTCGCCCTGTGCCGTTTGCTGCTGCAAAAGCCCGACATTTTGTTGCTCGATGAGCCGACTAACCACCTTGACGCAGAGAGCGTTGGTTGGCTCGAACAGCATCTCCAAAAATATGAGGGCACGATAATTGCCGTTACGCATGATCGATATTTCCTCGACAATATCGCCGGCTGGATACTCGAATTGGACCGTGGACAGGGAATACCCTATCAGGGGAATTATTCGTCGTGGCTCGAGCAAAAGAGCACGCGGCTCGCCCAAGAAGAGCGTAAAGAAGACAAGCTGCAAAAAACGCTCGAACGTGAACTCGAGTGGATACGAATGTCGCCGAAGGGCCGTCACGCCAAGTCGAAAGCCCGAATCAATGATTACGAGGCGATGGTCGCGACCGAATCTGAGAAGCACGCCGACGACCTCGAGATCTACGTTCCACCGGGCCCGCGTCTTGGTGACATCGTCATCGAGGCACATGGCGTCTCAAAAGCCTATGGTGACACGGTATTGTTTGAGAAACTTGAATTTTCGCTGCCAAAGGGCGGTATTGTAGGTGTCATCGGTCCTAACGGAGCTGGTAAAACGACACTTTTTCGCCTGATCACCGGGCAGGAAACACCGGACTCCGGGACTTTTAAGGTTGGCGAAACGGTTAAGCTGGGCTATGTCGACCAATCGCGCGATAGCCTGAATGCCGAAAAGAATGTCTTTGACGAGATCTCCGACGGACTCGATAATGTGACGCTCGGCACGCGTGTGATGAATGCCCGCACCTATGTTTCGAAATTCAATTTCTCGGGCGCCGACCAGCAGAAATTTGTCGGACAGCTGTCGGGCGGTGAACGCAACCGCGTACATCTCGCCAAGATGCTCAAGACCGGCGCCAACGTATTGCTTCTGGATGAGCCGACAAATGATATCGATGTCAATACGATGCGAGCCTTAGAGGAGGCACTGGAAAACTTTGCGGGCTGTGCCGTCGTAATTAGTCATGACCGCTGGTTTTTGGATCGGATCGCAACGCATATACTTGCGTTTGAGGGCGACAGTCATGTCGAGTATTTTGACGGCAACTACACTGAGTACGAGGCCGACCGCAAACGCCGTTTCGGCCACGACGCCGATCAACCGCATCGAATCAAGTATCGAAGTCTGACGCGAGCTTAAGGTTTGGGGTGTCTTCAGTTTTTTTGATTTATTGATGATCTTTAGAGTCCTTGGTTTTTGTTTAGTTTTGGCGGCGGCGTTCTCAGCCTGCCGTTCCACTGTAGAGACCAGCAAAACCGTTCCGCCGCCAACCGCTTCGCTTCCAGAAAAGCCGCCCGTTGCTCCGGCGGTTCCCGATCTCCAAGCGGAATTGACGGATGCCCGTAATAAGACGACAACGTCTCATATCGGTTTGTTTGATTTTAAGAACTTTTCGTACGAACTTCCGCGCGGCTGGCAAAACCCCGACGGCACAGTCGAGATCAAACTAACCAACGGCCGCATCGCTCCTGTCGAAAAAGATGTTAACGACAAGATGGCCGATGAGGAAAAAGCCGACGCTAAGACCCAACGCCGCATTGGAATGTCCTATGTGACAACAAAATACCTCGACCTCACAACTGACGGCGAGGACGAGGCGATCGTTATCTTAAAAGTAGAAACGGGCGGCTCGGCCATCCCGCAGCTTGTTTACGTATTTACCTGGAAGGACGATAAGCCCGAAGTGATATGGCCGTTTCGTACCGGTGACCGGGCTGATGGCGGACTGAAAGACATTAGAACCGAAAACGGCGAGGTCGTTGTCGAACTTTATGGGCAGGACCGTTTCATTTTAGGTCAGACCGAGACCGGAAGGATAACCGGTGACGAAGAGCAACTGTGCTGCCCCATCTTTTTTACACGCAGCACATATAAGTGGAATGGAAATGTTTTTCAAATGAAAGGGAAGCGGCTTACCTATTCTATTACAGACCCGAGCGCACCGCCTCTCGAAAACTATGGCGATACGGTCAATGCCCCCGCCAAATCAAAGAAATAGCCAACTAACTAGAGGTTTTCGAAAGCGCTCGCCTGATTGCAACGGTTGTAGTTGAAATGCGTGCCGAGGCTTGCGGTATCGCTCTTTATCACCCCTACGTCGGTCATACAATATCGTTTGACGCCCGTCTGCGTGACACCGGCAGTTGTCGCCGGTCGTCCGGAAACGACAAAGGTCGATTGTGATCCGGTCGTTGGATCGTTCGAAGTGACTTGAATACGAAATCGATAGCCGGCTTTCGCAGTATTGGTCGCCGGGTTTCCGCCAACATTCACATTGTGAGCGGCGGCGACCGTCTGGTCGATCATATGAGCATTGTAGAGCTGGGCGGCGGTGCCGTAGTTGTAGTTGCCTTTGGTTGCATAGTACATCGCCTCGGCGCTGTGTATTGTCCGCAGTGCTCCGACGGTCGAGCCTTCGTTCGCGGCCCGGCGTGCTGACATCAGGTTGGGGACGGCGATAGCAGCGACGATGCCGATCACCACCACTACGATTAACAGTTCGATCAATGAGAAACCGCGATCCTTTTTGAAATTCTTCACTCTGAAACCTCCCGGAACACCCAGCAACCAGCGGGTGCTTTACCCATTTTCATACAATAATCGTGCCGGAGCCTTATGTTTCGGGATAAGCGCCGTCATAAGACAGACTTACGAGAATCATAAAATTGAATGAACTTCTATGTCGGTAAGGGTTCTTAACGCAAAATGTCTGGTTCTTTCGATGGAAAGTGACAGAGAATGTCACTACAACTATCTCGATTCGACGCGATAGGCCGTTCGCGAGCGTACAATTACGTCCGAGCGTGATACCTTGACCTTTAACTGATGGGCTGAGGCCCTAACACCCTCGTCGGGCGGGTAAAAACCGAGGCGATATTGGAATCTCAATTCCTCGACGATAGCTGCAAATGTTTTTTTGAGTTTGCCGTCTTTGCTCGAGGCAAAACGTCCCGCGGTCGTTTCCGAGAGATCTTGCAGGAAAAGTTCGGCCGCTTTGTTCAGTCTCTCGAGACGTTCGCGGAGCCGGTCGTCACGCGGGTCGTCGCGTCGGCCCATGGGTGGATTTCGGCCCGTGAATATTCCGACGCGCCGGGTGCGGTCCGTGATCGGCCTTCGCACACGCTCCTGCGTCTTAAACATCAGGGTGTAGATCAGGGTGTCATTTTCCTCGACACGATGAAGCAACTCGGCGACGCCGACACGGCTGTCGACATCCTTGCCATCGGTCAAAAGAATGATCGCCTTACGCCCCTTTAGATCGTGAAACTCACCGGCGACCGTTTTGTAGACCGCATCGCGCATTGTCGTGCCGACCAGTCCACGTTCTGGTATCTCCGCCTTTTTAATTGCTCGCCTTAGCTCATTTTGATCGGAAGTGAGAGAACTCAGAATATGCGTATCGTAATCGAACGTAACGATCATCGCCCGATCGCGAGGTGACAGAAGCTTGATAAAATCGCGTGCAGAATCTTTGATATCGTCGAGCACGGACCGCGTGCTCTGACTCGTGTCGATCAGCAGTGCAACATTGATCGGCTCTTCGCTCGGGGCAAAGAACTCGATCTTTTGCTCAACTCCGTCCTGATAAATGGCGAAATCGGATTGGGTTAAGTTGGGAATATATCGGCCCTGTCGGTCGCTAACGATCGCCGGTACGCTGACAAGCCGTGTTTCGATCCTGATCGAATCGTTGCCCGGCGCAACTTGTGCAACGATGCCACCATCAATGGCGATGCCGATAATGCAGACTGCATAGGCCAACTTTCGCAACATATCTTTATTGACGATTAGTGTAAACCAACTTTTAGACGCCGACGAGTCTGCAAAAGACGGAAATTTTTTTCTACTTGGCAATACAAAGTACTTGACAGAATGAATTACTTGATATAACTTCGCTATTACTATGGCGAAAACGGGTGCGATGCGAAAGAACGTAGAACATGGTGAGCCGATAAATCTCGGCGACCGGGCGATCGACAATCTACAGTTTATCCGCGAGACGATGGAACGCTCGACGCATTTCACGGCCGTGCCGGGATATGGCGGGATGCTGATGGGCGTGACGGCACTCGCCGCCACGTATTTTGCGAGCATGCAGATCTATCTTCGCGATTGGCTGGTGACGTGGCTCGCCGAGGCATTTCTCGCATTCGCGATCGGGCTGCTCGCCATGTGGCAGAAATCGAAATTGGTGGGGACGCCGCTTTTCTCAGTGCCGGCAAAGAAATTTGCGTTGAGCTTCGCCCCGCCTCTTATTTGCGGTATAGCCATCACGCTCGGCCTCTGGCGATACGAACATTACGAAATGATGGCGCCGGTTTGGATGCTCTGCTACGGAGCCGCCGTCGTCTGCGGCGGTGCATTTTCGGTGCGGGTTGTGCCGGTGATGGGCTGGGGATTCATCGCTCTCGGTGCAGCGGCATTCGCACTTCCAGCGGCCTATGGCAACTGGCTAATGGCTGCAAGCTTTGGGGGTCTCCACGTTATTTTTGGTGCCGTTATCGCCCGGCGATACGGCGGATGAGATATTGACCACGAAATACGCGAAAGGACGCGAAAAAATACCTTCATACTTTACGAGTTGATTTTTTCCATTCAAACATCCTTTCAAATAATCCTACCCTTCGCGTCCTTTCGCGTGTTTCGTGGGTAAACAAATATATATGGCAAAGAATTTAGCAGTAAAGAAAGGGGAAAACTCTCACGGCCTGAGCGTGGCGCGTGCAGCCGAGAATGTCTCGAATGACCTCGACAAGGTCATCCACGAGCGGATGCGCCTGGGTATAATCTCGGCCCTCGCCGCGAACGACAAGATGAGCTTTTCGCAGCTAAAAGATCTCCTGGACACCTCCGACGGCAACATCAGCGTTCACGCCCGCAAACTCGAGGACGCCGGCTACGTCACGCTCGAAAAATCATTCAAGGGCCGAATGCCGCTGACCGAGTACAAGATAACAAAAGACGGCCGGGCGGCCCTGACGCGGTATTTGGATCACATGGAAGCGCTGATCAAGGCGATGAAAAAGGTCTAAGAAGGAGGGAATATGGGTGTTCTTCTAATGTTAATGACGATCGGCGGGCTAGTCGCGGCAGGAATATTGCTGGCGATCTCACTGTTCTCTAAGAAAGCTTGGCTGACAAAATTCACTCTCGGTGGCGTCGCCGTTTGGCTAGTGTTTTATGTGGCAATGCTTTTCGGCTTTTCGCTGATTAGTACGGAGAAGGTTCTTGCTGTCGACGAACCGAAGGAATTCTGTGGCTTCTACTTCGATTGCCACATGCATACGGCCGTCAAGGCGGTGCGGACAACGAAGATTGTCGGTGATCAGACGGCAAAAGGAGAGTTTTACATTGTTACCGTCCAGGTCTTTAGCGACGCCCGGAGCCCTTCGATCGGGCTTCGGCTCACTGACCCGATGGCCGTCGTGGTCGATACCAATGGAAACTCTTTCCCGCGTAGCAAAGATGCTGAGAAAGCGCTTCCGACGGCTGATGTCGATCTGGGCCAAAGTGTCTGGAACGAGAAACCGCTCGAAAAAGAGATCGTCTTTGATCTGCCGGTCGATTTCCAAAACCCCCGACTCGACGTGCGCGAGGGCCTTGGTATCGACAAGGTGATCGAGGCTGTTTTGATCGGTGACGAGGACAGCCTTTTTCACAAAAGGACCTACTTCAAACTTGAGTCGGCAACCTCCACTGCGAGCTAGAATCGGGAATAGTGTCTGACCATCGTATTCGGGAACAAAATGCCAACGTAGGCGTCAGATAGTTAGAGATCAAATTTTTGCGATCAGGAGTTTTTATGAACGCAGCAAACACGGCTGAACATGAGCGGGTGTATTACATGTTCGAAGAGATCGACGAGCCGTCGTCAGATGATCGTGTGATCGAGAAATCAGAACCGGTAGTCGTCGCGGAGACGGTTCCGCTTGAAAAATTTGCAAAAAAGCCCGGATTCTGGCGGCGGCAGTTTGGCAGAGAGGTCACAAGGTCGCAGCGAAAATTTGATTGGATAGCGGGTGTATTCCTGCCGCTGATATGTTTCTATTTTGATCCGTTTGTATTTAGAGGATGGGAGGGCGGCGGCGGCACTTTTCTCTCAGACTATCAGTCATTCGCTTACTTGTTGGCATTTGTCTCGGTAATGCTGCTTGCGGCGTGGCTGCTTTGGGGCGAGAGGCTTGAATGGCTGCTGGCGCCGCTAGCGGGCATTTTTCTTGCGGCGTCTTTGATCTCACTGGCAATAGGGGTGGTCCTGTTTCCTTTCAGCCTAATCGGTACGCTTTTGTTAATTGGCCTGCTCGGATTCACGCCGCTTTTCACGGCGATCTGCTTTGCCCGAAATGGTGTTCGGGCGATGCGGACGGCGTTGGGTCACTTCGACAAGAGTACGCTGATCCACATCGCGGCGATCAGTGGTTTGGCAAGTGTCGTCATCCCGTACGTTATTAACGTGAGCGTTAATTGAATGATCGAATCGTAGTCACAAGGAAAAAGACTCATCGCTGAGGTGGTAATGAACGAACAAACGAAAACCGGAATACAGATCATACAGGTCGCCGTGGTTCTTGGCGTCGCGGGTGATCTTTTATTACGCGCAACGCCCTGGGGCGTGAATGTGCTGCTGTTTAATGTGATCTTTGCTGGAGCGATGCTGACTCTGCTCTGGAAACGAGCACCGGAGCAGGTGACGCGCCAGACCCTCGCGTTGTTTGGGGCGATGGTATTTTTTGCGTCGATGTTTGCGTGGCGTGGCGCCATAGAGTTGCGTGTTGCGGATACGATCGCGATCCTTGTGATCTTGTCAGTCCTATTTGTGCCGAAACTTCGAGTGCCGACGCAACTTGCGGGGGTCGTTCATTACGGGGTCGGTTTTGTTCTGTCGAGCTTGCATGCGATCGGAGCGCCGTTTGTTCTTGTTTTTAACGATGTCGAGTGGAACACGATCCCGCGAGACGGCTGGCGAAAACACGTCTATTCGACCCTTCGAGGCATCGCGATTGCGACGCCGCTGATCTTGATCTTTGGCGGTTTGTTCGTCGCGGCGGATGCGGCATATGCGGGGCTAGTCGAACGCGTCTTCGATGTCCGGCCCGAGATAGTCTTTAGCCATATCGCTCTTTTTGGTCTGTTTGGATGGATGACCGCTGGATATCTCAGAGGCGTTTTGATCCGATCAGATTCGGACATCGATGTTTTCAACACAGACCTTTCAGTGGTGTCCGCAGATGCGGCTACGGCGGCAAGCAAGGTCGACGATTTTCGTGCCGAGTCAGGCGAGCATCCGATCACGCTGGGCGACCGTTCTATCGTCGATCATCTGAATATTTCCGACCCGCCCGACAAAGACGCGAAAGCGGAAACGGCTGAGAGTGTTCCGGAGGCCAGCGAAAACCAGAAAAAGACCACGTGGGCCAACTTTGACAACACGATCATGCCGCCCGTTTTCACGCTCGGTACGGTCGAGATCGGCGTCATTCTTGGTTTGATGAATCTGCTCTTCCTGAGCTTCGTCATCGTCCAGGTGCCGTATCTGTTTGGCGGAATGGAGCTTGTGCAGAATACGCCTGATTTCAAACTTGCCGAGTACGCCCGCCGTGGTTTTGGCGAACTGGTCACGGTCGCCGGGCTTGTCTTGCCGATATTGCTCGCCTCGCATTGGCTCATTCGTAAGGAAACGCGACTCGCCGAAAATCTGTTCCGCGTCTTCGCGGGCATCCAGATCGCATTGCTTTTCGTGATTATGGTATCCGCTGTCCAACGACTCGTCCTGCTCACGGGCGATCTCGGCTACGGGATGACGACCGTCCGGCTCTACCCGCTGATCTTTATGTCGTGGCTCGCGATCGTCTTTATCTGGTTCGCCGTCACAGTTCTGCGTGGAGCACGTAAGCATTTTGCATGGGGAGCGTTATGGGCAGCATTTATCGTTCTCGGCGGAGCACACGTTCTAAATCCGGACGCATTGATCGTAAAGACCAATATCGCCCTGATGCAGCAAGGGCGTGAGTTTGACGCATCCTACAACTCAAATCTCAGTGATGACGCATTGCCCGCATTGTTCAGCGCGATTCCCGATATGTCGCCGGAAGATAGGCAGACCGTGGCATTCCGCCTGGCCAACCGATTCTGCGAAATGCGGGAAGAGAGCGATATTCGCAGCTCCAATCTATCGCGAGCCCGCGCTTGGTCGATCCTCGATTCGAGTGGCCCGTTCAAAGAAGAGATCGACTGTAATATTCGCTACCATATCAGTCCATGGGGAATTGACTAGGTCAATGGGACAGTAAAGAAAGTTCTTGCCTAAATAGATGCCGATAAAATAGCATTTAGGCTGGTACGGACTTCATATGCCTCACGACACGCCACGAAAACGAGACTTCTTTCGAGAATACCTGTCGTATTGCCGCGTCGAAAAAGGCTTGGCAACGAACTCGATAGACAGCTATGCAAACGATCTCGGCAAGCTGCGTGACTGGACAAATAAGAATGGCCTCGACCCACTGACCTTAACCCGCAACGATCTTCGCGAGTGGCTGATGGATCTCGGCGCACAGAAGCTGTCCGAGAATTCAAAACGCCGTCTCATCAGCGCTGTTCGCGGGTTTTACAAGTTCCTTATGTTTGACGGGCACGTCACGGCCAATCCGGCGGAGGATCTCGTTTCTCCGCAAAAGGGCGTTTATTTGCCGAGATTTCTGAACCGGACAGAAATAGAGACCTTGCTCGCCGCCCCGGATACGTCATGCGAGACTGGCCTTCGCGATAGAGCTCTGTTGGAGCTGATGTACGCGTCCGGCCTGCGTGTTTCAGAGGCTGCGAACGTCAAGATCCGCGACATTGATCTCGATGCCGGAATTCTCACCACCACAGGAAAAGGCAGCAAAACGCGCCGCGTTCCCGTCGGGGCTAGTGCAGTCGAATGGATCAGGAGCTATTTGGCCCTGCGGCGTAAGCAGGAGAATATTGAGATCGACAACATGTTTGTCTCGCCCGCAGGCTCGCCTATAAACCGTCAGACCATTCATGCCGCGATCAGCGAATATGGCAAGAAATGCGGCCTCGAAGGCATATCCCCGCATACTCTCCGACATTCTTTTGCAACGCATCTCGTCCAGAACAATGCCGACATCCGCTCGGTTCAGCAAATGCTCGGCCACGCCGATATCTCGACAACCCAGATCTATACCCACATCACGAGCGCCCAGATGAAGAAGAACTACGACAAATTTCATCCCAGGTCGCGACAGACATAGCGACCGGTCGAACTTTGTGGTCTGGCAACTCTCCCTGTGATATTCTCGTATTTACCAAACAATATGAGTGAATCGAGAACGAAGCCTCCGGGTGAAAATGTATCTTTCGACGGGTCGCGGCGAGAATTTCTCAAGCGGTCTGCAATCGTCGGGATCGGGGCCGGTGCGGTGAATTTTGCACAGCCGTTGTCGGCTTTGGCGAGTGAGCGGGTCGTGGTTGACGGTGTTCCGATCGAACGGCTCGACGTAAAGCTGAACATCAATGGCAAGGACCATGCTTTGCCGGTTGATACGAGAACGTCGCTGCTCGATGCGCTTCGCGAACAGCTCGATATGACCGGCTCAAAGAAAGGCTGTGATCACGGCCAGTGCGGTGCCTGCACGGTCATTATCGACGGCCGCCGCCAACTCTCTTGCCTGACTCTCGCTGCGATGTGTGACGGGCGAAAGGTGAAAACGATCGAAGGTTTTGCAGACGGCGAAAATCTTCATCCCATGCAGAACGCATTTGTCGAATACGACGGTATGCAGTGCGGCTATTGCACGCCGGGGCAGATATGTTCGGCCATTGCAATGCTCGAAGAGGCGAAGCAGGGCGATGTCAGCCACGTAACCGCCGATGTTTCCCGAACCGTCCGCGATCAAAAACTGAGCAAAGAAGAGATACGCGAACGCATGAGCGGTAACATTTGCCGGTGCGGAGCATACCAGAACATCGTCGATGCTATCGAAAATGTTCACGCAGGAAAGGGAGGCAAGCGATGAGATCATTTTCATTCAAACGTGCCGCCGACCCGGCGGATGCGGTAAAGTCTCTGGCCGCAGACGCAAAGGGCAAGTTCATTGCCGGCGGCACCAACCTCGTTGATCTGATGAAGGAAGGCATCGAGCAGCCCGCTTCGCTTGTCGATATTTCCCGGCTCTCGCTTTCGGTTGTCCGGGCGCTGCCTGGCGGAGGGGTCTCGATCGGAGCACTCGCAAAAAATGCGGACACGGCAAATCATCCGCTTATTCGGAAAAGTTATCCGCTCCTTACTCAGGCGATACTTGCCGGAGCGTCGCCCCAGATACGCAATATGGCGACGAACGGCGGCAATCTTAATCAGCGGACACGCTGTGCGTATTTTTACGACCTCGGAACGCCCTGCAATAAACGCCAGCCCGGTTCGGGCTGTCCGGCAAAGGACGGTCTCAGCCGGCATTCGGCGATATTCGGCTGGAGCGATTCGTGCGTTGCCGTTCATCCGTCGGATATGTGCGTGGCTCTTGCCGCTTTGGACGCGGTCGTCAAAGTGCGTGGAGTAAATGGCCACGAACGGTCGATCGCGTTCACGGATTTTCACCGGTTACCCGAAGGCACACCTGAAAAGGACAACACCCTTGCATACGGCGAGCTTATCACCGCGATCGAGTTACCGAGATCGCCGTTTGGGCAGAGATCAAATTATCTGAAACTCCGTGACCGAGCGAGTTACGCGTTCGCCCTTGTCTCAGTAGCAGCGGCGATGGAGACGGGTAAGAATGGTGAGATAGTTCAGGCACGCATCGCTCTCGGCGGAGTAGCTCACAAACCGTGGCGAGCAGTCGATGCCGAAAAGTTCCTTGTGGGCAAACGTCCGGTAGAGGAGACATTCAAACAAGCGGCCGACATCGCACTAAAGGACGCGAAACCGTTGAAAGAGAATGGCTTCAAGGTAAATATGGCCCGGCGAGCGATAGTTAGGGCATTAAACAATTCCATCAAGCAAGGAGCGGCAACGAAATGATTGACGACGATCTAAAAAATGCACCGAATCGCGTCGATGGCCGCGCGAAAGCGACCGGAAAGGTAAAGTACATCGCCGAGCACCGCTTTCCAAACATGGCGTACGGCTATCTCGTCCAGTCCACTATCGCCAAGGGGAAGATAACTAAGATCGATACAGCGGAGGCTGAAAAACAGCCGGGCGTGGTCAAAGTCCTCTCGCACGAGAACGCGGGCAAGTTGTCGATAACCGAACGGCCCGTCCCGAAGCCGTTTTATGCTCTTACCTCGCCAGAGATAATGTTCAACGGGCAGCCGATCGCGGTCGTCGTTGCCGAAACGTTCGAACAGGCACGTTTTGCGGCCAGTATGGTTAAGGTGACATATCAAGAAGAAAAGTCGGTCACAGATCTTCGAAAGGTCCTCAGCGAAGGATTTTCTTCGGGCCGCGAACAGGCTGATAGAGGCACACCTGTGCAGGCTTTCGCCGATGCAGAGGTAAAGGTCGAGGGTGAATACTACATTCCGATCGAGCATCACAATGCGATGGAGCCCCATGCAACGGTCGCGAATTGGGAGACGGACAAACTAACGGTTTACGACAAGACGCAGGGGATCTCCGGTACCGTTGGTTATTTGGCCTCTGCATTTGGTTTAGATCGTCAGAATATTCATGTATTGTCCCCGTTTTCGGGTGGAGCATTTGGAGCCGCCCTGCGTCCCGGGCCGCAGCTCTTGGTCGCTGTGATGGCTTCGCGGGAGACAAAGCGGCCGGTAAAGGTCGTTTATTCACGCCGCCAATTGGCTACCGCGCACGGTTATCGCCCGGAATCGATCCAAAATATCAA
Source organism: Pyrinomonadaceae bacterium (assembly GCA_049663465.1). Lineage (GTDB taxonomy): Bacteria > Acidobacteriota > Blastocatellia > Pyrinomonadales > Pyrinomonadaceae > OLB17. The sequence goes on from JBATDM010000059.1 coordinate 20,175, forward strand.
GATCGGCGCAGACAAGAACGGAAAGCTGAAGGCGATCATTCACGAGGCGGTTCACAACACCTCGGCGCACGAGAATTTCTCCGAGAGCCTGGTGGGCGTTTCGCGTGCGCTGTATGCGTGTCCCAACGTCAAAACCGTCGCGAAGATCGCTCGTCTCGACCTGCAAACGCCGCTATGGATGCGTGCTCCGGGGATGGTTTCCGGCGTTTTCGCGCTCGAATCTGCCCTCGATGAGCTTTCGTACAAACTCAAGATCGATCCCGTCGAACTGCGGCTGATCAACTACGCCGAGACCGACCCAGAGAGTGGCAAGCCGTTCTCGAGCAAGGAACTACGTGCATGCTATACGCAGGGCGCGGAGCGATTCGGATGGAGCAAGCGAAAACCCGAGCCGCGTTCGATGAGAGATGGGCATCTTCTTGTTGGCTGGGGAATGGCCACTGGAACCTGGCCGGCTGGACAGTCGCCCGCCTCGGCTCGCGTTACGATCAAGTCAGACGGTACTGCGTTTGTTGAAAGCGGAACTACCGACATCGGCCCGGGCACTTATACGACGATGACTATCATTGCCGGCCGATCTTTGGGTTTGCCGATCGAGAAGGTCAATTTCGTTCTCGGTGACAGCGAAATGCCGCCGAGCCCCGGACAGGGCGGCTCGACAACGACATCCAGCGTCGGTTCGGCTGTTCAGGAGGCGTGCGAGTTGGTCATCAAGGAAATGATCGATGGTCTGAGCAGAGAATCAAACTCACCGTTTTCTGGTGTCGCGGTTGCTGACGTTGTTGTTGAGAATGGTTCGCTAGCCGTCAAAGGCAAGTCTGCAACGCGCATTTCTTTCACTGATGTTTTAAAGCGTATGGGGAAAGATACCGTCAGCGTTCTACATCGGTCGACGCCTAATGCAGGGGAACGAAGCAAATACACGATCGCGTCGCACGGAGCGCAGTTTGTCGAGGTAAAGGTCGATGAAGAGATCGGCGTCGTTCGAGTTACGCGTGTTGTTCAGGGAACTGCGGCTGGCAAGATCGTGAATCCGAAGGGAGCTCACAACCAGGAAATGGGCGGTGTCGTTTGGGGTATTGGAATGGCTCTGACAGAAAAAACCGAGGTTGACCACACTTTTGGCCGTATCATGAATCCTAATCTTGCCGGTTATCACGTCCCCGTCAACGCCGATGTCGCTGAGATCGATACGATCTTTGTCGAGGAAGACGACAAGATCGTCAATCCGCTTGGGGCAAAGGGACTCGGCGAACTCGGCCTGGTCGGCATTCCGGCGGCGATCACAAACGCCATCTTTCACGCAACAGGAAAAAGGTTCCGTGAGCTTCCGATAACACCCGACAGACTAAGCGCGTAAATGCGCCAAAAATGAGTACTTACGCGCTTGCAAGTTAAAAATCCTTTCGTTAGAATTGGAAATTTGCTATTTGGCTCTATTTTTGCGCCTATAGCATTAAGATTAGTATTAGCATGGGTGGTCGAGCGGTCAAAGGCAACGGGCTGTAAACCCGTCGGATTAATTTCCTACGTAGGTTCAAATCCTACCCCATGCACCATTAATTTGGATTTGAAATTTCAAGGTTGAAATTTCAAATGGAGCGGGCGGGAGTAGCTCAGTTGGTAGAGCGTCAGCCTTCCAAGCTGAATGTCGCGAGTTCGAATCTCGTCTCCCGCTCCAAATTTGTTGTTTGTAAGGCAATGTTTGAAGCCGGCCCAAGTAGCTCAGGGGTAGAGCGCATCCTTGGTAAGGATGAGGTCGCGGGTTCAAATCCCGCCTTGGGCTCCAGATTTTGATTTATATATATAAAGGACGAACCAGAGGAAAGAGATGAGCAAAGAGAAATTCGACCGAAGTAAGCCGCACGTGAATATTGGGACAATTGGACACGTGGATCATGGCAAGACGACATTGACGGCAGCGATCACAAAGGTGATGTCGAAGCACAATCCGAAGATGGCGTTTCGATCGTTTGATTCGATCGACAACGCACCTGAGGAGAAGGCCCGTGGTATCACAATTGCGACCGCACACGTCGAGTACGAGACGGCGAATCGTCACTATGCTCACGTCGATTGTCCGGGCCACGCCGATTATGTCAAGAACATGATCACCGGTGCCGCCC
>JBATDM010000060.1:0-60915 GCA_049663465.1 Pyrinomonadaceae bacterium
TAATAGGCACTCATCGACAGGCCGAGCGGGAGAATAACGACCGCATTTGTGATGAGCTGAAAGGCCTCGCGATAGTGCCCCACGGCCTCTTGTGCGAGCGTGCGAACGATCAACAGAGGGAGAAAAAAACTCAGTGCAAAGCCGATCAGCTTTGCAGACAGCAGCCATACACTTTGCTGTTTTAGCGTTTGAGTTGTTCGATTCTCTTCTTCCACTAAAATAGTTGGCCCTGAGGCAAAAAAACGCCGCGATACCGAGTGCCGGCCGCAGCGTTATTCATTCTTGGGTATGAAAGTACGGCACGTTTGGCTCAACCAGCCTTGTGAGAAGAACGCCGAACGGGGCAGTTTGGCGTAACCCACGACAAAATATACGCCTAATCACCTCCATTTTTTACTTAAATCGGCAAAAATTCATGGAAACTTCCGTTCTCCCCGGGTTTTGCCGACAAAGTGGCAAAAGGCGGCCCGCATGAGGCCGCCCTTGCCGCCCTGGTTCATTCCAGAGCTATTCGAGTCCGCCAAAATCGACGCCCGACAGGTTTGCATTTGGACTGATCGTCCTCGTTCCAAACCGGTAACGCCGCGAGTTCACGCCGAGTGTATATGTCGCACCAACGGCAACCCCATCAAAGCGGTAGTAGCCGAAGGAACTCGTCGTTGCCGTTCTGACATTGCCATTTGCATCGGTGAGCAGCACCTCCGCATTTCGCAGTCCTCGACCGTCGGGCGTAAGCACGCGTCCCGAGACCTCAACGCCAAGCGAATTCGGCCCTGAGATCGTGACGTTCGCACCGGCAAAGCCGGAGTCCATTCGGTTTCCGTTCGCATCCGAGACGGCACTTCCCGCCGGCCCGTTTCCAAATTCGATCACCGAATCGCCGCCTGCGGCATTTGATGCCACCGAGAACGAGACGTAAACGAAGTCTCGGGCAACCGTTGAAGCCCCGAGACCGCTGGTGGAATCGACCAAAACTGAAAGCGTTCCGTCATCACCGCCATGCCAGGTGAGCATCGCATCGGACGGCATTCCGCTCGCCATTTCGACTCGCGGATCGCTGAGTTTCATCGGATCGAATCGGAGAGTAAAGCTCGATGCGACCTCATCTCCCGAACCCGCGATCATGACTGGAACTGTGACACGAGTTCCGCTCGACGCCACAGTCGGCATCACGCGGATCTCACAGCCATTTGGCACTGATGATCTTGCCTCAGCCCGCTGCGAGACACTCGCCGGACGGAATGGGCCTCCCGGAGCGGCGCTCGGATCAAGTCCAGCGACGAATCGTCTTGTCTGAACAATGTCCGTCGCATCCAACATACCATCGCCCTTCGTGCCGGCCGGGGCCGTATCCGCACGCTGGAATTCGTTGTACATCGGGTTAGCCGTGATCATTCCAACAACTAACTGACGGGTTAGCGTGACGTCGTTCGCCAGAAGCTGGCCATCACCTGAACTTCGACCGCCAACGTCGCCCTCAAAGCCATGGGCAAAAACGACCGCGCCATCCGTATAGGTGGTCGCAAGCGGATCGCCGCGGCCGTCCCACGTCTGTTTTGCTATCGCATCGTCACCAAAAGCGATCGGTGTGCTCGACATGCTGTTGGTCGCGTGTGTGTGGAATGTGAGTGCCACGATCTCTCTCAAACCAGGCGTCAGCGGGCCGGCAAACGTCACCGAGATACCAAGAACACCTGGGTCGCCATTTTCAACATCGAGAGTACATCCCGGAGCATCGGCACCACAGGCAACATCAGGCACCTTGAGCGGCGATGCATCGAACAATAGCGTAAAGCCAAGATTGTGTTCGTTACCGCGGCTCTCAAGTACGAGCGGAACGATAACGTCCTCACCAGGCGTCACATATTGATTCACGATAGCGAGGTTGCGAACATCCTGCGACCCATCAAAGCCGACGAAATCGACATTTGAGATATTGTCGTTGACGGCTGAGAGGCTGCGGCTTATTGGATCGAACGTTTCTCCATCGGCCGCCGGCGTTACAACAAAGCTGCCGCCTTCGGTCAGATATGTAAACGAGTAAATACCCGCTGCGTTTGTCGTTGCCATCGCACTCTGCGAGCCGCTCAGCGAGACGGTCACATCCGCCATCGGAGCACCCGAACCGCCGCGAACGACATGGCCCGAGATCATAATATTTACCACATGTGCCGCTGGCGAAGCAGAGCTTGGGTTGACGTTCGAATCTCCGGCATAGCTTGCCGTAATGACTTTTTCTCCCGGACTCGTCGAAGTCAGGGTACACGTTCCCGTGCCGACCGCTGCACTACAGCTAGCCGAGCCTTCCGAAACGGTCACATTACCTGTCGGCGTTCCCACGCCCGGAGCGACGATCGAGACCGTCCAATTCACCGGATAAGATTCTCCGACATGCGTCGGTGAGCCAAGTTCGGTCGTATTTGTGATAACGGTCGCCGAATCCGTTTTGTTGACCGTCACCGGACCGCCGGAATGAGATCCGGCACTCAAATTGAAGTTTCCGTCGCCACTGTACGCCGCAGTAACAACGTGGTTACCCGCAGGCAGCGTTGACAAAGTACAGCTTGCAACACCCGCCGTCAGCGTCGAATTGCCGCACAGAAGATTGCCGCCAAAATTGAATGCGACCGTTCCCGTCGGCATTCCGCTTCCCGGGGCAACGGGTTCGACGGTTGCCGTAAAGACGATCGGCTCGCCATAAACTGACGGTGCTCCAGAAGACGTAACGACGGTTGTCGTGTTCGCCTTTCCAACGGAGAAACCACCTGCGAGAGTGCCGTTGCTGCCGTTAAAATTCGGATCGCCGCCATAACTCGCGGTGATTACGTGACCTCCAACCGAAAGGTTAGACACAGAGCATGTCGCCTCCGTTCCTGCGAGAGCAACATTCGAGCAGATCGGATTTCCGTCCGCGTAGAACGTGATGCTGCCTGTCGGCAAACCTGCCCCCGGAGCTGCGACCGAGATCGTTGCCGTAAATGTCACAGACTGACCGGAAACAGCCGGATTTGCCGATGCCGCTAATGCAAGCGTCGTGTCTGCCTTGTCCACGTTCTGGCCGCCTGCGAGGCTGCCGTTTGACGTGTTGAAATTTCCGTCGCCGCTGTATGTAACAGCGACAGGATGATTCCCTGCGTTGAAGGCAGAAGATGCGCAATCCGCCTCGCCGTTCGACAAAGCGACGGATGCACAAACCGGACTACCGTCCACGCTAAACGTGACTGTTCCGGTCGGCGTTCCCGCTCCCGGCGCGACCGCCGCGACCGCAGCCGTAAATGTCACCGCTTGTCCTGTGACTGACGGATTCACCGACGACGCAACGCTAGTCGATGCTTCAGCTTTGTTAACCGTCATTCCGCCCAAAAGCGTACCATTACTGGTATTGAAGTTCGGATCACCGTTGTAAGTTGCTGTGATGACGTAGTTTCCGGCAACAAGTGAGCTGTTGCAGGTTGCCTCCACGCCCGAAAGCGCGGCTGCGGTACAGATCGGATTTCCATCAGCAAAGAACGTGACCGTTCCCGTCGGCGTTCCTGATCCAGGCGAAACTACGCCAACCGTGGCGGTAAAGGTCACTTGCTGGCCCGAGACCGAAGGATTAGGCGATGCACCAAGTCCAAGCGTCGTATCCGCCTTGTTGACGACCTGTCCACCCGACAAAGTGCCGTTGCTGCCGTTAAAGTTAGGATCGCCGGCATAGGTCGCTGTGACCGTGTGATTCCCGGCCGTGAGATATGGCAAGGCACAATCAGCCGAAGCCGAAGCAAGCGAGACATTTGAACAAACTGGATTTCCATCCAGGCTAAAGGTAACGGTTCCGGTCGGCGTTCCCGCTCCCGGAGCGACCGGACTGACCGTCGCTGTGACAGTGACAGGCTCACCTGCGACCGACGGATTAGGCGAAGATGCGAGTCCAAGCGTCGTATCCGCCTTGTTGACGACCTGTCCACCGGACAAAGTGCCGTTGCTACCGTTAAAGTTAGGATCGCCGGCATAGGTCGCTGTGACCGTGTGATTCCCGGCCGTGAGATATGGCATGGCACAATCAGCCGACGCGGAGGCAAGCGAGACATTTGAACAAACTGGATTTCCATCCAAACTAAAAGTCACGGTTCCGGTCGGCGTTCCCGTTCCCGGGGCGACCGGGCCGACCGTCGCCGTCACCGTGACCGGTTCGCCGGCAACCGACGGATTGGGCGAAGATATTAGTCCAAGCGTCGTATCCGCCTTGTTGACCGTCTGGCCACCCGACAAAGTTCCATTGCTGCCGTTAAAGTTTGGATCACCGCCAAAGGTCGCCGTGACCGTGTGGCCGCCGACGCCCAATGCGGGTGAATTGCAGACAGCTGAGCCTGCGGTTAGAGAAACATTCGTGCAAACCGGATTTCCATCGACGCTAAATGTGACAGTTCCCGTCGGCGTTCCGACTCCCGGAGCGACGGCAGTGACACTAGCCGTAAATACGACCGGCTCACCTGCGACCGAAGGATTTGGCGAAGCCGCCAAACCAAGCGTCGTGTCAGCCTTGTTTACCGACTGGCCGCCCGACAGAGTGCCGCCGCTTCCGTTAAAGTTTGGATCACCACCGTATGTCGCCGTGACCGTATGATTTCCGGCACCTAGTGCAGGCAGGTTACACGTCGCGGTGGCCGCCGAAAGCGAAATATTGGAACAAACAGGATTTCCGTCCACACTAAACGTGACGGTTCCCGTCGGCGTTCCCGTTCCTGGTGCGACTGGTGCAACCGTTGCCGTCACGGTTACTGGTTCGCCCGCAACCGATGGATTCTGCGAAGATGCGAGTCCGAGCGTCGTATTTGCTTTGTTGACATTTACGCCGCCGGTCAATGTTCCGTTGCCAGTGTTGAAATTTCCATTTCCGCTGTAAGTGACTGTGACAACATGATTTCCCGGCGGGAGCGATGCGAGGTTGCATGTCGCCGTTGCCGCTGAGAGAGCCACATTTGTGCAAACTGGATTTCCGTCCACATAGAAAGTGACCGTACCCGTCGGAGTTCCAGTTCCCGGAGCAACGGCACCAACCGTTGCCGTCAGCGTGATCGCCTGGCCGGAAACCGCTGGATTCGGTAAAGCCGAAACGCCGACCGATGCGTTTGCCTTGTTTACCGTCTGACCGCCTGAGAGTGAGCCGCTGCTGCCAACATAGCCCGGGCCGCCGCTGTAAATTGCCGTTACGGTATGTCCGGCCCCAACGCTAAGTGAAGCTGCTCCTGACTGGGCCGATCCGCCGCTAAGTGTGACCGGCGCACCAAAATTTGAACCATCAACCACGAATTGCACCGTTCCCGTCGGTGTTCCTCCACCTGAAGTTGGGGCAACGGTCGCTGTAAATGTGACGTTCTGCCCGGAAACCGACGGATTAGCCGACGACGAAACGCTAGTGGTCGTACCGACCGTTGTAACGCTAGTCAACACAGTCTGTCCGCCAAGCGTCGGAAATCCGGTCGCTGCAATGCTGTAGTTGCCATGCGCGATCTGCGTTCCGGTAAGCGCCGTTACGGTCCCGTTTATAGTGAACGATCCGGTGCCACCGAACGCGGCTAGATTGGAAAAATTGCAGGTAACGGTTCCACCGCCGAGAGAGCAGTTCGGATCCGCGACCGACGTGAAGGTCACGCCTGTCGGTTGGGTCGCTGTTACGACCGGATTCACGGGCACGCTCGCTCCGTTCCTATAATTGTAGGTGTATGTTATCCCCGAACCTGTACTGGTCGTCGCTGGCCCCGTCGCGCGCACGGTCGGCCCCGCGATCTCGTGGTCGGAGATCTCATCAACATAAACATAACCGGGATGGCCGCCGAGCGAACAACCCGCCGCCGTCACGGTCAGACGTATCGTGTCACCTGGATTGACCGGATGTCCCGGCCCCGGCGTTAGATCGATAAAGTTCCAATCAAGATATTTCCACGTATCAGAACCCGAAAAAGTTGTACCATTCTGCCAGTTCTTGCCCGGCTCATTGACGTAAGATGAAAAATCGTAAAGAACGTCGTTCCCATTGCTAACATTTACCGCACGAACCCGAAAATATGGCTTCTCTTCGGCCGTATGTGGATTCCCGACCGGGTTTACCATCACCGCTGAATAGGCAAACCGAATGTGAGCCATGTTGTCAGCAGGATCGATGTAGGCAGCTATATTCTGGGTCAGCGTATTTCCATTTTTGCTGTAGCCGCCGCTCGAATAAGAAAGTTCGCTGTTGACGCGGGCTGAGTAGTGTCCGTATGCGGGATACATGATCGCTCCGTTCGTCCGGCTGTCGGATTGGCTCAAGGGAGCCACGGCCGGGCCGCCGACGATGGCACTCAAGTCACTGCCGCCGCTTCCCTGCGACGCGCTAAAACCGTTATTAATAAACGAAGATTTTGTCCAGGAACCAAATGTTCCAGTCTCGAAATCACCGTTATTGACAAGGGCCGAAACGGCCGTGCCGAATATAAGCGCTCCAACGAGCACGAACGCAAAAATAGCAACAAGTTTTTTCATTTTGGTTAGGGGGGTTCCAATAGTGGAATTCAAAGAGAAGATCTAAGATCGATACAGACACGCGGCCGGTAGGACGGGAGGCCGTAGACAAGAGTTTTGTAATTGATCGCCGGAAAAGCTAAGGGGGCGGACGTGGGTGTTCCGTCTATTGACGGATAATAGAGTTTATTATGGGTTGAACATTGTTGTCAACACTTTTCTTAACCCGGTGGACACTTCGCTATTTCGGGGATCTATACCCCAGAAGGGCGCTGATTCTGATATGCCTTGAGTACTAGCCCCGGGACGAGACGGGTAAGGATGCTGACGGCGGCAAGTTTAGGTGACCATCGATGTCGATTTGCTGTGCGGAATGCCCGGGCCGCCGCTTGATAATCGCCCTCGACCAGAAGTGACTTACCTTGCTGCACCGCGAGGTCAGCCTTGAGGCCGGCGATGGTACGTTCTACTGACGCGCCTTGCTCTGGCATCAGGTCGATAGTGTCCCGGACGCGCTCAAACGCATTTATGGAACGCTCGACCCGATTCACGGCATCGCCCGAAAGGCCATCTTCATGGACGCGATATTTCAGCAGTACTTTTCGTTGATAGCCGATCTTCGCACCAGTCTTTGCCATTCGGAGCCACAGATGAAAGTCCTCAGCCTGGACACGTTCTTTCTCAAACATTCCCGCACGGAGAAGGGAAGACCGTCTTGCTAGGGTGCCAGAGGTTATCACATTGCAGCGGAGGCCGAGGATGCTCTCAAAATTTGCCTCTCCTTCGGACGGGGCCGTTTCCATGAACGTCGTCCGATATGCCGAACGCATACCATACAGCAGGGCGTCGCAGTAAACCATGTCGTAGTTGTTGCGCTCAAGAAAAATATATTGGGATGTGAGGAAATCTTCCTCCCAAACATCGTCGCTGTCGAGAAATGCGATGAGTTCCCCTCGGGCATGATCGATACCCATATTTCGTGCAACGGCGGCACCCTCGTTTCGCTGTCTGATATAGACGATCTCGTCAAGCCGCGTCCTGATCGCGCGTTCGAGGCTTGGGGTGTCGGGAGAGCCGTCATTGATAACAATGATCTCGTATTCACGAAATTTTTGGGCAAGCACGGAGTCGATCGCCTCAACAATGTGATCGGCACAGTTATACGCCGGCATCACGACCGAAACCTTTGGCACCGTGTTAAGGACGTTTCTGCCGACGCGCGTACTAAAGAACTTTTTGGTGAGGGGATTCTCGGGCATCTGTAACTAGCGTGATTGGCGTATCGGTTCCCAACGAGAATATTTCTCGCCGCGGAGGAATTTGTAGAACGCAACAACTGAGGCGAGGTTTGCAAGGACGAAGTATAACGGCATTGCTAGGAAGCGCGGACGCGTGCCCGCACGTTCCATCATCCATCCGGCAGCGGCAAGCAAATAAAAGGCGATCTGGCCGGCGGCAGCCACGAGGTAGAAAAGCGACGAGCCGGCAAGGATCGCGCTTGAGGCGAGCAATGCTAATAAGATCACCGGAACGGCATACCGCAAGACCTTATGCGAGATGAGCTGAACGGCAAAAAAGCCGCTTCGAAACGGATTGAGCATATCGCGGTTACGCCACAGATCGGTAAAGGTCTGAGAAATAACGCGAACGCGCATTTTCAGCTCGTCATCCGTTCGATGATTCGTCTTTTCAAAGCAGACGGCGTCGGGAGCGAAAACACTTCGAAGGCCCTTGCGATAGATGCTCGTGCAGATCAGAAAGTCGGAGCACGCCTCAGGATACAACGGTTCATACGCAGATCTGCGGACGGCGTACAGGCAGCCCGAGGCTCCGATCAACGAGCAGGCCCGGCTTTCTGCAGTTTTGATAAATGTCTCGTATCCCCAATAGCTCTGTACCCCTTTTCCGACAGTTGTGCTCGCGTCGTCCACGTAGACAAGACGTCCGGCGACACATCCGATCGACTCGTCGGCAAAATTGGGAAGCAAAGTATGGAAAACGTCGTCATTGTACATCGTCGTAGCATCCGAAAAGAGAATGATCTCACCGGTAGCTTTTTCGACGGCATTATTCTGTGTCGCGGTTTTACCGACGCGGCCCTCCTGCCGGAAGAGCTTGACGCCCCGCGACGCGAATTCGCGGACGATCTCGTCAGTCCCATCAGTCGAACCGTCCGAAGCGACGAGTATCTCAAGCTTTTCCGCCGGATAGTCGATCGCAAGCGTATTTTCGAGTTTCTGGCGCAGTGCGGCCTCTTCGTTAAATGCTGTGATCAGTACGGTAACGTGAGGTTCGATCGGTGAGCGGCGGACAGGACGCGGAAAAATTCGGCTAACAAGGTAAACGAGCAGCGGATACCCTGCATACACGTATCCCAGCACACCAAGGCATAACCAGAAGAATAATTGCACTAGTCCGTTTGTCATGCAGGCTGTACCGCAATCTGCGGCGTCATTTCCTCCCGATTCTCAACCTCGATGCGGTAAATTCTGCGAAACGCGACAGCATACCCGATAAGGTAGTAAATGAACCAATTGTAAGCGACGGACGCAAAAAAGCTCGAAACAAGATACCCGACGATGCTCGCCTGCAGTCCGATTGCGAGGTAGTAGTACCAACTGTGATCGTCTGCGTCGAAAAGGCTCCTTTCAATAGCACCGAGCTTTCTAAAGGGGCTGACAATAAAGATCAGATACGCTGCCAAGCCGAGAAGTCCCAGTTCGGACGAGACTTGGGTAAACGCATTATGAGATACCAGATTCTGATAGCCGACGATAGGAAAATTGCCGATGCCGATACCCCATGGATTTCGTGCGGTTACTTGCAGAGAACGGATAAGCAAAGCCTGCCGCTGGTCGCTGGAACCGACAGCATCAAGGCCGGGAATAAAGATCGACAGCATTCGAAGACCGTAGTTGCCCGGCGCCGCGATCATTGCCGCCCCGCCAACTACGATGGATGCAATTGTTACGCCCAAACGCTGACGGCGGCCGAGCTTCCAGGCGAGAACGCCGAGACACGCAATGAGTCCAATAAATCCACCGCGCGAAAAAGTCACCATATTGGCTGCGACAAAAAGCCCTGCCATTGCAAAGTAGATCACTCTCCAGAACTTGCTCGCTGCGGCGACGCCAAGCGCGATGACGATCGGCGTCATCATCACAAAGTGCATCGCCATCTCATTTGGATTGCCAAACATTCCGCCAACATCGACCGCAATTCGATATTCTTCGACGGCAAACTGCCCTTTCGAGTAGAGGTCAAGGGCGGCAATGCCCAGATAGATGGCGATCCCAAACGAGACCCACATCATGCCCATCAAGCGTTCGCGAGTTCGAACGACGTTGATAATGACGACGAAAATGATAACGGCCTTAATAAATGGATCATTAAAGGATTCCCAGGCAAGGCCCGGGTCCTTGGCGATCGGAACGGAGATCAGTGCCGCGAGCGTCATCGCCAAAACAGCCTTTACCTCAGTCGGAAAAGTTGTCAGATTAGCCTCGGTAGCGATCTGGCTGGGAATGTAAAAAGCGATGGTTACGAGAGCAAAGTAGATCGCTGTACCCGAGAGAAATCCCAAGCCCGGCACGATCTCATACGGCCGGAAAAGCACCATTATGGAGAAAAGATACACCCCAATGTACGTCAGCAGATGGCCGTTCCGTACGAGCCAGCGTTCGTTGGAAATAAGGTCACTGTCCTTTTGTTCCTGTTTGGCCTTCTTGGCGGCCTTGGGGGACAGAGGTTTTTCCGGAGCTTTTTCTTCTGTAGCAACACGCTCGGCACTCGACGGAGAAGCGGTTTCAACGCTAGAGAGATCGGATTCCGAACGGGTCTCGGACACGCCGACACTCGAAATGGAAAACGTTTGGACTGGATCTTTTGAATTTTTGCTGTTTGCGGACCGGGTATTATCGGCACCGCCGGGACTCAGAGACGGCTGATCAGGCGGCGCCGATCCTTGTCGGCCCGGCGATAGAGACTTGTAATCTTTTTCGGTTGATCTCTTGGTCTGCATTTGCTGCGCAAAGGAACATACGACTATTGACCCGCATTTTCCGGTTACTAGGCAGCAACGCCTTCTTTTCCGACAGTGATCATTCCTCTGACGGTATGCTTGAGTGCTTTTTCAAATTGACGAGCTTCATTGACGCCGGTGAAGGTGAGCTCCTGTAGGTTTGCCTCGATTCGCTTTCGGTAGTCAGACACGAGCGAATCCGACACGCCCAGCATTTCGGCAACCTCAAGCTGTGTCCCGCTGTCCGAGATCAGATAGCAATACCACAGGACATTTATCATGCGGTCGTATTGTTTTGCTTTGCCGCGAACAGACTTATGCAGAGTTTCCAGAAATCCTTCGACAAAACCGATAGCCGCAAGTTCGGCTTCATTGCGAAGCAGGTCTTCCTCGGGCGTCTCTCTAGTGTCGGTAAATTCAAACGGCATCCGGTCATCATCGTCTCCCGATCCGCCGCTGCCGACGGGAACGAGGTGAATGTCCATGATCGGCAGACGCGACATCACAAAAGACCTGAGCGAACGAACGTCAACCGGCGAATCGATCGCCTTGAAGACACGAATGATAAGTTTTTCGAGTTCCGGATTGCTGATCACTATCTGGGCATCGCCGGTGCAACCGACCATGCGAGTATCGCGTCCAAAAAACGACACGGCTTTGACGCGTTCGTCCATTTCCTGAACATCGCGGCGCATCTTTTGATCTTTCCAGTCCGCAAGGCCATAGAGACGGTCCGCAAGACGGCGGTGAGCTTCCGGGTTTCCAATATTGTCAAAACGCTTAAATCTCTCACTCGACTGGATCAAGGTCGATATGCGGCGGGCCAGGCGATACGATTCCGGGTAGCGCTTACGCAGCTCGGCCGTCAGCATGTTCGTCAATTCGATCTGGCTGATCTCGGCCTCGATCTCAGCGTCAGACATACCGGTATCGATATAGTGCTGAAATCGGTCCTTACTTAAAAGTGCAACGAAAAGCTCCTGGGTAAGATCCGTGTAGGCATTGTACTTTCCTTCCTCGACAAGGAAACCCGCGCGTTTAGATGCGCGCACCAGCGGATGCGACGAAACGATCCGATGCAGTTCGGTCCATATCTGGTTGACGTCCGAGGTTTTCAGACTGTCATTCCATTTACCGACTTTGACCCGCTTGTTACGGATCGACCTGGGAAGTCGTTCCTTTGTCTTAAGTTCATTCATAATGAGCCCTTCCGATCGTGGTTTCCTATCGATCTCGGTCGAAAACTTGATTGCCTTTGCCTTGGAATCTGGACGTTGGGCAAACCTTCGTCCTATGACAAGCGCTCCCGTGCGTTTGGGTGCGGTGAGTTTCAACCGGCGAGAGTGGTTTTTGGTAGAAAGATTTGGCGTGATCTCGATGCCGAGCAGCAGTGCAAGATCTGGTTAGTGCAGGATATGAGAAAACTGCCTCTCACCTACATTTAAGATAGTAACAATTTTTGGCCCTTACGGCAACAAGTTTTTGTCTTGTTTATAAATGTTTATCCATTTACTGTAACTACGACAATAATTAGACTTAGCGTCCTATTTCTTTTAGCTTACCCGAATTTATGGATTTTCCGAGCTCTTTTGTGGCCATTGTTTTGGAAGGATAGTCGCATTACAGATTTACTTTTGATGTAACAATAAGTGAATCGTCGGCGGCCTGACAGTTGTGGTGTGCCATTGCTAGATACTATGTTCTCAAATAACATGACAGGTTTCTGTAAGAACGAAAATTGTCCTTCATCGCACGAACTGCTGGCATTCCAGAATGGCGACCTTTCGCGTGAGAGCGGCTCCGAGATACGCGAACACTTGGCTTCGTGTGAATTCTGCACCGCTGAGGTCGATTTTTATACGCGCTATCCACAAGACGATACAGCGGGCGAAACCTGTGAGATCCCAGCCCCACTCTACGAACTTGCCGAGGCTTTGCTGAAGCATCGCAATGGCGACATGGTATCGCTCAATGACCTGCTTCGTGAAAATGAGGAACTGTCGGTGGAAACCTTAACCTAAAAGCGCTTTCCCGTCATTAGATCAGCTTCCGCAGATCTCGTCGATCGCCTCACCATATTTCTCATCTATTACGGACCGTTTTATCTTGAGTGTAGGGGTCATTTCGCCCTTGTCGATGGAGAATTCGCGCGGCAGGAGATAAACACGTTTTACGCGCTCATGGTCTGAGAGTTCGCGACTCAGGTCGATTGCATCCTGCTGGACACGTTTTACAAAATGCGGATTGTCAGCAAGCTCTTCCCTGGTGCCCTCGGCCTCAACACCTGCGGATCTCATCTCATCCTTCAGCGAGTCCCAATCAGGCACTATCAAGGCTCCAACCTGTTTGCGGCCCGAACCAACAACAACCGCCTGCTGCACGAGCGGACTTTGCTTTAATAGGCTCTCAACCTGCAGCGGTGCGACATACTTCCCATTTGACAATTTAAAGAGGTCTTTTATCCGGTCAGTAATGTAGAAGTGGCCGTCATTATCGACATAGCCGACATCGCCCGTGTGATAGAAACCATCTGCATCGATAGCCTTAGCCGTTGACTCGGGGCTTTCATAGTACCCTTTCATCACGTTGCGGCCACGAATAAGAACTTCCCCATCCTTCTCAGCGATCTTCATTTCGACCCCTTCAAAAGGCGTCCCGATCGATCCGACCTTATTGTCTTCGGGCCGGTTGGCACACGTAACGCAGGCTTCGGTCATACCATATCCTTGTAGGATCGGTATTCCGGCAGCCCAAAATGCGTAGCTTAGCTTTTTAGATAGCGGAGCCCCGCCGGAAACAAAAAATCGAAGCTCACCGCCGACACCTTCACGCCATTTTGAGAATACAAGTCGATTCGCAAGCGCTTGTCGAGCGGCCAGAGCGGGCGAAACACGCCGCCCCGAATCCTTCGCGGCCCAATATTCCTGACCAACACCGAGCGACCATTCGAAAAGTTTGGTCTTCCAGCCGCCGGCAGCCTTACCCTTCTTCACGATCTTGTGATAGACCTGCTCAAACAACCGCGGGACCGCCGTCATAATGGTCGGCTTGACCTCACCGAGATGCGAAGCTATCTGATCAAATGCAGCACAATAATGTATCGAGACGCCATTCGCACACAATACATAAAACACCGTACGCTCGAATATGTGGGACAAAGGCAGGACAGCTAGACTGCGGTCGGTCGGACTGATCGGCAGCCCCTTTGAAATTGCAACGATATTAGAAACGAAATTGTCGTGCGAAAGCATCACGCCCTTCGGCTCACCTGTTGTGCCGGACGTGTAGATTATCGTGGCAAGATCATTTGTCTCAATCTCGGAAAGGGATCGTTCGACGATGTCCGCATCGATCTTAGCGTGGGCCGTTGCCGCATTCTCGACATCCGCGAGTGTGATCGCTCGGCTGCCATTTTCCGGTTTCCCTTCCTCGTCAAAGAAAATAAGCTTTTCGAGACGCTCGACACTATGGATCGCATCCTCAGCATGTTTCCACAGCTTTTTTCCCGACACAAATAACATCTTCGCACCGGAATTTTCCAGAATGTATCTTATTTGCTCGACCGCCTGCGTCGTATAGATCGGCACATTGACGGCCCGCAGAGACAAGATCGCAAGATCGACAAATGACCATTCGGGGCGATTCTCGGAGATGATCGCAATACGATCCCCGGCCTTAACCCCTAACGCGGCTAGCCCCATCGCTATCCTCTTAATTCGATCTACAACCTCGGAGCCGGACAAATAATTCCAAACGCCGTCGATCTTGTACGCAAGAGCGTCGCGCTTGTTGTGACGCAGAAATGACTCAAAACAATAATGGGGTATCGTTTGAGGAATGTTTTCAAAGCCTATTAGATTTTCAG
Organism: Pyrinomonadaceae bacterium; assembly: GCA_049663465.1. Classification (GTDB taxonomy): domain Bacteria; phylum Acidobacteriota; class Blastocatellia; order Pyrinomonadales; family Pyrinomonadaceae; genus OLB17. Next base: position 14,373 of record JBATDM010000060.1, read on the forward strand.
ATGTCATTCAAAGCCTGTTTCAGCGAAAGGGAAAGCCGTTCATCGCGACTGCTTATTCTTACAAATGAATGATTTCAAGTCCAATTCCACGCGGGTCACGGCATAACCATAATAACGGATTGACCGGTAAGAGTTGTGTCGCCGTTTTGATTTGTGCATACGTTATCAAGCGTCACGATCCCCTTGTCTTCGCGAATCTTCGATATTGTGGCGGATGTTGTTATCACATCCCCGATAAAGACCGGTGCGATAAATCGCATTGACTGAGAAAGATAAACGATCTTTCGTTCGCTTATCTCGAACCCGAGAACGGCCGAGATAAATGCGCCGCTAAGCATGCCATGGGCAATCCTGCGGCCAAAACGAGTTGTACTTGCAAATTCATCGTCGAGATGAAGCGGATTATGATCGCCCGACAGCCGTGCAAAATCCCGCACGAGTTCGTCTGTAACTTCGCGCGAGATCGAATATCGATCACCTATTTGAAAATCCATATTCTATTTATGTCCAGTAATTGCGGTCAAGCGAGCGGTAGTTGATCGCTTCGCTGATATGCGACGGCTGAATATTCTCGCTTCCCTCCAGATCGGCGATCGTTCGAGATACTTTTAGAATTCTGTCATGTGCTCGGGCCGACAGACCCTGGCGTACCATGGCCTTTTCGAGTAATTGTTCACTCTGAGCATCCAGTTCGCAGAATTTTCGTATCTGTTTCGGCGACATCGCGGAATTTGAGAACACACCGTCGCCGCCAAATCTTGCAAGCTGCACTTCGCGAGCCTGAATTACGCGCTGGCGAACCGTTTCCGAGCTATCCCCCGCGGGAGCACCCCGTCCACGAAGCTCATCAAACTTTACAGCCGGGACATCGATATGAATATCGATACGGTCCATCAACGGGCCCGAGATCTTGCCGACGTAACGCTGGATCTGTATTCCCGAGCACTTGCATTCACGCGAAGAACCAAAATAGCCGCACGGGCACGGATTCATCGACGCCACCAGAGTAAAATTCGCCGGAAAGGTCAGCGAACTCGCCGCCCGCGAGATCGTAACCGTCTTGTCCTCCATCGGCTGACGAAGTACTTCGAGAACGCTCCTGTCGAATTCAGGCAATTCGTCGAGGAATAACACGCCGAGGTGGGCGAGCGAGACTTCGCCCGGTCGTGGGATCGAGCCGCCGCCGATCAACCCTGCCTGCGAGACCGTGTGGTGCGGCGATTTGAATGGACGCTCGTCGACAAGTCCCGATTTCCCGGTCAAACCTGCCACCGAATGGATCTTTGTGATCTCAAGTGCCTCTTCAAATTCGAGTGGCGGCAAGATCGTCGGCAGACGCTTGGCGAGCATGGTCTTTCCAGAACCCGGCGGTCCTATGAACAGAATATTGTGTCCGCCCGCACTCGCGACCTCTAAGGCACGCTTCGCCGTCTGTTGACCGCGAACTTCGTTGAAATCAATCTGATATCGATTCTCCTGATCCTTCAACTCCGAAAGCTCAAGCCTTAGAGGACGAATAGCTGTCGGCCGCCCGGCGTCAATGTCCTGTACGAGTTGGGCGGCCTGACGCAGGTCTTTCACGGGGAAAACATTCACTCCCTGCACAACGGCCGCCTCGCGGGCGTTCTCTTCGGGAACCAGCAAGTTTCTAATGTTGTTGTCGCGTGCGGCAAGAGCGATGGATAGTGCACCGCGAATCGGCCTTACCCGGCCGTCGAGCGAGAGTTCGCCGACACTCATCGTGCTCTCAACCGACTGGCCGTTGATCAGATCACCGTTCGCTCCGAGTATTCCGAGAGCGCTCGGCAAATCAAAGCTCGCACCCTCTTTCCGAACGTCGGCCGGTGCAAGATTTACGGTTATCTTTTGGATCGGAAAGAAATAACCGCTGTTATTGATCGCCGCTCTGATCCGCTCACGCGATTCGCGCACCGCAGTGTCGGGTAGGCCGACAATAGTTATGTTTGGCGAGTTGTCATTCTCACCGCTCGGCGGACGCAAATTGACCTCGATGTCCACAAGGAGTGCATCGATGCCGTACACAGCGGCGGACTGCATCAGGAAGATCATAAACGAGCAAATTAACGAAAATTTAGGTTAGCCAGAGTCTATATTATTTGTCCCCAAAATGGGAAACTTCCAGACAGGCTTTTGGAATATCTAGCAACCATATTTGCATTAGTAGTAGACAATACTGCATCGTGCGCGGTCTTGACTCTCCGATATGCTGACGATATCTATTTTAAATAACTGCATTGAAATGGTATGTTCAGATTAATTGCCGATCGGTACGAGGAATTGATGAAAGAGATGTTGAAGAATTTGGTAGTTTTCGTGATTTTGGCCCTTGCCGTCTCCACATGGACAAGCTGCAATTCGAGTTCGGCAAGTTCAAATGGAGCCCCCCAAGTCCCATCGAATGCCGGCCTAAAGGCATCGTCGATCTATCCCAAACTTGCCGAAGGCCTCGCCGAGGCCGAGCAAGAGAAACTAGACGGTACGCCAATGAAGATCTCCGACCATAAGGGCAAGGTCCTGCTTCTAAATATCTGGGGCACTTGGTGCGGACCGTGCCGTGCGGAAATTCCTCATCTCGTCGCAATGAGGGAAAAATACGGCGACCAAGGCTTTGACGTCATCGGCATGAATATCGGTGACAATGCCGGTGGACAGGAGTCGGTCGAAGACATCAATGCCTTTGCCGAGCGAATGAAGATCAACTATACGATGGTTCGAACCCCACCGTCCGTCGTAGGTAAATTCTATTCGATCACGAAGCAGCAGGTTGTTCCACAAACAATGCTGATCGACCGTGGTGGCCACGTCCGTGGTATTTTCGTCGGCGGCGGCCAGCGGATCATCGATTCGATGAATCAGAATTTGGACAAGGTAATGAGCGAGTAACTGCCGAACAGGATCATATCTCTTCGCGAATCATTTCAACCACAATTTGAGGCTCGACAAGGATCGTCTTAAATTTCGATAGGCTAACCAAACCGGGTACGGAACGTTTGGGTTTATTGACGAACTTTTTCTGCGTGTATTTCACTGCCGCCTTTGGATGTTCACGAGCGTCGCTGTAGAATGCGGCCAGTTGTGCGGCCTCAAGCAGAGTTCGGTCCGGAACTGCTTTCCTACCCTGAATTCTAACCACGACGTGTGAACCAGGGTAATCAGCCGCGTGAAGCCAAAGGTCGAGCGACTTCGCTACGCGAAACGTCAAAAAATCGTTATCCGCCGCCTTCTTGCCCACCAGGATCTCAAATCCGTCTGACGAGGCGAAACGTCTCGCCCCCTTGAACGCTAGTTCTACCTTCTTTTTTGGCCGGCTAGAGACCTTCTGCTTTGGACTTGTCAGACCAACCAAGTACGCTTCGTCGCCAGTTGATGCGGCGGCGTCAATCAGGACGATCTTTGACCTGAGTTCCTCGATCAACTTTTCGGCGGCCGTAATACGTTCAGCAAGGACTCCCTGAGCGTTTCTGGCCTTTACGTACCTTTTAAAATAACTCTCAGCTATTTCACTGATCGGTGAATTTGCATCACCTTCGATCTCGATAATGGGCGTCGTCTCGTCAAAATAGTCGGTGACAGATACCTTGTCACCCACACGCCTGGCGGTACTCAAATTTGCAAGAAGCAGATCGCCGGAACGCTTCCACATTTCGGGGTTGCCGTGCTTTTCGAGATCACCATTCAGATTCTCGATCAGCTTTATCGATTTCTTTATTTGATTCAGAACTTTTCGACGGGCCTTGGCCGCCAATTCCGCCAAGCGAGCTTCTCGCTCAGTCCCCTTCGGCGTCTTTGCAGGCTCATCGATCATTATTCTATTGTGAAGAACTTGAGGCCTAACCTCAAAATCAAAAAGCCCAAAGACTCGCTTAGAGTCTTTGGGCCAGAGTCGCAACTAATTTGTTTTCAAAACTCTTTCACAAGGATAGTTCCGGAAACTATGTCATGAACCGCCCGTTTTTCCTCATTGAAAAAAAGCGTCACAAAACTTGCACCGCCCAACGGGAGCGAAACGATAAATATCGAAGAATTCACCGCCGCCTGATATAGCGTCGGATACTCATTCTCTACTGCGTCCACCAATTCAAGTGAGAATAAACGCATTCCCATCGTCTTACCATAAAATCCAAGGCAGGCGGTCATGTATCCGAACATGACAACCGCACACGTTGCGGCAAAAATGAGGAGCCCCGTCGTGGTGAACCAGTTTCCCTGAGCGAATGCAATTGGGGAAAGCAGAAGCATGCTGGCGAACGCCCCGATGATAAGATCGAAAAGTCCTGCCCCGAAACGCATGGAAAAAGGTGCGAGATCTTCGATCGCATCAATATCGTCATCGGCAATCTCCCCAACAAATTCGTCAGTCTCGGCCTTTATCCTGATCCGTTTAACTTCACCGAACTCGGTGTGTAAAACTGCGGGATCCGTGACCCGATCGGTGATCTCTTCGATTTCCCGCGGACTATTATCTTCAACCAGCCTTGGCAGTTTGTTGGTGTCGCGTTTCTTTTCGGCGGGAGGAGATGACGGAACGACGAGCCTAGGCCTTTCGACTGGCTGAGCTCGGCTTACAACATTCCTGGCTTGGGCACCGGGGATCGACTCTACGAGACCAAAAGGGCGAGGCGGAAAAGACCTCGCGATCGCGGGCTTCGCGGGGGTCGGAGCGGGCTCCAGAAATGCTTTCCGCGATTGCTCGATCCTTCGCATTGCATTCGCAACGCGAGTATCCGAAATGTCTGGCACAAGGTCGGGCAGCCTAGCCGGTTCGGCCTTTAATGCCGCGCCGCCGTTTGTTGGGAACTGAATTCCGGGATCTGAAATTCCGGCATGCCCTCCACGCCGCATCTGAACGGCGTTTTGCATCTGCAATCGCCAATCCGGTACTGACGTAGTCTCGCTCTGAAAACCAACGAGCGTCGGGCTCGTGGCCGGCGCGACAAGATCTGCAGTCTGCGATCTCATCACCGCAGGGGTGGCGAACGCGACCGGACGCGGCGGCAATGGCTTTGGCGAACCGGTGTCGTGAGTTCCCATTTTGACGGGGGCTCGTTTCGTGATACTCGCGCCAACCTCTTCACGGACGGAATCATTCATCATGGCTCCGCAGGCAGGACAAATCGAAAGTGTCGGGGCTAAACTCCGATCGCAAACGGGGCAATTCATAGGCTTTTTGACTTGACTTGCTTTGAGATCGTTTAAGCGAAACTTCTTAAATCTAAGCGATGGTATCAGAAAGGACTTTAAGCAGTCAACCTTAAAGCGCAGGGAAATTTGATATTTTTCAAATATTTTGGTGATTAAAGCGCTCTGTGGAAATTCTTAAGCGCTCTGTGGAAAACTAAAGTTTCTGCCGTCCTGCCATGTCCGCTTCAATCTCATGCCTCCAAGCGATCTCAGATCCGTCACCGGATTGCCTGCAAGGAAGACTCTTCGAGATACCGGGTCAAGCTTTTTCAAATCGAAAATGGTAAAATCCACTTGTTTGACGTTCCCTTTTCGCCATTGGACCGAGATCATTTCACCGAGTTTTCACGCCTTCAGTGGCACCCGCTATGAAAAGAAAGCCCTCATTTCAGGAATCGAATCGGAGCAGGAAATTCCAGGCGGTTGATCCGAAACGAAAGAGCCGCCGCGACGATGCTCCTTCAGGCCGTGACGCATCGTCGTGTATTTACGGTGTGCTTCCGGTTCTCGAGGCTCTGCGTGCGGAAAATCGGCGCATCGACAAGGTGATCGTCGCAGACGGCTCACGTGAAAGCCGCCTATCGGAGATCATCGAACTCTGCCGAAGCAATGGGATAGCGTGGAACCGCGTACCCCGCGAAACGTTTGCTAAACACCTCGACCCGGGCGTCAACCATCAAGGCGTACTCGCGTTTTCCGCGGCCGCCGCTTACGTTGCGACGGACGACATCCTCGACAATGCGGGCGATCCGCCGCTGCTATTGGTCCTCGACGGTGTCGAAGATCCGAGAAATCTAGGGGCGATCCTGCGAACGGCAGAATGTGCCGGGGCCGATGGCGTCATCATTCCCGAGCGGCGAGCCGCCGGACTTACGGACACAGTCGCGAAATCGTCCGCCGGAGCGATCGAGTTCGTTAAGGTTGCAAAGACCGCCAATCTTAATCGTTTTGTCGAAGAGCTTAAGTCACGCGACATTTGGGTCATTGGCACGAGCGGTGATGCCGCGACCTCATACGAAGACTGGGATTGGACCCGGCCGAGTGCTCTCGTTCTGGGCAGCGAGGGCAGCGGACTGCATCGTCTCGTCGCCGAAAACTGCGACACATTGGTAAAAATCCCGATGTATGGAAAAATAGACTCCCTGAACGTTTCAGTCGCCGCCGGCGTAATACTTTTCGAGGCGAGACGACAAAGAACGAAGGAATAGTAAATATGTTCTGTCCAAAATGCGGACAAAAAAATCCAGAGACCGGAAAATTCTGCCGAAGCTGCGGGACTGATCTGGGAAATGTGTCGAGTGCTCTTACAGGCAAGCCGCTGGCTCCGATAGTCAGTAAAAAAGGCAAACAAGTCACCTGGGAAGGCGCGATCACCAAATTCGCGACCGGCCTCGCATTCCTCGCGATCGCCCTCTATCTCGGCTTTAGCAACATGGCCGGCGGCAGGGTTTGGTGGTTCTGGATGCTCATTCCCGCTTTTACGATGATCGGCTCGGGCATCGCCCAGTACGTTCAGCTCAAAAAGCAGGAGAAAGGCCTCGGAGGATATCGATCGGTCGATCAGCCGCACGTTATCGCAAACTCGACCGCAGGCGAATTGCCGCCTCAGCAAACCGAGTTCGTCTCGCCAGAGTCACGTTACAAGACCGGCGACCTTGTACCGGGAAGCGTGACAGACAGCACCACACGCCACCTAGAAATGGACAGTGAAGGCCAGACGATGACCTTACCTAAAAAGTAGTTGCTACTTCTTTCGCAGGCTCATTTTGTGGCCGCTCAGCCGCTCGACCATTCTCAGATATCGCTTCGGAAACATCCGTGACAAAGCGCTGATCGCGTAGGCGTCCTGTCCGATCAGAATGCGCGGTTCGCCACGCTTGATCCCGCCCACGATTACCTCTGCGGCCGTTTCCGGCGATGTCTTTGCAACCTTGTCAAAGAATTTTGCCCCTTGCTGTTTCCATTCCTGGGGCGTGTCTTTGCCAACTCGGGAATTGCGTGCGATGTTGGTCTTGATCCCGCCCGGATGAACGCACGAAACGGTAACATTCGTCCCCGCCAGCTCGTGCCGCAAACTCTCGGTAAAACCGCGTACCGCAAATTTCGAAGAACAATACGCCGTCTGTTCCTCAGGCGCGATAAACCCGAAAACACTCGACACATTGACAATGTGAGCCGCCGTCTGCTTTCGCAGGATCGGTAAAAATACCTTGCAGCCATAGATCACGCCCCAAAAGTTGATCCCCATCAGCCACTCGAAATCCTCGATCGAGATCTGCTCGAATGTGCCCATGACGCCGACACCCGCGTTGTTAATTAAGTGTGTGACCCCGCCATGTTCGGCCACAACATCATCGGCAAACTTTTTCACGGCAGCGAGATCGGAAACATCAACAACATGAGACGAAACGGGCACGCCTTCCAACATTGACCTGGTTTCATTGAGTCCAGCTTCATCAACATCCGAGATCGCGATCCCGGCGATGCCTTCCCGTCCGAGGCGAACCGCAAGTGCCCGCCCAATGCCAGATGCTGCACCCGTGATCACTGCGACTGAATCTTTCCGAAGTGTCATTTCGTCAAATGCCCACCAGATCTAAGCTATTTCCTCACGACCTGTCTGGCATTCCCGGAGTTGGCATTGACATCATAAACCCGGATCGTAATTGCGTACTCGCCCGCCGTAGCCACCGGTATCTTGATGGTGTATCTCTCCCTCGGGCTGTCCGAAATGCCGTCATCGGCATAGACCGTCCGCCACTCGCCGCCGTTCACGCTGTATTCGGCACGCGTCAGATAGCTTGACGCATCGACCGCATCAAAAATGACACGTGCCCTGTCGCCCGTGATTTGCCCAGTGCCAACCGCGGTAACTGTCGGAGCCGTATTGTCGATATCTATCGGATCGGTCGACTTTTCACCCGCAAGCGCAAATGCCGGTGAATTCGACGGCGTGTCCCGCACAACTACCTTGAATACATACCGCCCGTCTGCCAACGACTGCCCGTCGATGGCAATAAAATTATCCGTCAGATTCTCGCGCAAAGGCTTAAACGCGGCATCGTTTATCTCTTTGTAAAAAACGTCATAAACGAGCGAATCGTCATTGCGGTCCTCCGCCGTCCATTGCAGCGATGTCGCGCCGCGCTGATAAACCTTTCGCGGCGGAATTGATACGACCGGAATGCCAAATGTCGCCGGGTCCATTCCGGCCAATTCAATATTCGGATCGACCTGAACCGCCGGATTTGCCGCCAGCCCTACATTCGTGGGCAGAACATTAAGGGACAATATTTCCGGTGCAAGATTGCGTGGTGCGTAAGCAAGGCTGACCTCGCTCAACGCCGCATTCGAACCGCGTAAAACCGCTTTCCACTGGATGAACTGGGCCTTCGGGCTCGCGACCTGAGAGCCTTTCGCATCGCTCTGCGCGGCACTCCAACCGCTCCAGGTTTCATCCGGATCTTCGGTATTGCCCGAACGTGTCTGGATAACGACATTCCCCGCCGAACGCCACCACACACGGCCCCAAGCTGCGGACGCCTTGGCATCCAACACAGGAGATTCGTAACTTCCCTCAGCCATAGGCTCGGGGCCAAATTGAAACAGCGACCCCTGATTGCTGGTTGTCGCAAACAACCTTCGTCCATCTGTGCGGATCGTTGAGATCTGGCTTGCGTCGGATTGGAGGATCAATGTTTCCCGCCCGTCGTTCTCGATATTGTAAATTCGGCCCTTGTCGGACGTACCAAGCAAAGCTCCGGTTCCGTTTAGGTGTGCATAGATCGAAAAGCCCGTCACGGTTGTCGACGCCCATAGCAGATCGCTGCCGCCGTCTGGCAATATGCGATACACGGCCGTCTTTGCACCGGTCAGGTCGTAGCGGCTCTTCGCCGGAGTTTCGACCGCCGTTGCCGAAGGTTTCGCCACCGAGACCGTCTTCTTCTCCGCCGCCGGTGTCGCCGCTGCTTCTGCCTTCGGAGCGGCAACCGATTCACCCAGGGCAAGAGCGTAAACCGATCCATCGGGGCCAACCGCGAGGTCGTGTATCTCCCTCAACGGCGAATCGAGTAATCCAAACGGCTTGCCGTCCGGGCCAAATCTCATGACGATCCCATTCGGGTCCGTTCCGGCATACAGGTTTCCCTGTTTGTCCGTGCCGAGTGAAATTACATGCGTCTCGCTCGTGTCAAAAAGCAAGGATGATGCCGCGGCCGCATTCGCCGAGCGCACCTTGAATATCTTCCCGCCGTCACCGGTCGCGACCGCTAAACCGCCGTCCTGCAAAACGGCAAGCGACCAGATGTACTTTTCGCCCGGCTCAAAATAGACCGTCGCGTTTCCGTTAGCGTCGATCCGGTAAACCTTACCGTCCGGCGATGTGCCCGCAAATATCTCGCCTGACCTGCCGATAGCGAGTGCCGAGACATTCATCTCCGCCAGGTCCGCAAACTGAGAGCCGCTGCCGTTCGCGGCAACCTTAAAAATCTTGCCGTCGCCGCCTGTTCCAAGATAAACGTCGCCGTTTGCGCCGACCACGCTCGACCAGATATATTGCTGGGCCGTCCTAAAGACCTCGGTCAATTTCGGCGACAAACTGATCGTGCCATTCTGATCGATCGAAACCCCGCGAGCATCGCCCTTCAGCACATCAGCCCGCGAATTCACCGTCCAAACCGACGGCTCAGCCGCATAGGACGACAGGACAAATACAAAAATAGCCAGGACGATAAAATATCTATGTTTCATTTGGTTAAGTATTTCGGCAGATCTCACACCGAATGATAGCAAATGAAACCACCCAAGCAGAAAAAGAACACAAAACTCATTTCCGTCGCGGGTACAGGGAGAGCCCGGCAAACACCGTCGGAACGCCGACGCTGTCGGACCGCGCGGACGCCCCCGTCCGCAATCGCCGGTCCCTCCGGCGAGACATTCGGTTCTGGCAGTAAATCTAACTTAAAAACGGAGGCAGGTTTGTTTTATTGTCAGAGCAACTCACGTCCGTTACCGAAAACACCTTAATAAGGTGCCGCGGATACGAGTGCGCTTGACTTACACCTTCACTTCATAGATGACCCGATTTCTAAGCTCCGCCCCCTTCTCGCCATGCACGCGATCCTTGCATATAACTTGAGTATTGCAATATTGCAAGTTTGACCCCGATCTTTAATCGCTCAGCACAAGCCGCGTCTTGTTAGTAGCGGAAAATCTTACGGGTGCCGGGCTATGATTTCCTTGAGAACCATACCATAAAGCCGTTTATATACCTGAAACGCTTCAATGTCCCCTTCATTCGGTTCCATCTCATCTCGCGAGAGAACTTCTAAGTCTGACTTCTTCATGCACTGGCACCGGGCATCAATCGCATCCAGTACGCAGATCAAATAGAATCTGGTTCTTGGATCTTCCCCGGGGTCAGCATCAATTCTGCTCAAGATGGCAGGTATCTTTCTTTCGCCATCCGAAGCAAGGTATCCGATAAAATGAAGTCTCTTAGTATCGCCGGTGGTTTGTGAGTAAGTCGTGTCTGGTCAATGTGTTACGAGTGTTTTTGGCATGGTTTTCTGTATGACACTGTCATACAGGGCCCCGAACATCGGTTTCAGGCGCTGGAACGCGACTTTCGTTTTACAGGTGGTTTTGCTGACTTTGATACATCTTGTGTTGAGGTTGGGTCTGCGCGATCTGCTTTTAGGAAGCGTAAGGCGTCTTTGAGTTCGTCGGCATCGCCCGTAATGAGTCTTGCACTCCGTTCGCGGGTCAGGTACGCCCAGAACCAGGAGAACATGACCGAAAATCGGTTGCGGAAACCGATGAGGAAAAACACGTGCAGGAAGAGCCACATCAGCCAGGCGATGAAGCCCTTGAATTGCATCCCGGCGGCCTCGGCGATGGCCTTGCTGCGGCCGATGGTGGCCATCGCACCTTTGTCCAGATAGGTAAACTCCACTCGCGGCTTTCCGTTGAGTTCAGCAAGAATATTATTCGCCGCCAATGTTCCCATCTGCATGGCGGCTGGCGAAACGCCTGGAACGGGCTCGCCGTTCTCTTGCAGCAGCGATGCCATATCGCCAATGACAAATATATTTGGCGAATCTTTGAGCGAAAGATCTTTTTCGACGTGAACACGACCGGCCTTATCCGTCTCAACCCCCAGGGCCTGCCCCAACGGCGATGCCGCGACGCCCGTCGCCCACAGAACGACATCGCAGTCGATCCATTCGTCGCCGACCTTGACGCGGCCCGGTTCGATCTCGGTAACAAAGCTGTTGAGCCGCACCTCGACGCCGATCTGTCCGAGTTGACGCTTCGCACTGACCGACAATTCTTCGGCGAAAGTGCCGAGCACACGATCTGAGCCTTCGAATAGTGTGACGTGGGTCTTGCGTGTGTCGATCGCGTTGAAATCCTTGGCAAGGGCCTGACGAGCAATATCGGCAATGGCCCCCGCAAGCTCGACGCCCGTCGGGCCGCCGCCAACGACTACGAAATTCAGTTGCCGCTGTTTACCGCTCAGATACGCGTCACGCTCGGCTAATTCGAAAGCGAGCAAAACGCGGCGGCGGATCTCGACAGCGTCCTCGAGAGTTTTCAGGCCCGGAGCCGCCGTCTCCCAGTCATCATTGCCAAAATATGAGTGACGGGCACCTCCGGCGACGATCAGATAGTCATACTTGATCCGCGTTTCGTCCGCGAGGATGACCTCGTTATTCTCTTTATCAAACCCGGCAGCCTCGCCGAGAATGACCTCGATATTCTTATACTTGTGCAAGATCCGGCGTATCGGTTGGGCGATCTCACCGGGCGAAAGCACCGCAGTCGCGACCTGATAGAGCAACGGTTGAAAGACGTGGTGGTTTTTGCGATCGATGAGCGTGACCTCGACAGGCTTTCGGGCCAAAGCCTTAGCCGCCCAGAGCCCGCCAAATCCGCCGCCGATGATCACTACTTTGGGTTTGTTGTCGTTCACGTTCAGTTTTTTGCCTAACTTTGCGTCCTTGGCGTCTTTGCGTTAAACAAAACCGTTCTAACGAAAAGTCGCAAAGAACGCAAAAATTCTCGATTCACGACCCAACATACCGTGAATATATCGACCGTGCGGCTGAAATATCATCGGTTCCCTTAATGATCGCCCGGCCATCGCTGAAGACCGTCAGTTCGTTCTGGCCGGTAATAAATCTGACGAGGTATTCATTCTGCTTAACCTCGCCTACAGATACGAGTTTGGCGGCGAGATTTGATAGATCGATCTTTACAGGGTTCGGTGGTGCGATCTGAACGGCATTTCGGCCGCAGAGAACGGCTGAGAACTCTGTTGCTTCGGCATCAAGAAATTCAAACTTATGTTGTCCGCAGCATTTGCAATCAGCATTTGGCTCGCCGAGTTTGATCCGTTGACGGTCATTGGCCCAAACATCGAATTGCATCAGCGAACCGTGGAGCGAATCGAGATCGCCGACCAATATCTTGAGAGCTTCTGCGACCTGAGTGGCCGAAACGGTCGCGATGATCGGCATAATGACGCCCGCCGTATCGCACGTCGGCGATGAACCGGCGTCGGGCATTTCGTCGAAGATGCATCGCAGGCAAGGCGTCTTGCCCGGGATGATCGTCATCGTCGTGCCATAGCTCGACACGGCCGCACCGTATATCCAGGTCACGCTATTTTTTACGCACGCGTCATTGAGCAGATAGCGAACCTGAAAATTGTCCGTGCCGTCGATAACTAGATCGCAGTCAGCGATGAGTGACTCGACGTTCGAATTATTGACGTCGGCAATTATCGCCTCGATGTCGATCTCGGAATTGATCTCACCGATGCGAGTTTTGGCGGCAACGGCTTTCGGAAGGCGTTCAGCAGCATCAGATTCTTTGAAAAGGGCTTGTCTCTGGAGGTTTGTGAATTCGACAAAATCGCGGTCAACTATCCGCAATTTCCCGACACCGGCCCGGGCAAGCATTTCGGCGTGTGAGGCACCGAGAGCACCGCAACCAACGAGCAGGACGCGAGAATTCAAAAGCTTTTCCTGCCCGACGCGGCCAATTTCCGTGAACAAGACCTGCCGGCTATAGCGTTCGTTCATTACTTAAACAAAGATCGAACAAAGTTTCGTACCGCCGAGGTCTCGCGATCATTCCACCTGTCCCAATGCCCTTGCCTGGCATTCAAACGTTCTTGTGTTCGCTGGTCGTCGCGAAGCTTCTTTCGTTCTTGGTCGATCTCGTTCTTTTCCCGCTCGCGGGCGAGGTCCATACCGCCTTTTTGGATAAATTCTATTATCGATGGCAATTCATCTGCATCGAACCAGACGCCGTGCTGTTTGCAGAGATCGACGATCACGCCTGACGCCTTGGCGAAATTATTGCGGTTCATCAGTTCGCCGCAATCGGGACACGGCACATAGGAAACCTTGGTCAGCGGCGAGGATCTCACAGTACGTTTTTCGAGGAAGCCGAGAACTGCGGATTGGCTTTCGCGATCTGCACAGATCGTTTCAAATGTTCCGATTTCCAGCCACAGGCCGTCACATTTGGTACATCCTCGCAACTCGGTCTCGCCTATCGACAATTGTTCCAGATCGACCCTGCATCTCGGACATTCGTATTCGCTGTCGTCGAGGCTAACGTCGACCGGTGCGGCAATCGCTCCGCAGTGGCCGCAGAATTTGCTGCCGACAAACATCAAACCAAAGCATTTTGGACAGCCAACGGTTTTGAGCCTAGTTTTGCAAAACTGGCATTGCGTCCGGTCGCTCTCGACCCCTGCACCGCAATTTGGGCAATTTAGTGCTTCAACGGTCATGTTCTCACCTGTTCATTCTGGCCACGAGTGTGTCACGCATCAATTCTACCGGGGCCTCGCGGCCAGTCCATATCTCAAACTGCTTCGATCCCTGAGCGATCAGCATCTCGACCCCGCCGATCGTATGGATACCCGCCGCCTTGGCCGCAGAGATCAGCGGCGTATCAGCTGGTTTGGTTACAAGGTCATAGACAAATTTTACACCCAAAAGCTCGTCAGACGTAAATAAAGATTCGCCCTCATTACGTCCTTTCATCCCGATCGGTGTCGCATTGACGACAATATCAAAACGATTGACTATTTGCCTAGAATCGGCAGCCGACCTCTCGGGCATCTCAGCACCCGCGACACCAAACTCACTCGCGAATCGTGATGCTTTATTCCTATCACGTGCGAATACCGTAACATCCGCACCTTCTGCCTTGAGAGCATAAATGCACGCCCTTGCAGAGCCTCCAGCACCGATTAGAGCAACCCTCGAGCCTTTCAGATCACCAAACTCGGCCCTGAGCGGTGTGACAAATCCATGTGCGTCGGTATTGTAACCAAGCAATTTCCCGTCCGATATCTTTACCGTATTGACCGCACCGATCTTCTCCGCCGTCGGGTCGATGTGGTCGAGGTGTTTCATTATCGCGAGTTTGTGCGGCATTGTGATCGAGAATCCGCCAAAATTCAGCTTAACCTCGCGGGTCTCTGGCCTAACCATTCGCCGAATGAACTCGTCCAGGTCTTTCACAAGCAGATGAATGAAGACCGCGTTCTCGCCCGCTTCGCGAAACGCGGCATTCTGAAAATATGGTGAAAGCGACTGTGAAACCGGATCGCCTATAACGCCAAAAACCCGCGTATCCGTGTCGAGCTCCTTCACGCGATATACATCGATCAGATCGCGAGCCGTCATCTGCCCATCTGCCGTTTGAGCACCTTCATCGAGCGATGCATAGGTTAGGAAAGCTCCGTAAGCTAGACCTAGGATCCTCGTCCACTTGCCGGCTTCGCCCATGGCGATGGGAATGATGTGCCGACCTTGCTCGCGGGATCTTTCAAGCAGGTTCCAGATCGGGATCGCATCAACGATATCCTCCGACGCAACCGCGATCTTTATGATCTCTGCTTCCGTCGCCATCAACCGGTCATAGCAGCCAGCAATATCCGACGGTACGCACGCGAAATGGTGCAATGAAACTATTCGATTCTGCCAGCCCAGCGATGAGTGAAAGATATTCTCCTCAAAATCCCCAGCAAAAAAGCCATCTGATCCTGATCGCCAAAAATCCTCGCGTTCATCAGATGTGGCATTACCATGCCCACCCTGATCCGGCGAACGATAGGTCGCGAGCAGCGGTACATCCAATCTTAAATTTGAGATCTGAGATCTGAGATCGTTGAGTTGGTTGCGAGCAAGGCAATCAAAACGAACCTCAATGACGTCGGCAAACTCCGCCGCCCGTCGGAGCTTGTCGATCGTTTCTGCGGCGGTCGGAGCACAGACTGAGATACATATCTTGCCACTATTCATGAACGGGTGCTTTCTTTGTCCATGACAAAACTGATCGACATTACCAGGCACAGCATCAGGCACAACGCGGCAACGAGGACGATAATGGTGTTTCCACTCTGCTTAACGCCGATCCCGGTCGCTACCCAGGCGATCGCGAGCGGGTAGAGAAAGTTTCTGAGCTTTAGTCGAACGATCACCGCAAATGCCCCCGCAACAACTAGAACCAGAGATCCGACGATATTCCAGGCTATAGGCGACATTTCAACGCCAAGGTAGACGAGAAATATCAAGAAATTGACGAGCGTGGCCGCCGTGACCCACCCAAAATAGAGCCCAAAAACCCCTTTACCAAACAGAGCGTCCGCAAACGCCTCGTCGACCCTCACCCGCAGATTTATCAGAAACAATACTCCCAAAAGCCCCGCGATCAGAGCAAGGCAAAGGCCGATCTGATATTGATGCCAAGCCCATAGCCAGGCACAATTGAGCACGCAAGTTGCGATATAGAGCGTTCGAATAGGACGGGATTTACCGAGCTTTGAGGGCAAAAGCTGATAAATACTAAAACCGATCAAACCCACATAGATCGCCGCCCATATCGTGAAGGTAAATCCCGCCGGCGTAAGCACCGTCGGATAGCGATTTGAAACTTCGTCCGTCATCACACCGTTAAGCTTTCCGGTCGAGGCGAGGCCGTTGAAAACGATGGTTCCGATGGTTGAAACCAGTACAAGAATGGCTCGAAGACGGTCGCTTGCGTTTGAGCTTGAGGTCATGTGGCGATTATCGCATTTTGAACTGAAAAATCCTTTCCCAGCGTTGTTAAATCCACGTTTTCGTATGAAAATACCTGAAAACGTAAAGTTTTGTAAATTCAGCGATAGGCATAGAACTTTCTTTTCCAACTATCTATCTGGCCTGTGCGTCATAACAGCGTCCGTGGCATTGAGATTGCCTTAATACAATGCGGACGCACTTTCCCTCTTTCCCCGCTGGATGCGTGAGAAACGACAGAGAGAGAGGAAAATGAAAGAAATGAAGTTACTACGACAAATATTAATTGGATTCGCGATGGGGACCGTAATGTCGGTTGCCGCGTTCGCACAGAAAGAGGACCCGAAAAAGCCGCCGCCGAAACCACCGCCGCCAGTCATTAAGCCGGGTGAAAGCAAGAAGCCGCCAAAAACCGAACCCACGCCTAAAAAGCCAAAGGACAATGACACGGCAGTGTGGAAAAACGACTACTCTATAGTAGACTGAAACTTGAAACTGAATGAAGAGGCAGCTCAAACGAGTTGCCTTTTCTATTTTCGGCGAGCACATCGTCTGTCGGGTAACGTCTCGGATGGATTTCTGATAATCTCTTGACAATTCAAATCTCAGGAGATCATTATGACAAAGTCCGCTGCCTCATACTGGCGAAATCTCGTTATCGCCGTGCTTTCCGCTCTGTTCGTTCTTCCACTCATCGTGCCTGCTCAACCCGTTGAAGCATCGCTCTATCAGAGTATGCGTTGGCGGATGATCGGTCCGTTTCGTGCCGGAAGGACGGTCGGAGCGGCGGGAATCCCATCGCAGCCGAACGTGTTTTACATAGGTGTTAACAACGGCGGTGTTTGGAAAACGACGGATGCCGGACGGACCTGGAAACCTATATTCGATGACCAGCCGACAGGGTCGATCGGTGATATCGCGATCGCTCCTTCCAATCCAAATGTGATTTACGTGGGATGCGGCGAAGGCCTCCAAAGACCCGATCTCGCAACCGGTGACGGAATGTACAGATCGAATGACGGGGGCAAGACCTGGAAACATCTCGGACTTCGCGAGGGTCAGCAGATCGCCTCGATCGCGGTCGATGCAAAGGACGAGAACCGGCTATTCGTAGCCGTGCTTGGCCATCCCTATGGGCCAAACACGGAACGCGGTATTTACCGATCAACAAATGGCGGCGAGACGTTTGAGCGCGTTCTGTACAAAGATGAAAACACTGGTGCGATGCAGGTCGAATTTGACCCTGCGAATTCACAGATCGTTTACGCCGATCTCTGGGCAGGACGTCAAGGCCCATGGGAAAACGGAGCGTGGCAGGGTCCGGAAAGCGGGTTGTTCAAATCGACCGACGGAGGCACAACTTGGAAAAAGCTGACAAAGGGCTTGCCGACATTCGAACAGGGGCTTGGGCGCATCGGCTTTGCGATCTCGCGTTCTAATCCAAACAAACTCTACGCCACGGTCGATGCACAAGTTCGTTTTGCAGGAATTTATACTTCAGAGAACGCCGGCGAAAATTGGACACTTGTGAACGACAGCCCTAGGCTATGGGGACGCGGAAGCGATTTCGCAGAACTACGGGTTCACCCAAAAGATCCGAATACCGTTTTCGTCGCCAATATCGGATCGCATAAATCGACTGACGGCGGCAAGACATTTACTGCTCTCAAAGGAGCTCCTGGCGGCGACGATTACCATCGAATTTGGATCAACCCCGATCAACCAGACATCATGCTTTTCGCGGTTGATCAGGGAGCAACGATAACGGTTAACGGAGGCGAGACCTGGTCGAGTTGGTACAACCAGCCGACCGCCCAGTTTTACCATGTTAATACTGACAATGCCTATCCCTATTGGGTTTACGGCGGCCAGCAGGAAAGCGGCTCGGCGGGCGTCGCGTCGCGTGGCGATTCCGGGGCGATCCGCGAGGGAGACTGGCGAAGTGTCGGGGTTGAAGAATACGGCTATGTCGCCCCGGATCCGCTCGATCCGAACATTATTTACGGCGGTAAGATCACGCGTCTGGATAAACGTACGGGCCACGTTCAAAACATCGCTCCAGAAGCGGTTCGGACTGGTAAATACCGGTTTGTGCGGACCGCTCCCGTTATATTTTCACCAGTCGATAACAAATCGCTCTTTTTTGCAGGCAATGTCCTTTTCAAAACGATGAATGGCGGCCAGAGTTGGGACGTGATCAGCCCCGACCTCTCACGAGACAAGTGGGAGGTGCCCGATAATGTTGGCGTTTACAAAACAAAGGACATGGAGACGATGCCACGGCGCGGTGTCATCTATACCGTCGCTCCGTCCTATAGAGATCTAAATACGATCTGGGCAGGAACCGATGACGGGTTGATCCAAATCACCAAGGACGGCGGGAAGACCTGGCAAAATGTCACACCGCCGGGGCTGAAGTCTTGGGCGAAGGTCTCACTCATCGACGCCGGACGTTTCGATGCAAATACGGCCTATGCCGCGATCAACACATTTCGTCTCGACGATCTGCGGCCTCACATTTACCGAACGCACGACGGCGGCAAAACATGGAAGGAGATCGTCGAAGGTATTCCTGACGGCGGCATTGTAAATGCCGTTCGCGAAGATCCTGTTCGTCGCGGCCTACTGTATTGCGGCACCGAACGGGCAGTTTATTTCTCGCTGAATGACGGAGAAAATTGGCAGCCGCTTCGGCTAAATATGCCCGCAACTTCGATCCGCGATCTGGTTATAAAGGACGATGACATCGTGGTAGGGACGCACGGGCGGAGTTTCTGGATACTCGATGACGTAACGACACTGCGGCAGCTTAGCGGTTCTACCAAGTCGTCGGAGGCGGTCCTGTTCGCACCACAGCGGGCAACGCGCGTAAAACGCAGCATGCACAACGACACACCGTTTCCGCCCGAGGAACCCGCTGGCGAGAACCCTCCGGACGGAGCGATAATAAATTACTACCTCAAAGAACCGGCGAAGGCACCAATCGTGTTGGAGATCACGGATTCCACAGGAAAGCTCGTTCGCCGCTTTGCGAGTGATGACAAGCCCGTCGAGGGAGATTTTCAACGGATCAACCCACCGGCATATTGGGCGCGGCCATTCCAACCATTGAAAAACGAAGCCGGGATGCAGCGTTTCGTCTGGGATCTTTTATACGCGAATCCGCCGTCGGATACCTACGATCTGCCGATCACGGCAGTCTACAAAAATACGCCGTGGGTTCCACTCGGGCCAGCCGTTCTGCCCGGTGTTTATTCTGTTAAGTTGACGGTCAACGGCAAAAGCTACACTCAGTCGTTAAATGTCCGCATTGATCCACGCGTCACCACGCCGGCCAGTGCTCTCAAGCAGCAATTCGACCTTTCGATCCAGGCGTATGAAGGAATCAAACGAGCTGCGCAAATGACCGAACAAGTGCGAAAAATACTGACGGAGGCAACCGAGGCACGCTCAAAAGCAGCGTCGGAAGCAGAAAAGTCCCGACTCGACGAGAGGATCGCCGTTCTCAATGCATTGATCGGCGGTGGCCAGCAACGCGGCGGCGGATCTCCGACGGCACTTGCCAGCTTTCCGCTAGGCCGCTTGGCCGGTGCATTTGCACAATTATTGGACTTGCTCCAGGACGCCGATGTTGAGCCAAGTACGCAAGCGGTGGCGGCAGCGAAGGATCTGCAAATTGCTTTGGGAAAAGCTGAAAATGCCTACGCCGGTCTGACAACTCGAAACTAACAAAAACTTTTCTGCTAAATGGAGGGTAAGCTACCGAGCTTTCGTGAGATACCGACAAATTCCTTTCCGCCAAAAGAAGTCTCCGCAACCGTTATGCCGACAAAGTTCTACAGCCGATCGGCTATCGTATTTATGTCTTTTTCCATGGTGGAAGTCTTGGTGCCGTCTACAAGATTTGAACTTGTGACCTATCGCGTGTGAAGCGAGTGCTCTACCACTGAGCTAAGACGGCTTTTTCTATAGCCTACATGGCTGGATCATCGGCCTTTGCGGGACGATTCTCGTCGGTTGCCTTGATAGAACTTAGCGACGAATCGAAGTAGAAATGTCGCGTACCGCTTGCCATAACGCCTTCGCCAACCTGCGGATCGGCGGTGACCGAATACGACGCGGGAGTGCTACCCGAGGACGTAACAACGGTCATCTTGAAGATGTAACCATTAACGACGGGACTTTCGCCGGCAAATCTGTCATCGAGGCTCGCCTTTGCGATCAATTCGTCAAAAGTGCCGAAATTACCCCGATTACGCGATGCATACTGCGCTTGAAATTTTCGAATGCTGTCAACCTGCTGAGCTGCGGTGGCCTCGTTTCCTGCTCTATTCGCTGCCTGCCAACCGATCGTCCCGACGCCGATCAGCAAGCCGATGATCGCGATCACGATCATTAGTTCGAGAAGATTGAATCCGCGCTGATCCTTTAACCGAAGTCTTAAATTGCTCATATAATTACTGTGTGACGCTCCGATTATCATCACGAAAGCGCCCGTGTTTAGTTTCAAAAGTTTAGTTTGTTTTGACCACAATTTCAATAACGCAACTTTTTCGTGCGGTGGCAGTTTCTAATCGGGTAGAATATATTTTGGCGGCACACGCAGCCGGAGGTCAATGAGAGACTGGATAGCAACTGAATCTTCAACTGTCGGCGAGCTTATGGCGAATAAATTCGACCCTGCCCGGAAGGTTGCCGAACTTCAGACGGCGGTCGAACACGTCATTAAAGGCAAATCAGAAACGGTCAAATTTGCCTTGATCGCGTTGCTTGCCCGAGGGCACCTGTTGATCGAAGACGTGCCGGGGATTGGCAAAACAACGCTTGGGAATGCGTTGGCCCGTGCTCTGGAGCTTTCTTTTCAACGGATCCAGTTTACGTCCGACCTGTTGCCGTCCGACGTCATCGGCCTATCGATATTTAACCAGAAGAGCGGTGATTTTGAATGGAAAGCTGGTCCGATCTTTACCAATATTGTCCTCGCCGATGAGATTAACCGCGCAACGCCCAAAACGCAGTCAGCCTTGCTGGAAGCAATGGCAGAAGAACAAGTTACCGTCGAGGGACTATCTCGGCGACTGCCAATGCCGTTCATCGTGATCGCAACGCAGAATCCGTCCGAACATCACGGCACGTATCCGCTACCGGAGTCACAGCTTGACCGGTTCATGCTGCGTCTGCACATGGGCTATCCCGATATTAGCGATGAGAAGCAGATACTCCGCGACCGTACAACCAGCGATCCGCTGACAACCGTCGAACCGGTAATGTCGCAGGCCGATGTGGTTGAGCTACAGTCTCGAGTGAGTGAGGTTAGCGTTGACGATGCGCTTCTCGATTACCTTCTCCAGATAGTCGATCTGACGCGAAGATCGGAATCACTTGAGTTGGGCATCAGCCCCCGCGGCACGCTGGCTTTATTCAGATCGGCTCAGGCCCTCGCCCTGATCGAAGGTCGCGATTACTGTATCGCGGACGATATCAAACGCCTTGTCATTCCGTGCTTTGCCCATCGCGTTATTATGAATTCACGCTCGTCGGTCGTCAGAAACCGAACCCAAGAGGCAGAGCGGATATTGCACGACATTCTGCTCAAGGTCACCGTGCCGATCTAGGATCTTTTGCCCACTAAATACAAGAAAAATGATCCGCTTGTTCGTGTTTTTTGTGCCTTTCGTGGGCATTCTATCTTATGAGCTTACGGGCAATAACCGAACTCTTCACTATCCGCGACCTTCGCAACGCGGCGATGGGAGTCGTTGTGCTCGTCGGCGGGCTTGGACTTTCTGGCCTGACGCTTTACGCTCACCAAACCGGAAATATCAGGCTTGCCGGCATCTCGGCCGGCATTTCGCTTATTTTTGTTTTGCTCATCCTCGTCTTTGTCGTGCCGCCATTGGCTCGAAATGCGGGCCGCGAAGCGTCGCAGATGAACCTGCCGTTCGAGTTCACGACGGGCGGAGCAATCATGGTCATTTTGCTTCTGATCGTTGGTTTTTCTGCGTGGAATACAGGGAATAACCTTCTTTTTCTTGTTCTGTCATGCATGGTCGCGGCTATGATAGTCGGTTTTTTCGCAGGAAGCCTATGCCTCAAAAGGCTCGATGTCACGATGCGATTTCCCGAGACCATTTTTGCCGGTGTGCCAACGCCGATCTTGGTAACGTTGAGAAACCGAAAAAGGTTTTCCCCGGCCTTCTCCGTCGTTGCTGAGGTTCGCGGCAAAGAACGTGAGCGTTCCGTGGTAGCTGACGAACTGGCGGCTATTTTGCCAGGATGGATCGCGACGCGGCTTGGACGGCCGCCGCTTGTCCGGCGAACTTTGAGTCATTTTGTTCATGTCGGAGCGGGAAAAACAACCGAGTTGCAAACGGAACATACATTTCCAAACCGCGGCCGACTGATGATCAAGGACTTCGAACTGTCGACAAAATTCCCGTTCGGATTCTTCCGTCACCGACGAAGATTGCCCGCACGAGAAGCCGAGATGATCGTATTTCCAGCGATCGATCCAACCTCACCGGAGATCGACAATATGCCGATCGATCTGGGCAGTCTTACCTCGGCGAAACGTGGGATCGGCCGCGACCTTCAATCCCTGCGCGAATACCAACCGCAGGACGATCTCCGCCATATCGACTGGAAGGCAACCGCTCGGACACAGCATCTGACGGTCCGGGAATTCGCGGCCGAGGATGAAAAACGCATGACGGTCATCCTCGACAGCCAGACACAGTTGGACCCAACAAACAGGGCTTCGCTCCGCGAACGCCTCGCAGCCGAACAGAGCGGCAAGGGACCGGCCGCATCCACCTCGTTCGAGCAACGGGCAACGCTGGCTGCTTCGATACTATTGAATTTCACGATGGAAAACGGCGAAAGCCGACTCGTAGTTGATGGCGACGCTGGCGAATACGGCTCAGGCCGCCCTCACCTCTATGACTCCCTCAAACGCCTCGCACTTGCCGATCCTAGTTTCTCCGCCGACCCGATTTCGACAGAACTTGCAGCAAACCTCGAACGTGTTCTCATTGAATCGGATGACAGTCTCTGTGTTCTAATTACCGCAAACGGTGGCCTCGGACTGTCTCCCGAGATCCTGCAAAGATTGAAAATAATTGGAGTTTAGGGTTAAATTCTTGTCATAGTTCGAGCTTTCGCGGTGTATTACTGTCGATGGGCATTTTTGGATGCTGAACATGAACGAGGGTACCAACATTCTTGTGGACATAATGTCCGAACAGACAGCGACGGCGGCAGCGACAGACAAGATCGGGTTTGAGGAGGCGTTTTCGCTTCATCACCGGACCGTATTTCGTGCGGCAAGGTCAGTCGTACACGATGCCGGACTTGCCGAGGACGTCACACAAGAAACCTTCATACGCTTATACAAGCATCAGGACTCGATCACAGATAGCGAAATGCTCCGTCCGTGGCTCATCCGGGTCGCGATAAATGTTGCAAAGAATACCGTTCGCGGAAATATTAGGGCAAACACGCGGGATGAGAATTACGTCAAAGAAACAGGCGAAACGAGTGTCGCGTCGGTAGAGATCGATTATGAGGAATACGCCGGCGTTAACGATATTTACAGGGCTCTAAACAAGGTGAAAGAGCCGCTCAGAAGCTGCCTGATATTAAAACAGCAAGGCCTCTCGTATAAAGAGATCGCCTCAAGTCTCGATCTGAATGAATCGAGCATCGGCACATTCGTCGCACGTGCCAGACAAGAATTTGCCCGTTTTTATGGCAAGATCGGGAAGTGATAGAGATGAACGATAATTGTTTGGACATAGGTATTATACAGGCCTTTTTGGATGGTGAGATCTCTCACGCCGAATCGGCAGAGGTTTCGCAACACATGGCGGTTTGCGATTCGTGTGCGTTTGCATTCGCTGAGGCTGAAGACGAAGCGGCGATCGTCTTTCCGGCGCTCGAACGCGAACTGAACACCCTCGTCCCGACTCAGCGCCTCTGGAACAAGATCAATGATTCGATCGCCATCGAGAAAGAGCAAATGCCGTTTTGGCACAACGCGATGGCGTTTCTAAAAGTTTCGCTTGCTAATCCTTCGATTGCGGTTGCCGCTAGTCTTATTGTTGTCGTTGGCGTTTTTGCAGCCGTTTTGGTAAATCGAGCGCCAGTCCCGGGGGCTGAAACGCCAGGAACGGTTGAGATATCTAAGACGGTTGTGACCAAACCGGCAGTGATTGAAAATGTTCCTTTGACTGCTCCGAGGTCGAGTACAATAACGGAACAGGACACGGGGATGAACACACTGCGTATCGAACGTGCATCCTATCGCCCGGCACCTCGACGCACTTCGCCCGTAGCAATAAAAGCCGGCGTGGCCTACGTTGCTGACCAGTCGGCCGGCGAAGAAAGCTATGTCAACACCATCTCGACCCTATCGCGCACGGTTGAGGGCAAAAAGGACGGCGTCATGCGTCCTTCACAGCGAGTCTCCTTCGAACGGGATATGGCGATGGTCAACGACACGATCTCCAAGATGAAGGATGAGGTCAAGCGGAATCCAAAGAATGAAACAGCCAGACAGGTCTTGTATTCGTCCTATCAAAACAAGATCGATCTTTTGAATTCGGTGGCGCAGAAAGAGGAGTTAATGGCAAGCATTAAGTAGTAATTGCCTACCCGAATTTAATGTACAAGGGAAAAATAAAATTTATTTTGGGCTGTGTGATCGCAGCCGTCGCGATTCTATGGCCCGATGGAACGATCGGGCAAACGAGGGTCGTTTTGCCTCCGGATGCTCCCGTCTTCATCACCGACAAAGAGCCGCCCCCCGTCCCCGTCCTCCAGCATCTCGGCGGCGACACCTACGAAAAGGCGATCTCGGTCGCATCGAAGGTTGCAGTCGATCTTTGCGTGGTCCAGGGAACACTCCGGATCAGCGGATGGAAACGCGATGAGGTCCGCGTCTTTGTTAAAGACGGCAGCCGTGTCGGATTTAATGTCCGCGAAAAGAGCTCGAAAGACGGAAAGCCAGTCTGGATCTCGGTCATCGGTTACGACGAGAAAAAGCAAAACAAAGGATTTCCTGATTGTGTTTGGGGCTCAGACATCGAGATCGACGTTCCCGAGAATGCTACTGTCGAGATCAAAGGACAAGAAGTCGGAGCAAGCATCGACAAGCTTAGAAAGCTGTGGATCAAGAATGTTGGGGGAAACATCTCTGTCAGAAATGTATCGTCGGGCATCACCGCTCTTACCTACGAGGGCGATATCACGGTCGATGCCTCAGAGGGGCCGATGATTCTCGAAACCTCAACCGGTAATATCACAGCATTTGAGGTATCTCCCGGCGAGATCGGAGATCGATTTAAGGCTAAGACGACCGGAGGAGCAATAGTTTTAGAAAGGGTAACGCACCGGCAAACCGAGGCAAACTCGATCTCGGGCTCAGTCTCATTCAACGGCGAGATCCGCCCGGGCGGCTCGTATATTTTGAGCACTTCAAATGGATCGATCCGCCTCACTCTCCCGAAATCAACATCATGTCAAACAGTCGCCCAATACGGTTATGGCACTTTCAGTTCTGAGCTACCTATCAAACTTGAAACGGAAACCATCGAGCCTGGGCCGTTAAAAAAGGTCAGCGGAAAGATCGGAACGGGCGGCGACGCTCTTCTCAAACTAACCACAAACCACGGCAGCATTAGCATCAAGAAAAGTGAGAATTAAAATGAAAGGTGAGAAATGAAGGTTACCTTTTACTTTCCATTTCTCACATTTCATCCAACCGTCTTCCCGTAATACTCGCAAATTTTCCTGTCATCGAGGGAATATCATCCGTAGCCTCGTCTCGTGAGATCCGTTCGATCCGCCACAACGGAAAGAAATTGTCGGTCATCGATAGATAGGCATCTGCCGCCGCGATCGACCGGCACCAATCGTCAAAATATCCAAGATCGATCGACCGCATCGTAACGCCGGCAGGCGAAATATCCACGAGCACGCCAAGAAGTTTCTCTCTCGGACTATGCATGACAGCGATCACGATGTCTCCGGCTTCGAGTTTCATATCCTGATTGTACGATTTGTTCGGAATAGTGAACAACGAACAGTTTCCTGCCGGTCGTTCACCATCACCTGTTCACTATTCACTGTTCACTATTCACTATTCCCTGTTCATTATTCTAAACTTGAAATGAACGGAAATTGCGATGCATATCTCAAAGATCGAGCTAGAGAATATCAAATCTCACGCCTCGTCCACCTACGAATTTACCCGCGGAACGACCGCGATCACAGGTGAGAACGGGGCGGGGAAGACGACGATCATCGAGGCGATAGCGTGGGTGATGTTCGATCTGCTGGACTACAAGAAAGAGGATTTCGTGCGACGCGGCGAGAAGAAAGGCTGGGCCCGTGTGACCTTTGAGAGCGGACTCGATGAACGCGAATATATCGTCTATCGCGACACGGCCGCAGGCTATCACGTCAATGATCCGCGGCTACAGACGCGCATTGCCGACAAGAAGGACGAGGTCACGCGGTTCCTATGGCTACACCTCGGCCTAGAGCCGGGCACCGACCTGCGTTCGCTATTCAAACAGGCGATAGGCGTACCCCAAGGGACTTTCACCGCGATCTTTCTCGAAAGCACGACCGACCGAAAGATTGCCTTTGACCGTCTGCTTAAGGTCGAAGAATATCGCCAGGCGGCCGAGAAACTTCGAGAAACTTCGCGGCTGCTCGAGAATCAGATCGGGGCCGCACGCGAAACCATTGCAAGGGCCGAGGGCGAACTTGCCCGGTCGGAATCAGTCGATCAGGAACACAATACCACTGCCGAACAGGCTGAGAAACTTGCGGTCGATATCAACGCGATGGGTACTGAACTCTCATCGCTTCAAACGAAAGTCAAAGATCTGGACGCTCAAGAAAAACAGGTTTCAGCCCTAAAGTCAGCTGTCGAACGGCATCGAGCGGGCAAGGACAGAGCGGAACTCGTAGCCCGACAAGCACACCAGGCAATGGAACATGCCGAGGCCGCTGCCGCGAGGATCGCGGTCGTTCGAGGCGAGCACGAACGTCACGTCGCAACTCTTGCCAAATTTGCGGAACTCGAACGCGAGCGTACAGAACGCGATCGTTTTCGCAGCGAACTCGCAAAGACCGAGACTGCCATCGCAACTGTCCGATCCGAACAACAGCGTCTTGAGCAACAGCTCGCACGTGCCGCCGCCGCGCATTCTGAGATCGAGTCTTTGCGGCCAAAGGCTGAGGAACAGCAGCGGCTCGAAAAAGAGATTGTCACGCTCCGCGAACAGGCTGCATCGGTAAAAATGGCGGCTGAGCGGATCGTCAGCATCAACGCTCAGCTTGATCGTATGCGTGAAAAATATCGCATCAACAAAACGGCGCTCGAAGAAGCACAAGAAAAAGCCAAATTCGCAACACGATTGATCGAACTTGAAAAAAGCGACGCCGAGCTTGTTGGCGACATCGCAGCCCTGCGTGCGAGCATTGAGCGCGATGAGAAGTTTCAAAGCGAGATCAAGAACGGCCTGTGTCCCATCCTTTCGCAAAAGTGTCTGAATCTCGCGGAAGGCCAAACACTCGAAGGCTTTGTTTCAAGCAAGTTCCCCGAGCTGCGTGCGCAGATCGCGACTTTTGAGAACAAGCGGCAGACCGTTGCAAAAGATCTTAGTGCGGCACGCGAGGGCGAGAAGCAATTGGCGGCGCTCGACGGCTTTCGCAAACGCGAGGCGGAATTGACCGAGGAAGGCCGTGGGCTCAATGAAAAAAAGGCTTCGCTCGAACAGCAGCTTAGCAATGTCGCCGATCACGACCAGCAACTCGCCGCTCTCGACTCGCGTCTAAAGGCATTGGACAACCCGACCGCTCGGATACGCTTTCTGGAAAAGGAAGCGTTGCGCGAAACCGAGATCCGCAAGGGTCTCGGCAAAGTCGAGAGCAATCTCGAACGTCTCGAAAGCGAACGAAAACTCGCCGTCGAACGCCTTGACGAATTTAAGCAGCTCGACGAAACCTGGTCTCGGCTGACAGCCGAACGCGATGCGACCGCCGAAGCACATCGAACGTTTCTGGCGAATGAGAACGACGCTGCGACCATCGATACCCGCAAGAAAGAATTGGAAACGGCTCAGCAGACACTGGCGGAATTGACCACGAAAGTAGAAGCCGCCGAAAAGGAATTCGCGTCGTCAGGTACCGACTACGACACGGAAAAACACAATCGCGAACGAGCGGCGTTGCTAGCCGCGGAACGCAAACACGCCGAGATCAAGGCGACATTTGAGGCGGCGAAACGCCGCGAGGAGCAGCTTGCAGGTGAGTTGGCGCGGTTTGGCGTGGTCAGAAAGTCGCTTGCGGACGAATTTAAGGAAAAGGAACGTCTTGAGACCGTTGCCGAGACGACCGCATTCATTCGCGACACGCTCAAAGAAGCGGCACCGCGTGTGGCCCGCAATTACGTGTATCACGTCTCGCTCGAGGCCAACCAGATGTTCCGCGAGATCACCGGAAACGCCGAACACACGCTGAAATGGGGCGAAGATTACGCCATAATGCTTGAGGAAGACGGTTACGAACGGCCGTACCAGAGTTTCTCTGGCGGCGAACAGATGGCGGCGGCTTTGTCAGTTCGGCTGGCCTTGCTAAAACAGTTGACGGATATTCGCATCGCCTTTTTCGACGAACCGACCACAAACATGGACGCCGAACGCCGCGAAAACCTAGCAATGCAGATCAGCCGCATCACGCATTTTGATCAGCTTTTTGTGATATCGCACGACGAAACGTTTGATAGCTACGTGGATAATGTGATGGCCGTTGGGCTGTGAGAACATTTCAAACAGGATGAACAGGATATACAGGATTCACAAAGCCTTTCCTATCTTGTTCATCCTGTGTATCCTGTCTTAATTTGCCGTTTATGAAAAGTGTAACGATAGTCTGCGACGGTTCGAGCCTTGGCAATGGGCGTGGGAATCCGCGTGCGGCGGCGGTGGCTGTGCTTGGTTTTAAGGGGTTGTGGAAGGCGGTCGGTGAATACCTCGGTGCGGCGACGAATCAGCAGGCGGAGATCGCGGCGGCGGCTATCGGGCTTGAGAGCTTGAAAGAGGCGTGCGAAGTGAATTTGTTGTCCGATTCGCGCTACGTCGTCGAGACGATGAGCAGCGGTTGGAAACGAAAAACTAACCACGAATGGTGGATACGCCTCGATTCTGCCGCAAAACGGCATCAAATAACGTGGAATTGGGTAAAAGGCCACAGCGGCCACGCCGTCCAGGAGGTTGCCGACTCAATGGCCCGCACAATGGCCGAACTCGGCTATGTTGACAAAAAAATGCTCGAGGAAGCGGTTGTGGAACTTGGTGTAATGGAGATCTGAACGACGGAAAGCGCGGAATTCCGATCGGTAGGCGATGGTTTCCGGTCGGCAAACAACTCTCTCCGGTCGGAATGTGACGGTTTCGCTCTCGAATGCGACAGTTTCGCCCGCGAATGCCACGCTTTCGCTCTCGAATGCGACGGTTTCGTCTGCGAATGTGATGATTTCGCAACTGAACGCGATGGTTTCGTCGCCCAACACTACGGATTGGTCGTCCAACGTTACGGATTGGCCGCCCGACGTGGCGAGTTCGATGCCCAACTAGGCGAGTTGACCGCACAACGCGACGGTTTGGCGAGGTAGAATAACCTAAAATTGTTGATGAAGTTGAATCTACGACAATTTGTTTCCTGTTCTTTGGCTCTTTTGGTGCTTTTTGGCGGCCATTCTTCTTCCACGGCTCAGTTAAGGGCGGGATCGGGCTGGGAATGGCAAAATCCTTTGCCTCAGGGCAATCCGCTTTACGCGATACATTTTGCGGCGGACAAGGAAACGGGCTTTGCGGTCGGTTCGGACAACACGATACTGAGCACGACGGACGGCGGTTTTACGTGGAAAAAACAGAACGCGTACTCGGCATCGACATTTTCCGGCGTGTTTACCCGCGATAAGGCAAATGCGTTCATCGTGGGCTCGCGCGGCACCATTTTGACGACAGCCAACGGCGGCAAGGAATGGAAAACGGTCGTGGTTGACACGCGTGACCATCTTTCTGCCATCGACTTCGTCGGCGAAAACCTAAAAACCGGTTGGATCACGGGTACATACGGCCTCATTCTCAAAACAACCGACGGCGGTGCGACGTGGTCAAAGCAAACTTCGAACACACAGGAGCAGCTTTTGCACGTCGATGCGTTTGACGCCGATCACGCAGCGGTCAGCGGGATGAACGGCGTGGTTTTGAACACCGTTGACGGCGGTGAGACGTGGAAAACCTCGAACCCGTGTGCCGGCTCGATCATTTCGGGTGCGGCACAATTGTCGGATAAAGTGCTCGTCGTCGCGGGATATGGCGGCTGTGTCGCCCGCAGCAGCGACGCAGGAGCGATCTGGACACGCATCGAGATATTCAGCAAAGCAGACCTGCTTTCCATCTCGTTCGCCGACGCCGAGAACGGCTCGATCTCGGACGCGAACGGCGTGGTCTGGCTAACGGCCGACGGTGGCGTCACTTGGCTGCCCTTTAATGTTCGTACAAATCCCAAGCTCGTCGCGATCAGCTTCGCCGATCAATTCACCGGCTGGGCGGCGGGTGAGAACGGTCTCATACTTCGTACCGACGATGGCGGTTTTAGCTGGCAGCGGCTCAGCGAAGGCGTCCGCGAAGACGTCAACGACATCGCATTTCTCAACGATGAGATCGGCGTCAGCGTCGGTTCACGCGGCAAGATTTGGATCACAAACGACGCGGGGCGAAACTGGCTTTCCGTATTTTCGGGGGTCACGACCGGCCTCAATTCGATCTCGTTCTTCGACGGCCAACGCGGCTGGGTCGTCGGCGATGGCGGCGTTGTTCTCCGTACGATCAATGGCGGTGCAAGCTGGGGCAAAGGCATCTCGGGCATTACCGAGGATCTCCTTGCAGTACATTTTGTCTCGGACAAGATCGGCTTTGCGGTCGGTGCGAACGGCATTATTTTGCGGAGCGATTCGGCAGGTGCGTATTGGGAAAAGCAAGATTCGGGCACAAAGCTGTGGCTTGAGGATGTTAAATTCTTTGACGACAAACGCGGCGTAGCCATCGGCGATCGAGGCACGATTCTTCGAACGACCGACGGTGCCGTGACGTGGGAAAAGATCAAAATTAACGTCAAAGAAAACCTATACTGCCTCACGTTCTTCGACGACAAACGCGGTTTCGTGGTCGGCTCCGGCGGAATAACACTCTACACGGCGGACGGCGGCGTGACGTGGCAGGATCAGGAATCGGCGGTGAAGCTTAATCTTTTTGCCGTTCAAAGTTTCGGCCCCGAAAGTGCCATTGCCGTCGGCGAACTCGGCACGGTTCTCATCACCGAGGACAGCGGCAAGACGTGGGCGATTCAGGAAGGCGTCACGAGCAAAGTACTGCAAACCGTAGTCTATCGCGGCGGCAGCAAACTATGGGCCGGCGGCCGCGGGGGTGCGATCCTAAAACGGACCGCCTCGCTTTCGCCGCGCAATGTCACCCTTCCCGCCGGACCGCCGATCCTAAAAGAAGGTGCCCCGCGAGTAAGACCAAAGGCCCGCGAACCGCTCGTTACCGTCACCGACGATGGCGACATCCCGCTTGCTGCTCCGCCGGTCAAAAAGCCTGACTCTCCGGAATAAGTGAGAAGTGATAGGTGAAAGCTTCTGAAAGTGTGCCGAACCTATCACTTCTCACCTATCACTTATTCCGAAGCATTCTCCGAATTGGCCGATCGATCAACCGAAACAATAACCGAGATCCACTCACCTTTTCTTTCGATATCAAATTCCAGATCTGAAATTTGAGATGTTTTTAGGGCGTCACATATCTGCGGTTCTTGTTCGGCAAGGATTCCGGAGAGTAAGAGCGTGTGTTTAGCTTTGGCAAGAAGCAGATCGAGAATAGGAACGATAACGTCGATGGTGAGATTGGCACAGACAAAGTCGAAGGCTGGAGTTTCGTCATCTATCGGGCCGTCGATGAATTCAATGTTCAGGGCAACGGCGTTTAGAACGGCGTTTTCACGGGCGATCTCTACGGAAGGAATGTCAGTATCGCAGGCCAGGAGCGTCGTTCCGCCGAGTTTCGCGGCTGCGATAGCTAAAATGCCGGTTCCCGTCCCAACATCGAGCAAGGTTTGATCGGGGTGGTAAAGTTCGCTGATCGCCGTCAGACAAAGCTGCGTCGTTTCGTGCGTGCCTGTACCAAATGCCATATTCGGCTCGACGCGAATGACGATCTTTTCCGTCTCGCTGACCTCTGACCACGGCGGTGCGACGACGAATTCGCCGATCTCGGTCGGTTTCCAATGGCGTTTCCATTCGGCAAGCCAGTCTGATTCGGGAACAACGCGGCCGGAGATGCCTTTCAGTGCACTCGCAGCAACGCCATAGATCCCGAGCGAGTCTATAGCAGCCGAACGGATCTCGGATTCATTTGCGGGTTGATCGAAAAAGGCGGTTACTACTAGCGGTTCATCCTGCTTCTTTCGCAGGCTGTTGATCTCGGTCCCAAGCGCTCCAAGAACGTTGAATGCAGACTCAACCGCCTCACACGCCTCGGGATCTACAAGAACATCAACTGCATACCACTCTCGCTTTTTTGTCCCGGTCATTCCCGCACCCCAATATCGTCGAGATT
This sequence comes from Pyrinomonadaceae bacterium, assembly GCA_049663465.1. Lineage (GTDB taxonomy): Bacteria > Acidobacteriota > Blastocatellia > Pyrinomonadales > Pyrinomonadaceae > OLB17. The sequence continues at coordinate 47,350 of JBATDM010000060.1, forward strand.
GCGTTCGCGGTTACGCCAGTCTTCAACAACTTTTACAAAGAGCTTGAGAAATACCTTTTTGCCGATGAGGTGTTCGATATCGTGACGTGCCCTCGATCCAACATCCTTGAGCCGCGAGCCTCCCTTGCCGATGACGATCTTTTTTTGTGACGACCTTTCGACATAGATGGCACAGAAAATCGTCGTAAGCGTCGGATCGGACTCGTCAAATACCTCTGTAACGACGGCCGTGACATACGGGATTTCGTCGCCCGTGGACATCAATATTTTCTCGCGAACCATCTCCGCGACAATGCTGCGGACCGGCTGGTCGGTCATCTCGTCGTCAGTGAATATAGGTTCGCCCACGGGAAGATGTTTGACGATCTGTCCGAGCAAATTATCGACAGCATCGCCCTTGAGTGCGGAGATAGGCACTATCTCGGCGAAATCGAACTCGTTCGCATAACTCTCGATCAGCGGCAGCAAAGTTCCCTTCTCACGGAGTTTGTCGGTTTTGTTTAGAACAAGGATCGCGGGCTTTGCTGCATTTTTGACGAGTTCGAGCACAAATCTGTCGCCGTTGCCCGTCGAGACGGCGGCGTCGCGCATCAGCACGAGAACATCGACCGACATAATGGCGTCGTGAACCGCCGCCATCATCCGGCGATTAAGCAAATACCCCGGCTTGTGAACGCCCGGTGTATCGACGAACACTATCTGCCCATCTTCGCGGGTCACAATTCCCTCGATACGATGGCGCGTAGTTTGCGGCTTATTTGAGACGGCAGCGATCTTTTCGCCAACCAGGCGGTTAAGCAGCGTGGATTTTCCCGCATTCGGCCGGCCAATAAACGCGGCGTATCCGCTTCTAAAGTCTTTATTAGACATTAGATAGACGGTAGCAGAGATTTGCTGATTTGTAGAATCGGTTCTATGGCTGTTTGATCAGGCGGGCCTTCGCCGCCATCGCCTCGCTGTGGCCGCCGCCGATCATTTCGCCGAGTTCGATGGCCTTATCGTAGAGTTTGATCGCGTAATCGTCTTGATTCTCAAACTCATAGATGCGCCCGAGAGCAACATACGTCAGCGAAAGTAATGCCCGATCTGTGGTTGGTTTTGCCGTTCGAATGACATTGCTGTAGGCCGTCTTGGCTTCGAGCAGCCTTGCCGCCTGATCCTCAGGATCGGTAATACCGACCGCCGAAAGCCCGGCTACGCGGCCGATGTTGTAGTAGATCCTCGGCTCAGATGGGCTTTCGATAAGGAGCTGCTTCAGGTCAGTGGTCGCCTTTGCGTAATCTTTCGCCTCGATGGTTTTCTGAATTTCCAGCAGACGCGTCGTCACGGGATTTTCGACGACAAGGGCACTGTTTTCCGGGTTTTTCTTACGCTCTTCGCGGGCGACGAGAGCACGCGTTCGGGCTTCGGCGGTTGATGCTATACGTTCCGTCTCTTTCAGGCCATCAAACGACGCGATCATTTCACGCAAAGACGATGCGATATCAAAACCCGAATCCTCGATCCCTTTAAGCTGTTGGGCAAAATAGAACGACAAAACTGCTCCTGTTTGATAGTCCTCATAAAGCCGCAGTGTCGATTCGTCGGAAAGTGCCTGTTTGAATTTTTCGAGTTCCTTAGAAACCGCAAGTTTTTCCGTGTCCGTCTTAAGTCTCTCGATGCGCAACCGAGCCTGCTCAGTCGCATTCCTGACCTGCGAATATTCGGTTTGCCGAACATCGATCGCTGCAACGAGCGAACGGTTGATCGCCAAATAAGGGTCGATCGACATACCGCGATCACTCTTTCGCATTTCATCGAGAAGAGGCTTTGCCCAATCGCGCATGCCCGCGATCTCATTCGAATTTCTCAAGATCAGCGGGTCGATCACAAACCGAAGAAACGCCCGGCGAGCCTCCGAAAAACTCAGATTTGTGTCCGGCGGGACGATCACATAATAGTCGTCGCGAATGTTCAGAAAAATGATGTTGCCCTTTGCCGCAAGCTTTTCCGGCACCAGAAAGAATCTGCGTTCGTGCTCTCGAAGTTCCGTTTGGCTTATTGTTGTGCTCTTGCTCTTCCCCTTCTGCGTTTCGATCTTCACACGCTCGGTAAATGTGAGCCGAGGCCGCGTATGAAGATAATCAAGCATTTCCTTGACCATGTCGCGAGCAGAAACACGCAAGACGGTATCCGACTCGGCAATATATACCTTTACGTAATCATCGAGATTTGAGCCGATAGGTGTACGCCGATACATCTCACGGACCAGCGGCGCAAAATCAAGAACATCGAGCAGGCTACCCGGCAGATCGTTGGTAATTACGGGGTCGGAAAGTTCGGGCACCGGCGTTAGAGCGTATGCCATCGAAACGAACGGTGCCACGATCTCAGCATCCGTTCGGGTCGGGTTCCTTCTCTTGTACTGAAGAACAAAAGTAGTGATCTTTCGTCTTAGATCTTCGGGAATCGTCGCTTGGTCGGCGAGCAATCGTTCCCGGAATACATGTCCCTTTTCGGACAACGGCGTGTTAATCAGTTTTTCATCTGCCCCGCCCGCACTCTTGGTATTTGCCATTTCGAGGGTTGCGAGCACCATCATCAATCGCTTGTCCGGCTCGACCCTGACACCGTAATTCAATAGGTCGAAACCCGCCGGGACCGCTTGGCCATTCACTCCGATGACAAATGACAGAACAAGTACAAAAAATAAAGCTCTACGCATAAAAACTTGACACAAAAACTGAATAACAAGATGAATAATCCGGGCGCAAGGATGTATTAAAACCCAAAACTGAATTTGACGCAAAAAAAGGTAAAGGAAAACAGATGTCTTCCTTTACCCCGTAGCTGTCAGATAAGAACAATGCTTAGTTGTAGCTGCTCAGAGCTTCTGCTTCGTCGTCAAAGGTGTCAAAGACAGTAAGAAGCTTCGTGATCGCGAGCAGATCCTGGATCTTTTGGGTCAGGTTCAAAAGCTTGAGAGTGCCGCCCTCTTTCTTAACTGCCGTAAAGCTCGAGACGAGTTCGCCGATGCCGCTCGAATCAATGTAGCCGACCCCGCCCAGATTGAGCAGGATCTTGTTTTTACCTTCGCCCAGAAGACGACGGATCGCACTGCGAAGTGCTACGCTGCCTTCGCCAATGGTTACCTTTCCCGAAAGGTCCATAATAGTGACATCGCCCGCCTGGCGCTCAGAAATCGTGATATCAGACATTTTTCTCTCCTCGTTTCGTCATTAAAAGTGATTGCGAAAGCAAATGATAGTCCAAAAGTGAAAAAATTTAAATGTGAAAAGGCAAAAAGGTCCGGCCATTGTCAGCCTGATACGGTCTCACCTGATCTCTTCTTCAACATCTTTACTTCCAAGCCGCCGTCGGCCGGATTTGACCATTTGATCTCATCCATAAAAGAGTTCATGAACAGAATTCCGCGGCCATTTGATTTCAACAGATTTTCGGGATCGGTCGGATCGGCGATATCGTCCACTAAAAACCCAGTTCCGAAATCCCGTACAGTTATCTCAAACCCCATTTCCGAATCAGCGAACGTCACAGCAACAACCTTTGACTCGTCAAATCTATTTCCGTGCTTAACGGCATTCGCAACCGATTCGCGGATGGCGAGATCGATAGCATAGCAACATTCATCGCTGAACCCGCACGTCTTGGCGAATTCATCAGCCGCACTCGCAGCATCCTCTACTGACTCGATTCGGCTCGGGAACTGTATTTCACGTATAGCTGTCACAATAAGTTATTTGTTTTGTAAAGGTATCGGTTAAAGGCGGTTGCTGTCAAGACAAACCCGCGTCCTTACGTCTAAGATATCTTTAATGAAAGTCTTTCCTGCACAGAATATTCGGGGAAACATTAGTCTGCCCGGCGACAAATCCATCTCACACAGAGCTGCGATGCTAGCCTCCATCGCGAACGGCGTGACCCGCATTGAGAACTATGCCACAAGTGTCGACTGCACTTCGACGCTCGGCTGCATGGCGTCTCTTGGCGTCGATATTTCGCATGACGGCGATAGCGTGGTTATCAACGGAGTTGGAAAGTACGGCCTTAGAAAGCCCGACGCCGCACTCGACTGCGGCAATAGCGGAACAACGATGCGGCTCTTGTCTGGGATTCTTGCCGGACAAGGATTTCAAACGACCCTCATTGGCGATGAATCGCTCTCGCGGCGGCCAATGAGGCGAGTGATCGACCCTTTGGCCGAAATGGGGGCAACGACCGCAGCGGACGAGGGTTGTGCTCCGCTAGAGATCACCGGGAAATATCCGCTCCGGGGGATTAGCTATCAACCTCCCGTCGCGTCGGCCCAGATAAAATCATGCGTGCTTCTCGCCGGCCTTTATTCTGACAGAGACACAACGGTAAAGGAACGCATTCCAACCCGCGATCACACCGAACGCATGCTGCGTTGGTTTGACGTCGATGTGAGAAATCACGAGGACGAGAACGGGACATCGATCACCATTTCCGGTGACGCCGAGCTTACCGCTCGCGATCTGCATATCCCGGCAGACATCTCCGCAGCGGCTTTCTTTATGGTTGCTGCGGCTTGCCTTGCAGATTCTGAGATCACGATGCCAAACGTCGGCCTAAACTCGTCGCGACGGGCGGGAATCGATGTCTTGCAACAATTGGGGGCCGCAATTAGCCTGTCTAATGAGCGTGAGCGTTGTAACGAACCTGTCGGCGATATTCGTGTCACGGGTAGGTTGTCTTCAGATCGTGCCGAGACGTCCGTTATCAGCGGAAGAACAATAGCAAATCTGATAGACGAAGTGCCGATCCTTGCTGTTTTCGGGACGCAGTTGGAAACCGGGCTTGAGGTGCGCGACGCAGCCGAACTGCGTGTCAAAGAATCAGATCGCATCTCGGCGATCGTTGAGAATCTGAGGCGGATGGGGGCGGCAGTTACAGAGTTTGACGATGGATTTCGCGTCGAGAGATCAGCACTGACAGGAGCGTCGATTGAATCCTACGGCGACCACCGGATAGCAATGGCTTTTGCAGTCGCAGGCCTTTTGGCAGACGGCGAAACCGAGATCGAAGGCGCCGAAAGTGCCGCCGTTTCGTTTCCAGCATTTTTCGAAACACTGTCCACCGTCGTAAGGTAGAACCTGTTGAATAAAGACACCCGCATAGCATTGACCGGTTTTATGGGCGTTGGTAAATCCAGCGTCGCACGCCACCTGGCGCGTCTGATCAAGTCGCGCCGGATCGACCTCGACCACTACATCGAAGGAAAAGAGGACCGCAATATCGCCGAGATCATTGACTCTGACGGGATCGAAAAATATCGCATACTCGAGACCAAATACCTCGAAATGGTGCTCGATGAAACCGATTCGCGCATTCTGTCGCTTGGCGGCGGCACGTGGATCACAGCGGCGAACCGGGAGCTTCTCAAACAGCACGGCTACACCAGCGTATGGCTCGAATCGACTTTTGAACATTGCTGGTTAAACATCTCATTCTCCAGAAAAGACCGACCGTTGGCTCGCGATAAGGAGCAAGCGTTCAAGCTCTTCGAAGACCGTCAAAGAGTCTATTGTCTTGCCGATTGGCATTTTATCGTACGAGCAGACTTCACGTCGTTCGATGTCGCCGAGCGGATCGCTGATGAAATTTTTTCTTAAAATCCTGAGTTTCCAGTTGCGCATCTCGCCGGTTTCAATCAAACTTGTATCACTAAATAAATCGAGGCGTGCCTTTATGTTTGGCTTGCCGTTTTGCTTAGTATCGCGAATAAACACGGGGTTTTGGCGATAATAGATCAAATATTAATTAGAATTTTTCGGGAGGAAAAATGAAAGTTAAAGTTTTTACAGTTCTAATGTTAGCCGTAGCTCTGTTTATGAGTGCATGCGGCAAAAGCGACGCCGATCTACAGAAAGCGGCGACAGACAAGCTTACCGCTGACAAGGTCGTGGGCGCGACCGTTTCGGTCAAAGACGGGGTTGCTACGCTCAGCGGCGAAGTTGCGGATGCTGCGGTCAAGAAGAAGGCTGAGGATACGGTCAAGGCCGTCGAAGGCGTCAAGTCTGTCACCAACAGCCTGACGATCAAACCACCACCACCACCACCACCGCCATCACCGGACAAGATGCTTGAGGGCACGATCAACGAGGGTCTCAAAAAGAAAGGAATTGACAGCGTGACGGTAACCGCAGCCGATGGCGAGGTAACCCTGAGCGGTACGGTCGACAAGGCCAAGGTTCCTGAAGTGATGATGGTCGCCAATGAGGCCAAGCCAAAGAAGGTCATCAACAATCTTAATAAATAGGCGAGACAGGAGAAAATATGTCAGTACAAGAAAAATATGTATCGCTGCTCGAAATGGCGAATGCTAACGGCACGGCCTATGAATTGAGCGAAGGCGATGGAGTTTTGCACATCGACGGCACGGCCCCTAGCTCAGACGCTAAGGCAGACCTTTGGGCGGAGTACGAACGTCTCGACCCTGATTTTCAGTCGGGCGACCTTATTCTAAATATCACCACCGGCGACGCGGCTGGCGGCGGCGCCAACACATACACCGTCGTCTCAGGCGACAGCCTCAGCAAGATCGCGGGCAAATACGGCATCCAATGGAAAGCCATCTGGGACCACAACCGCGACATTCTAAATCACCCCGACAAGATCTATCCGGGACAGGAATTGAAGATTCCGTCCTAGTCACGGATCTTCGTTGAGAAAACTTAGGCACTTTGGCGGATTACGCATGTAACTCTCCAAAGTGCTTTTTCTTTTTTTGCCCAATGCCATTGGAGCAGCCGCTATTTGTATCCAATGATGACAACTGTTAATTAGCGGCCCACTTTTGATAAAGTCTTGTTAATGTCCCTCAGAACAGACTTTATCGTCATCGGCAGCGGCGTCGCGGGACTTAGGGCGTCGATCGAGCTTGCCTCGACGGGCGCCGCTGTGACCGTGCTGACAAAGGACAAGGCGAGCGAGTCGAATACGGAATATGCACAGGGCGGTGTCGCGGTGGTGCTTTCGGATGATGATAACGCCGAACTGCACGAAGGCGACACACTTGTCGCGGGTGCCGGTCTCTGCGACGAAAGGGCTGTCGAAACGCTCGTTACCGAAGGCACAAAATACATCAAACAACTCATCGATTGGGGAACCGAGTTTGACCGCGAAGGCGGCAAGCTCGTTTTTACTCAGGAAGCCGCACATTCGCGACGACGCATTTTGCACGCCCACGGCGACTCGACCGGTGCCGAGTTCGTCCGTGCGTTGATCGCCCGTGCGGGACGCGAAAAGACGATAAATCTCACCCCATTCGCCAATACAGAGGGCCTGATCGTCCACGACGGCCGCTGCGTCGGTGTACGTTTCCTAGATCCGATCCTGCGGGCTCCGCGAGAGATATACGCGAACGCGGTGATCATGTGCACGGGTGGTGCGGGACAGCTTTATCTGCATACGACCAACCCAAAGGTCGCAACTGGTGATGGAATGGCGATGGCATATTTCGCCGGGGCAGAGCTTGCCGATATGGAATTCGTCCAGTTCCACCCGACAGCGTTGAGCCTCGAAAATGCGCCAAGATTTCTCCTCTCCGAAGCGATGCGGGGCGAAGGTGGAATTCTCAAAAACAAATACGGCGAAAGGTTTATGCCGAACTACGACGAGCGTGCCGAGCTTGCTCCGCGTGATATCGTCTCGCGCTCGATCGTCGCCGAGATGCTCAGAACCGGAACTCGCACCGTATTTCTCGATATGACCGCGCTTGGCGCAAAGTTTCTCAAGGAACGTTTCCCCAAAATTCATCAAACCTGCAAATTCTACGGCCTCGACATCGCAAAGAACCTGCTCCCCGTCTCGCCCGCGTCGCACTACTGCATGGGCGGCGTCCGGACCGACCTGTGGGGCCGAACGACTCTTCCCGGGCTTTATGCGGCCGGTGAGGTCACGTGTACAGGCGTTCACGGGGCGAATCGCCTTGCTTCGAATTCGCTACTTGAGGGCCTCGTCTTTGGGGCACGTGCTGGCACGGCAGCGGCGCAAGACAATATCAAATTTCAATTTTCAAATTTCAAATTGGAAACGCCGGGAGTCGGCAACCGGAATTTGCAATCAGCAGTCAAGATCTCGACTGCCGTCAAAAAGCGCGTAAAGAAGATCATGTGGGACCGCGTCGGCATCATTCGCGAAAGTTCGGCCCTTGTCAGAGCGATCAAAGAATTTGACCAGATCGCCGGCAGCAACTTGAGCCTGTCGTCACGCAACTTCGTCACGCTAGCTCAGCTTGTCGCCAATGCCGCTCTTTGGCGCGAAGAGTCGCGGGGCGGACACTTCCGCACGGATTTTCCCGATCAACGCGACGAATTCAAGGTTCATTCGATCCAACGCATCGGCGAGCCGACCACTTCCACCGAGAAGATCAATTTTGACACCAGGCGTGCGGTTTAATTAGAATCGTCCAAACCCTTTAGTCTCGATAAACTCATGCAAAGTGCTGCCACTACTTTAAATCTCGCGTCTATCGTCTCGCATCACGCGCGGCTTTCGCCCGACAACGAGGCGATCGTCTGGGATAAGGTACGCATGACCTATAGCGAACTCGACAAACTGTCGAACCGTGTCGCCAACGCCCTCACCGAGATGGGCATCGGCCACGGCGACAACGTCGCTCTGAACTGCGTCAACGTGCCGTATTTCCCCGTCGTCTATTACGGGATCATAAAAACCGGTGCGGCGGTCGTTCCGCTGTGCGTTTTGTTTAAGGCCGGCGAGATCGAATACCATCTCCGTGATTCTGACGCCAAAGCGGTGTTCGTTTTTGAGGGAACGGCCGAGCTGCCGATGCTTCAGGCAACCAAAGAAGCGTTCGACAAGGTCGAAACGTGCGAACACCTCGTCGTCCTGACCGCTGACCTCATGGGCCAGTCGCCGATTCCGGAACACAAAACATTGACGCAGATCAGCTTTGATAAATCTGAGGAATTTGAGATATTTCCGACGAGCCCTAACGACAATTGTGCGATCCTCTACACCTCTGGAACCACCGGACAGCCAAAAGGCGCCGAGTTGACGCACCTAAACATCTGGTCAAATTCCGTCACCACATACAGCATCCATCTGCCGATGCTCGACCTCACCGACGGCGAGCAGAAAACGTGTCTGATCACGCTGCCGCTCTTTCACACGACGGGCCAGACCGTGCAAATGAACACGCAGCTTTACGGCGGCAACCGCGTCGTGCTCTTACCCCGGTTTGAGCCAAAGGCGACGCTCGACACGATGGTCGCGGAAAAGGTGAATTTCTGGGTCGGCGTGCCCGCGATGTATTGGACGCTGCTCAAATACGTCGACGAGAACGGCTACGACATCAGCCATATCGCGGACAATATGAAAGTTTGTTCGTCGGGCGGTGCACCGATGCCGGTAGAGGTGATGCGCGAATTTCAGGAGCGATTTAATGTACGTGTGATGGAGGGCTACGGCCTGTCTGAGACATCGCCGCTCGCGACATTTAATCACTTCGCGATGCCTTCAAAGCCCGGCACGGTCGGGCAGCCGATATTTGGGGTCGATGTCCGCTGTTTTGACGACGACGACAACGAGGTCCCTCGCGGCGAGCGTGGCGAGATCGTCATTCGCGGCACAAATGTGATGAAAGGCTACTACAAACGTCCCCTGGAGACCGCCGAAGCCTTTCGCAACGGCTGGTTTCATACGGGCGACATCGGGATCCAGGACGAAGAAGGCTACATCTCGATCGTCGACCGCAAGAAAGACATGATAATTCGCGGCGGCTACAACGTTTATCCGCGCCAGCTCGAGGAAGTTATCATCACGCATCCCGCCGTCTCGCTCTGCGCCGTCATTGGCATCGCGGACGAACGCCTCGGCGAAGAAGTAAAGGCATTTGTCGTCCTAAAACAAGGTGCGGAAGTCACCGAAACTGACTTCATCGCCTGGTGCAAAGACCAGATCGCCGCCAATAAATACCCACGCCACGTCGAATTCCGCGATTCCCTGCCGATCGGCAACACGGGAAAGATATTCAAACGAGCATTGAAGGAAGAAGTCAGCTAGACGGCCGATTTTGCGGGCGTTCTATCTCAAGAAACTCCGTTCCCACCACCGGAAACGTTGCATCTGGCTCCGGAAACGTTGCATCTGGCTCTGGAAACGTTGCATCTGACTCTGGAAACGTTGCATCTGGCTCTGGAAACGTTGCATCTGGCTCCGGAAACATTGCATCTGGCTCTGGAAACACCATTTCCACCACTGGAAATTGCTTTTCCAGCAACACAATTTTGAGTTCTGGTAGTAAAATAGCCTTATCGTGGGCAAGCTAAAGCTAGTAATAATTGTTGTTTTCGCTATTTTCGCCGCCGCAAACTGCTTTTCTACGCAGAATCAGCGTTATTCCATCACCGACAGCAAGGCGTATGAGGCGAGTTTGTTTCGCCAGAACTGTGCGATCTGTCACGGGCCCGAGGGAGAGGGCAAAACGCTCGACGACGGCCGCGTCATCCCAAACATCCGCGACGGCGAGCACAAATACAAGACCCACGACGAGATCTACAAACACATCGCCGACGGCGGAAACGGCATGGTTCCCTTTCGCGGACAGTTCTCCGAACGCGAGATGAACATGATGGCCGATTTTGTAATGAAAGACCTCCGAAGTCAGAACCGCCTGCGGTAGCGGGCGGTTAAAGTCTCGATTTGTGCTGAATATGTTGGAACGCACCGCGTTAATCCACCCGCTACCGCAGGTGGTACTGACTATGGTTAAATATTTCTTATGAAAGTTTTGATCACCGGTGCGAGCGGACTCGTCGGTACGCAATTGCAAAAGTCGTTCGCGGAAAAGGGTTACGACATGCTTCTCGCGTCGCGCAGCGAGCCTAAGGATGAAAAGCACATTCAATGGACGGTCGAGGAAGGTTTCACCGACCCGGAAAAACTCGAAGGCCTCGACGCCGTCGTTCACCTCGCTGGCGAGAGCGTCAGCGGTCTGCGTTGGACCGAGGATAAGAAAAAAGCGATCCGTGACAGCCGCGTTTTGGGTACGCGAAACGTGGTTGACGCCATTTCCAAGCTCAAAGACCGGCCAAAGGTTTTCGTTTCCTCATCCGCCATCGGCTTTTACGGCGAACGCGGCGACGAAGAGGTCACGGAATCATCCGCCGCCGGCGATAACTTTCTCGCCGATGTCTCAAAAGCCTGGGAAGCCGAATCGCGCCGTGCCGAGGATGCCGGTATTCGCACCGTTCTGCTCCGCACCGGGATTGTCTTGACCAAAGACGGCGGGGCTCTCGGCACGATGCTCACGCCCTTCAAACTCGGCGTCGGCGGTGTCGTCGGCAGCGGCAAACAATGGATGAGCTGGATCTCGATGGACGACCACATCGCCGCCATAAACTACGCCATCGAAAACGAAAACCTCCGCGGCGCCGTCAATTCCGTCAGCCCAAATCCGGTGACGAACGAGGAATTCACCAAAACGCTCGGCGAGGTCCTGTACCGCCCAACATTCCTCCCGCTCCCGGAATTCGCCGTCTCAATGGTCTTCGGCGAAATGGGCGATGCTCTGCTCTTGGCGAGCACAAAGGTGATCCCCAAACGTCTGACCGATGCGGGGTTTGAGTTTAAATATCCGGAACTAAAAGCAGCGGTCGAGAATGCGGTGAAATAGGATTTTTCAACGCAAAGACGCCAAGTAGCAAAGACGCAAAGGCAGGAATGTCAGGGAAATATACGCTGAGCGGGTCAAATAGGGATTTGCGTTCTAGTTCTTTTGCGTCTTTGCTCCTTCGCGTCTTTGCGTTAAAGCTTCCTAGTCTTCTTGGCCCAGATCGTCATCGCCAGCCCGCCGAGTATCACCGCCGACGCCATCCACAGTCTTGCGGTGGCGGCCTCACCAATTAGAATTATTCCCAATACCGCCGTCAGCACCGGCACCGGAAGCTGCAGGACGGCGGCACGTGTTGCGGTGTGGTGTTTGAGGGCCGCGTACCAGATCGTGTAGCCGACGCCGGACGCGACCGCTCCGGAAAGGACTGCGAGCAGGACGCCACGGCCTGAGATGTGAAGATTTGGGAGAAATAGCAGTGTTACGACCGCGATCATCGGCACCGCTCGGATAAAGTTCCCCGTCGTGTCCGCCAGCGGATCACCGCTTCCGCGACCCCGCAACGTGTAAAGCCCCCACGCCATTCCGGCGACGATCATCAGCAACGCGCTGTTCAATGGAGGCGCGGTGACACCGGGTAAGAGAAGATAAACGAGTCCGCCCGCCGCCGCGATCACGCCGAGCCATTCGATCGCAGACATTCGCTCACCGCGAAAGATCGCGATCGAGATCATCGTCATCTGCACCGACCCGAAAAGTATCAGTGCCCCCGTTCCCGTACTCAGACCCAGATAGGCAAACGAAAAACACACCGCATACGCAAACAGAAAAAAGGCCGACGCCCAAGTCCCCCAATGCAGAAGCCCGCGCGTAAGCAAAGGCGAAACACTCAAGCTGGATGTACCGCACTTGATTACGCGCGGGCTTCTGCAAACAAGACTTATCACCGCCAACATCACCGCACCGGAAACGAGGCGGATCGCCGTAAAGCTCGCCGCATCGATCTCCTCGCCCCGCAGAGCGAGCCGACAAAGAATCGAATTGAATGCGAAAGCGATGAGAGCTAGGGTTGTGTAAAGGAATACGCGCATCGTGCCGTCAGAAAGGTCGCCAAGGGCGACAAACAATAAAGCCTAGGGTGCAACGAGCGAAGCGAATGGAACCCTAGGAAAGCGGTCAAAAACGTTCTCGTCTCTGAAGGAGACGAACACGGCGGCGTTGATGTTGCTCCCCTTCAGGGAGCAATTGATGTCGCAACTTGTACCTAGGGTTCCGCCTATCGGCTCCACCCTAGGCTTTAATGTTGGTCACCTTTGGCGACATGCTATTCCGAATCTGCATCCCCTATTTCCTGCGTTTCTGTCGCATTGGCAATGTCCGCCACGACCACATCGCCATGAAGAACTTGATCGTCTTGCGCCTCAGCCGTATCCACTACTCTGGGCTCGGGCCGCATATGAGGGAACAGGATGACGTCGCGGATGGAGTGTTGATTTGTCAGCAGCATAACGATACGGTCGATGCCGATGCCGATGCCTGCGGCGGGCGGCATTCCATAAGACAGAGCTTTTATATAGTCTTCGTCCATGATCATCGCTTCCGCATCGCCGGATTCGCGGACTTTCATCTGGTCGACGAACCGGTCGTACTGCTCTTTTGGATCGTTTAGCTCCGAAAAACCGTTGGCTCGCTCGAAGCCGCCGATAAACAGCTCGAACCGTTCAGCGATCGCAGGGTTGGCGGGCGATGCCTTCGATAGCGGTGAGATAGATTTTGGGTAATCGACGATGAAGGTTGGTTGGATCAAAGTCTGTTCGACCTGATTCTCGAACTTTTCCAGAAGCTCGGCATCGCTCAGGTCGGAACCGGGGGCGGTAGCGACTGGGCTCTTCTGCCCGTCGTCCGGGAACCCAGTCGCTATCGCTCCCGGTTCTGACAATCGTGCCACCGCCTCCCGCATCGATATC